>JBEKPR010000036.1:0-45321 GCA_049520555.1 Candidatus Korobacteraceae bacterium
CCGCAAAGTGCGCGGAATTCCCACTTTCCCACAGCGACCACGACGGCTATATGAGTAAACCCAAGAATCAAAACCGGACATTTCACTTGCTACAAAAAGCGGACATTTTGACTTGCTACGAACAGATCACACAGAGGATGATGTCCGGCAGGGCGCGTGGCTCACCCCTTTGGCTTGACCGGGTACCCTCAGACATGGGTGCCCGATCCTTCTCGCCCGCTTTTGGCGAGAGGGTGGGCACTATTTCGTGATCACGTCATACCCACCCTGTCGCTGTGCGACAAGGGTGGGGCAGCCGGCTGGAAGTCGCAGCACCGTGCAAAATGTCTCATGCCGCTTTCGTAAACATGCCTTTCAGGCCTATGAGAATCGAGGTGGGAAGGCGCAGTGTCCGCTTCGCCGGCTCTCTGTCCGTTATAACGTGGACCGCAACGCCATTGCCTTCAGGGAAAGGATCGGAAACAACTTCAAATCGTTCGCCATACATGCAAATGTGGTGAGACGAGCTATAACCGAGGTCTTTAATCCGAACGCAGTCTTCAGCGGTGGATTTGGCGATTGCATGATTCATGACAGCACCTGTTTTCTTTTGAATGCGTGATGGTTTGAAATCTATTTGCCGCCCACCAGATCCATTAGTTCGGACTGCGCCTGGCCCCAATCCTCGTCAGCACGGTTGTGGATACTGCCGCGAGACTCGTAGATTTGGTAAGCGCGGGCCCGTATCGCGTCTTCCGAGAAGGTACTGGCTGAATCTTTGTTCAAGATGGCTTGCGGCTTGGAGCGGTCAGACTTCTGGCTGACGCGGACTTTGGGATTAGACACTGTAACTCCTATGACTGCCACGACTAAGAGGAGAAGACTCCAGAACGGCTGACCTAGTTCAGGGGATCTGAATGAGAGGTGGGAAATCTCTCTCGCTTTCAATGGTACGCTGAGTAGGCGCTATTGTCCAAGTTTGACAATGCCGGGTAGCGGGTCAGTCTGATTTCCACAGGTCGGCTCATTTAAGAGCGTGGTATAAGTCTTCCCCGTAGCCCACACTTTCTCTTGATTCAAAGACGAAACGCACGCCTGGAATCGCATCTGCCGGATATGAGAATTGCACCAGCACGGCCCGAAGTTGCTCATATGGTAGAAGCTCTCGGCCAAGCCTGTCACGTTCCTCGTCTGTCTTTGTGAGAATTAGGATGACGAGATGCCGTGGATCGATATGCGGCACACCGTAGCTCGAAACCTCAACATCTGCATAATATAGGCGAGCAAGTCTCTTGACTTCACGCTTTATCCGACGAATTACCAGCCACAACCTGAAATTCGGCATTGGCCATTAGACCTCTCGGAGTGCTTTCAGAATAATCCCTTTGTCAATCCGCTTTGCAGAGGCCTGTGGAAATCAGACTGACCCACTACCAAATGCCGGGTGCTCCACTCATTCCTGTCTTTGGAATGAGTGGAAATCGATTCCGCTCACCATTGGTTCTGTATCGGCTGCCCCGCGTCAACGATCTGCGTTTTGCTGACGTGGCCCTTGCTGTCGCGGATGAACATATAGCCCTTATCCACTCGACAACGTATCCGCTGTCCTGAATTCATCTCCACTTTGGGCCCAGGCAGCGCAATCTGATAATCCATTCTTCCAATCCGAACAAAGTACAAAATGTTGTTGCGCGTCATAGACGAGGTCTGCGAATACGCCTCGTTAGCCCACATGGTTACGTCGCACGTTTTGTATGACTGGGCAAAACCTGATGCAGCAGTCAGCAGCATGAACCAGAGGCAACGTTTCATAGACACAAGTCCTCCACGAGTGGAACTTTGCAACACCCAAATGCTTGTTTGGCACGCCTTCTGCCGCAACAATCTTAGCGTCGTGAGGCAGCGTTATTGTGGCCAAATATCCTGGGGGTCGCCGAATAGTTACCGCCGCTTTTTCCTGCTGGGTCGCGCCTTTCGGTGGAAGTGATGCAGGCCTATTAGTGTGCCCCGGCGGGCTCAAGAATTGTGAAAGATTCTTACCAGTGCCTGGTTGTTGTTACCTTCGTTTTGCGAAATGCGTTTTCTCCTGGGCCCGGCTCCGATCCACAAAATAGAATGGTAGCGCTGGGGTCAGCCTCCAGCGCTGCGAATGTCCGCCTGCGTCAGGTAGCCGTGATGGTGAACGGCTTGCGGGCCGCAGCAGCGCGATCTTTGAGAACTAGCGACCTAACAGATTCCCAGCCTAGCCAAAAGAGAGCGGAAGAAAGCAGGTCCCTGGACGGCCCTCGCTCTAACACCCCAGCAAGCACAAACCCGGTGCTTCCTGGGGACCCCGTTTGCGCTCGCGGCCGCTCGGGATGACAGGATGGGGCACCCCTTGGGCACCAGATAAGTGCTTTGTTCGGAATACTTTGCTCATATCTGCTTTAAATAGAATACTTTGCGTGGAATCGCGCAAAGTATTGAGCAGCAAGGACTTACGTCGGCAAATATATACTTGACACACAAAGTCCTTTCTGCTATTCTCGCATCAGATAGAGCGAGAGGGCAAAGAAATGGCGAACATCAAACAGCCAAAGTCCCTGCAAGAAGCAATTGCTTATTTCTCCGACCCCGAGCGTGCTTTCGTGTACGCGGTCAATCTGCGCTGGCCGGGAAAGAAGATCACCTGTCCACGATGCGGCGGTGAAGAACACTCGTTTATTCGCACACGGTTGATGTGGTGGTGCAAGGGCTGTAAGAAACAATTCAGCGTCAAGGTCGGTACGATCTTTGAGGACTCCCCGCTCGGAATGGACAAGTGGATGACCGCCTTCTGGATGGTGGTCAACTGCAAGAATGGGGTCAGCAGCGCAGAGATGGCGCGCACTCTCAAGATCACTCAGAAGTCCGCATGGTTCATGCTTCACAGAGTTCGGGAAGTCGTGAAGAGCAACTCCATGGAAAAACTCGGCGGTACTGGCGGAGCCGTGGAAAGTGACGAAACTTTCGTTGGCCCGAATCCGCGAAAGATGCACAAGAGCCGTAGATTGAGATTGGAGCAGATTCGCGGCCAGCACCTGCGCGGCGATATGTATCTCGGCAAGACCGCCGTGATGGGGCTGCTCGACCGCGATGCTCGCGAGATTCGCGCCAAGGTCATTCCGAACATCAAGCGCGAAACCTTGCAGAACGAGATTCTGAACAACGTCGAATACGGAAGCAAGCTCTACACCGACGATGCCACCAGCTATACGGGTATCGAAAAGACGTTTGTTCATGAAGTTGTGAACCACGCGACGGAGTACGTGCGCGGACAAGTCCACACGAACGGGCTGGAGAACTTCTGGAGCCTGTTCAAGCGCAATCTGCGCGGGACTTACGTGTCTGTCGAACCATTCCATCTTGATCGTTACCTCGACGAACAGGTATTCCGTTTCAACAACCGTGGCGGCAAGAAGCGCGAAGAACGAATTACCGACTCCGACCGCTTCACTAAGGCCATGTCGTTAGCATCTGGCAAGCGCCTCACCTATGCCGCGCTTACAGGTAAGGGCGTTGACTCGCTCCACCATTCGGCGGCAGCACAGGGGCAAGAGGAACTTTTCTAGCCCGTGTCACTGCCGGACGCTTTGCGGCGCTTAGGCTTCGGTTTTGCCGGAGCCTTTTCCTTCGGAATCTGAAAGGCCGCCTTCATCGCCGACTTAAAGTTTTCCCTTGCTTTCGGTCCCTCGTTGTATTCTGCTTTCCTTTTCGCCATGGTGGCGCCTAGCCTTTCTTGGGCTTCTTGGGCTTTGGGAATGGTTTTCCCTTTATAACAACACCCCTGTTTGTTGCTGTGTTTCTTCTTAGCATGGTGTACTTTTCCTCCTGAGACATTTATGCGCCTTACGCTCGCAATTTTCCTACTGAACATCCTCCCGCTCGCACTACTCGGCCAAGCCGACAGCCAGCATCAACAGAGCCAACAGAAAAGACAAACCGTACACGGTCAGACTGCAAATGAAAAACCATCGCCTCCGGACACCGAAGTGCGAGCCCAAGAAGAGCCAGAACACTCCATTGCCGACAAGGGCAAAGAAAACCACAATCCTCCTTGGTACAAGAAGCCGGAGTGGGTTGCTGTTGGCCTGACGGCGATCTACGTAGGAATAACTGGCTGGTACGTCGTTGTTTCTCACCGCACAATGAATCAGATCGTGCGCCAAGCCGATATTGCAGACAAGGCCGCTAACGCCGCGCAAAAAAGTGCCAATGCGCTCATAACCGGAGAGCGGGCATGGTTGCTGATTGATGCAATAGAGGCTGATCCGGATTTCGCGAAGCAGGCGACGCCACGCTTTACCTTTCGTGTCGCAAATTTTGGCAAGACCCCAGGGTTCATGATTGGAGCAAAGGCTTACGTTCAATTGTCCAGCGAGTTCGACATCCCCAAGGAGTTCATCTTCATCGAACTGAAGGGCGCTAGGGCGTTTGAGGGCGTGATCGCCCCAGCAGGAAAGCCGATGACCATCCCCAGCGAGAGTTGGGACTTCCCATTTTCCGATGCTGAGGAAGCCCAGAGGCCACGGATATTCGCCAACCCTCCGGAGGCTTGGCTGTGGGTCTGCGGCAGCATCCACTACCATGATGTTTTCGGCCAAGTCCGCGTCACCCCGTTTGCTTACTGGTATGACGCTACGGGAAAGAAATTCGTGCGTTCCAACTGGCCGGAAATCAACAAACCAACTTAGGCAATACCCTGTCACGGCAATCAGAACGATAGCACAGATTGTGAGCCAAGTATATATTTGCCCTTACGTCTGCTAGTAAATCGCGTGTTATGAATACTTTGGGGGCAAAGTATTGAAAACAAAGATGCAGAAATGGGGGGGAGGGGGGCATTTAGCGGCTCGTGCAGGGTAAAGCGTTTTAGATGTCCGAGTCGGCCGGCGGCCCATCCCTTCGGCTTGAGCGGGCTTCTCAGACATGGGTGCCCGAAGAACAGTTGTCAGTAGCCAGTAGCCAGTTGCCAGTTGCCAGTAAGGACAACCGCAGATCCCTCGGCTCGGTCGCCGCGGCGACCTCGCTCTGGATGACAAATTCATGAGAGAGGCTGGATTGGCACTCGAAACTGGGAACTTGAAACTCGAAACTGATAACTGCATTTCGCATCTACCAACGAAAATCCGCGCCCTAGCCAAAAGAAGGCTAGAACGGGGCACCCAGGCACTCGAAACTCGAAACTCGAAACTGGTTTCCGAAACTTGACCGGCAGCGAGCAATTTTGCACAGATTAAGCGGCAGCGGCAGCCCTATCATGGTGTCTGACCAACCTGATAAGGAGAATCAAATGAAATCTCAGAAGCTATTTGTAGTCGTCCTGGCGTCGCTCATCGTGCTTGCCCTGTCGCTGCCGGTATTGGCACAGAGCACCACACAGTCCAACACCACCACGACGACACAGAATCCACCCGCCGCTCAGAGCACCACCACCATGACATCACAGGATCCGGCATCGGTGCCGCCGCCCCAGGTCACTCAGAGCACGGACACGACGGTTACGCCGGCCGGCCCGGAAGTGAAGCAGACCGATTCGACGACGACCACAATCACGCCTCAGCCAAAAGTAACCGACACCACGACCACCACAACCACGCCAGCGCCGGTAACCGACGTCACGACCACTACGACCGCGCCGCCGCCCGTGGTGAAGAAGGACACCACCTCGACCACCACAGTCACGCCCCAGCCCCCGCAGCAATAATTGCGGGTAATCGGCGCGTGGCCCACGCAAGCTACCAGCCGCAGCATCATGGCCGAAGGATGTCTAGCTAGACGCTCGTTGGACCCGGCTCAGGAGTGCCAATCAGAGATGGTGGGTGGCTGGCCTGATCGTGGTCACCCGCCCACCTTGAGTCAGTCCAGAAGTGAGGCTGTGGACCTCGCTGCGGGCTGCTATCTCGGCTAGTTCCTGCGTAAGGGCATGTCCCCAAGACACTAATTCGTCGGGATTCTGCGCCCGGCAAATCATCCAGTGGTGGCGCCTCCCTTTGCGAACCGGCTCCGCCTGAAACGACACGACGTAGCGAGCAACTGCCTGTGTCATTCAATACTTCCTATTCTGTGCACTGGCCTTTTAAGCGGCCTTGCCATGAATTTTGGCTTCGAGAGCCTTCTCGCTGCCAAAGAGGAAAAAACTTCAGATGGGCTGACTTAGTTCAGGGAACCTGAAAGAGTAAGAAGAGGTACTTGCTCAATATTAATGCTACGCTCGCGCGCTACCGTTGTCCACCTGCCGCGGTTTGAGGTAGTGGGTCACGTGAGCAAATCGAAAGCGAAAGAGCGGACTAACCTTTGCCCGTCACTCCCTTGACGATCGAGACGGCGGCTTGGCTGAAGTCCTCGCGGACCGCTTTCTTTCTCCGATTTTGCGCTGGACGACGGGAAGCCTTCTTTTCGAGCTGATCGGCTTGTCGCTGTGCTTTATCGAATTTTGTTCGTTTCTCTGACATACAGACAGTTTACGCCGAACGCCCCCAGTTCAAGCTCTGTGGATTTCAAACTGTACCCTACGAGAGAGAAGGCCGACGGCTGGCGAGAATCGATTTCCTCAGTCCACGAGTTCGATCAAGAGTCTGCGTCAGAGAGCTGGTCGGTGATCGTCTGGAAGTGATGGCCCATCACCGCCAGGGTCATAGCGGCGCCGAAGGAGCGGCGGTAGCGCGTGGCGGCGGTGAGCAGAAACTTCCAATAGCTGAGGCGAGCTTTTCCCAGCAATCCCTGGTGCACCATGGAAGAAAAGAAGGCGCGCAGGCTGCCGTAGCTCCAGCGCTGCCGGAATTGCGGCTGGCAGCGGCTGAGGAAGAGCCTGACCCGCTCATAATAGGCATCGCAGGCATAGATTCTAGTGAGCACATGACGATAGCCGTCGAGCAGGCGGGTGGCGTTCATGCGCGGAAGGAAATTCAGCTCGCAATCCGTGTTGTTGCCGCCCCCGGCATTCAGGATTCGGCCCTCGCTCCGCAGGCGACGAAACAGTTGCGTGCCGGGCATGGCTTGGAGCAGGCCCACCATGGCAACGGGAATGGCGCTCTTTTGAATGAACTCGACGAGGCGCTCAAAGACGTCTTCGCGGTCGGTATCGAAGCCTAGGATAAAGCCTCCCATCACTTCAATGCCGTACTGCTGGATGATGCCGATGCTTTCCAGCATGTCGCGCCGCGTGTTCTGCAGTTTGTGGTTGGCGACCAGACTGTCTTCGTCCGGGGTCTCGATGCCCAGGAATACGGATATGAAGCCGGCCTCTTTCATCAACTGCAGCAGTTCGAGATCGTCGGCCAGGTTGAGCGACGCTTCGGTGCTGAAACGGAAGGGATGACCGTGAGCTTCTCCCCACTCGGCCATGGCCGCCAACAGTGCCTTAGCGCGGGGCTTGTTGCCGATGAAGTTATCGTCAACGACGAAGACCGCGTCGCGCCAGCCTGCCTCGCGCAACTGATCGAGTTCGGCGAGGACTTGTGCCACGGCCTTGGTGCGCGGACGGCGGCCATAGATCTCGATGATGTCGCAGAATTCGCAGTTGAAGGGACAGCCACGCGAATACTGCACAGTCATGGTGCTGTAGCGGTGCATCTGGATAAGACGCAGGTCGGGTAATGGGCTGCGCTCCATGGCGGGACGCTCGGCCGCCTGGTATTGGGGGTGTGCCGTGCCTGCCTCCAGATCTCGGGCCAGGCCGGCGATAAGATCCTCCGCCTCGCCGATCACCACGTGGTCGGCTTGCAGTACGGACCTGGGCACACTGCTGGTGATGGGCCCGCCCACAACGGTTCGGAGTCCGCGCGCATGGCAGCGCTGCACGATGGAGATCAGGTCCTCCTGCTGCATGTGCATGCCCCCAATCAATGCGACGTCGGCCCAGGCGAGGTCAGAGTCCCTCAGGCGCTCGACGTTGGTGTCAATCAGGCGCTTGTTCCATGGTTGGGGAAGCAGCGCGGCTATAGTCATGAGACCCAGCGGCGGCTGAGCGGCCCGCTTGCCTTGAATCGACAGGGCATAACGGAAGCTCCAGTAGGTGTCAGGAGACCTGGGATAGACGAGTAAGGCGTTCATGGTTCACCTTTGCCGCAAGAACGGGTGTCGGCGCTTCACAGTAATGAAGTGTGATCCTGTGAGACTCGAGGGCGCAATGGGATTACAAAAAGATTACAGAGGCCCAGTGAGCCTTGTCGCACAGACCTCAGATTCTGCACTCTACTGAGGGATAACCGCGGCAGGCGGAACCTTGAGTTTGGCCAGCTCGCTAGTAAAAAGCTGGTTCTCGGGAAATTCCGCGACCAGCTCCTCAAGTTGGGTGCGGGCCACTTCAGTCTTTTTCTCGCGCAGGGCCGCCAGCGCCAGCATGATCTTGGCAAACGGCCGGAGATAATGGCCGCGTTCGGCGGCGATCTCGAGCTGTTGAATCCCCACTTTCTTGTTGCCGTGGATTCCAGCGAAGGCAAGAAACAACTTCTTGTATGCCGGCAGGCTTCCGATGATGTAATTGGCCGCGCCCAAGGTGAGATAGGCATCGGCGGCATCCGGCGCGACCACCAACAGTTTCTTGGCGTAGCTATCAGCATCTCCGATCATTCTCAGGCTTTCCACCTGATGATTATCGATCAGGCTGGCATAGTCGGCCTGCATACCCAAGCTTAGGGTCATGGCAAACAGGGCGTTGGTATCGTCCGGATTCGTTTTCAATCGCATTTGCGCCAAGTCCTGTGCCTGTTTGTCGGCAGCGAAGAATGCCGCGCGCAGTTCCGGGTCCGGCTTGAGAGCGACCTTGCCCAGAAAACGTTTGTCGTCGAGGAAAAACTCGGACGTCAAAACGCCTTGCCGGTAGCACTCCTCAAACAGATAAGCTGCCGCTTGCGAGGCGCTCCCGAGAGGGTCTGCCGGGTAGGACTTCTGCCAGGCCGCAAACTGCGCGCGAGCTTCCTCGGGCTTCAATTCGTAAAGCAGGTGAAAGCCGGTCTCGAGTTCCGGCACATGCAATACCGCGATCTCGGCCTGCCTTCCGTCTGCCGGGATGACAGGAACAGCGAGGACCGCTGCAACGAGCACGGCGCAGAACCAACAAACCATTGCCGGCTTCCGCGAAATTCGGGGTCGGAGGCCACGGCCTGAGAAGTCATGCCGCATCGTGAGATCACCCTTGCCAGGGTCCGGAACAATTTATTTCGAAAGGGCCTGGCGCCGGTAAAAGCATTGCCGAAAACGCCGCCTGCGCCGGGTGCTGGCGAGTTGGAACGACGGGAGGGCATTCCCTTGGCCGTGGCGATGGCGGAGAATCGCGCTAACACGTTGCGCTGAACTCTACGAACCTCTCCCGCAGACGCGGATCGACCCTGGCAGATCTTCTGACCGACTCCGCAATGCGGGGCTTTGCCATTTCTTTCTTCACTTCGCGGAGAGTAGCGGCGCTGAATGCGACCTTCTTATTTTTTGCCGGCATAACACCATCATCATGGCACACGCCGCAAGGCAAGAACGGTCAATTCAGACCAAGGGAGCAGATTCTTGGGGTGCATTCTCGGCGGAAGGGCAGGAGGCTTGCGCCGGAAAACCGCGCAAAAACTGCACTTCGTTATTCCTGCAAGAAGATGTTGAGAAGAGAGTTGTGAACCCGAATCTCGCCGTTGTATTCGATGAACCCCAGTTTCCTGAAGCGATTCATAAAAAAACTCACGCGGGACCGGGTGGTGCCAATCATCTCAGCCAATACCTCCTGGCTGACCTTGGGAACCACCGTCTCGGGTTTGCTCTCCTTGCCGAACTGGGCCAGCAGTAACAGAATTCTCGCCAGTCGCTTTTCGCTGGAATTGAAAAGCTGATCGACCAGATCGGCCTGGATGCGGGCGTTGCGGACAAGAAGAAACGACACGAACACATTCGAAAATTCGGGTTCCTGATGCAGGGCGCGGATCATTTCCGCCTTGCTGATCCTGAGCAGTGCGCATTCGCTCATGGCCGTAGCCGTTGCGAGTCGGGTAGGATGAGGCGAGACCATGCAGTTCTCCCCCAGGAACTCCCCCGCGCCCACCAAGGTGATCGTGGCTTCTTTTCCCTCCGCGGAGGTGACCGTGACTCTCAGCCGGCCCTTTTGCACGTAAAAAATCGTGTCGGCAGGGTCGCCTTGCGCGTAGGCCACCTCATCTTTTTTCAGGTTGACAATTTTCTTGCCCAACCCAGCTCTCGCGAGGAAGGCCTCAGGATTAAGACCCCCTTCGCCATTTGTGGGTTGCGGCTTGGGCGTTTGAAGCCGGGGAAGCTGTGCAGTTTCGCCGGTGGCGAGCTTTGCGGACCGCACCGAATTGACGGGTGGGACCCGTTTGGCTGAAGCGCCCTGGCTGCGGGCTGGAATGCCCCTGACGCTCATATCGCACCTCCGAAGGGGGCGTTCACACGACTGGATTATACACCTTAGTTAAGGGCTGCCCCGTTTGCCGTTCCTGTTCAATATTGCACCGTTTTCCCGACTTTGGAATTTGTGTCAATTGAGCGCTTTTGCACAGCCTTGTCTGTTGCCAAGCGGTATTCTCCGGTTTGTGAGGGGAATTTGCGGGCAGCGATGTCCCGCCTCGACCGACGGATCCATGTGCCGCTAGCTGACGAGTGGGCCGGTATCATTGCGGACGAGTTCGACTCTTCGGGAGGCAGCAATGCCAGGCAAACGCGCGCTTACTTTTAATCCCGGTACGTTTCTTAAGAAGATCGGCAAGCACAGCACCAGCCGGAAGTACCGCAACAAAGAACTAATTTTCGGTCAAGGCGATGCTGCGGATGCCATGTTCTATGTCGAGGTTGGCAACGTGAAGCTGACGGTCCTATCGAAACATGGCAAGAAGGCCGTCATCGCTATTTTCCGGCAAGGCGACTTTTTCGGGGAAGGCTGTTTAGGAGCGACGTCTCTGCGCATGTCCACCGCCACCGCGGTACGGCCCTCCACAATTGTGCGAGTGGAAAAAATCGCCATCGTTCGCATCATCCACGACGACCCTCTATTCGCGCGGCTGTTCATTGCGCACTTGATTTCTCGCGTTACCCGGACTGAGGAGGACCTCCTCGATCAACTGCTCAACTCCAGCGAGAAGCGGCTGGCACGAACGCTGCTGTTGCTCGCGGGCTTTGGGACGCAATCCAAGCCACATCCCGCCGCCCTGAAGGTGAGCCAGGGAACGCTGGCCGAGATGGTGGGCACCACCCGCTCGAGAGTGAGCTTCTTTATGAACCGCTTTCGCAGGATGGGGCTGATCGATTACAACGGCAGCTTGCACGTGCACTGGGCAATGCTCAACTTCTTTCTCCACAAATAAGCGACAAATCCGCGGTCGGCACTCCCTCCTTCAATTACCTATTCCACCAAAGTGTGATGTGGGGCACTTTTGACCAGTTCCGCAAGAGGAGTGGCCAGCTAAGATGAGGAATTGTTTGGAACTTTGGTGCAAGAGTGTGCACTCCAAAAACGTAAAATAGCTGCGCTAAGAACGCTAAGAAGAGGTTAGCGCGGAAATAGAATTGCAGACATAAAGTTGCTAGGTGTTTGCGGCTCTGTCACCATTGTGCTACTCCTTCCAGCGGCAGAAGCCGGGTTCTTCGAGATTGGAACGAGGCGGAGCCTCCCATGAAACTGCTGCGCATGTGTTGTCTTGTCCTCCCGTTGTTCGCCCTCACAGCCTATGCCGACGTCCTCGGAAGCGCCGACGCTTTCGCCGTTTTGGGCGCCTCAGCCGTAACCAACACCGGGCCTTCGGTTCTCTGGGGAGATTTGGGCGTTTTCCCCGGTACTTCGATCACGGGCTTTCCGCCGGGGATCGTGCATGGAAGCACACATAACGACGATGCCGTTGCCATGCAGGCGCAGGCAGATGCGCTGACTGGGTACAATTTTCTGGCGGGCTTGGCTCCTACGCAGATTCTGACGGGTCAGGATCTCGGAGGCCTTACGCTTGACCCCGGGGTCTACTTCTTCGCATCGTCAGCAGGGTTGACCGGAGCACTCACCCTGAATTTCGAAGGCCTGAGCAATCAGATGATCGTCTTCCAGATTGGGAGCACGCTGACCACGGCCAGCGCTTCGATGGTGAACATCATCAATCCGGGCAGTAATGACCAGGTCTTCTGGCAGGTTGGCAGTTCTGCGACGTTGGGAACAACCACTGACTTCTATGGGAATGTGATCGCGGACGCGAGCGTTACGCTGAATACCGGCGCCGACGTCAATTGTGGCAGAGTAATAGCCCTGAATGGCGCCGTCACATTGGATACCAATAACATCAATATCGGCAATTGCGCTGGTGGCACGACCACACCCGAGCCGGGAACGATTGCCCTAGTGGCCACCGGGGGCGCGATTGCGGCCGGCGCGAATTCCTCGAATTTCTCTTTTTGGGGATTGGGCGCTTCGATCCCTGCGTTCTTCAGGAAGCGAAAGCGGTAAGCATTAAAGCATTGAATGTGCAGCCCCCATCCAAGCTTCTCTTGCTTGGATGGGGGCTTTCCATTGCATCGAATCTCCTATTTTGCCCCGCCTCACCGAACTCGCATATTGCCGCCCCTAATTTCCACATTCCAAAACTGTGATGGCGTTCCCGTTTGACCGGTTCTGCAAACAAGGGCAAGCGTGCGGCGGCTAAGGTGAGAATCGTGCATCTGGGCAGGATTGCTCACTGAGCAATGTTGAACAGCCTTCCGCATCTCGCCTGATCGATAATCCTCCCAGGAATGCGTGCGGCTTAAAGCGGTCCACGCTCAAAAGGCGGAAACAAATGAAGGTTATGTCGCGAATGCGCCGTTTTTCTCTGATTATGTTTCTGATTTGGTGTTCCGCGCTGCTCTCCGCGCAGTCAGCCGGTCACGAACAGAACCTGTTTGCGTGCAAGAGCGGCTTGGACTCGTGCGATCGCTCGGCTTTGACTCAGGCTGACAAGAACGAGGTAACGGCGGCCAAGCATGAACAAGACATTTCTGACTGCAAAAGCGCGTGGACGTCATGTGATCCCTCGAAGCTTAGCGCGCCGGAGCGGGCCCAGGTAGCGATAGTTGCGCACCAGAATATGGTTTCCGATTGTTGGAGTGGGCTGAGATCGTGCGATCACTCCAAATTGACGGCGTCCGAAGCGGTCGGCGTCGCCATGGCAGAAAACCAGAAGAATATTTCCGATTGTTGGAGCGGGTGGTCGTCCTGTGACCTATCGAAACTGAGCCCCTCTGAGGTCAGCGAGGTAGCGGTGGCCCAGCACCAGCGTAATGTCTCGCAGTGTTGGGACGGCGGGGCAGGCTGTGACCGTTCCAAACTATCGACGAAGGAATCCAGCGAAGTAACCGTTGCCGATCATCAACGCAATTATTTGGCATGTATTAGCGGCTACCCCGAGTGCGATCGGTCGCGGCTAACCCCCACAGAAGCCGGCGCGGTCGTCGCCGTCAAGGATACGACTTCGCGATGAGAGTGCAGGCTTCCTTGAGTCGGAATAAGGACCCCGGGCGGTCTATGCTGTCCATCAGCCAACGCAACCAGTGAGACGAGTCCGCTGTTCGGTACTGAGAACAGTGTTACGAATCCAAAATGTATTTGTTATCCGCGCATTGCCGTGTATGCAAGGGGGACCAGTTCCGGACCGCGCCTCCTGAGAGTTGGGTTGAAAGGTCCATTCTGCCTCTCCTCTTTCTTTGCCCAGGACGTTGTATTGTCTGCCACAAGCGCCGCTACTTGCCCACATTTCAACGATGGACGGCCATTCCCAACTCCTGGCGCTGACACCGCTGCATTGGGCGGAGTTGAGTAGGGCTACACGGTGTTTCTCATAATGACTCTTGCCGTCCGAGGGTCAGCATCTCTCCCAAATTGCGCACTTCGTCCCTCTGCGCCTTAAGGGTCTTCCTCAGTAATCACCAGCACAGCACCACCAAATGAAGTGTTCTGTTTTGACCAGACGGGAGGAGCGTGGGCATGACATCGTAGTGAGGTGGAAGTTGTTCTGTCTGCCACATCAGGAGAGCACAATGCCGAACGGCGCCAAGCCTCAGATTCTAATTGTGGACGACGAACCCTGCATTCGGGAAAGCCTGGGAGGGTTGCTGATGGCGTCGGGATATGACGTTGCTGAGGCGGACAACGGCGTCAGCGCCTTGTCGCACTTGAACAGAACCGTCCCTGATCTGATCGTCACCGATCTCAACATGCCGCAGATGTCGGGCCTTGAGTTGATCTCGCAGGTGCGAAGCCGGTATCCGTCGATTTCGATTGTAGCGATGAGCGGAGACTACCACGGGGATGCGGTACTTGCCGGCATCATGGCTGACAGGTTCTATCCCAAAGGACATCACCCCCACAATCTGTTGACAACGATCGCGAACCTGATCGCAACCAAGCCGGCCCGCGCGAGTGCTCCCCAAAGTCGCATCGCGCCGGAGCTTGATTCTTAAGTACGAGGAGGAAAGTATGCTCGGAACTATCTTGATTGTTCTATTGGTGTTGTTTCTGGTGGGTGCCCTGCCGACGTGGAATCACAGCCGTACCTGGGGTTATGCCCCGAGCGGTGGGGTAGGTGTGGTGCTCGTCATTGTAGTTATTTTGCTGCTGCTTGGCCGGATCTAGTGGATCGCTGATTGACCTTCGACGATCCCGAAGCCTTGCTGCTGACAGCAAAGCAGTGGACTTGTAGCGACTTTCGGTGCGATTGCCGGCACCGGCGCTGTTACTGAGCAGTCACACAACCTTGACGCTCACACTCAGCATAAGGAGAAACATATGCTCTGGACAATTTTTGTCATTCTGTTGATTCTCTGGCTTCTCGGTTTCAGTTTCCACATCGCCGGCGGTCTGATCCACATTTTGTTGGTGATTGCCGTCGTGGTCCTGGTCATCAATTTGATCAGTGGCCGAAGAACCGCCTGACCTTTACGGTGGATATCGGACCGTCACCAACTCACTCACAAACCCACGTGCAATGAAACACGTGCAATGAAAAAGGAAGTGTTCGATGAAGAAATACGGAATCGCATTAGTCGTTTTGTCGTTGGCGACCTTCGGGTTCGCCGGTTCGGGAGTAGAAGCCACCAACGCGCGCTTGCAAGCGGCTGGCGGCGTGCTCCAGGAGATCATGGCTGCACCTGACAAGGGCATTCCTGCAGAAGTGCTCAATGACGCTAAGTGTATTGCGGTGGTGCCCGACATGGCGAAGGGTGCATTCATCGTCGGCGGAGAGCATGGACGCGGCGTGGTTACCTGCCGCACCGCCCACGGCTGGAGTGCGCCGGCATTCATTTCGATTGGTGGCGGCAATTTTGGTTTCCAGGTTGGCGGTCAGTCGGTCGATCTCATCATGTTGTTCATGAATGACAAAGGTGTGCAAGGGCTGCTCTCGAGCAAGTTCGAACTCAGCGGCGAAGCCTCCGCGGCCGCTGGTCCGGTTGGACGGCATGCTGCGGCAGGCACCGACTGGAAGTTGAATACTGAGGCCTTGAGCTACTCGCGTACCAAAGGCCTGTTTGCTGGAGTCGCCGTGGATGGCGCCAAGATCCAGCAGGACAATGACTCCACCGCTGCGATCTATGGCAAAGATGTTTCCTTCCGCAAAACGCTGTCGGGCGAAGTGCATGCTCCCGCGAGCGCTAACTCGTTTCTCGCAGCGGTCAATGCCGCCGAAAAACGGGCGAACCAGCGCGAAGCTGCCGAGACTAAATAGTTGAGGTTTGCCGCTGTGCCTGCCGAATTGCGGCACAGTGGCAATTGAAAAGTTCGCGGCGCCGTCAGGCGAGGTGTTCTCGGGGGAGAACCGAACTGGACAGCGCCGCGATTATTCACCTACCTCCCGGTGGGGTGAGCGGAGAGGGATCCATGTCGTTGCCAAAGACGCTGCCATTCAGAAGACCGTTGGGACTTGCAGGCTCACTACCGCACGTGGCTGAGATCAAGTCAGCGAAGCCTTTCGACACTGCGGTCAATCTTTCTCTTCCCAGTCGAATTGCTGTCATCGGGAACTATCTTCCCCGGCAGTGCGGTATTGCCACCTTCACCACCGACTTGTGCAACGCGGTTTCGACCGAGTACGGAACGGAACGGTTATTCGCACTGCCCGTGAACGATCCGGATTCCGAATACAGGTATCCCGAGCGCGTGCGATTCGAGCTGACCGAAGAGGAGCTGCCGTCGTATGAGCGCGCGGCTGAGTTCCTCAATTTCACCAATGTCGATCTGGTGTGCGTGCAGCACGAGTACGGAATTTTCGGAGGGCCGGCCGGGAGCCACATCCTGGAGCTGCTGCGGAAACTGCACATGCCCGTCGTGACCACCCTTCATACCGTGCTGCGCGAACCGAATCCCGACCAGCATCGCGTGATGGTCGAAATCGCGGAGCTCTCCGACCGCCTGATCGTGATGAGCCAGCACTCTGCGCAATTTCTCCAGGAAATCTTCCAGGTTCCTGCGGCAAAGATTGATGTCATCCCGCATGGAGTTCCAAATCTAGCGTTTGTTGATCCGAATTTTTACAAGGACCGCTTCGGAGTTGGGGGCCAATCGGTATTGCTGACCTTCGGCTTGCTCTCGCCAAATAAGGGAGTTGAAACAGTCATACAGGCCTTGCCGCGCATTCTGTCTCAGAACAGCAATGTTACGTATATCGTCGCGGGAGCGACCCATCCTCACATAAGAAAGCGCGAGGGAGATAAATACCGCGAGTCGCTACAGTTGCTCGCTGAGGACCTGGGGGTTGGGGAGCACGTCATATTTCATAACCGATTCGTTAGTCCTGAGGAGATGATGGAGTTCATCGGCGCGGCCGATATTTACATCACACCCTACAAGAATGAAGCGCAGGTCGTTTCTGGGACCCTGGCTTACGCCTTGGGTGCGGGGAAGGCAGTCATCTCGACTCCCTACTGGCATGCACTCGAGCTACTCGATCAGGGCCGTGGAATACTGGTCCCATTCAGCGACCCGGACGCAATTGCAGAGCAGACCATTCAGCTCCTGGCGAATGAAGCCGAACGGCACGCTATGCGCAAACGGGCGTACTTGTATTCCCGCAACATGGTTTGGAAAAGCGTGGCCCAGGACTACATGCGCAGCTTCCAGCGGGCCCGGGCGGAGCGCATGTGGAACCCTCGCCTGGTCAGCCCAAACCCAGTCGGGGCAAATCGCATCCACAGTTTGCCGGCCGTGAAGCTCAATCATCTCAATCGCATGACGGACGATACGGGAATGTTGCAACACGCCGTATTCGCCGTTCCCAATCATCACGAGGGCTACGCCACCGACGATAATGCCCGCGCCCTGATCGTGTCGATTCGCGTGCAGCAACTTGCGGCGCCCGGAAACGCTGAAGCGAAGAAATTGGCTTCGCGCTACCTGGCTTTTCTCTGGCTGGCTTTTAATTCCGCCAATGGAAGGTTCCGCAACTTTCTCAGCTATGGGCGTCAGTGGCAGGAGCCACAGGGGTCGGAAGACAGTCATGGCCGCGCTTTGTGGGCCTTGGGAACTGCGGTCAATCAGACCGTTGATGAAGGTCTAAGGGGCCTCGCTGGGCGTTTATTTGAACTTGCAGTTCCGGCGGTTCTGACTTTCACCAGTCCCCGAGCCTGGGCGTTCTCCTTGTTCGGAATTCAGGCGTATCTTGATCGCTTCCCGGGAGACCGCTCTGCACAAAGGCAGAGAGATGCACTCGCTGACAAGCTGTTGAACATCTATCGCATCACCAGCACGCCGGGTTGGAACTGGTTTGAAGAGAGTCTGGCCTATTCCAATGCACGTTTGTCCCAGGCGTTATTGTTGGCCGGCTCGCGCACCTCGGACAAAGAGTTGCTTTCGGCTGGCCTCGAGTCACTGGGGTGGCTTGCGACGCAACAATGTTGCAACGTGAATGGCCACTTCGTCCCTATCGGCTCGCAGGGTTTCTACTGCAAGGCGGGTGAAAAAGCTCGTTTCGATCAGCAGCCGGTCGAGGCCGGTGCAACCGTTTCTGCTTGTCTGGAAGCGTATCGCGCCACCGGCGATGAGCATTGGCGCGCGCAGGCCTGGGCTGCGTTCAATTGGTTCCTGGGAGATAACGACCTGAAGGCCGCCTTATACGACGCCAGCACGGGCGGCTGTCGAGATGGTCTTCATCCTGACCGCGCCAACGAGAACCAGGGAGCGGAGTCAACGCTGTCGTTCTTGATGGCGCTTCTGGAGATGCGGCAGCTCCAGGATGTTTAAGCGCCACAGATTGCGCTCGAGCTGGGTTGCCGGCGCGGTCGAGTGCTTTTTGCGCTCCAACGTTCAGTTTCCTGTTCCTGTAGAATGACTTATGACCTTGGCCATCGACGCTCTTGAGTCTATCGACGCTACCGAATCTCTCCTTCATCGGCATCCCGCCAATCCAATTTTATCCAGTAAAGACTGGCCTTATCGCATTAATAGCGTATTTAATGCCGGAGCGACACTGCTTGCGGATGGCTCCACGCTGCTGCTTTGCCGGGTGGAGGATCGCCGCGGTCTTTCCCATCTGTGCGCTGCTCGTTCTGCAAATGGTATGAACGGATGGGACATCGATGCAACGCCAACGCTGATGCCTGATCCAGATAAATATCCAGAGGAACTGTGGGGAATCGAAGATCCGCGTATCACCTACGTTCCCGAGCTAAAGCAGTATGCGGTGGCCTATACCGCATATTCCAAAGGCGGCCCCGGGGTTTCTCTGGCGCTAACTACGGATTTTCGGACATTCGAGCGATACGGGTTCCTCATGTCGCCGGACGACAAGGATGCCGCTCTTTTACCGCACAGGATCGACGGCCTGTGGGCGCTCATCCATCGACCGATGACTCCTCTAGGAGCTCACATCTGGGTTTCTTACTCTCCCGATCTGCGTCATTGGGGCGGCCACCGAGTGATGATGCTGGCGCGCAAGGGCGCGTGGTGGGACGCAAACAAGATTGGCTTGTCGTCACCGCCAATCGAGACGGAGAGAGGTTGGCTGATGCTGTATCACGGAGTGAAGCACACGGCCTCCGGCTCGTTATACCGGGTAGGCCTCGCTCTCTTTGACATTCTGAAGCCAGATGTTTGTTTGCTGCGAGGCGATTCCTGGATCTTCGGACCGGAAACCGACTATGAGCGCGGAGGTGACGTGCATGACGTTGTCTTCCCGTGTGGACACACCATAAGTCCCGACGGCGATACCATCAACATCTACTATGGTGCGGGCGATTCCTGTATAGCTCTGGCCCAGGCCAGTTTGCGTTCGCTACTGACCTGGTTGGAGCATAACGGTAAGCCGTGTTGTGTTAGTTCCTATTGACGTCTGCACGACGTAGTAGCATCCCATTTTGTCATCATGAGCGCAGCGAGAGGGACCTGCTTTTGTGTGGTCCGCTGAACAACCACGTCGCTGCTGATGAACCTTACTTGAGACTCACCCCTTCCTCTGAGAGAAGGGACGGCGATCAATGGGCGGCAACGGCTTCGGCGCTAGCAACCGGGGTTGCGGCTCTTAACTGATCAAGCAATGCGAGGACCGTCGTCGACCGAGCCTTGTCGTCCTTGGTCTGGATCGATGCCTGGACATCGGAATAGAACTGCAAGATATTGTCGCGTAACTCGGGCGTCGTCTGGTCGAACTTGCTCTTGGCCAATTGACCCAGCAACTTTGCGTAAGTCGTGTCCGTGAGGGAGTATTCGCCTTCCTTGGTCGGATTGCCGCTGTCCAGGTCATAGTTGGGCAGCACGAGCGAGTCAGCGCCCACTTCTTGGAGCATAGCTCGGTATTGATCGACAGTAGTGTTGATGCTCTTGATGTACAGGTCCTCGGTTTGCGGAGTCGGGCTCTTAAACCCCAGACCTTTGAAGGGACCAATTCTCGGCATGAATCGCAAGAGCGTTGACAGGATACGCGTACCCAATCCGGGTTTCACGTAATCCTTGCCCCACTCCTTTTCATAGTTGGAGCGGGAAAGGCGGTACAGAAACTTCTGTTTAGCGAAATCAGGGGTTTCGCGCATCAGGTCTTTCTTGTGGGTTTGCAGCGCGACCTGGGTCATTTCCGGGATCAGCCGGCTGACCGAGTAACGATACGAGCCGATCGCCAGGTCCTCGCGGGGCAGCACGTCTTTCAACTGCACTCCGTACACGATGGGAAAGACCCGCTCCAGCAGGGATTTGGATACTTGAAATCCAATGAAATCGTGGTACTGCTGCGAGGCGTAACGATTCTTCTCGACCTGCACCGTGTCAAACCCAAACTCTGTCTTCAGATGCGCGGTTTTGTCCTGGGCATAGCGGATTGATGTGCCAAACTTCGCTTCCAGCTTCGGATATCCCATGGCGACTGCGTGGTTGACCGCAGGGTGGCCGGCGATATCCGAGGCATAGTGCGACAGCGCCCCGAGGGCGAAGGCGTACTCATCGGCGTCGCTGCTCTGCGCCAGCAGTTCACGGACGAAGTCTCCGCTACGAACGTAGTGCACCAGGTCGCTGAATTCGACGCTGCCGAATGGATAGTAGCCCAAGTCCTGTATAACGGCCCCCCCATAAGCGTAGGCGTGAGCTTCCTTGAGCTGCTCTTCGGTAAGCCCAGGATAACGCTTGAGGATGAGCGGACTGATCTGGTCCGCCCACAGCAAGTCAACGATCTCCTCGTGGGTCAGCACGGAATAGGCTGACATAGCGCCACTACACATCAGAATTACCAGCACCAGCGCCAGCGTGTGAAGCCAGAGCGTCCGGCAGTGATTTACGATCGCGTTTCTCATGGTAAGTCCGGCGTGCATCGTGGATTCTGGTTGGATTCGGTCATTGGCACATACTTTCGCACTCTGGGCTCGAATTTGTTCTAGTGCCTCATCCTTCTCCGTTACGGCTTGCCAACGTGAATGTTGGTGAGGTAGTGCATAAGTCCAAAGACATTCAGCAGCCATATCACCACGGCGATGGTCACCACGGCATTCAATATTGACTTTATGGAGCTTGCCATGGGGATGAAGCGATCCACCAGCCATAGAAGAACCCCAACGACCACCAGGACCAAAACAACTTGAAGTAACGGCATACTATTTTTACCTTCCTCTATTTTCGGTAGAGCGCTTTTGTCGGCGCTCCTGCTGTTTAAGAGCACTTTTCCTTGGGGCGATGTCGCTGATGGATGACACAGGATTTAAACACCCGCTGCGAATTGCGGGACCCTGATGCAAGTGAGGCTGAGGGTCAGAGTGCCAGACTGGAAATCCAGCTAACTGCAAGGGCCCTCGGTCAGAAAGAAAAAAGGGAACATTCATGGAAACAGCCCCAACCGAACCTTAGTTCCATCTGCTACAAGGTTAGACGACCGTAGCAGGCCGCGTCTGTTCAAATCTGCTCACATCCCTAAGAGGAATCGGAGATCGCAGAGCATTCCAAATAAACTCAGCCGAAGCTCCGCCATCCAGCATCTAACCAAAAGTGAGGTATGTCAGCGTCCATCTCGCGGTCATTGCTCTCCTCATGTGTCCTTCTTATGCCGGCTCCCATGGGCCGGAGACGCAATCGTCTGCTCGTGATCTTGTTAAGGACATGGTTGCCAATGAAGTGACTGACCGGGCAGAGCAAAGTAACTGGATATACCGCGTTACCAAAGTAGTCGAGCAGCAGACATTGAGCGAGCTGGAAGTTGAAACCAAAGATGGTCCGGTCTACCGTCTTCTCGCAATCAATGACGCACCGCTGGATTCAGGGCAACGCGAGCAGGAGACTGCCCGCCTCAATCAGTTGGTTCGCGAACCCAGCCAGCAGCTTGCGGTCAAGAAACAGTATGATGCGGACGAACGCCGGCTGGAGAACCTTGTGCGTTTGTTGCCGAGCGCCTTCGTCTATCAATACGACGGTTGGGACGGTCCCTATCAGCGACTCGACTTTCGCCCTGATCCGGCATTTGTCCCGCCTACGATGGAGTCCAAAGTTCTGCAGAGCATGGCTGGAACACTCCTGGTCGATCCCCAACAGAAGCGCCTGGCGCACTTGAGCGGGCGTTTGGTAGAGAACGTTAGCTTTGGCTTCGGACTTTTCGGGCGCGTCGCCAAAGGCGGCACCTTTGAGATTGAGCGGACCCAGGTCAGCTCGTCGCATTGGAAGACAGACCTCGTCGATATTCAGGTCGCGGGACGAATGCTGCTGTTCAAGACAATCAGCAAGCAGCAACATGAAACACGGTCCGACTTTGAACCAGTGTCGAAGGACCTCGATTTGAGGCAGGCGGAAGATCTCCTACGGTCGCGGCCGGAGTATCAGGCGGTTGCGGTCCACCCTATATCACCACCTTAAGATATCGCGAGCTGTTCCGGCGGTACCGATCCACTCTGCACATTTGATGAGAAGGCGATTTCGAGGTGATAGGTGGAACATGGTTCCGGCCGTTTCCATGGGCCCCTTTGCATGCTGGGCTGAAGCCTATACGTCCGCTGTGCTCCGCAGTCAAAACAATGTTGCGAGGGTATTTCTTCCCCGTTGCAACGTACGGGCCAACCTACGTTGGCGTGGGGACATAGTCTAAGTATTCGCATTAAGCTACCGAATGCTTTGGGCATGGTTGCAGCCAGAAGGCCTCCTGTTAAACACGGCGGCCTGGTGGGTTCAAGGCCACAAACCATCGTCGTTCAGGATGGCAGGTCGCGTCTGGTCAAGATTGACCATCCATAGTTAGTGTGAAGGAATGCTTAGGACGGATGGCTCTTGCTCTCAGTAGCGAGTGTTTGCATTTTCAACTTTATCTCCTGTCGCCTTCGCTCGCGTTTCTCATAGGCTTCTGTTTCCGCTTGATCCTTGGGGCCGGTACTATAGTCTTCATCCATGCTCTTGAAAACCGACAGTTCTTTCAACAGACCCAGCATCTGTTCAGACCCTTTACTGCTCATGCGGCCACCTCGTGAATTAAAGTCGCTTCGGTCGCTTCTGAAAGTCCAGAAGTGCTTGCAATCGCGCCATCCGTAACATCGGTAATGCCCGTCGTCGCTAATTGTGGCTGTAAGTCTCCGACGGCGGTGGCTGAGGCAGCGGGCCCCTTCCGAATGGCCTGCACAGCGTCCACGAAGGCCCAGATGATCGTAGCCAGCCATCCGTAAGCGATGTAGATTCCCCAGTGTTCCATTTTGTTCGGCCTCTCTGTTTCATGAGTGCAGGGTACTCGTATCCTCATACTCGGAATTTCGTGCTGAGGTACGACTTGTCTTGCCTCACTTCACTATCACGACCGCTTCTGCCTTGGTGCGCTGGAAATGGATTTTGTACTGCCGCCACAAAATAATGAACAAGACTATGATCGCGAAGCCAGCCACTGTGATGCCGATCAATTTGGCATCCGTTTCAAAACCACGCGGATGCCTCAGGAATCGCAGTATTGAATGGCTGTACTTTGCGGCCAGGAATCCGATCACTGCGTACCGAAGGGCCCGGCCAGTGGCCACTGCTGAAACGAACCTCCCCTGCGGGTATCGAAGTGCACCCGCTCCGATGAAAAATGGCGAGGTAGGAAATGGCGGTGGGGCAACGCACGAGACGAACACGGCGGCGAACCCCCAGCGTTTAAGCAGACCCTGGGCCTGTCGCGAGCGTCTCTTCCCAATGCGCTTTTCCAGCCAGGACTCGCCCGCCCGGGCTGACATTCGATAGGTTATGTAAGCGCCGATCAACGAACCTGCCGTACTGGCTGCGGCATAGTACGGCCAAAGCTCGTGATTCTTGACTGCCAGGATTGCGGTAAGAGCATCCAAGCTGCCGAACGTGGGAACCACCGAGCTGTCCACAACCCCCAGTATTACCAGTCCAACTCCTCCCAGACTGCGGAGAAGTTTCCAGCCAGGAATGGCGATGAAAAGCGAAATTATCAAACTGCCACCGTTTGGGAGTGCGATCTGAGCCTTGAACTTGGCGGCTGCAACCTATCACCTGCGCGCCTTACCGCTTGGTTGACTTCTCGGCCTAGGAAGCGCTCTTTAGGGTGCAGCCCCGCCTGGATCTAATCAACTAGATCTTTACATCGAAACGCTGATCGCGATTCCGACGCCTGGATATCTGGGGTTGTACATGTAGTACCCATCGTTCTCATAGACGATATAAACGTTGTCAGTTTGGTACCAGTTGTTTCCCCAATTGTCAGGCCACGGGTCAACCAGGCTAAACCAAAAGCCGTTGTACTGGAAGCGCGGGAACCCACCAACAACCATATAAGGTTGGCTGTAGATGACGAACCCGTGGTCCGGGCCAAAGTAGCCGTTGTAACGATTCTCAGGAATACGGTAGCCGTGGTAGCCGCCACGTTGCTGCCACGAGCGGTGGTCGGACTGCCAGTTCTGTGATCGATGCCCCTGCCATGCTGCTTGCTGGGCATGCTCCTGTTGTGGGGTGTGGCGTGCCGCCTGCTGGACGCCCTGCTGGGCATGCTGTTGCTGCTGTTTCGGTTGCTGCTGTTTCGGTTGCTGCTGGGCATGCTGCTGCTGCTGTTTTTGTTGGTTCTGCTGCTTGGCCTGCTGCTGCTGCTGTTTCTGTTGGTTCTGCTGCTGGGCATGCTGCTGCTGCTGTTTCTGTTGGTTCTGCTGCTGGGCATGCTGCTGCTGCTGTTTCTGTTGGTTCTGCTGCTGGGCATGCTGCTGCTGCTGCTGCTGCTGTTTCTGTTGGTTCTGCTGCTTGGCCTGCTGCTGCTGTTGTTGTTTCGGCTGCTGCTGGGCATGCTGCTGCTGTTGTTGTTTCGGTTGCTGCTGGGCATGCTGCTGCTGTTGCTGTTGTTGTTTCGGCTGCTGCTGGGCATGCTGTTGCGGCTGAGCGTGCTGCTGTTGTTGCGGTTGAGCGTGCTGCTGTTGTTGCGGCTGAGCATGCTGCTGTTGCTGCTTCTGTTCCGGCTTGGCTTCCTCTTTTCCCTGCTGTGCAAAGGCAGGGACCGGGGTTCCGAGAGACAGGAACAGGACTGCTGTTCCGAGAGCTACAAGTGCTTTCATGGGTATTACCTCAGCACCAGCGTAGGCGCAGGCGCGACGAATAGCTGTTTCCTTTTGACCACCGCTTGTTGGGCGCAAGTTGGGCCGCCGTAGACTGACTCTGTCTCTGGGAAGACACCATCGTCTGTACGGCCGTGTTGGAGACGAGACTCTATAGATCTAGCAAAAAGGGCCCAGCGCGCTGGACCCTTCTCTCGCGTATTTGCTGCGATGGTTAATGTTATCTGCGCTTCATCATCCAGCCGATCGCTACTCCAGCCGCAACGCCCACTGCGAATGTCACTACAATTGTTTCAATAGGATGTCGCTGTAAGCGCTTGGTTGTGTCATCAAAAAGCTCTTCAGCAGCGTCGCCACCTTGTTTTGCGACACGCCGCGCTGCTCCTAAGCCATCTTCAATTGCATCCGCAACGGCAGATGTCGCCCGCGAAGCCTTGCGTACCGTTTCGGCAATTTGCTCGCCCGTTCGTTCCGACACTGATTGCGCCATAATGCTTTACCCTCTTTCGTTTCCAATTCGAGGTTGATTCGTTTATTCCCCGACGGCCTTTTCGACCTTGCCGACCCAGTTTTGAACTTTGCCGGCATTCTTTTCAGCTCTGCCCTCAGCTTCCAGGTCGGGGTCCTTGGTAAGCTCGCCGACTTTCTGCTTGATTGTTCCTTTGACTTCGTGGAGCTTGCCTGTGGTCTTATCGTCCGTGCTCGGTTTCATCATTGAATTCCTCCTCTGTTCGGTGGTTAGGTTCCAATTGACGCTTACTGCTGGAGAGTCGCAGACCCCGGGGCTACGCCACTTTCTTGTCGCCAGGGATCTGCACCTGCACCAGTTCATCGAAGAGTGAGCGATAGTGGATCATCGCGGTTCGCAGGTCTTCGGTGCTGGCTTCGCCTTTGCCGAGCTGCAATGCGACGGCGTGCGCCGAACGATAGTTCTCCACTACTTTGGGATGGTCGACGGAAATGTCCGCCGCGCGCTGATCAAAATCAGCGACCGGATAGCCACGCGTTTGCATCAGCGAGCACACCAGTTCGTCGGCTTCCGTTACTGCACCTTTCGGATAATCGACAAAGCGGGATTGCACCGCCTGCCACTGGGCCAGGTAGCGTTCACGCTCCGCTGGGTCAAGATCGCGGATCTTCAGCATTTCAACCCGCGTTTCACGGTCTGTCAGCTTCGCTTCCGCTTTGCGTTCAGACCCATGTTGTTTAACCGCCCGGTCGTACTCCGGCCCGAAACGGTCGCGAAGTCCTGCCGTGGTCTTCTTGCGTTTTCGCATGTAAAGGGCAATGCCAACCACGATTATCAGAACCACCACCACTGCGAGAGCAATCAGTTTTAGATCCATCACATTGAGATTCATCGAGAACTCCTTTACGCCTTACGTGTCGCGGAACCGTTAAGGTTCGGTTGCAAGTTTCCTTGTGTGAAGTGGAGTCTTGTGTCGTTGACTAGTATTCAACGATCAGGTTTCAAAAGCTGGTCAGAATTGCTCGTTGGCTATGAGCTGCTCAGTGATCTGTTGCCTTCTCTGGGGCGCGCTGCCCCCAAAAGCTGTGCAAAATTGTGCGCCCTAACTTGATCTTCTTGGTCCGACCGGTTGCCTCGGCTAATCCGCAGTGTCCCGCCTGACATCTGATCCATTTCGCGAATCTCCTGACCTGCGACAACCGGGGGCGGTCAAATATGCTCAGTATTCGGTGCGAACAACCTTCACGATGGTAGCTGCAAACTTCTTGAAGGAGACTAACAGTGAAAATAGCGACAATGTTCCTACCATGCCTCATGGTATTGGGTGTTTCGGCGCTGGCGATGCCATCTCCGCAGCAGGCGAATTCATCCGATCCAGGAGAACCGGCGGGTTGAGCTCGTCGTATCCGGTGAGTCCATCGGGACCGATGTAACCGTCACAACAGGAAGCGTGCAATAAGGAACTTGTTTTTCGGCAAAGCGCGATTCAAACCAGGATTGCGCTTTGCCCTGCTCAAAGAGGCCTCACGAATGGTTGTGAGCAACCAGGAACGACACCGCACAGGACGCATCGGCTGGCTGCGCGCGGCGGTACTGGGCGCGAACGACGGCATCCTTTCAACTTCGAGCCTGGTGCTCGGTGTCGCCGCCGCGCATGCCAATCACCGCAACGTTTTGGTCGCAGGGGTCGCCGGCCTGGTAGCCGGGTCCATGTCGATGGCTGCCGGTGAGTACGTGTCTGTCCACTCACAGGCCGATACCGAACAGGCCGACCTCAAGCTTGAGCGGGCGGAACTCAAGGCTGACGACAAGGGCGAGCACAAGGAGCTACAGGCAATCTATGTCGAGCGCGGGCTCAAACCTCCGCTCGCGAAACAGGTTGCCGAGCAGTTGATGGCCCATGATGCGCTAGGCGCGCATGCCCGCGATGAACTCGGCATCTCCGAGACTCTTCGTGCGCGTCCGATTCAGGCGGCATGGGCATCGGCTGGCAGCTTCGCCATGGGAGCAGTCCTGCCTCTTTTGGTCACTGTCATATCCCCGGAGGCAAGGTTGATTCCCTTTGTGTCTGGCACTTCACTGCTGTTCCTCGCGCTTCTAGGAGGGTTGGCTGCACACGCGGGTGGCGCAAGAGTAATGAGAGGCGCAATTCGCGTCACCTTCTGGGGTGCGCTCGCCATGGCGATCACCTCAGGCGTCGGGTGGCTGTTCGGAACAGTCGTGTGAGTGCGGACAATCGGAAGCAAGGCCGGTTCTGCGCCTTGTTCAGCCGCTCCATCAAAGCAGCGCGTGCCGGCGATAGAACCAGGACTTTACGACCTGCACCAGCAGGATGTAGGTCACGGCGAGAAACGCAATCGTACCCAGCAACGACAGTGGTAGCGCGGTAAACCGCAAGAGCCTTCCTACTGCCGTATATGGCAGCACAGCGGCGATTCCCACGATCGCCAGCACGCTTAGAAACAACGGGCGGCTGGGACGGCTCTTCAGGGGATTGCCGGCCGTCCGGATCACAAAAACCACAAGCGTTTGAGTTGCCAAGGACTCCACGAACCATCCGGTGTGGAATAGCGGTGCGTTGGTCGAAGCATGGAACACCCAGAGCAGCACTGCGAAGGTGAGGAAGTCGTAAAGCGAACTGATCGGCCCGACGATCATCATGAACTGGCGAATGAAGCCGATCTGCCATCGCTTGGGCCGGTGCAGTAGGGCAGGATCAACATTGTCGCCGGGGATGCTGATCTGCGAAATGTCATACAGGAAGTTGTTCAACAGAATCTGGGTCGGCAGCATGGGCAGGAAGGGCAGGAACAGCGATGCCGCCGCCATGCTGAACATGTTGCCGAAGTTCGAGCTGGTTCCCATGATGATGTACTTCATAATGTTGGCGAAGGAGCGCCGCCCCTCGTTCACCCCGTCGTTCAACACGGCAAGGTCCTTTTCCAGCAGGATGACCTTGGCAGCGTCTTTGGCTACGTCCACGCCATTCATTACTGAGATACCGACATCCGCAGTGTGCAGCGACGGAGCATCGTTGATGCCGTCACCGATGTACCCGACCACATGTCCCCGTGTTTTAAGAGCAAGGATGACCCGGTCCTTCTGTTCTGGAGACATACGGGCGAAGATGGCGCCGTGCGCTGCCTGGTAAGCCAGAGCGGCATCGTCCGTCGTGTCGACCTCACTCCCGGTGAGAATGCGATCTGCCGGCAATCCAACGTCATGGGCAACCTTCTGTGTCACATACTGGTTGTCGCCAGTCATGATGACTACGGAAATTCCATTCTTCTTTAGAGCCTCGAGAACGGACTGGATTCCCTCCTTGGGGGGATCCAGGAACGCGGCAAACCCGACCAGCGTCATATTTTGCTCAGCCGCTAGAGTGTAGGCATCCTGTTTGTCCACCTTCCGCACCGCGACACCAAGAGTGCGGTAGCCGTCGGCACTCAGTTTCTTGAAGGTCTCTGCCGCGCTGGCCCGCTGGCTTTCATCGAACGGCTGGGAAGCCCCAGCGAGGTTAACGGTCTGACAAATTGCAAAGACGCTCTCCGCCTCGCCCTTGGTGATGAGGAGATGTTCGTCACCGTGCCGTACCACGACGGAAAGGCGCTTGCGGTTGAAGTCGAAGGGGATCTCGTCCACCTTTTCATACTCCGCAATGGACGGGTGCTCGTGCTTCAAGACCGCGTCGTCGAGCGGGCTTTTGATGCCGGCTTCAAAGTAACTGTTCAGATAAATCATCCGCAGCACATTCTCTTCGTCCTTACCTTGGACGTCGACCTGCCGGTCGAGCACTATCTCCCCTTCCGTGAGCGTGCCCGTCTTATCGCTGCAGAGGATATCTATACTGCCAAAATCCTCGATGGCCGCCAGCTGCTTGACCAGGACTTTCTTCTTCGTCATGCGTCTAGCGCCCTGGGCCAGCGTGACCGTGATGATCATGGGCATCATCTCCGGGGTCATACCCACGGCAAGCGCGACGGAGAAAAGGAAAGACTCCAGTAGCGGACGGTGAAGGATGATGTTTACCAGCAGGACGAAAAGCACAAGCAGCATGGTTACCCACGTGATCATCAGGCCGAAGTGGCGTATGCCACGACCGAACTCGGTCTCCGGCGGCCGCATGGCCAGGCGCTTGGCAATCTCACCGAAGGCGGTATCTTTGCCTGTACAAATGACAACCGCGGTGCCAATCCCGGTTTGCACCGCGGTGCCGAGGAAAACGCTGTTGTCAGCGTCAGCCACCCCGTGTTTGCCCGCTGCAAGATCATCGGCGGACTTCTCGACGGGGAGCGACTCTCCGGTGAGCGCTGACTCGCGCACATGCAGGTCGGTTACCTTGAGCAACCGGCAGTCTGCCGGCACAAGGTCCCCAGCATTGAGTCGAATGATGTCTCCCGGAACCAGTTCTGCTACCGGCAGTTCTTGTTCTTTCCCATCACGAATGACAGCAGCAGTTGTGGCAACCTGTTTTTGGATCTTCTCAACGGCATGCCGGGCCTGGAATTCCATGAAGAAGTTCAACAGCAGGCTCAGCACAACGATGGAGATGATGATCAGTCCGCCAACTGGGTCGCCGAGTACGAGAGATATGGCGCTGGCAATGAGCAGAATGATGACGAGGGGATTAGCAAATAAGCGGAGAAAACTGAATAGTGCGGCGAAGCGGGATTCCTGCACGAAGCTGTTGGCGCCATAAAGACGCAGCCGTTGTGTCGCTTCGGCAGAACTCAGACCTGCTGGGGATGTCTGCAACAGATGGAGCAGGTCTTGTAGCGGCTGATCCCAAAAGCACCCTGCAATTGGGCCTTGTCTTCCCATAAGCGGCTCACTCCACGGGTTTGGGTATGGTTCTGGCGCGTCCTCCGGCACCACGCCTTATCTCGCGTCGGCCGACTCGGGAATAGAAGAAAAAATGTGCTGAATTGGCCGACCTGATTCTACTCTTAGGATCTCCGTCGGCACACCATCCCCCCTCGCAAGTACCAGCCTTAATCAACTTCGCCGATTCATTTCGGAATGGCCTACGCAGTCTTTAGACCTTTTAGCTTTCCTTTCAACTTTGCCACGGTTTCTTTAGCCTGGCCTATGCGCTGTTGGACCTTGCCTACGTTCTTTTCAGCTTTCCCTTCAGCTTTCAACTGGCGGTCATTCGTAGCCTTTCCGACCTGCTCCTTGATGGTTCCCTTCACTTCGTGGAAGCTGCCCTTGATCCGGTCTTTCGTGCTGGTTTTCATATTTCTCCTTGGCCCTCGTAAAACTCGGATTACGGCTCTTCTGAGTCGCTTTGAGGGCTGTCACTTTTGTAATCTCGGGGCGTTCTGAGGTCTGAGCAGAATTGACCACGTCTGGAGTGGCCTCGGCTTTATCCCAAAACGGGTACCATGCGCGCCGAGATCAATTGGGATTCCGGAAATCTGTTTGGAAATGCTCGCGCGTCCAGCGCAGATCGGTGTCGCTTGACGAGTAGAAACAAGGGGTGGGGTCTCGCCGCACCTGGTTGCGAACTTTCCATCGTGTGTGCGATTTTTGAACAGCTTTCTTGGGTACCCGGGTTCGATGATGAAAGTTGTGAGGAACTAAGGGACTGCGACGGGAATCTACCGGTCGTTGGCACCGTCGGTCTCAGTCCCGGAGGTGGTCACATGCATAAGTGGCTGAGAACGGGCTGCGCACTAGCGTCGCCATTGGCGGTGCGACTGATACACAGCCCCGTCGCCGTTATGACCGCCATCATTCTGTTCGGATCGATGACACTCGCTCAATCTGCTCCCGGCAGCCAAGAAGTGTCGGCCGACAAGTTGGCACGGAGCGTGGTCGCCAACGAACTGAAATTCCAGGATGAGGATCATGCCCAGTGGGCGTACCGGCAAGAAAAAGAAGAAGCAGGCAAGAAACAGACCAAGAGGACCATTGAGACAAAAGATGGTGATCTCAGTCGACTCCTGGCTATTAACGACCACCCCCTCACCGCGAAACAACTGCAGAAAGAGAACCAGCGTATTCAAGAGCTGGTCAGCAATCCAACTGAGCAACGAAGGCTGCAGCGGGCGCGAAATACCGAGACAGAACAAGGGAGACGATTGTTCAAGATGCTGGCGGACGCATTTGTGTACAACTACGCGGGCCGTGAGGGAGACCTGATAAAGCTGAGCTTCAGACCCAACCCAAATTTTCAGCCGCCGTCGTTGGAGGCCCGCGTTTTTCACGACATGGAAGGCGAATTGTGGGTCGATGGCCAACAAGAAAGACTTGCCGCAATGAATGGCCGTCTCACCGGGGACGTGAAATTTGGAGGCGGCCTGCTGGGACGCTTGAACAAGGGAGGCCATTTCGAGGTCAGGCAAGAAGAAGTTGCAGCAGGCCATTGGGAAATGGCTGCCATGGCTGTGGACATGAAAGGAAAAGCTCTCTTCTTCAAGACAATCAACGTGCAGCAGACCGAAACCCGCAATGACTTCCAGCGCGTGGCCGATGACCTGACCCTTACTCAGGCCGCTGACATTCTCAGCGGGCAGATCGTTGTAGCGGAGAACCGCTAAGAGAAACAAATGCCTGCCCACACATTACATCCAGTTGCCCTTGGCTTCGTCTGCTCACATAAGGGCCAGACGATCGTTGTCACTGACAGCTCGAACGTCGGCATGATTCAATTTCTACGGTAGAGATTTCTAAGGTGTTTTCTCTCCGGATCGGAGAAGGGTAATGCAATTGCATCTGGAACCCGACGAGCTAAATCTACTTACGAACATCTTGCTTGAGCGGGTGGGCACGGTATCGACAGCTCAAGCCCCTTCGTCCGGCAGCGTCCAATCCGACAGAGGCGTAGGGCAAAGTCCCCGGTTCATTAACGATGTGTTGGACAAGGTCCTGGCCCGAGACCTACGACTCGATTCCGATGAACTTGAAGAGGTGGCTGACCTCCTGCGTGCGCAAAAGCGCACGCTGACCGAAGGCATCGCTCAGCCGGAGAATGCCGCGCACAAGATTGAACTGCAGCAGAAGCTGGGAGTGCTGGAACGCTTATTAGAACGAGTGACCGAGGCCTGCGTCATGTTCTGATGGGTCAGTCGGAGGCTAACGCCACGCCATTGGCTGGGCCAGTCCTATGGTGATCCCATTCCAGCAACGTCAGTTATCAAGGCAGAGCCTGTGGCGACTCCGGCCGTTGCTGTTGCTGATCGGATTCACGGCGACCGTTGCCCAGATCTTGCTCATGCGGGAACTGCTGGTGGTCTTCTATGGCAACGAGATCTCCCTGGGACTCTTGCTTGCCAGTTGGTTGTTGTGGACGGGTATCGGTAGCAGCCTCTTCGGACGGAAGATCACATGGTTTGCTGATCCGCGCAAAACTATGGCCGGTTTGCAGGCGCTCCTCGCGTTAGCGCTGCCCTTGACCATCTTCGCAGTCCGAAGCAGCAAAGGAATTTTTCTCAATGTTCCCGGCGAAATCCTGGGGCCGTGGCCGATGTTCCTTACCGCCCTTGTGGTTCTATGCCCGTTCTGCCTGTTCTCGGGAGGAATGTTTGCAGCGGGCAGCCGCCTGGTCTGTCAGGAAACCGGGGCTGTGCCGGCGAGGGCTACGGGATCCGTTTATCTTCTGGAAGCATTCGGATCAGGCATCGGTGGCCTGCTCGCCAGCCTGATGTTGGTCCGCCATTACACCTCCTTCCAAATTGCATTTTGCCTCGGGTTATTGAATCTGCTAGCGGCCGCCAGCTTGCTCTTTCGCGGGCCTGTCTGGCGCAAGGTTGCGTACGCGGCAATCTCCGTGGTTTTCGTCGCCGGGCTGTTTCCATTCGGCGCGCCCTGGATGGAAACGCTTTCACTTAGGCGGCTCTGGCAGGGATTTCATCTCCTGACCAGCCAAAATTCGGCATACGGAAATCTAGCGGTAGTGGAAACCGACAGCAGCCGCACGCTTCTCGAGAACGGTCTCGTGCTCTTTACTGTGCCTGACCCTCAGGCTGCGGAAGAATCCGTTCATTACGCGCTCCTGCAGCACCGGGCCCCGAGAAGCGTGTTGTTGATCGGCGGGGGACTGAATGGGAGCGCCGCCGAAGCCCTGAAGCATCCCTTGATCGAACGCATCGATGTGGTCGAACTGGATCCCAAAATCTTTGAGCTTGGGCAGAGTTACTTCACCGCCGAGATGGTCATGCTGCAGCACGAGCCGCGTGTGCACCTGCGCGCTACCGATGGCCGTTTATTTCTGAAGAGCACCGCAGAGACATTTGACGTTATTATCCTCAACCTGCCGGAGCCGCAGACCGCGCAATTGAACCGCTTCTTCACCGTCGAGTTCTTCCGCGAAGCTGCCGCGAAGTTGAATCCCGGCGGCATTCTCTCTTTCCAACTGCGAGCATCGGAGAACTACATCACGCCGACACTGGGGAGTTTCCTGCGGTGCATTAACCGGAGCTTGCAGGAGGTATTTCCCGAGGTCACTACAATTCCTGGAGACACCGCGTACTTCTTCGCCGCCACGCAAGCGGGCACTCTGACGGCTCGTGCCAATGACTTGCTGCAAAGGCTGGAGTCCCGCCACCTGGAGACCAGCTATGTGCGCGAGTATTACCTCCCCTTCCGCATGGCCCCCGATCGCATGCTCGAAATGGCGGAACAGATTCGGCCCCGGCCGGAAACTCCCGTCAACCGTGATTTTGCGCCGGTCGCCTACTACTTCGATATAGCGCTTTGGAGCACCCAGTTCAATGGCCGCTATCGTGAAATCTTCACGGGCATGGCGCGCATTCAGTTTCGCTGGATCCTATCGGGACTGACTGCGCTGGTAGTGACCGGGCTACTCATTCTTGCGGTGTTGAGGCCAAAGAAGCTTAACCGCGTGTCTGTGGCAGGCTGCGTCGGCGCCATGGGGTTCACGCTGATGGCCTTGGAGGTCCTGCTGCTATTGGGTTTTCAGGCGATCTACGGCTATGTTTATCAGCAACTGGCACTACTGGTTGCGGCGGTGATGATGGGCATGGCGCTGGGCAGTTGGCTGGGATTGCGAAGCATTGGCCAGCGAGACGGGGTCAATAGCACCAAGCTGCGAGTCCTGGCCACCGTCCAGGTGATCGCGGCCCTATCGCCGGTGTTACTGTACGGGTTCTTTCTAATCTGCGCGCGAACCAACAGCCGGGCCGGGCTCTTCCTGGTCGGGGAAATTCTTTTTCCCGGAGTCGCGTTGCTCTGCGGGATGTTAGGCGGCTACCAATTCCCCTTGGCTAGCAACCTCTTCTTCTCTGACCGGAAAGATGCGTCCCCGCAGAACACCGGATTTCTGTATGCCCTCGATCTGCTGGGAGCGTGTATCGGTGCAGTTGTACTGAGTGCCTGTCTGGTACCGCTTTTCGGATTCCTAAAAGCCGCCCTGCTGATTCTGGTATTGAACCTGGCAACAGCCCTGCTGGCGTTCATGGCCGTTTCACGGGAGAAGATGCTTCCGGTGTGATGCTCTCCAGCGGCTTGCCTTCGCTGAACACCAGCGCGGAAAACAAGAAGATGTCGGTATCGTCGTCCTTCCACGCCGAAGCAGGCAGACCTGCCTTCCTCGCCGTCTCTTCCAAAAAGGTCTTGCGGTCCCATCCTGCCTCAACGGGCACCTGCGGAAGCAGCACGCCTTCATGATCGCCCTTTTTCATGAGCAGGCCATGCTGGCCGACACGTATCTCCCGAACATCGAGCACCCGCCGGAAGGGAGACAGGACGGAAACCTCGTATTGCAACTCTCCCAACTCCGCCGGTACAACCGGAGGGAAGCGGGGATCTCGCAATGCCGCCAGCGCAGCAACCTCGCCAACCGTTTCGAGCAGCGGCTGCATGGGGGATACATATCCAATGCACCCGCGGAGTTCTCCATTCTTGGTAATGGTTACGAAGGCACCGCGGTCCTGCTGCAGTGCTGGCGACCCGGCTGGCGGCTTATAGGCCTTGCGCTCACGCACGGCGTTTTCCACCGACTTCCGCGCAACGCTCAGAAGTTCCTGTTTCTCTTTGGAGGTCAGGGTAAAGGGGTGAGCGACGGAGTTGGTGGGCGCGGCCTTGTACAGAGCGAAAGCACTGTAGCCCACCACGCGCGAGCGATCGCCGGTTACGTCGCCCGAGTTGGCGTACTTCAGCAACTCGGCACGGTTCGCACCCAGGCGCTCGGCAGCGATCATGGCGGCTACAATCGGGCCGCCACCGCAGGCCTCCCACACCCGCGCCTGCAGGTTCCGCGAGAGGTTGAAGTAGTCCCACGCCTCGATAGCGTGCAGCGTGTTGTGGTCGATGGTCGATGCCTCGTCATAGGGATGATAATGCGAGAGATCGGAACTGGCGACGATGAGCGTGTCGGAGTCGTGGATCAACTTAGCCAGCGCCACGCCGAGGGCGCGACTTGCCTCGTAGCTTTGATCGCCCATGATGATGGGAACCAGTTGGAATTGGGCAATTGTCCGCTGTAAGAAGGGAAGCTGGACCTCCAGAGAATGTTCAGCCTGTTCTCCTGAGCGGTCATGTCCGCGGCCCGATAAGCGGATCGAAGGGCTTTGCTTAACCAGCGCCGCCGCAAAGGCCTTGTCCACCGGAATTCTACCCAGAGGAGTGACGTATGCGTCTCCGTCGTAAACCGCGGAGAAGGGGAACGCCTCGTAGTGCGAGGGCGCGATGATCACTACGCGGTGAAATTTGCGGTCCTTGAGCAGCGCGTAGCTGTGGCCTGCGACGCCGCCGGAGTACGGATATCCGGCGTGGGGGGCAATCAACGCAATCAGCGGTTCCTTGATGGACGGAACCTGGGCTTTAGCCAGAAATCCATCCACCATCTTGCTCAATTCGTCGGGATTGGCCGGATAGAATGCTCCCGCTACCCCCGCTTGCCGCACTTTTTCTTGCGCGGTCCCGGCGGCGCTGGCCGCCAACAGGAACGCCACAATCAGCGCCAGGAATATGCTCTTTGTTCGCATCATCATGTTCAACTCCACACGCCCGGGATCGGATGCTGGCACTTCGGGCACTTGCCTTTGTGCAGGTTCATCTGCTTGATGGTGAAGCCGGCCCGTTCGATGACAAGGCTGTGGCATTTGGGACAATACGTGTTCTCCGCAGGATGCCCCGGGACATTGCCGATATACACATATTGCAGACCTTCCGCATCGGCCACCGCTTTGAGGCGCTCCAGCGTCGGCACCGGAGTCGGGGGCAGGTTCTTCAAAAGATAAAGCGGCATGAAGCGCGTGAAATGTATGGGGACATCAGGTCCCAACTCCGTCTTAATCCAACGCGACATATCGCGAATCTCGGCGTCGCGGTCGTTGAGAGTCGGCACCGTGAGATACACGATCTCCAACCATTTCCCCTGTTTGCGAATGGTGATTAAGTTCTCCAGGATCGGCTGAAGCTGACCGCGCACGACATCGCGGTAATAGTCTTGCGAGTAAGCTTTAAGATCAATCTTGATGCCATCCACACGCTGGCAGGTGCGCTTTAGGGGCGCCTGCTGGATGAAGCCGTTGGTCACGACGATGCTCTTCAGACCGGAGTCGCGTGCGGATTCCGCAGCGTCGGTGACGTACTCGTTAAAAATCGTGGGCTCGCTGTAGGTGAAGGCCACCGCGGCACACTGATTATCTTTAGCCAACGTCGCCAGGTCCTTCGGCGGCAGGTATCTTGCGGGCAGGTCTTCCGGTCTGGCCTGCGAAATCTCCCAGTTCTGGCAGAACTTGCAGTTCACGTTGCAGCCCGCGGTGGCGACGGAAAACGCCTGCTTTCCGGGAAGAAAATGAAAGAAGGGCTTCTTCTCGATGGGATCGACGTGGGCGGCGACAACCCGCGAGTGGACCAGTGTGTAATAGGTCCCGCTCCGGTTCTCACGGACCCGGCAATAGCCGCGGTTACGGTCCTCGACCACGCACTCGCGCGGACACAGTTTGCAGCGAACCATCTTCCCGGGCAGCTTCTCATAGAACCGCGCCTCGACCCGGAAGCGGGAATCGTCCTCCTCTGCCGCTGCCCACGCCCGCACGGGAATGGCAATGGAGTCACGGGCAAGGGCCATGACACAGGCCGCCGCGCATGGAAACGCCAGCATTTTGAGGAACAGTCGGCGATCCGGCAACTCGCTGAGAAGGGCCGATGACCGGGGAATGGCCAGCGGCGGCAGGGCATCGATGCGGGCTTCGCACTCCGAGAAAATGGGCAGCGTGAACGCGGTGGAAACAGCGAGGGGATTCCCTGGACGGGGCATGAAACACCTCCCCATTTAGTACTTCTAGCACCAGTCGCGAGAAGTTTTCAGTGATGTAACGCACGAGGGATTGTGAACATGACAAGCCGCCGTTGCCTCCGCCTGTGGGCACTAGAACCGGAGTATTCAGGTCGAAGTCGTTGGAAGGAAATTTGCCCGGTATTGTCATCCAAGCTTGTTTTGCTTAAGTGAGGTTTTCTTAGCTGGCAAGAAAACACCCGCTCAAGCTTCGCTTGAACGGGGCACGGACGTGTCATAACCCGAGAGGTATAGCGTTTCCAGTTACTCACTTTCGGCGGATTGCTCGATTCGGCGAAGACGTTGGCTCAACTCGCTGGATTTTGCCCGAATCCAGTGCGCATCGGGACCATCCTGGGGCGTGCGGCAGGCCCTTCCCGGGGCCGGAGCATCTTCCGGCTGCGAAACCAGGTGTAGGGCTTCCTCCATGGCGACGATCTTGTCTTCGATGCTGCGCAGTTCGTCGGCCAGCGTTACCACGTAAACCACATCGCGCGCATGCTTATCGGTCAACAGTTTGGCCTCTACCAGGGCGGGCCGAATGACGGCGAAGGCCAAAGCCGGCAGATGATTTGCTTTTGCAGTTGCCACGTTGCACCTCCGAGCAGCACAGCCAGGGACCTGGCTCGGAAACTAATTTGAAACACGCCGGGCGTTGATCCCCGTGATCATCGACAACAGTCTCAACGCCGGTCGAAAGCTTGCGGTTAACGCGGCCCATGGTTCCCGCTGTGTCCACAGCCGCGCTGTGATTAGGAGTTGGGTCAGCATCCCCACTCGGCCTCTCCCGGTTTGGCAAAATAGCGACGCGAGTCATCTTCCATGCGAGCGTCGGTTTCCAGTTCGAGGAGGGCTAACCGGGCGGCCGCAACCAGACGATGGCGTTCGTCGGGGGGGACCGAGTTCCACGATGCACTTTTCTGTTCTGCTTCCGGCGATAAGGCATCGCGATAATGATGGAACAATCTCGCAAACTGCTGAACGAAAACTTCCTGGGTTGACATATTTTTTGGGGGCGCCTTTCTGCGCTCGTTAGATTGGACATCGCCGCCCGTAAAGGTTGAATAAATCTTGCATAAAGAATTTGTAAGCCCTCTCAGGACCTGTTCAGCTTGTTGTGAGCAATCCGGTCTTAGCGCTGGGACCATTGCTGGAACATCTGACGATGGTGCGATAGGCCACTGGGGCCGCGAAATAGCCTGACCAGCATCGGACTCGATCACCTACTGCGGCGGGGCGCGGACCAGTCTTCGAGTCCGGCGTCAATAGCCGAGTGCCCCGAGTGCCCTGAACGGACCTCGGAGCGGCAGCAAATTCACACTCCATTCACATGAATCGCACGTCTCCTAATTGTCTGTACCAGCACCAACCCATAGACTAAGAAAACCAGAGCAGAGGAGAGGGAGTTTGGCTGAGACAATCATTCAAGCCTGTGCGGTCGAGAAGTACTATCCCCAGGCCGACGGCAATCGCATCGAGGTGATTGCTCCCACGGACCTCAGCATCTCTCCGGGAAAGATCGTGGGTTTGCTTGGTCCATCGGGCTCGGGCAAATCGACCTTGCTGCGCATGCTGACCGGCCTGTCGAAACCGTCTTCAGGGCATGTGCTGTGGCACGGCAAAGCCATGGACGGGCATATTCCGAATGTCTCCATCGTCTTCCAGAGCTTCGCCCTCTTTCCCTGGCTCACTGTCTTGGAGAACGTGGAGGCTCCGCTCATCGCGCGAGGCGCCGGGGCAGTCGAGCGGCACAAGCGGGCGCTGAAGATGATCGATACCGTCGGTCTTGACGGATTCGAGACGGCCTATCCGAAGGAGCTGTCGGGCGGAATGAAGCAACGCGTCGGCTTCGCGCGGGCGCTGGTGGTCGAGCCGGAAGTGCTGTTCATGGACGAGCCGTTCTCGGCGCTCGATGTTCTCACCGCCGAAAACCTTCGCTCCGAGTTGCTGGAATTGTGGCTGAACAAGAAGATGCCGACCACCGCCATCTTCATTGTGACCCACAACATCGAGGAAGCCGTGCTGCTGGCGGACCGGGTGATCGTGCTCGGCCGAAATCCCGGGCGCATCCGTTCGGACTTCGAAATCGATATTCCGCAGTATCGCGACCGCAAGTCCCCGCGCTTTTTGGCCTATGTGGATTACATCTACAAGACATTGACGCGCCCAGAGGAAGGAGTGTCCGCACCCGGGAAGACCGCCGGGCAATCCGCCGATGGCCAGCCTCGTGTGCGCACCAAGTTTCAAATGCTGCCCCACGCCCGTCCCGGAGGGATTGCCGGCTTCATGGAGTTGCTCGCCGACCGCAACGGTTCCGAAGACCTCTACAAACTGGCCGACGAGCTGGCGATGGACGTGGACGATCTTCTGCCTATCGTGGACGCCTCGGTGATGTTGGGTTTTGCGGAATTGCGGGAAGGCGATGTCGCGATTACGCCCGAGGGCCGTGCCTTCGGGGAGGCCGACATCCAGGCGCAGAAGGCCATCTTCCGCCAGGCGGCGCTGAAACACGTTGCTCTTCTGCGGCTGATCGAGAATACTTTGCACGCCAAGCGCGACCGCGCGATCGGCGAGGAGTTCTTCCGCGACATCCTCGACGAACATTTCAGCGCCGCTGAAGTGGAGCGCCAGTTCGAGACCGCACTGAATTGGGGCCGGTACGCGGAGATCTTCGACTACGACTCCGAGTCGAAGCGGCTGTTCCATAATGAAGAGGCGGATACGGTTCCCTCGCCGGGGAATCACTGATGGCGCGCGCTACCTGGCAGCCGATCAGGATATTGGGCAAGGGCCCGTGGTCGTTGCTGCCCGCGCAGACCTGGTCGGTGCTGACCGACTTCGTCATCTTCGCTGCCGGGTTGTCGGTTTTCTACGTAATTCTGTTGCTGGGGCGCACCTGGCTTGGCCCCTTCAATCCTCACGTTGAGATTTCACGCGATCCCACCAAGCTACCAATGTACGCGGCTTACTCGCTGCTGCGGATCGCGGTGGCCTACGTTCTTTCGCTGGCGTTCACGCTGGTGTACGGTTACGTCGCCGCGTATAACCCGAAGGCCGAGCGGATCATGATTCCGCTGCTCGACATTCTGCAGTCGATTCCGGTGCTTAGTTTTTTGCCGGGAGTGATGTTGGCCATGGTGGCGTTGTTTCCCCATCATCAGATCGGGGTCGAGATGGGGGCCATCCTGCTGATTTTCACCGGGCAGGTGTGGAACATGGCGTTCAGCTTCTATTCCTCGCTGAAGAGCATCCCGCGCGACATGCGCGAGGCTGCCAAGATTTACCGTTTCAACTGGTATCAGCGCTTCACCCAATTCGAACTGCCTTACGCGGCGATCGGCCTGGTGTGGAATTCGATGATGTCGGTGGCGGGCGGCTGGTTCTTCCTGATGGCCTGCGAGATGTTTGTGCTGGGCTCGCGCGACTTCCGCCTGCCGGGGCTGGGCTCGTACTTGCAAACCGCGGCCAGCGCGGGCGACACCCAAGCTATCTTCTGGGGCGTCGGCGTCATGATCGCGGTGATCGTGTTGCTCGACCAGATCGTGTGGCGGCCGGTCATCGCCTGGGCCGAGAAGTTCAAGATGGAACAGGTGGAGAGCGCTGACGTGCCGCACTCCTGGTTTCTCAATGTCGTCCAGGGCTCGCGAGGGCTGGTCCGACTGCGCAAACGCGTGATTAGACCTTTGCAAGAGCGCCTGACGATGCATTTCGTCCGGCAGCACGACAGCGCAGATGACGCTCCGCCGGTGCCGTGGAAGGTATGGACCGGTCGCGCAATCGCGGCGATTGCGGTACTCGCTGTGTTGTATGCCGTGACCCGGGCCATCGCCATGCTGACCGGCTTGGATAGCTGGGAATATCGGGAACTACTGGCAGGTGCTGGGGCGACGTTTCTTCGCGTGATTGCGGCGCTGGTGATTGGAGCGGCGTGGACGATTCCCGCGGGAGTGGCGATCGGCTTCAATCCCAAACTGGCGCGCGTTGCGCAGCCGCTGGCGCAAATCGCCGCGTCGGTTCCAGCGACCGCGCTCTTTCCCATCGTATTGCTGCTGCTGATCCGGATTGGCGGCGGCCTGGGGCTGGGATCGATCGTGCTGCTGCTGCTGGGAACGCAGTGGTACATCCTGTTCAACGTAATCGCCGGCGCCATGGCGATTCCCACCGACCTGAAGGAAGCCTCGGCCCTGTTCAAGTTCAATCGCGCGCAACGCTGGCGCCAGCTGATTCTGCCCGGCATCTTCCCTTATTTGATTACGGGTATGGTGACGGCTTCCGGCGGCGCATGGAACGCCAGCATCGTGGCCGAATACTTTCGGCTGAAGGACAAGACGTATACGACCGTCGGTTTGGGCGCGACCATCTCGCGCGCCAGTGATGCCGGTAATTTCGATCTACTACTGGCTTCCACCATCGTGATGGCGATTGTGGTGGTGACCGTGAATCGCCTGGTCTGGCGGCGAATGTATCGGCTCGCGGCTACGCGCTACACGCTGGAAACCTGAAAAACCATATTCTCACCTGATGGGGCCGGTTGCCAGTTGTCAGTGGTTCTTTTTGAAAGTCGAGAAAACGGTGAGCATCAGTATCTCCAGCGTAGGTCGCATCGCCATAGACCGCACAGCCTCACCAGCACACTAGAGTTTTCCTCGAAGGACGCACCCTGCACGCTGAAGCATTTTCCTTGCAACTGATGATGGAGACATGGGTTTACAGGTTAGGTAGCCCCAAAATGGAATTACCGTAGCATCCAGATGACATTCTGTTCATCTCATTGGCAGCGCTGGCGCCGGACAGGTAGAATCTAAGCATCAAGTTCGCCATGAACATGAAAGAGAGATGGATGCTTGTCCGCCACCACAAGCATAATTCTAAGGCGACATTCCAGTATTGCCGAGGGGCCACGTCGAGCTCTCGAAGAATGACCACTTCATCACGATCGCTGGTAATCCGCGCAATTCGTAAGAGCATGGTCCTGCTGGTGTGGATGCTGCCCCTTTGCGGTTTTCTGTGGGCCTCCGCTGGCAGCGATGCTCGAACCTATTCGATCAATCTCTCGGTGATCGACGAAAAGAACCAGCCTGTTCCCGATGCGACGGTGGAGATGCGCTCCAGCGGCGCGCTCATAAGCACCTCCACCACCGGTGCCACGGGAAGAGTAACCCTCACGGTCAACGGCGCTGCAAGTTATTCGCTACGCGTTCAAAAGAAAGGTTACTTGCCGAATGAAACCACGTTGGAGGTCAGCAACGCCGCTGAGGACGTTGACCTTGTCTTGAGTGAAGCGGCGCTGAGCGAGCAGAGTGTCGAAGTCAAAGGCGAAGCCTCCAATCCGGTCACCGAAACCGCCGGCAGTCCGGCGACGCTGCCCACCGCGCAGGCCAAGAACAGCGCCGTGCGCCCCGCCACGCTAGCCGACGCGCTGCCTCTCATACCCGGCATCGTGCGCGCCAAGGACGGCAGCGTGCGCATCGCGGGCCTGGGGGAGAACCACAGCGCCTTACTGGTCAACTCCGTCGATGTCACCGATCCCGCCACCGGGAGCTTCGGCCTCAGCGTACCCATTGATAGCGTGCAGACCGTGGAAGTCGCTGAGATGCCGTACCTGGCGCAGTATGGCAAGTTCACCGCCGGTGTGGTTTCCGCCGAGACGCGGCGCGGTGGCGATAAATGGGATTACAGCTTGAACGATCCCTTTCCCGATTTCCGCATCCGCAGCGGACACATGGAGGGACTCGCCGATGCCTCTCCGCGCTTTAATCTGAGCGGGCCTCTGGTCAAGGACAAGCTTTATTTCGTTGAGGGATTTCAGTATCTCTTCAACAATCAGGAAGTAATGACGCTGCCCTATCCGGAAAATCTCACCCGATCCAGCGCCTACAATTCGTTCACCCAGCTTGATGCCATTCTGTCTGCCCGGCAGACCGTGACCGCGACCTTGCATTTCGCGCCCCACAGTTTGCAATATGCCGGCCTCGACTACTTCAATCCCCAACCGGTGACGCCGGATGCGAATTTCCACGAATCCACCGCCACGCTGACCCATCGCTGGCAGATCGGCGACGGCCTGCTGCAAAGCACATTCTCCGGTACGGGAGTTTCCAGCGCAGTCTCGCCCCAGGGCAACGCCAACATGGTGCTCACGCCGCTGGGCAATCAGGGAAATTATTTCAGCTACAACTCGCGCAGCGCCACTCGTTTTGCCTGGATGGAGCAGTGGACGCCGCGCACCTTGCACTTCCACGGCGATCACATTTTTCAGATCGGCTCTGTAATTGGCCACAGTGAGAACGAGGGCCACTTCCTGGGCAACCCAGTGAGCTTGCTGGATGCCAACCAACGGCTCCTGCAGACCATTGATTATGTCGGCGGCGAGCCCTACAAGGTCGCCGATACGGAACCTGCGGTTTACGCGCAAGATCACTGGATACTGAATTCGCACCTGGCAGTTGATGTCGGGCTTCGTCTGGAAGGCCAGACCATTACCTCGACGATGCGGGCGGCGCCGCGCACCGGCTTGGTGTGGTCGCCGGGCAAGTCCGGCAAAACCGTGCTCCGCGGTGGCATCGGCATCTTTTATGACTCGGTGCCGCTGGATGTCTATGCCTTCAACAGCTACCCCGATCAACTCATCACCACCTACAACGCGCAGGGCCTGCCGGTCGGGCCGCCGGTCCGTTATCTCAACATTACCGGCCAGGCGGCAGAATCGAACTTTCCCTTCATCGATCGCAAGCTCAAGAGCGGGAACTTCGCTCCGTACAGCACGGCCTGGAACCTGGAATTGGAACGAACGGTGACGCGCTGGTTGATGGTCCGCGCGAAGTACCTGCAAAGCCACGAGCAGGACATGATCACCCTGCAACCCGAGGTCATTCAGAACCAGCCTGCCTTCGTGCTGAACTCTTCTGGATGGGCGCAAACTCGGCAGGCAGAGTTCACCGCCCGCATCGGGTCCGCCTCGCCGCGTCAGTTCTTCTTCTCCTACGTGCGGCAGTATGCCTACGGTGACGTCAACGACGCCGGCTCCTACCTGGGAAATTTTCCTTCGCCGGTGATTCAACCCAATCTGATTGCCAGCTTGCCCAGCGAAATACCCAATCGCTTCCTGCTCTGGGGAAGCTACGGTAAACTGCCGAAGAAAATCACGTTGTCGCCGCACATCGAGTACCGCAACGGATTTCCTTACCAGCCCACGAACGTATATCAGCAGTACGTGGCTGTGACCGGCCCGCAGTACCGTTACCCGAATTACTTCTCGGCGGACCTGCGCGTGTCCAAAGAGGTGCAAGTGAATCCGCAGCACGCCGTGCGGCTCTCGCTGACGGTGCGCAACTTGACCAACCATTTCAATCCGCTGGAAGTGCATTCCAACTTCGCCGATCCCCTGTACGGAACGTTTTTCGGCAACTACGACCGCAAGTTCTTGTTCGATTTCGACTTCCTGTACTAAGACCCGAAGCTCCGCGCCGCGCCGCCTTCGTCACCGAGCGCTGTGATCTGCATCACTGCGACGAGGTTCTCCAAAATGAATACTCCTTCCCTATCGGCGGCAGCTGTGTGTCAGTAGCACATGATATGTCCGGTTGCGATAGCACGTGATCTGTCCGCTTTTCCGGCGGCGAGAGTAGGAGACCATGCGAAGCATGGATTTCTACTCGAAGGCCGCGATGGAGCGGGCAAT
>JBEKPR010000037.1:0-44204 GCA_049520555.1 Candidatus Korobacteraceae bacterium
ACGCGACGGTCATCCCCGTGCACTCACTGGGCTACCTGACGCTGTGGCCCGACGGCGGCAATCGGCCTACGGTCTCGACGTTGAACGCAGCAGACGGATCGCTAACCAACAACATGGCGATCGTGCCGACCAATAACGGAAAGATCGATGCTTATGCCGGCAATGGGCTCACACAACTGATCCTGGACATCTCCAGCTACTTTGCGCCCTAGATAGCATTTGAGCGTCGGTAGCAAAGCAGTTTTCTTAGACTTGCGCGACAGGACCTAAAATGTTACTCAACATCGTTTGCAGAACCAAGCATCGTCGTGCTGAAGCGCGGCAATGGAATTGTTCTGTCTTGCTGAAGGCGGCCGTGTTGCTCCTTTGCTTAATGGGGCCAACCTGGCTGCTGGCTGAGACCATTTCCGGCACCATCCAGGATCCATCGGGCGCCGTCATTGCCGGAGCGCGAATCGAGATCACAGGGGGAGACCTCGCGCAATCAGTTGTGCTTACGTCGGACGGGATCGGCAAATTCTCGTCCCCTGATCTGAAACCCGGGACGTATTCGGTGCGGGTGATGCGGGATGGGTTTGAACCTCTTGAAAAAACGGTGAAGTTGCAGGGGGCCATCCAGCTGCAGCTTACGCTCACCATTGCGCAGCAGCACGTGAACATCTCCGTTCCCGGAAAAAGTCTGGCGTTTGCCAATTCCGACCCGGTCTATCGGCAACTTCGGAACCTTGGGCTCGGCCAAACCTTTCGCCTCGACAATTTCACCTTGAATTGCGATGCCGCAACCTTTCGCTTTCAGAAAGGCACCCTCACGCTGTTGAGTCCGGTGAATGGAATTGTGACCGGCGCGATTTTCATCGGGGAAGGACACTTCAATTTAAAGCCAGTGACTGCGATCGATGCCCGCGAACTTGCCCGGCGTACGGGTGCAGCGGAGGCCAACGAAGACTTCAGCGAGGCGGTTTTCCGATTCACCCCAGACACCAGCCAGAAGTTCCTTCCGGGCTTCGGGGACCGAGTGGAAACCCCGCCCGAGGCGGCCGGCGTCTTCAACCACTGGAAGGAAAGGATGCGCCACCGCCACGAGCAGGCTTTGAGTTTTATTCAATTTCTCTTAGAGGACGAAACGATGGACAACGTCGATGCCGACGTTTTGGCCGCCGTCTATAATCCCTCGCACCCGAACTTCTTTAATGCATACATTCATGGCACCAAGCACAAGGACCTGCGTTTTTTCGAGAGAGCTCGCGTGGGAGCGCTGCCTAAGCTCGATTCGCCGGAAGAGGTCGTACTCATCAACTACGATCCCCAGGGAATGGAAGAGGGTGTTTGGTATCTGGCCCACTTGAAGTCGGAATACTTGAAGCACACGGCAAGTTCGCTTGAGGACCGCCGCCTGTTTGCCACGCGCAGTTACAAGATCGAGACCGTAATCGCTAAGAACGGGCATTTGTTCAGCACTGCGACCATTACCTTCCAGCCACTGCTTGCCGGGGAGAGAGTCCTGAAGTTTGGATTGTTGCCGAACCTGCGGGTCACGCGAGTTAGCGATGAGCAGGGACAAGATCTCTACTTCATCCAGGAAGGCCGGAAAGAGGACGGCTCGTTTTATGCCATCCTTCCCAAAGCGCCGCAAGTCGGCAAAGAATACTCGATCACCATCGAGTACGCAGGCGACAAGGTCCTGGAACAAGCGGGCGAGGGAAGTTTCTACGTGCGTTCCCGAAGCTCCTGGTATCCCAACCTCAACGGATTCGGGGAACGAGCTCTCTATGATCTTACCTACAAGGTCCCGCGTAAATACAAGGTCATCAGCGTCGGCAAGTTGCAAGCAGAGTCGGTGGAGCAAGACCTCGCCGTCACCCACTGGGTCACGCCCAGCCCGGTTGCGGTCGCTGGATTCAACTATGGCGACTATAAGAAGATCGAGCTGCCTGATGAGATAACCGGCTACAGGATCTCAGGCTATTACTTGACAGAATTGCCCGGCAGTCTACATTCCTATGGCGCACTGCAATCGATGGCGCCCGGAAGCATGGCCAAATATGCCCTGGAACAAACCCGGGCACAGTTGCAGATCTGCAGTTTTTACTTCGGCAGGAGCCCCTATGACGACATCTACATCACCGAGCAACCCGATTTCTTTTTCGGACAGTCCTGGCCGAATCTGGTCTATCTTCCTATTTCTGCCTACACGGACTCGACGCAGAGATGGTTGCTGTTCGGGAACATCAACAATAAGTTCACCGGCTTCGTGCAGGAGGTAACACCCCACGAAGTTTCTCACCAATGGTGGGGCCATGCCGTGGGATGGGCTTCCTACCACGACCAGTGGCTTTCCGAAGGATTTGCTGAATTCTCCGCCGGACTGTTTCTAGAGAAGGCTGTAGGCAAGGATTGGCAGAAGGACTACATCGCATTTTGGAGCCACCTGCGCGAGCGTATTCTGGAGAAGAACAATTACGGTGTAGCTCCTAACGACGCCGGCCCCCTCTGGATGGGACTGCGTCTGATTGCTCCTCGAACCGCGAGTGCTTATCAGGACGTAACGTATGCCAAGGGTGCCTACGTTCTGCAGATGCTGCGTTCGATGATGTACAGCCCTCAGGACCAGGACAAAGCGTTCATTGATATGATGCATGACTTTGTGGCGAGTCACCGTGACAAGGCAGCATCCACCGAATCGTTCAAGGAGATTGCCGAGAAGCACATCACTAAATCGATGGATTTCCAGCGAAATGGCCGCCTGGACTGGTTTTTTAACGAGTGGGTGTATGGCACTCAGGTACCGCGATACCACTTTGAGTACCAACTCGCTCCGGGGGACGGTGGCCAAGTGAAGCTGCATATGACCCTAACCCAGAGCGAGGTTGACGATCAGTTTGCCATGCTGGTTCCGGTGTTTGCCGATTTCGGCAAGGGTATGATCCGTTTCGGCCAAATCGCAGTCATCGGCAATACCACCCGCAGCCTCGATGTCCAGCTGCCAAGCCAACCGAAGAAAGTCGCCTTGAACGCATACAAAGATATCCTGGAGCGATGAACTTGCAGACCCGGATGAAGGAGTGCCGATGTCGTCACTGGGATTCAAGATTGATAGGCAGTGCCCCAAATGCTACACCGACAGGACCCTGCTGGATACCAGCTTTGCGCTCCCAGGGCACATCGACCCACAGCCGCAAAAAGACAGCGCGGAGTGCATTAACCTGACCAGCGTTCTGCCGGTTCGTCTGGTCCTCTGCCCGCGCTGTCATCTTCTGGAGATGTATCACGACGTGTGATAAGTTAGGGCCCCTTCCGCTCATTGCGGAGTTGCCCCACCAGCACACCGTCTATTGACCCAGGTACCGGATTACTTTAAACGCGGTGTCGAAAAGACCGTGGGGTACCGTTAGTAAGTAACTCCCGACCGCGACGATCTTGCCGTCCGACTGGATTGCCAGGCCATTGGCGCTGACAGAGGGAGCCTGGAACCCGCCTCCGAACAAGGTAACGACCGTGCCGTTGGTTCCGAATGTAGTGTCGAGCTGGCCGGTGGCCGTGTATCGAGCCAGCGCGAATGCTGTTTGCCCGGATTGGTTAGCCGTGCCCAGCGTCACAATGTCACCGCTCGGCTGCACCGCTAAACCCGAAGTTGCTATAGCTGTAAAACCGGGAACGGAAGTTACTGTACCGCCGTTGGTGCCGAAGCTTGCGTCCGTACTTCCCACGCCCAGGTAGCGAGATACCGCAAAGCTAGAGGCCGCAATGCCGCCGACCGGTAGAACAGAGTTGTTGGTCAGACTCCCGCCGGCAAGAAAATCTCCGCTGCCCAGAAGAACCAGACCGTTCGCAGTTCCGGGGCTGGCCAATTGGCCGGCAATTCCGAAGGTGGTGTCGAGACTGCCATTCGAGTCATATTGAGAGATAAAGCCGCTTGTTCCCAGAACGGAAGACGCAACCAGTATCTTTCCACTAGGAAGAAGCGCCAGCCCAGTGGCCGGATAGCCGGCGGTCCTCGCCGTGCCCCCGCTGCCAAAGCTGGTGTCAAACTGGCCGTCGGACAGAAGACGGGACAGGTGACCGTCGGCCACCAATATCTTCCCGTCTGGCTGGACAAGCACACCGCTTGCCGATGGGCCAAGGATGAAGCTGAGCGTCACGATTCCGCCCGTCCCAAACGTGGAATCAAGCACTCCGGCGGAGGTGTACCGGACCACATATGCGGTGAACCCTCCAGCTACGGCCACAATCTTCCCATCCGACTGGAGGGTGACCGCTGTAAACGGGACGTCCTCTATGCTTGATATGGACACCATGCCGCCGGTTCCGAAAGTTGTATCCAAGCTGCCATTGGTGTTGTAGCGGGCCACCGCAGGGACGGGGAAGCCGGTGTGGCTCGGAACTCCGCCGGCAACCACGATTTTCCCGTTTGACTGGATGGTCACAGCGTTCGCAGAAGCCACGTTGGAGGAACCGGTTTGGTCCCCGAAGTCAGTGGTGACAATCCCTCCACTGCCAAATGTCGGATCGAGGTGGCCAGCCTGTGCAGCGGCCTGCTGGGAAGTGATCAGTACGGCGGCCAAAATCAGCAACGCAGCGCGGTTCAATGTCGTGCGGTTCATAATGCTTTCCTCCTCGGTCAACCCTAACGCACGTGTGCGCAGGAGGTTGTCACGAAATTGTCACGGAGCTGTGAAAAGATTGTCGAAATAGTTGTCGGGGGTTTTGACTCAGCACGAGTCCGCCACGGCGGATTCGTGTTCCGCAGGATGACAACTAACTGTAAAGCGCTGAATGCTGAGTGCTGACACCTGTATGCTAAGTGCTAAGGGCTAATTGCTAACGGCCGATTCTCCGCTTTACACTGCTCGCGTCCTCTGGCAAAGTAAATGGTGGAAACGCAAGCGATCGTCGTCCTCGACTTTGGCGCGCAGTATTCGCAACTGATTGCGCGCCGCATCCGCGAACAGAACGTCTTCTCCGTCGTCCTGCCCTGTACCGCCTCGCTCGATGAAATCAAGAGCTACTCTCCCGCGGGCATTGTGCTGTCGGGCGGGCCGTCGTCGGTGTACGACGCCGATGCGCCGCCGGCAGACGAGCGTGTCTTGCATCTGGGATTGCCGGTGCTGGGCATCTGCTACGGCTTGCAGTTCATGGTGTACAAGCTGGGCGGCAAGGTGCGCGCCGCCGACAAGCGCGAGTACGGCCACGCTCAGGTCGAATTGCTGGGCGGCAATTCCGCGCTGTTCAAAGGGCTGCAAGGCCCGTTGACGGTTTGGATGTCGCACGGCGACGAGGCCCTGGACCTTCCCCCCGGCTTCGAGTTGATTGGCCGCACCTCCAACGCGGTCGCGGCCATACAGAATCCCGCGCAGAAATATTACGCGGTGCAGTTTCATCCCGAAGTGCACCACACGCCGCAGGGCACGGCCATCCTGCGCAACTTCGTGTTCGAGATTTGCGGGCTCAAGCCGAATTGGACGGCGCAGAGTTTCATCGACGAGACCATCGCCAGCGTTCGCCAGACGGTCGGCGAGGGTCGCGTGATCTGCGGCCTGTCGGGGGGCGTGGATTCCTCGGTCGCAGCCGAACTGGTGCATCGCGCAATCGGCGGCCAGTTGACCTGCATCTTCGTAAACAACGGCGTGCTGCGCAAGAACGAGTTCGTCAACGTGCAGAAAAATCTGCGCGAGAAACTCGGCCTCAACATTGACGCGGTGGACGCCAGCGAGCGCTTCCTCAGCAAGCTGGCCGGCGTCAGCGAGCCGGAGAAGAAGCGCAAGATCATCGGCAACGAGTTCATCGCGGTCTTCGAGGAAGAGGCGCACCGCATCGAGCAGTTGCACGGCAAGGTCGATTGGCTGGTGCAGGGCACGCTGTATCCCGACGTGATCGAGTCGCGCTCGGTGCGCGGGCCGTCGCAGACCATCAAGAGCCATCACAATGTCGGCGGCCTGCCCGACATCATGAAGCTGAAGCTGATCGAGCCGCTGAAAGATTTGTTCAAGGACGAAGTGCGCAAGATCGGGCGCGACCTGGGGATGCCGGAAGAGATCCTGCAACGCCAGCCGTTTCCCGGGCCGGGGCTGGCGGTGCGCATCCTGGGCGAGGTGACCGCCGAGCGCGTGGCCCTGCTGCAAGAGGCCGACGACATTGTGGTCACCGAGATCAAGCGCGCCGGGCTCTACAACAAGGTCTGGCAATCGTTTGCGGTGCTGCTGCCGGTGATGTCGGTGGGCGTGATGGGCGACATGCGGACCTACGCCTACACCTGCGCTATCCGCGCGGTGCATTCCGAAGACGGCATGACCGCCGACTGGGTCCCGCTGCCGCACGAAGTGCTGAAGACCATCTCCAGCCGCATCGTGAACGAAGTGAAGGGAATTAACCGCGTGGTGTACGACGTGACCAGCAAGCCGCCGGGGACGATTGAGTGGGAGTAGGTGTGCTGTGAGAGTTGCAGAGATTGTCTTAGCCGTTGTCAATTCGATGACATTGATCGTGCTAATCAAATACGCAATCGACAATAATACGATCGCGAAAAACAGTACGAGGCAGCTCGAGAATTCGCGGATGCCGTTTGTGGCTTTGGTCATGAAAAAAGATGACGAGCGAAATAGCAATTGGGCAATTAAGAATCAGGGCGTGGGGGCAGCCATAAATATTTACTGCACTCGATATCTTGCCGAAAATATGCCGGCAATAATGCAGTGCCTAACGCCGCTCGCTCCGGGAGAAGATTATTCGCTTCCGCGGCAGAGTGACCACCTAATGACAACAGGCGGATTCAAAGTGGAATACGAGTCGCTTGGTGGGAAAAGATACCGCACTACGGTGAGCTGGGCAAATGGCGACGTCAGGACCAAGTTTGATCGGGTTATATAGTCTTTGCAGAGGTGACCGTTCATGACGCCTGAAAGCGGGAGTCTCAGGGACCGGGTTGCACACCTTGAGCGAGAGAATCGGCAGCTGAAGATGGTTGGAGTGGCTGTTGCAGTCCTCTTGGTCTCATTCGTTTTTGTCGGAGCAGGCAAGAGCCCGCGAACCATTGCCGCCGAGAAGATAGTGCTGCTCGACAGCCACGGTCGCGCACGTCTGACCATCGCTACGCCGGCCATCGTGGGCGCCGTTGTGGACACCGGCCCGGATGATCCAGTGATTTGGTTAACAGACGATAAAGGCGCTGATCGCGCAATGCTGACGGCTGACGGGTTGTACTTCGCGAATGACAAATCTAGGCCAACAGTCACCCTGAGCAGCGGTCCTAAACGTGGTGCGCCAGCATTGAGATTCTATGCCGCGGACGGAAAGGTCTCCTGGTCGGCTCCGTGACGGAGCAATGTCAAAGCGCATACCCAGAAGAGTAGTGTGCGTCAGTTACGTCGAGGCTCAAGCAGGATTGTTTGCACTGGGCTGTATGCAATCTCTTCTCGCAGAAGTTTTTTGGCCAACACAATGCTCCTATGGACCCCGTCGTAGATATAGTAGCTACCTTCGGGCGTTTCATGTCTTTCCGACGAGGTCAAGGGCGTAACGGCGATAAATCCGAACTTGGAGTAATCGAAGGCTTTGTCGATGCCAGCACATGTGCTGAACCATGAGTGCCCATGCTCTACTAGGCGGTCGAATTCCCATCCGAATTGGGAAAGCCGCGAAGCACAATTGTGTAGGGTTCGTGGATGACGCGGCGGAGCCAGAGGCGTAGTTTCGCGGCTCGATTGCCAAACCAATTGGAAGAACTCCTCCACCCGAGTCAGCATCATCACAAATATTTGACCCGGCCTTTGTACTTCAGCAATCAGGCGGTCGCTTACGGGCAGGCCTGATGCCCGATGCGCCTCAAGGTTCAAGAGGACTTCGGCCGCTTGGACTTCCCACAGCGAAGATGACATCTTGCAGGCAGTATACCGGCATCTGCTGGCCGGCTACGCCGCCGACCGCGGCTTGATCTTGCTCAGGGGCGCGCTGGCTGCTGCGCGTCGCAGGTCGTAGTCGGCTTGCAGATTCATCCAGAACTGCGGTGTCATCCCAAAGTACTTGCCCAGCCGGAGAGCCACGTCTGCGCTGATCGCCCGCTGTTCGCGCACGATCGCGTAGATTCCGTGCTACTGCGTTGGCGTCAGCTCCCAGACGGTGCCATGCTGGTGGCTGCCACAGTCACTGGTAGTCCCATAGAGATTACCTTGCGCATCCGTTGCCAAGGCCCCTCCGGTGTCGAATATTGTGCCGTCCCAATACATCGGAGTGCTGTATTGCCAGCCGTCGCTGGTCCGCGCCAGCTCGAAGATGTAGCCGACGGCATCAGGGTTGATGCAGCCGATGATGCCTCCGCCCGTGCCCCAGAGATTCCCGGCTGCATCGAATACCATGTTGGCATATACGTCATCGCCGTCCAAGTCCTGGTTACCATGATGAAGCTCGGTGAAAACCCAGTTGCCATCGGAGGGCGAGAGCATGAATATCAGACCAACGGCGGAATCGCAACAGCCCCCGTAATCATATGTGCCGAAGAGATTGCCCGCACTGTCCTGAATCAAGGAGTGAGGATTGGTGCCCCAGCCCCAGCTCATGTACGGCAGGTCGTACAACACAGTCTCCGTCCAGCCATTTCCGGACGGAGTTAACTGGAAGACTACGCCGCCGCCGTGCGCGCCTCCCACGGCTGCCATTCCATACAGATTGCCGTCATTACCGACAAGAATGCTTGTGGGGCCTCCGCCGTCGCTGCCTCCGGTGAAACTGTAGAGGATGCTCTCGACCCAGCCGGTGCTGGAGGGAGTCAATTCAAAGACGGCCCCTTGTTGCTGGGCGCCACCGGAGTACGAGATGCCATACAGATTTCCGGCCTTGTCGGAAACCAGACCGCTTCCTCCCCATGCGTCCGTGAGTCCGGTAAAACTATAGGGCACGCTCTCCAACCAGCTACAGGAGCCGGTGAGGCAGGCGCTCGGCCGCCGTCTCAAGCCGAAAATCAAGCCGCAGTATTCTCCCGATTCGCAGTTGGGTAATCCTCCGTACGCGGAGCCGTAGAGAATTCCGTTCAGGCCGATAATTATCCCTCCTGGCGAAGTTCCCCTATCGCCACCAGCAAAGTTGTATAGAGTGCCAAACACCCAGTCTGAACCTGCTTTCAACAGCTGGAAGACGGTGCTGGGCTGTGCTGGTCCGTACAGGTTTCCTACCTTGTCAATCGCCACGCCCGCGGGACTGCCTCCATCATCCTGGCCCTTGAAATCGTAGATCACTTTGAAATTTCCTCTGCGCTCAGGCATGCAAACGTTGCCGCCGCCCCCACCGGTAAGGGTGAAGGTTTCGGAAGGAATCGAGCCCAGGGTGTTCTCATAGGCCGTGGATCCTCCTTCGTTTTCATCCCAGAAGACCTGGGCCTCGCCGGCGGAGCAGCCGCCAGCGGTGCAGGCATTCTGCAGGCTCACATAGCCGGCGCCCGACCATGGAATGCTAATGCCGGACGTAAAGTCGGCCTGGTAGATTGCAAAACCATAGTAGTTATTGGTTCCCAGCAAGGTGTTGTTGGAGACGCCATAGGTGTTGTAGGTTCCGCCGAACGACGTGGACCCGAAGGCCATGTCCACGGACGTCAGCTGATTACCCATGGCAGCCCAGTACACCATATGGAAGTCTTGGATGGCGGAGCCATCCGGCACCATGAACGAGTCGCTAACGGCGAAGCCATAGTCAATGGGCCAAGCATCGGTATTGCCGTTGAAAGGACCGTTATCGTAAAGCACCCCCTCCTGCGGCAACGTCTTTCGTGACCCATAACTTTGTGGCAATGGGCTGCAAGATGGACGATGAACGGGCGCCGATGCTCGGTGCGACGGCGTGCCGGGATGAGCCAGACCCGGTGCGATCTGCGGTAATGCCGCCGCCTCGCGCGCGCTGACGGGGACGTTCTGCGCCCCGGCGGGAACGGCCAGAGCCACGATGAATATCAGCGGGGTCAGAAGATAGGCAAGCGATACGGGCTTTTGCGTCTTCATAGCAAACTCTCCTGGTAAGCCGGCGAGACCGCCGGAAGGATCGAACCCGAGAAGGATGCAGGAGCCATCGCAGCTCCGTTGAGGCCGGTTGCCAGCGATGGCGCAACTCGTAATGGGAAGTCGGAGGGCCTTGTTTCTCGCTCAGTTTGTCAGCCATGGGTGGGGAAAAGGCCCGGAGATTTTTTCCCGCTTAGACTTTATCTCCAAGCGAACGTCCTGTCAGTGACACCTGACTGGGGGCATGTGACAAACGGAAATGATCGACCTCCCCGGCGCCAGACGGGCTACTATGGCGCTTCAGCAGCCGACGATTCGATTCGCGAACATCTTTTGGCTTCCTACGCCGCCGACCGCGGCTTGATCTTGCTCAGGGGCGCGGTGACTGCTGCGCGCCGCAGGTCGTAATCGGTTTGAAGATTCATCCAGAACTGCGGCGTCATGCCGAAGTATTTGCCGGGGTCCAAGATCTCCATGCCATCGGCCACAGGTGTCCCCGCGCCCGATCACATTGGCGCTGTGATATGCCTCATAGCTGAAGGCCTTGGTCTGTGATACACAAGTATGTAAGCCAAGCTGGCCGCAGAGCCGGCCACGAGCCATCTATGAGCCATTCCGTTTCGCGGGGCACAGGCTCCGCTTCCTCGCAAGATCTGTGTGAGAAATGTGCCGTCCCTGAAGGGACTCTAGTTCCATCACAACTCTACCCAGGGCTTACGCCCTGGGCTAAAAGCAGTTCCGCCCGCCACGGCGGGCTGGATTTGTGCGATTCGTTGCATAGACACAAATCTGCAAGGAGTCCGCAACATGCTTCGCGACGAAGGAGGGCGTCATGTTAAGGTCGCTCTTCATTGGGCTTTCCGAAAGCAAACGACTGCGCCATTTCGCCGAGCAGTCGCCGCTCGGGCTGCGCTTTTCGCAGCGCTTCGTTGCCGGCACGCAGCTTGACGACGTGATTCGCGCCACCCAGGTGGTGAACGAGTGGGGCGCCGGCGTCAGCATCGACAACCTGGGCGAGAACGTCACCAACGCCGACGAATCCAAGCACAGCGCCGAGTTGTATCACCGCATGCTGGACGAAATTTCCAGCCGCAAGCTGAACGCCAATATCAGTCTCAAGCTGACGCACATGGGCTTCGACGTGAGCGAGGACCTGGCGTTCGGTCTGGTGACCGAAGTGGTGGACCACGCGGTGCGCATCAACAGTTTCGTGCGCGTGGACATGGAAGGCTCGCCCTACACCGAGCGCACGCTGAACTTCGTCCGCCAACTGCACCGCCTGCCGGGACACGGCGAGCGGGTGGGCACCGTCATCCAGTCGTACCTCCGCCGCAGCGAGAAGGATGTGGACGGGCTGCTGGCCGAGCGCATTCGCATTCGCCTGTGCAAGGGCGCGTACAAAGAGCCGCCGGAGATCGCGTTCCCCAAGAAGGCCGAGGTGGATGCGAACTATCTGACGCTGGCGCGCACGCTGCTGAAGAGCGGCGTGTTTCATGGCATTGCCACCCACGACGAGAAAATAATTGCCGAAGTGAAGCAGTTCGCGCGCGCGGAGAACATTCCGGCCTCGGCGTATGAGTTCCAAATGCTGTACGGGGTGCGGCGCGATTTGCAGCAGCAGTTGGTGCGCGAAGGTTACGGCTTGCGCGTCTATATTCCGTTCGGCTCGGAGTGGTATCCGTACTTCATGCGCCGGCTGGCGGAGCGCCCCGCCAACGTGCTGTTCATCGCCCGCAACATGTTCCGGCAGTAGGAGCGGCGGGAAGGGGGCTGCGCGTTTCCCCCGGCGCAAAAATACCTTCGCCGGGTTACCAGTAAGCTGCATCCTAAGCAAAGACAGCTTTTGGACTTGCATTTCGGGCCTCAAGCTAGGTACGATAGAAGCGTCCCCCAAATCGCCGCACTTCCCGTGCAGGCGGCCCTCGCGCCCAACGTTCCAGGCGCCAGACGGACGTTAACTGATTCGAGTTGAGCGAAGTATCCAACCGCCGAGCCGGCATGTCGGGAACAATGCGAATGTCTGGCCTATAACAGCGGTTCACAAATGTGGGAGCCCGCCACCTGCGGGTGAAAAACGATTAAGAGAGAAACATGAATCAAGGACCGAATCCTCCCTCCGGCGGACAGCCCGGCGGGAAGGGACGTAGACGGCGGCGCGGCCGCCGTGGACCCGTTACGCACGGATCACCGGCACAACCTGGGCAGCATCCCGGACAACAACGCCACGGGCCTCCCAAGCGCCACGGGCGCAAGCCGGGCGGCTGGCAGGCCGGACCGAATCAGCCGGGCGGCGGCGTCTACACCGCGCCCATGGACCACAGCTATCGCGCGGCCCAGGGCGCCAACGATGGCAATACGCACCGGCCAAGCCGCGGCGGTCGTCCGAGCCAGACCTTCGGCAAGCAGTTCCTGCCGCCGGAGCCGGAGCCCGTGCCTATGACTTCGACCTCGGATTCGGCGCCCGCGCGCATTTTCGCCTTTGTTGACGATCTGTTTTTCCTGGCCAAGATCCAGGAAACGGCGCGCAAGATGAACGTCAAGGTCGAATTCGTCAAGACCGAAAAGGAGCTGAACGAGCGCATGGGCGAGAACGGCAACGACAAACCGGCGCTCATCATCTTCGACCTGAACAATGTTTCGGCCAAGCCGCTCAGCATCATTCCCAAATTAAAGACGAAGCTGAAGAAGGCCACCAACATCATTGGCTTCGTCTCGCACGTGCAGGGCGAGCTGAAGATGAAGGCGCAGGAAGCCGGATGCGACATGGTGGTGCCGCGCTCGGCGTTTTCGCAGAACCTGGCGCAGATCCTGCGGCGCCACGGTGCTCCGGAAGAATTGCCCGAGCCCGGACAGTAGGCTGCGACGCGGTTGACCAGCGGGACTGCGTAAGGACTTAAATCACCACGGAGACACAGAGGACACGGAGTTTTGGTTTTCTCCGTGATCTCCGTGCCTCCGTGGTGAATGATTTTCGGCGGGCGCGCAGCCGAAGGACCTACTTTTTGCCGACGGCGCGTCCTACCCCGCAAACAGCAGGTCCCTCGACTCCTCGCTCCAACACCCGTTTGCGCTCGTCCTTCGGGATGACAGGTTAGTGTCCCAGAACTGACTACTGACAACTGGCAACCGATAACTGACTCTCGCTTACAATCATCCCACCGCATGGACCAGCACCTGTCCCGAGCTGCACTTCGCAAACTTCGCCGCGCACTGCTCGCGTGGTACGACGAGCATCGCCGCGAGCTGCCCTGGCGCCGTGACGCCGATGCCTATCGCGTGTGGGTGTCGGAGATCATGCTGCAACAAACGCGAGTCGCGGCAGTGGTGGACCACTACGCGCGCTTCCTGAAGAAATTTCCCACCGTGCGAACTTTGGCTGCCGCGCGCGAGTCGTCCGTGCTGGCGGTGTGGAGCGGCCTTGGTTACTACCATCGCGCGCGACGTATGCATCAGGCGGCGAAGTTGATCGCGCGCCAGCGTCGGGGCATCTTTCCGCGCACGGCGGAAGAGTGGCGCGAGCTTCCTGGCATTGGGCGCTACACCGCGGCGGCGATCGCGAGCATTGCCTTTGGAGAAGCGGTGGCCGTCGTGGATGGCAACGTCGAGCGCGTGATCGAGCGCATGTTTGGCGCAGCCGAGGGAAGGGAAGCGGCGTGGCGGCGAGCTGAGTCGCTGCTCGACCGCGAGCGCCCCGGCGACTTCAACCAGGCGATGATGGAGTTAGGCGCGACGGTGTGCACGCCACGAGCGCCGCAATGCCCGGTGTGTCCACTGCATGATTGGTGCACGTCACGCGGGGCCCACCCTGCACGGCCGCAAGCGGCACGCAAGCGCAGGCAACTCATCTACGGCCTGGCCCGGCGAAACGGTTCGGTGCTGCTGGTGCAGCGTCCGGCGGATGCCTCGCTGATGGCAGGCATGTGGGAACTGCCCGCTCTCCCCGACGCGCAGCACAACGGAGCCAAGCCAATGGCAAAGTTGCGCCATGCCATCACCGATACCGACTATGAGGTGTTGGTATTCACGGCGGCGCCCGCGAAGTTTCACACTTCGGCGGCCAATGCTCGATGGTTTGCGCAACAGCAATGGGAACGCCTGCCGCTGACCGGACTTGCGCGAAAAATCCTTCGCCGCTTGCCCGCCTGAGTCCGGCGCGACGCGGAGTGAATCTAAAGTGTAGCTACAATTCTCGGAGGTCCAATCGATGGCTGCATTAAATGCGGGCGTGCTCGCTCCAGATTTCACTTTGCCGACGGTGCAAGGCGCGCAGGTGTCGCTGCGCGGGGCGCTCGCCAAGGGTCCGGTGGTGCTGGTGTTCTTCAAGGCGAGCTGTCCGGTTTGCCAATATGCTGCGCCCTTTCTCGAGCGCGTGTTCCAGGCGAATCGCGCGGCAAACGTTACCGTGCTCGGCATCTCGCAAGACAAAGCGCGCGACACCAAGGATTTCATGCGCGAATACGGCGTGACATTTCCCGTCGCACTCGACGATCCGGCAAAGTATGCGGTGTCGAACGCATACGGCCTGACCAATGTTCCCACGATCTTCTACGTCGCCCCGAGCGGCGAGATCGAAGTTTCCTGCGTCGGATGGTCCAGGGCCGACGTCGAAGCCATCAACCAGAAGCTGGCCGAACACCGTGAGCAACCACCCGCCCCGCTGTGGCGCACGGGCGAAGACATTCAAGACTTCCGCGCTGGTTGAGGCTCCAAGAATTGATCCGCGGTCGCGGATCTATCGTCCTGACCGAGCGAAGATAGTCGAGGGCCCCGCCTTTCTGTTTGTCATCCTGAGCGAGGAGCGAAGCGACGAGTCGAAGGACCCCTATGGCTACCACGGGCCTCGGCTCAGGTATAGGGGTGCTTCGACTCGCGTTCGCTAAACCCGGCGAACGCTCGCTCAGCATGACACCCAAAATTGCGTGGGTCCTGAATAATCCCGCTAAAGCGGTGCCCCACCCGGATACACCAAGCCTGAAGTTGATCTAGAACTCTGACCTACAGCTCTTCGATGGTCACCTTGTCATTCGTGTAGATGCAGATCTTGCCGGCAATCTTCATCGCCTCCTCGGCGATGCGGCGGGGCGGCATGTCGGTGTGCTCGAAGAGGGCGGTCGCGGCCGCTATGGCATAGGGGCCACCGCTGCCGATGGCGGCGATTCCGGTGTCTGGCTCGATCACGTCGCCCTGTCCGCTGATGAGGAACGTCTGGTTCTGGTCGGCGACCAGCAGCAGGGCCTCCAGCGCGCGCAGCATCTTGTCGGTGCGCCAGTCTTTGGCCAGCTCGACGGCGGCGCGGCCGATGTTGCCGTGATACTGCTCCAGCTTCGACTCGAAACGCGCGAACAAGGAGAATGCGTCGGCGGTGGAACCGGCAAACCCGGCGAGAATTTTGTCCTGGTAAAGGCGGCGAATCTTGCGGGCGGAGTGCTTGATGATGCCTTCGCCGAGCGTGACCTGGCCGTCTCCGGCCATCACGACCTTTCCCTCCCGGCGAACGCAAAGAACAGTAGTCGAGCGGACCAAACGCTTCTGTGCCATGAATGAGGTTGATTATAGCAGCGTTAAAACGGGCTCTTGCTGAGCATCGGTAAGCTACGCTTTGGCTCGCGCCGGATGGGTGGCATCCAGTTGCGCCAGCAGGTCATCCACTCGCGCCTCCAGGATGTTGCGGATGGAGACGATGCCCAGCACCTTCCCGCGATCGTCCACGATCGGCATATGGCGGTAGTGCCGTTCCAGCATGACCTGAAGCGCCTCGCTCGGAGTGGTCTCTTCGGTTGCCATCTCGACCATGGAACTCATAAGCTCGTGTACCGGCGTGCGCCTGGGATCGCACCCGCTGAGGGCAAACTTCGCCAGCACGTCGCGTTCGGTAAACATGCCCGCGACGACGCCCTGCTCGTCGATGACGGCCACCGCGCCCACTTGTTTTTCCAACATCGTCTGGATGGCATCGTCCACCGTCGCTTGCAGGGACACCGTCGCCGGGCCTTCGTCGCACCACTTGAGGAGGCTCATGATTTCCTTCTAGCTGTCAGCTATCAGCCGTCAGCTATTAAACACTAACATTGAAGATCTAGCCGCTGAAACGAAACCACTCCAGTCTCACTGCGGCCCGGGTGAGGCTATGAATAGCTGAAGGCTGAAGGCTGACAGCTGACAGCTTCTTCACGCACTGATCGCCATGCCAAACACCGCATTCGCCGCATCCAGCATCGACTCTGACAATGTGGGATGCGCATGGATAATGTTGGCCAGCTCTTCGGCGGTGCATTCCATCTCCAGCGCCAGCACAGATTCGGCGATCAGTTCGGTCGCGCTCGCCCCGATGATGTGCACACCCAGGATCTCGCCGTACTTGGCGTCGGTAACAATCTTGACGAAGCCTTCGTGCTGCCCCACGATGCTGGCGCGCGAGTTCGCGGTGAAGGGAAATTTGCCAACCTTCACAGTGTAGCCCTTTTCCCTGGCCTTGGCTTCGGTGAGGCCCACGCTGCCGATCTCGGGACGGCAATAGGTGGCGTTGGGAATGCGCAGCAGATTGACTGGCTTGACCGGCTTGCCGGCAATGTGCGTCGCCGCGATAATGCCTTCCCTGGCGCCGGCGTGAGCCAGCAGCGGGTAGCCCAGCGCAATATCTCCGATCGCGTAAACTCCCGGCTCGGCGGTGCGCATGTATTCGTCAACCTTCACAAAGCCGCGCTCCGACTCGATCTTGGTCTTTTCGAGGCCGATGTTCTCGGTCATGGGCGCGCGGCCCACCGCAACCAGCACCTTCTCGGCTTCCAATTTTTGCGGCTTGCCATCGACGGAAAAGGTGACGGCGACGCCCGTCTTGGTCTTCTCCACCTTCTCGACCTTGGCGTTCACGAAGCCGTTGATCCCGCGCTTGCGATAGACGCGCATCAACTCCTTCGAGACTTCTTCGTCTTCGAACGGCACGTAACGCGGCAGCATCTCGAGGATCGTCACGTCGGCGCCGAAGGACTTGTAGATGCTGGCGAACTCCACGCCCACCGCGCCCGAGCCAATCACGATCAGCGACTTGGGAATCTGGTCCAGGCTCAGCACCTCGATGTTGGTCAGGACCTGCATGTCCGCTTGCAGGCCGGGCAACATGCGCGCCGACGAACCAGTGCAGAGTATGACGTTCTTCGCCTGGATCGACTTCAGTTCGCCACCTTCCAGCGCGACCGTGTGGATGCCGTCCTTCGCAGGGCCGGTCAGCTTGCCGTAGCCGCGGACCACGTCCACCTTGTTCTTCTTCATCAGGAACACCAGGCCCTTGGCATGTTTGTCCACGATGCCCTGCTTGCGCTTCTGGATCGCACCCCAGTTCAGCGAGACGCCAGCGGTGTTCTCCAGTCCAAGTTCCACGCCTTCTTTCACGTGGTCGAAGACTTCCGCGTTGAACAGCAAGGCCTTGGTCGGAATGCAGCCGACATGCAGGCAGGTGCCACCCAGGTAGGGATCCTTCTCGATGAGGGCGGCCTTCAGGCCAAGCTGGCCGGCGCGAATGGCCGCAGTGTAACCCGCGGGCCCGCTACCGATGATGGCTACGTCGTAAATGGTTTCTGGCAAGTTCGTGCTCCAGTCTTATGAACGTGATGATGGCCGGGGAAAATGAGTCTAGACAAACAGATGATTGTAAATCACGGAAAGAAGCAGGCGGGTTGCGCCCAGTCTCCGGTGATGTGCTAAATCTGCGTTCATGGCTTGACTTCATCCAAACCAAGTGAAGCCGTAGAGGTTCCAATACACGACAAGGAACAAGCCGAAAGACACACTCGCGAGAACCGCGAATACTCGCCCAGCCTTGCGACGGCGCAAGAGGTATAGAATGGCGCACGTCGCAGCGAACAGCGCCGAGCACCCTGCCAAGATCAAGAACATGAACAGCGCGCCGAATGCTGGAGCCAGCATAGTTACCCAAGTTTAGTACACTACGCCGTCTGCCACGTGTCATCCGAACCGAGTCGAAGGTCCCCTATCCTGCCCGGAATCCGTGGTTAAGCCGTCCGTGAGTCTTTTTTCCCTCCTGGCTCGTATATCCCGTTAGTATGGTCGCCACCGCTTTCAGTTCGCTGGTTCCGATGGAAATCGAAGAGTCGCAAATTGCGCGTGGGCTCCGGCGTCGCGATCCCGATCTGCTCGACGCCCTGATTGAGCAGTATCAGCACCGGCTACTGCGCTACCTGCTGCACCTGACCGGCAATCGCGCCGTCGCCGAGGACCTGTTTCAGGAAACCTGGCTGCGCGTGCTGGAAAAGGGCCATCAGTACGACGGGCGCAATCGCTTTGTGACCTGGCTGATGTCCATCGGGCACAACGTGGCCATCGACTACCTGCGCAAGAAGAATCCTCGCAGTCTGGATGAACTTCAGGACCCAGAAGATGGCGCACCCTTTGAACCTGCTGCGACCGGCCCATCGCCCTTCGACTTGGTATTGGCGCAGCAGCAGCATGAATTGTTCGACGCCGCCTTGGGACAAGTGCCGGCAATTTTCCGCGAGGTCCTGGTGCTGCGCTTCCAGGAACAAATGAAGCTGGAGGAGATCGCGCAATTGATACACATTCCCCTGGCCACCGTTAAGACGAGAATTTATCGCGGCGTGATGGCCTTGCGGCCTGCGCTGACCGGAGGCGCCCAATGACCAACCGCGAGCATGAGCGGGCCCTTGACCTCATCACCCGCCGCGGCGTGGAAGACGTCGCCGCTGCGGATGCGGCATGGCTGGAGTCGCATTTGACCGCGTGCGCTGACTGTTCCGAATACGCTGCACTGGCGAACAGCACGGGCCGGCTTCTCCGCTCAGTAGCGATCACCGCCAGCCCGGCGCTGGTGGCCACCACCCAAGCCCGGCTGCGCGCCCGCGCGACGTATTTGCAAGAGCAGCGGTCGCGCATGATCCTGATCGCGATTTCATTCTGTATCGGCGCCATGTCGTCGGCGCTGTCCGCGTGGTTGTGGTGGCGTTTCGGCGGCTGGGTGGCTCGACATGTGGGACTGCCATCGGCGATCGTCGAGCCGGGAATCCTGCTGTTTCTGCTGCTGCCGGCCATCGTGATCGCCGGCTTGCTGCTGGCGTTTCCACATCCCATATTCGAAGGCTCACTCATGCTGGCGTTGGCGAGGGAGCATGAAGGAGAAAAGCGATGAACCAGGCGAAGTCTCACTTTCGTAGCGAACTGGCGATCATTCCACCGGTGGCAAGGGTCATTGCGGTGTTGGTGTTCGTAGTGATGCAGATCTGCCTGCTGGTACTCGTGCCTCACTTTGTACACGATTCAGACGTTCCCCCGATGCCGGCGTTGGTGGCGATCAGCCTGGTTGGCGGTTTTATTGTGGCCGTCATCGTCTTGATGATCGGCTACGTGTACGCCGACTCCAAGCGTCGCGGCATGAATGCGTTGCTGTGGACGCTGCTGGTGATCTTCGTCCCCAAGGCCCTGGGCTTTATCGCGTACTTCCTGTTGCGCAAGCCTCTGCTGATACCGTGCCCCAACTGCGGTACCGAAGTGGGATCGGATTTCCGCTATTGCCCCAAGTGCGGCCATGCCTTGACCCCGACCTGTAGTCACTGTGGCCGCTCCATCAGCGGCGATTACGTGTGCTGCCCCTATTGCGGCAAACCGGTGGCGGCGACGGCGACCACCTAGGCTTATGAATGCGCGATTGGGTTAGAATTCCTTACTCATGGCAGCCGTCACCTATCTTGAAGCCATCCGCCAGGGAATCTGGGAAGAGATGGAGCGCGATCCTGCGGTCTTCTGCATCGGCGAAGACATCGGCATTTACGGTGGCGCGTTCAAAGTTACCGAAGGGCTGATCGACCGCTTTGGTCCCGAGCGCGTGGTGGACACGCCCATCTCAGAGATGGCCATCGTCAACGCCAGCTTCGGCGCCGCTCTCACCGGCCTGCGGCCGGTGGCCGAGTTCCAGTTCATGGACTTCATCAGTTGCGCCTTCAATCAAATCAACAATATGTTGGCCAAGGCCCATTTCCGCTGGGGCGCGCCGGTTCCGGTGGTGCTGCGCGGGCCCTCGGGTGGCGGCGTCCACGGAGGGCCATTTCACTCGCAGAATCCCGAAACTTACTTTGCGCACACGCCGGGCCTGAAGGTCATCTGCCCAGCCAGCGCATACGACGCCAAGGGACTGATCAAGTCGGCCATCCGCGACAACAACCCGGTGCTGTTTTTCGAGCACAAATTTCTTTACCGCCGCATCAAGGAAGAGCTGCCCACCGGCGATTACACCGTGCCGATTGGCAAGGCGCGAGTAGTGCGCGAAGGCCGCGACGTCAGCGTCATCACCTACGCCGCCATGGTTTACGTCGCGCTGAAAGCCGCGGAAATCCTGGCCAAAGAAGGCATCGAACTGGAAGTGGTGGATCTGCGCACGCTGCTGCCGCTGGATCGCGATGCCATTCGTCAGACGGTGGAAAAGACCAATCGCGTAATCGTGCTGCACGAAGACACCAAAACCGGCGGGATTGCCGGCGAGGTGGCGGCCATCCTCAACGAAGAGTGTTTCGACTCGCTGGACGCGCCCATTGTGCGCATCGCCTCAGCCGACAGCCCCGTACCGTTTTCGCCGCCGTTGGAGGCAGCCTTTCTCCCCAAAGTGGAAGACGTGGTGCGGGAAGCGCGGCGCTTGCGGAGGTACTGAGCCGGTTCATAGTACGATAATGAGTCCCCCGGCGACGGAGCCGAACCACAAGCTCAGAGGAGAAACATGCGCGGATTCATCCTGGGAATCATCCTTACCCTGCTCGCCGTTTTTGGCGGAGCCTACTACTACGCCACCACCGGATACTTCGATACCCGGGCGGTGGGCAACACGCCCACTACCTTCGAGCGTCATTCTGCCATGAAGTCGGTCGACGCCTGGGTGGATGGTCACGCCCCCAAGCAGCCCAACCCGTTCCAGCCGACCACGGACAACATCATGGACGGCTCCATGACTTACGATAAGAACTGCGCCTTGTGCCACGGCAGCCTCAAGGATCCCACTTCGCCCATGCGGACGAAGTTTTATCCATCCGTGCCGCAACTGATGACCAACACGCCCGACGATCCCGACGGCAATCTTTTCTATGTCGTCAAGTACGGCATTCGCTACACTGCCATGCCGGGCTGGGACGGCGTGCTGTCGGATGACGACATCTGGAAGACCGTGCTGTTCCTCAAGAATTCCAGCCAGATGAAGGACAATTCCAAACAGCCGCCCAAGTAAGCTTGGGGTTGCCCGATTTCGCGCGGCCGATGGCCGACTGCTGATTGCTATGCAATGAACATCGCACTGTTTGGCGGAACCTTCGATCCCATTCATCGCGCACACGTGATCGTGGCGCACGCCGCCGCCGTGAAATTCCAATTGAAACAAGTGTGGTTTGTTCCGGCTGATATACCGCCGCACAAGCAGAAGACACCGATACTGTCGTTCTATCATCGTTACGCCATGGTTGCGCTGGCGCTGGTGGGGGAGAAGGGATTCGTGCCGTCGCTGTTGGAAGCTCCCGATGCCGCGAGTGGCGCCAGCCAGCACCAGCCGAGCTACTCGATTGACACGGTCCGTCGCGTGAAAGCGATGCTGGGCAAGAGCGACCACTTATACTTCCTGATAGGCATGGACGCGTTCAAAGACATCGCCAAGTGGCACGAAGCCGAGGCCCTGCTGGGGGAATGCGATTTCATCGTGGCCGCGCGTCCGGGATACTCGCTGGCCGATGTTGCTTCGTCGTTGCCGGCGAAGTTGCGGCCGGCGGCGGCCGTGACAAAGCTGTTTCGCAAGCAGAAGATGGAGGGACCGCTGGTGTTGCCGGGTGCGACCCTGCACATGCTGCCCAAGACCCACGAAAATGTTTCGGCCACGCAGATCCGCGCGGCCGTGGAACGCGGCGGCGCGCTGAAGCGGCTGGTTCCCGACGCGGTGGCGGAATACATCCATAAGGAGCAGTTGTATCGGAATGCAGCCGGCAAGAAGCGAAGTGAGTCGAGGCAAACCGAGCCGAACCTATGAAGAGAAATGAATTGAAGGCGCAAGTCGCCATTGCGGTGCGCGCTTGCCAGGGCAAGAAGGCCGCCGACATCAGCATCCTGCGGCTCGATGAGCAGGCCAGCGGGTTCACCGATTACTTCGTCGTTTGTTCGGGCGCCAATCCGCGGCAGGTGCAGGCCATCGCCGACGAGGTGGACGAGAAGCTCAGCGCCACGGGCGTGGAACCATCGCACCGCGAGGGCTACAACCAGGCCGATTGGGTGCTGCTGGACTATGTGGACTTTGTGGTACACATTTTTTCTGAGAGTGCGCGCAAGTTCTACGACCTGGAGCGGCTGTGGAAGACGGCAACACGGCTGCAACTCGCCGACTTGGAGAAGCCTGCCCGCAAACCCGTAGCCAAGAAGAGGCCTGCCGGCGGCAAGCGCGTCAAGGCGGCAAAATCAGCGACCAAATCCGCAGCCAAGTCCACAGCCAAGGCCGCCGCTCGCAAGCGGCGCAGTTCGCCCGCGCGCTCGCGCAAGAGTTCTTGAGCTGTGAAGCTGCGCATCGCATGGATCGGCAGGACCCGCAGTTCGCCCATCCAATCTCTGACCGCGGAATACCTGAAACGGCTCTCACGCTACGCCGCCTGCGATGCCCAAGAGCTGACCTCGGAAGCCGCGCTGCTCAAGCTGGTGGAAAAAAGCGCCAGCCGCAAGCCGCCAGTGCTGGTGCTGCTGGATGCGCGGGGCCGGCAGCTCACCTCGGAAGAGATTGCCAACTTTCTGGAATATCACCAGGGCCACGACACCCAGGAGTTGCTGTTTGCGGTGGGGCCTGCCGATGGCTGGAGTGACGCCACACGAGCCGCCGCGTCTAACATTTTGTCTTTCGGGAAGGTGACCCTGCCGCATGAACTGGCGCGCGTGGTGTTGCTGGAGCAGCTCTATCGCGGGTTCACCATCCTCAAGGGCCATCCGTATCACGGAGGGCATTAGAAGGAGCCACATGAGGATTCAGCGGCCGTGCATCGCCCCAACTTTGCTAGCGTTTGTGATTGCAATCCTCTCCTCGTACTGCGCGGGACAGGCGACTTCGCAGCCAGCATTCCCGCCTCTGGAGCAATGGAAGGCGGCAGTGATCAGCGGAAACGTCGCCGCCCTGCAAGCGCTCTACAGCAGCAATCCTCCGGCGCAGGTTGCCACCGGCGCAGGCGCGTCCAGCGTGACTTCGGAAGTCGCCTTCTGGATCGGCCTCAAAGCGCGTCACATAAACCTCAGTGTCATCCAGTCGGACTCGCCACAGACGGGCGTGCAGCAGGTGATCTTTGAGGCTGAGGTCCACACCAGCACGGGCCCTGGCGGCCGCACGCTGTACGTAAGCGAGGGTCAACTATGGCAGATGCAAGGCGGGCAGTGGCGAATAATCGGCACGAAACGCTCCGATGCCACGAAATTGCAACAGCCGAACTCGACCAGCAAGGTCATCTACGCGCCTGGCGTCGATGCCCACGCCGAGATCAAGCACGCCATTGAGCTCGCCGCCAAAGCACACAAACGCGTGCTGGTGGTATTCGGCGCCAACTGGTGTTACGACTGCCACGTGCTCGACCTGGCGTTTCATCGCCCCGACGTTGCCGGGGTGCTGCAGCAGAACTTTGAGGTGGTGCACGTAGATGTGGGCGAAGGCGACAAGAACCAGGACATCATGGCCGACTACCAGGTCCCGATGAAGCGCGGCATTCCGGCGGTCGCGGTGCTGGATAGCAATGGCAAGCTGCTGTATAGCCAGAAGGGCGGGGAGTTCGAACGGGCCCGCGCCCTGGCGCCCGAGGATGTGTTGCAATTCCTGAACAAATGGAAGCCGGTTGCGCGGTAGAGCGCTAGATATCTGAATCGCCGCAGATAATTGCCTAACCGTACGAAAAAGCGTACGCTTATAAATATGAACACCATGAATGCCAGCGAAGCCCGCGAGAAGCTATACCGGCTGCTCGACGAAACGGCGGCCGCCCACGAGCCGGTCCTCATCACCGGCCCGCGCTCCAATGGCGTACTGCTTGGCGAAGAAGATTGGAACGCTATCCAGGAGACGCTTCATCTTCTGTCGATCCCCGGCATGCGTGAATCCATCCGGGAAGGGCTGGCAACGCCGGTGGGTAAGTGCGAAAAAGAACCAGGCTGGTGACGCCTTGGCAGGTGGTGTTCACGAAGCAGGCCCAGAAGGACGCCCGCCATCTTGCCTCTGCTGGTCTTCGACCGAAGGCCGAACAACTGCTCACATTGCTAGGGAATAACCCGTTCCAAAGGCCCCCGTCGTTTGAGAAGCTTCTAGGCGATCTGAGAGGCGCATATTCCCGCCGCATCAACATCCAGCATAGACTCGTCTATCAGGTTCTCGAAGAAGAGCATATCGTCAAGGTACTGCGTATGTGGACCCACTACGAATGATGTATTTGGTGCGTGGTTAACCGCTAGCACTCGCCGCAAACCGCAGCGGTGAGAACGGTTGCAAATCAAACTCTGGCTTGCGTCCCCGCAATAGCTGGCTCATGACTAATGCGGTGATCGGCGCCAGCATGATTCCATCGCAAAAGTGACCTGTCGCCGCGAAATATCCTGGCAGCGCAGTTGGCCCCAGAATGGGCAGCTCGTCAGGCGAACCCGGACGCAGCCCGGCCCAAACTTCGTGGATGCGCATCTCACCAATCGCGGGCGCGACGTTGGCAGCGGCCTGGTGCAATCGTTGGACCGTGTCGGGATCGACGCGCTTGTCGAAGCCCGCCTCTTCCACGGTAGCGCCCAGGATTATGCGCCCGTCGCTGCGCGGGACGATATACACCTCGGGAGTGCGCACAACGTGCTGGATCAGCGGCCCCGGCCGGTGCGCCCCTGGTCCGGGCACCACGCAGACCATCTGTCCTTTCACCGGACGAGTGGGCACGCCGAAAGGTTTGATCATCGACGCCCACGCGCCCGCGCAGTTCACGACAGCATCGCCGGCGTAAAAAGATTTCGCGGTGCGCACGCCGGCGGCGCGGCCTGCCAGCACAGCCACCTCGTTGACCGGCGAGCCGGTGACGAAGTCCACGCCGGAATGCCGCAAGGTCTTCTCCAGCGCGCTGCCCAGTTTTCGCGGATCGACGCTGCTCTCCGGCAGCAAGAAAGTCTTTCCGCGCAGACTGACTAGCGGCTCGATCCGCGCCAGCTCGTCGTCTGCGATGGCTCGGGCCCCCGCACAGCCGGGCGACTCATCCTCCTCAAAGAATGCAATGGTGCCGGCGCTTCGCAAATCAGGCGACTCGAACGCGTCCTCGCGCAGCTCGCGAACGAACTCCGGATACATGCGAGCGCTGGCGGCGATCAGCGCAGCCAGTGCGGGCGGGTTGTGGGGATCGCAATGCGCGATCATGCCTGCCGCGGCGTGGGTCGCTTCGCGCGCCGGCTCGCTCTTCTCGACGATGAGCACGCTGGCGCCGTCACGTCGCAAGCGCCACGCCAGCGACAGCCCAATGACACCTCCGCCGACGATGACCACGTCCCAGGTCTTCACGATTTGATTGTAGAGGAGGACGCGGGGGTGCATCGGCTAACGAGAATGTGCGCCTCTCAATTGTCATTGGAGTTGTCATTACGAGCGAAGCGAGGAATCTGCTGTTGCTTATGGTGAGACTGCGTTCGCAAGATGCTCATTGACAGGGCCTTCTTATACTCCGAGAATTAACAATAGTAGGAAAGGATTTATTGATGCTACTAGACGCTGACAAAAGTGTGCCTGACAGTAATGCTCCCGAAACCGCGTACGTTCCTCCTCCTCCGCGGCCCTCGCACCGGAACGAAATTATCCTGTACGTCGCTCTCGCCGTAGGCGTCATTTATGTGATCGCGTCCCTGTACCTGATGCAGGACACGAGGACGCGTTTGGCGGCGATGGAAAAGAAGCAACTGACGCTGGAAGTCGCCCAGGTCGAACTCGGCGATCGCATTCACGAGACGTCGTCGCAGTTCAAAGAAGCCCTGAGTTCGGAAGTCGGCATGACCAAGCAGGAGCTCGACCGCCGGGCCGCCGAATTGGATCGCCAGCAGAAGGCCGCGGCCGCTAGGCTTGCCGCCGCGCAGAGCCAGCAGGGAAAGCAAATTGCAGCCGTCAGTGGCGAAGTCACTGGAGTTAAGACCGACGTGGGCACGGCCAAAACCGATATCCAGAAAACCCAGAGCGACCTTGCCGCTACCAATGCCAAGCTGGAACGCACCATTGGCGACCTCGGGATACAGAGCGGACTCATCGCCCACACCGCAGCCGAGCTCGATGCCCTGAAGCGCAAGGGCGACCGTAACTACTATGACTTCACGCTCTCCAAGGGCACGCGCACTCCCGTCTCAACCATCAGCCTGCAATTGAAGAAGGTGGACCCCAAGAAGAGCAAGTTCACGCTGAACGTGATGGCCGACGATCGTACCATCGAGAAGAAGGACCGCACGATTGGCGAGCCACTGCAGTTCTATACCGGGCGCGACCGGATGCTCTACGAAGTCGTGGTATTTACCGCTGCCAAAAATACCATCACCGGGTATCTGGCCACTCCCAAGACCGCGCCCACGCCGGTGACGCCGTAGAGCGCGAGACCTGTGACCCCTCAAGAAAGGGCCGATTCTTGCCGATCTTAAGGTTGGCTTCAGCCTGGGAAATCGTGGTGCCGCTAACTTAACAAAAGCATCCAATGTATTAGCAAGACCCGAAACACCGCGCCACGCGTCGGGTTTAAGTGGATGTCAGTCACGTTAGTTCTCACGTGCTGCGGTTAGCAGGAAGTTCGCCCCCGCAAGAGAAATGGAAGTAAGGCTGGGAGGCGGAAGGAGTTTCAAAATGAAATCACGGCGGCTTGGATGGATACTCGCGACGCTGCTCCTGGTTACCAGTTCGGTGGGCACAATTCTGGCGCAGGACGAGCAAAGTGCTCAACTACCGGCCAACGAGTCGGTGCAGAGCAACGCTCCCGACAACAGCGCTCCCGGGCCGTACGACAACAATGGGCCGTACGACAACAGCGCTTCGGCGCCTGACAATACTCCCGCACAGCAAGAGCAGGACGTTCCCAGTCGCGTGGCGCGGGTGCAATATATGTCGGGTGAAGTCTCTATGCAGCCCGGCGGAGTGAACGATTGGGTTGCAGCCAGCCAGAATCGGCCGCTCACCACCGCTGACCGGGTTTGGACGGACAAAAACTCGAAGGCGGAATTGAACGTCGGCGATGGTTTTCTGCGCATGAATTCCGAGACCAGCGTGACCCTCACCAACGTTGGCGACAACACGATCCAGGTCGAACTTGATCAGGGCGTTCTGGAAGTCACGGTCCGCCACCTGATGCCGGGTGAGATTTATGAAGTCGATACTCCCAACCTGGCGTTTACGCTGATGAAGTCCGGCGTCTATCGCATTGACGTTGATCCCACCGGGGACCAGACCCTGGTCACCGTCAGGAGCGGATATGGCGAGGCCACTGGAAAGGGAAAGGCCGTCCGGGTCAACTCCGGGGAACAGGTGCGCTTCAGCGGCGCCAATTCCTTGACGCACACGGCCCAAGCCGCGCCCCCTCGCGATGGTTTTGACGACTGGGCGCAGGTGCGCGACAAACGGCTGGCCAATTCGGTGTCGGCGCGCTATGTTTCGCCGGGCGTGATTGGCTATCAGGACCTCGACGCTTACGGCGTCTGGCAAAACTCTCCCCAGTATGGCTCGGTGTGGGTGCCAAATTCGGTGCAAGCGGGTTGGGCGCCGTACCGCTATGGTCACTGGGCGTGGATCGAACCCTGGGGATGGACTTGGGTGGATGACGCTCCCTGGGGATTCGCGCCTTTCCACTATGGACGCTGGGTCGATTGGAACGGTGGATGGGGCTGGGCCCCCGGACCTATTGGATACTGGAATCCCTACTACGCGCCGGCCCTGGTGGGCTGGATCGGCGGGCCGGGCTTCGGCTTCGGTTTCGGCTGGGGTGGCGGCTGGGGTATCGGTGTGGGCTTTGGGTGGTTCCCGTTGGGCTGGGGTGAACCCTTCTATCCCCGCTATTGTGGCTGGGGACACCGCGGATGGGGACATAACGGCGGATGGGGATGGCACGGCGGACACGTAAGCAACGCCTATCTGCGCAATGTCAACGTCACCAATACGCACATTTCGAATTTCAACAACATCAGCAACAATTACCACAACAACAATTTTGGCGGGACGCATAACGCTTTCCGTAACACGGCGGGCGCGGTCACGGCCGCTCCCAGGTCTGCGTTCACCTCCGGGGCCGCGATCAATCGGGTGGGCACGGTTGTTCCCAAGTCAGCACTCGGCAAGGGACAGCTTGTCGGCACCGCCAATGTGACTCCGACCAGACAATCCGTTCTTGGCGGACGCACGCCTGTGACCCATGGTGTTCCCCCCGCTTCGGCGACCAACCGCAGCGTGGTTACCCATGCGACTCCTCCGGCGGCAGCAGCTCGCGCAAACGGAAATCAATCCGCGATGGCGAGAACGAACGGCGCTCCTTCACCGCAGGGCGATAGGAACGTAGGTCGTCCGACTGGCTCGACGCTGAGCGCGAATCAGGGAAATGCCGCGCACAACGTGCCGCGGTCGCCGTCAGCCGGCGGAGCGGCCAATAATCAGGTTGCGCGGGGCAACGCTCCGTCGAACCCGGCGGCGCACAACGTGCCGCGGCCGCCCGCGAACTACACGTATCGCCCGCCCAGCGGAGCGCCACAGCGGTCGGCTCCGTCGCATCAAGCGGCGCCGTCGCAACATGCAGCTCCGCAAGGCAATTCGCGGGGAGGTTCGCAAGGCAACTCGCCGCATGGCGGAAATTCGCAGGGCAACTCGGGTCCAGCCCGCGCCTCAGGGTCGGCGCCCAGGCCGCCCGCGGGATACGCTTATCACGCAGCGCCGGCCTACTCGCCTTCTTCGCGATATGGATCGGCTGGCTCGGCACGCAGCTACGCAGGAGGAAACGGCCGCGGATCGTATCCGTCAGCTTCGGGCTACGGCGCGGGCCGCAGCTATGGATCGAGCCCGACGTACTCTGCCCGCAGCTACGGCTCGCCAGGTTCCTACTCGGCGCCGCGCTCCTATAGTGGCGGAGGTGGAGGCTATCGCGGCGGTGGCGGCGGTGGTGGCTATCGTGGCGGAGGCGGCGGCGCTGGTGGCCATGCCTCCGGTGGCGGTGGTGGCGGACACAGCGGAGGCGGCGGCCATCGATAACGGCGTTTGAAGAAGCGGTTTAGCACGGGGCGGCCTGCAATGGCCGCCCTTTTTCTATGTCATGCGGCCTGATTTCTGTGCGGTCCGCTTGCCTCGCTTGTGACGGCTGAACATGGCCAGATGCGCCCTGCAGCTTATAATCGAAGTGTGAATCGTCCCACTGCGCAGACAGTCAAGAAGATCGCCGAGGCCAATTTCCCCACTCGCTGGGGACAGTTCCGCATCTACGGCTTTGAAGGCGATTTTGAGAACCTGCTCGACAGCGTCTCCAGCGAAGAGGCCGACCGCCTGGCGCGCGAAGGCAAGACGGAGCGCCGCAAAGAAGGCGCCATTGCCCTGGTGATGGGCGACATCCACTCCACGCCGCCGCTGGTGCGCATTCACTCGCAGTGCCTCACCGGCGACGTTTTCCATTCCATGCGTTGCGATTGCCGCCAGCAGCTTGAGCTGGCGCTTTCCATGATTGCCGAAGCGGGCGCAGGCATCCTCGTTTACGAGCAGCAGGAAGGCCGCGGAATCGGCCTGATGGCCAAGTTGCAGGCCTACGAGTTGCAGGACCAGGGTCTGGACACCGTCGAGGCCAACGTCGAACTCGGCTACGACAATGATTATCGGCAGTACACGCTACCGGCGGAGATCCTGCGGCAGCTCGGCGTGAAGCAAGTTCGCCTGATCTCCAACAATCCGGAAAAAGTCGCGGCCGTGGAGAACGCCGGAATCAAAGTGGTGGAACGCGTGCCCGCCGACGTCGAGCGCTACGAGCACTCCGAGAACTACCTGCGCACCAAGAAAGAAAAGATGGGGCACCTGTTCACGACTTGGTAGGCAAGAGCGGTTTACTCGGCAACGCCAGAATGCAGAGGAAATCCCATAAGCAAAGAAGGCTTCGGGGGCACCCGGCTCCGCGAGCCGTTCATTTTGGACTCAAGAACTTGTTTTGCGATACCTCAAGATCGCCGTCCTCCCAGTGTGCCACACGGTCGGTGCCTAGTTCCCATCCCATCGAGTCTCTTGGAACGGCAACTTCATACATTGCGATGTTATTTGCGACGTAGGTCTTGAGCACCTTCGCATCTTCATTGGTTTTCTTGTTGCGAACCAAACTTCCGGTAGAGAATCTGTGGTACATAGGGCAATTATCTCTCCAAAGGCGCTGGCTCGCCACGGCAAATTAGGACCCTTCCAAGTTTTGAGAGGAAACACTGGGTCAATGCAATAAACTGAAGCGTATTTCGGAGGTTGGGTATGTTCTGTGGTGTGTGCGGCAGCGAGTTCCCCGACGACTTTAGCTTTTGCCCGAAGTGCGGAAGATCGGTGCGCACCAGCACATTGCCAGAAGGGCCGCAGCCAGTTGCCGCTACGCCCACACTTGAGGCGGAGCCGGATACGAAAAACCAACAGTCAGCGCCTTCGGGGCCTGTTGCACCGCAATTCAATTATGGGACGGTTGTGTTTGCAGCATTCTCAGTCCTCAGCTTACTGGTTTGTCTGGCAAAAGGGATTGTCCCGATCTACCTAAGCGAGTCAGTCCTTTGGGCTGCTGTGGCGTGGTATTGGCAAAAGAAGAGTCCTTGGAGCGAAACCGCCACTGGCATTGTGCTGCTGGTTGCGGTAGGCGTTGCGGGAGGAGAAGGCTATCTTCTCGGGCGGCAATCACTTAGAAATAACTATACGTACCTAACTCAAGGCAATCTTCAGTACAGGGTGAATGCTGGCACTGGAAGGACGGATCGTCTGGATATAAGAAGCGGATGGGTGCCTGTGAGCTTCGACAGACCACCTGAGACGATACCAGCAGATGAAGCTCCGAGCATCGTCTTGAGCAACGGAAGTTGGAAGAACGGGATATCTGACACCGCTGGAGAGATTTGTTTCGATGTGCAGAACAACTCGCATTATGTCCTACAGGAAGTCGCTGTAATCGTTTTCCGGCACATACCCAACGATCCTCTTAGCGCATTTGATTTCCAGCGTGTGATGTTGAGGGGATTTGGTGGCTTGCTCGACGTGAACAAAGCCAGCCGATTTTGCGGGTCTGCTGGGCAGTTGCCAACTAGTGCGACATGGACTTACAACACAGAAATAACTATTACTGGTTGGAAACAATGAAAGTTTAGGCGAAATGCCTGAATGAGGGAGTTTTTCATTGGGTGGAGTGGAGGGATCATGACAATATTCATTCTGGGCTTGGCTCATGGAGTCCAAACGGCCGACGGTGGGTGTTCAGCAGCCCAGAAGTCGGGGTATAGAGAGTTCTTGAGCCAACTCATCAGAGAGCGATCTGCCGAGTTCATTGGTGAAGAGGTGTCGCCGGGCCGTGCGACGATTGCAGGTGAGCTTGCGATGTCTCTCGGTATTCCATGGGAACCAATAGACATGAGCGAATCGGAGAAAGAGAAACTGGGGGTTCCCAAAAAGTGGGGCACCGAGCCGACGTGTCTGGGAGCCGACGCCTGTACCCAGCTAACCGAGGAGGGCTATCAAAGAAACTTGGGCAATGGCTGGGTTGATATAGAGCGGCGACATCCTACTGACAAAGTTCGAGATGACTTCATGTTTGACCGCGTAATTTGTGGCGTAGGCAGCGTCAACAGTGTTCTAGTGCTCTGCGGCTACAACCATCTAATACAACTGAAGCGGAAGTTCCGTGAAGCTGGGCATGATGTTGACTCGGACGTTCTTTACAAGTACAAGTGGTTTGGTTCATAGACTGTAGTCATGAGGTCGAGCGTCTTCCGTTTGGACACGTCTTGCTCCAACCATAAGCTCCTTTGCCCCCGGGACCAGCAACGTGGTGCTCGAAGCGGTGTCCCCCTTATCGGTTGGCGGACAAAGTCACAAGCATGGCGCTGCGGTGGCATTGCTGTCACTGCAATCAAGACCAACGGCGGACAATGCGAGTGATCTGCCATGCGCTAAGTCCGGTCTGGGCGTTGAGTTCGTCAGCCTTCCTCTGGGCCTCGTCGCAGTCCGCAAATATTCCCAAATCCGGCTGCGGAGTGTACCCCTTAGTGCCTTCCCGGAGAAGACCGATAACGTGAAGACCCCATATCAGTTGTCCGTCCTTAGTTCGGGCAATGATGGCGTGGTACGCGAACTTCGGCTGACTCGGAGGATGTGTCGTACGGAAAGCAACGATAATTTTCTCACTCGCCAGCACCGCCGCGCCCAGCAGGAATAGTAACAACACAAATACCCGTAACGAGTTGCGGACATTGCTAACCCCAAACAGTGCGTCCAGAATAAAAAAACCCGCACAGACGGCTGCGATAACGACCCACTTTTTCCCCTTGCCTTTGTCCACCCGTCTGCTCCTTACGGCCTGTTCCCGTGTAGTTGATGTTCAAATCAACGACAATACCGACACAATAAAAATCCCCGCCCAAACAAAAGAAGCTTAGACGGGGGACCAGGCCAGAGCAACAGAGGCTTCGACGACAATCGCCGTCAAAACCGCCTCCCCGCCTCCACCATTTGGCGCACACTCATGCTGTCCGGCTTGACTCGCCGGCGTAGCGCGCGCATGCCATCGACGACATCCTGATGGGAGAGCTTCCCTGGTACCGCAGCAACAGGAACCAGCCTGGCTGCGGGCACGCCATGCCTCGTAATAATGATCGTCTCACCCCTGCCGACGCGGTCGAGCAACTCCGCAAGATGTGTCTTGGCCTCGAAAGCCCCTACCGTTTCTATGGCATTTCTCCCGTTCAACTAGTCTGAACTGGTTTAATTATAGCTCGGGATGATCGTGGAGGAGGTTCGGCACAGAATGAGCACAGTCCTTGCCAACCCGTCGAAAATGGTCGCGCGCGGCACGTCCAATGTAGTCAACTAATACCACATGTGTGGTAACTGGGCCTGGATTATTCATGAGAGTCTCGCGCTTTGAAGGGGCACGGCTTCAGCCGTGTCTTCAGTCGCGCCCTTAGGATGGCTTCAGCCACTGGGGGACTTCGGTTTTTGAGATGAGGTCCGGGGTCCCCTCAGGGGCTAAAGCCCAACCTTCATGCACACGGAACGACACGGCTGAAGCCGTGCCCTTTCAAAGCGCACTCGTAACTTCCTGCGCCAGCCGCTCCACCACCGCTTCCACTGCCTGCTCAACTGCCGGGGAAAGCTCGACGCAGGCGGCAAAGTTGGCGCCTTCGATGCCGTACACGACCAGATGCGGAGGCAGTTGGTCCAGAGAGCGGGCCAGCTCGACGGCTTCGGCCACGCTGAAGGCGTGAGTCGAGTAGTGGAAGAATCCCGCTGGCATTGGCGCAGCCCGCGCGTCGAGGCGATGGATCGTCCCCGGGGACGCGCCCGAACGAACTGCATCCACCAGCATCACCCAAGTTGCACCTTGCCACGCCTGCATCAACGCCGCGCCCTCGCCGCTCTCCTCCAGAATGGTGACGCCGGTGGGAAACAGCGCGCGAAGGCGACGGGCGACGGCAATTCCGGCGCCGTCATCGCTGCGATATTCGTTGCCCACGCCGATGATGACGATGCCTGACTGCCCGACGGTCATTCGGATTCAATCTGGAGTTTCAGGAAGTGAGTGGCGCAGGAGATGCAGGGATCGTAGTTGCGCACCGCCTGCTCGCACTGCCACTGCAGCTTGTCCTTTGGCAGGAGAAGGTTGGTCTGGACAAACTGCCGGAGATCGCCCTCGATGGTCTTCTGGTTTTGCGAGGTGGGCGGAACAATCTTGCAATCCACGATGATGCCGCGGTCGTCAATGCGATAGCGGTGATAGCAGATGCCGCGGGGCGCTTCGGTGCAACCGTACCCGGTACTGACGTGCGGTTCGACATTGACCGCGGGCGGGTCGGGCATTTCATAGTGCTCAATGAGGCGTAGCGCCTCATCGCAGGCGTACACCATTTCCACGCTGCGCACGATGATGCTCTGAAAGGGATTGCGGCACACCGGCCCCAGCCCCGCGCTGCGGGCCGCTTCTTGCGCCATGGGCGAGAGACGGTCGAAGTTCAGGTTGTAACGCGCCAGCGGTCCGACGAAGTAGGAATTCCGCTCGTGCAGCCGCGATTGCAGCGCGTTGGAATGGGCGACGTGCTCCTCGACAAAGTGCTGGTCGTAGTCGCGAATTGCGATGTCGAGCCCCTTGTTGGAAACCAGGCGGCCTTCGTTAAACGGATATTCATCAGGATGCCGCAGGGCGACGAACTCGTAGTCGCGGTCGAAATCGGGAAACGCGAAGGTCGCCACCCAGCGCACGGTGGCGAGGGCGGCCTCGCGTGCCCACTTAAGCTCCTCGGCGAGCGCAGCAAAGTCCCGCTTGACCGGCGCCTTGTAAAAGCCGCCAACCCGCACATTGATGGGATGGATCTCCCGGCCGCCGAGCAGGCGCACGATCTCGTTGCCGGCCTTTTTCAATCGCAGGCCGCGCTTCACCTCGTCAGGGTGGTCCTTGGCCATGCGGATGGCGTCTTCGTAACCCAGGAAGTCGGGCGCGTGCAACAGATAAACGTGCAGCGCGTGGCTCTCGATCCATTCGCCGCAGTAAATCAGCCGGCGCAGGTCGCGGATGGGACCGGTGATTTTGATTCCGCAGGCGTCCTCGAGGGCATGGCACGCGCTCATCTGATACGCAATGGGACAAATGCCGCAGATGCGGGCGGTAATGTCGGGCGCCTCATGAAATTTTCGGCCACGCAGAAATGCCTCGAAGAAGCGCGGTGGCTCGAAGATCTTCAGCTGGACGTCCGTCACCTGCTCGCCCTTGATCTTTACCAGCAGGGCGCCTTCACCTTCGACACGCGCCAGGTAATCGACTCTTACCGTCCTACTTTTCATGCGCTTCGCTCTCTCTGCGGAAAGGCTCAGCATAGGCGTTGAACCCGCGGTAAACCCGCATCAAATCCCGCTCGCTTACGCCGAGCTCGCTCCACCAGGCGCTCAGCGATGCGGTGTTCGGGGTTTCCTTCGGCCCAAAGCATCCGTAACATCCGCGTGCGTATGCCGGACACAGAGCGCCGCAGCCAATCTGGGTCACCGGACCGAGGCAGGGTGTGCCCTGCGCCACCATCACGCAGACCGTGCCGCGCTCTTTGCACTCCATGCACACGCTGTGCGGCGAGGTGTTGGGCTTGCGGCCATTCAGAAACGCGCTCAGCACCTCCACCAACTGATACTTGTTGATGGGGCAGCCGCGCAGTTCGAAATCGACAAACACGTGATCGGTGATGGGCGTGGACTTCTTGAGAGTTTCGATATAGTCGGGCCGGGCGTACACGATGGAAATGAATTCCTTCACGTCCTTGAAATTGCGCAGCGCCTGGATACCTCCCGCGGTGGCGCAGGCGCCGATGGTCACCAGAAATTTCGAGGCGCGGCGGATGCCGTGGATGCGCTCGGCATCATGCGGCGTGGTGATGGAGCCTTCCACCAGCGAGAGGTCGTAGGGGCCTTTGACCACGGCGCGCGAGGCCTCGGGAAAATTCGCGATGTCCACGGCGCCGGCAACCGCCAGCAGTTCGTCCTCGCAATCCAGCAGGCTTAACTGGCAACCGTCGCACGAGGAGAACTTCCAGACGGCCAGCTTGGGTTTGCGCAATGCCATATCAGATCTCCGCCTTGCCAAGAATGGCTGCGATGCTGGGCAATGCAAAGACCGGACCGTCCTTGCAGACAAAGGTGGGGCCGTACTGGCAATGGCCGCAAAAGCCGATTCCGCATTTCATGTTGCGTTCCGCCGACAGGTAAATGCGCTCCGCCGCCACCCCGCGCTTCAGCAGCTCCATCACGGTAAAGCGCATCATGATCTCGGGCCCGCAAAGCATGGCCAGGGTGTTGGAAGGATCGAAAGGAGCGCGGCCGATCATGGTGGTCACCACACCGACATTGCCGCGCCAGGTGCTGGCGGCGCGATCGACCGTCACCTGAATTTCCAGGTCAAACTTGCCGCGCCATTGTTCCAGCTCGCGGCGGTACAGCATGTCGTCGGGAGTGCGCGTGCCATACAGCAGAACGATCCTGCGAAACTTCTCCCGTTCCGCCATCAGGCGATAGAGCGCAGGCCGCAAGGGAGCCAGCCCGATTCCGCCGGCCACAATCACGACATCGCGGCCAGTTGCGTCTTCCACCGGCCAATGGCTTCCGAAGGGACCGCGAATCCCCATGACCTCGCCGCGCTTGAGCTTTCGCATGGCCTTGGTGACGGTGCCGACCACGCGCGTGGTGTGCTTCAGCAAAGGAACATTGGCGGGGTTGCTGCTGATGGAGATGGGCACTTCTCCCACGCCGAAGACGTACAGCATGTTGAACTGGCCCGGCGCAAACGAGAACCTCGAGCTGGAATCTTCGGGAAGAATCTCCAGCGTAAAGGTGTCGTCGGTCTCCTGCCTTACGCGCTGAATGCGGTACGGCACGGGCAGCATGGGGTCTGGGACGGGGCCCGGCGCTGCAACCTCGGTTTGCTCAAGCATGGGTGCCATACACATCCAGCAACTGCAAGCGGGTTGCCTCCAGGCGCTCGGTGATGACTTGCATAAACCGCTTGTAGATGTCATAGCCGAGGTCGTGGTCCTCATCGCACTTGGCGCGAAGACACTTGCCGTCAAAAGCCAGCGCATGCGTAGGCTGCTGCGTCCGCGCATCAAAATGCCAGCGGTACGGAGGGAATAGCCACGACCATCCCAAAACTTCGCCGCCACCGACAGTTTGCACCGTTGTGAGGGCATCGTGCGGGATCACGAACTGCACCGACACCAGGCCTTCGCGGATGAGATAGAAATGATCGGCCGGATCACCTTCCCGGAAGATGACCTCTTCGGCGCCGAAGCGCACGTTCTTGGAACATCCGGCGATCAAGCGGATGTGTTGCTCTTCCATTCCTTGGAAGAACGGATGCTCGCGGAGAATTGGTTCGAGCGTCTGTATCATGGCGAGTCCTCGCTCTGGTCGGCCGGCGCCTTCATCGAATCGCTTGCGCGGATGGCCCCAGCCTCGACCGTAATATCGATTCCCACAGGACACCACGTGATGCAGCGGCCGCAACCCACGCAGCCGGAAACGCCAAACTGGTCAATCCAGGTGGCAAGTTTATGCGTCATCCACTGGCGATAGCGCGATCTGGAAGAGGCGCGCACGCTGCCGCCGTGGATGTAGGAAAAGTCCACCGTGAAGCAGGAATCCCAGCGCCGCCAGCGTTCGGCGTGTTCGCCGCTCAGGTCGGTGACGTCTTCCACGGTGGTGCAGAAGCAGGTAGGACATACGATGGTGCAGTTGGCGCAGGTCAGACAGCGCTGCGTAACGTCGTCCCACCGGGGATGCTCGTAGTTGCGGTAGAGCAGATCTTTGATTCCGAGCGTGTCCAGGCGGCGGCCCATGTGGTGCTTAGTATCGTCCAGAATGCGCTCAGCCTGCTGCCGGTCTGCGTCGCTGGCTGGTTGATGCGGGACGGCTGCTAGGACCTCGGCCCCGCGCTCCGATCCCACTTCCACCAGGAAGCAGTGCCGCCCGTCTTGCAACAATTCGGTCAGCGCCAGATCGAAGCCGGAGGTGGCCTTCGGTCCGGTGTTCATGGAAGCGCAGAAGCAGGTGCCGCCGGCCTGGCCGCAATTGACTGCCACGACGAACAGGCTCTCCCGCCGCGCTTTGTAACCGGGATCGACGAACTGACCCTCAAGATAAACTTTGTCCTGGATGGCAATCGCGTGCAGCTCACAGGCGCGCACCCCGAAGAAAGCATATTTTGGCGTGGCCGGTGCTTCTGCCGGCAGGATTCGCATCCCTTTTCCGTTGCGTGCCGCCTGCCACAGCCGCTGCACGGGTGGAAACAGGAACTTCTTCCAGGAGTGCGGGCCGACAGCATAGCCAAATAGGGCTTGGTCCTGGCGGCGTTGCAGACGATAGGCCCCGCCAGACTGCTCGTCGGTCCAACCTGTAGGCAGGTCTGCGGTCGAAGTCAGGTGGTCATAGACAATTGCGCCGTCGCGCAGGGTGGGGCCGACAACCTCATAGCCCTGGCTGACCAATGCCTGGAGCAATTGCTCCAGATGCTCTCGTTCCACAACAAAGCTGTCCCCAACGTGCGACGGCTCCGTGGTCTTGGCTTGCAGTATTGGCACGACCACCAGCCTCCTTGTACAGGCTAGCGAATTGTCGGCTGGGATGTCGGTGACGTGGGTCACGTCGTGGTGCGTCGTACAGATTGTTTTGCATCAGACGGATTCACAGGCTGCAACGTGTGGCAACGGCCTGTGGATGGGTTGGGCGCTTATTGCTGAGTGCTTCGCTTAATCACCAACCCTTGGGATATACTCGACGACGTTCTGAAGGCAAATGCTGGAGGAGAAGTTATGTTTCACTTAATTTGGTACGTTCTTATCGGGTTAATCTCGGGGGTTATCGCGAAATCGGTTATGCACGTGCATTTAACGATGTTCTGGACGATCGTGCTCGGCATCGTCGGATCGATCATCGGCGGCTGCGTCACCCACCTGTTTTCGCGCCCGACAAACCCGCGATATCATCCCGCCGGCCTCATTTTCTCCATACTGGGGGCGATTCTGCTGCTCTTCATTTGTTATAAGCTGAAGATTCATCTTCCCCAAGTGAACCCGTTCTAGCTCGCCGACGACGAACGGACTCTTGCAGTAACGCCACAGCACGCCGAGGGGCGCTGTTTTTCCACAGTCGCGAGCCATCGTTGCCGGTAGTCAGCTTCGCCCTTCCACTCGATGGTTATCTGCGCTCAGTACGGCGAAGATGTAGCGCTCGCACGGCGAACAACTGGATTTGGGTTTACAGGCGCTCGGCGATGACATGGAAGGAGAGCGTCGAAGCAGTGACGCGGCTTCTTCCATAGTAAAGAAACAGTGCAACCCAGAAGGCCTGCAGCGGCAGGATGATGGCCGCGGAGGAGAATTGCGCCAAGGCGGCTGACAAGTCAGGCGTCATCGCCGATGACGGCAGCCAGACGAGAAAAATGCCGAGATACAAGACCGACAAGATCGCCATGATCTGGTAGGCGGAAATGCGCGAGCCCCCGCGATAATCAGCTCGCAGCCCTTCCGAGCAGGCGCGCCATCCCCAGGTCGCGATCACCGGAACCAGCGCCGCCAGGCGAAAGTGGCGTAAGAGAAACAGCGCCAGTCCCGTCACCCCCGCCGCGGCGAACACCGCCGAGGTAATGGCTTGCACCGGAATCAGGGGCTCGTCGGCCAGCCCGGAAGCGTAGGCCGCTTTCTTGGTCGCACCATGAATCACCAGATTATGCCGGCGGAAGAGGCGGGCGAGAGCCGGCTTGGCATCACGCAAGGGCATGCCGTAGCAGCAGCCAAAACTCAGGCAAGCCAGCCTGCCGATGGATTCTCCCACGGCGTAGGAGATGGCAGCCGCGGCGAGTACGGGCAGAACGGCGATCTCGCGGTGCAGCCATCTGGCGGCAAGCGGTTGGAGCGCCAGGACCAGCCAGGGAATGACCAGGCTGGCGACAAAGGCTGCGCCGGCCACCGTGAAGGTATTGCGCTTGCGCTCTACCAGCCCGGCGATCAGTCGCGAGGCCGGGACGCAAACCGCCAGCAGCAATAGCGCAAGCAGGATCGCAAGGCTCGCCGGAATGCCGAGCGACGCCAGCAACAGCAGCATTACAGCAAAGCCAAATACAGTTCCCGTCGCGCTGAAGAAACCGTAGAAGGTGAGGTTCACTCCCCGCCACGATCCGTCGGCGGCTTTGGCTACCGGGACGGCGGCCAGCATCTGCCAGCGTTCGGCGGGAAGCGTGCGTACGCCCCAACCTAGAAGCGCAAACAGGCCGATGGCGAGCGCGGCGACAAACGCGAAGTTCATCATGGTTCCTCCTCCGCTGGCATGGCCAGCAGCGAGCGCACGGCCACGTCGGTTTCAGTCAGAGGTCCGCCCATCATCGTCGCGAAACGGCTGTGCACGTCGCCACGACGCTGGTTGTCGATCAAATCCCTGGCAAAGCAAACACGATTGGGCTCAAACAGCAAAACGACTGTGCTGCTGCCCGGGCGGAACAACGCCTTGGGCGCGCCTGCCCGCAGGGACATCCGCTTCTCGACCGGCTGCGGACTTTCATATCGGTAGGCGCTGTAGCGTTGCTCGATCTGGCCGACCATGAGCGCGACCACCTCGATCATCGCGACTCGTCCGACCCCTGTGCCGTCAGCGCAATCCGTATCGAGGATGGTCACCACCCGGCGGTTCTTCGAGAAAGGTGTAAGCAACTGGACGGCCGCATTGGGATTGCACGAGTAGTAGCGGCCGGCAACCGAGTAGGTGTCGAGCACGCGGCCCGATACCGGACTGTGCGTGTAGTGATATTTCTCGGGCGTAAGGCGAAAGACGGCATACTCTCCGCCGGCGAAGGTGTCCTGCCAGGCAGAGCTCTCGCCCAGCAACTCGGGAAACGAGAAGAACTTCTGCTTCAGAAAGAGCCCGGAGCTCTCTTTCATGGAGCCGAGCAACGCGCGCGCATCGGCGGGGCAGAGCACCGCGCGTGGATTCGCAGGCATAGGCCGGCAATTCCAGTAACGGATCTGGCGCTCGAAAATCTTGCGCGGCGTGTCATATTCCGACAGGTTGCCGACGAACTCGGAGAGCTGGATCCCCGACTGCCGCAGGAAGCGCAGCATTCCAGTGGCGCGTGACGACAACAGGTTGTCGTAGTTTAGATACCCCAACGCGCGGGAGACATAGCGGCTCGACGCCAGCCGGGTCAGCCAGGGCGCATTTTCCAGCGCCGGCGAATACAGCGCGCCAATGACCGCGTCCGCCAGCAAATGCTCGCGCACCACGTTGCCGGTGGCGCGGTCGATGTAGCGGTGCTCGACGCGATTCATGCCAGCTCCTGCGCGGTGCGGCGCGCATCTTGCTCCGTGAGCAGCAGCAGCAGATTCAGCAGCGCCGCAATTTCCGGCAGCGAGAGGTCGTCAGCCGGAAGGCGTGGCTCGACGTCTTGCAGGAATCGCGCGGGCTCCTGCACGCGCACCCCATGGCGAATCCGCTGCCGCAACTCGTCGCCTGCCGATTTTTCCAGCGCTGCATAATCTTGTCGCAAATGCGAGAAGGCCTCGCGCAGATGCTCGCGGCGCAGCCCATCGCGATAGAAATCTTCCGCCATGTGATTAAACTCGCGGGCCTCGTGGTCCATTGCACTCTCCGCAGGACCGCCCATCACGCTAGCGATCATCCGATAACTGGCCTCCTGCTGCTTGTCGTCGCAGCGCGCTGCGAGATCGGCGAGCATGGCTTGCATGTTCATCGACTCAGCCAGCTCGGCGCCGGTCTGCCGCAGGAAAGCCAACGCCGCTCGGCGATAGTCTCGTATCGAAATGCGCACATATCCCGGATGTCTTCGGCTCGGCCGTGTCTTCTTGCAGTTGAGCAGGATGGTGCGCAGCAGTTGATTGCGCGAATCCTTGTGCACGTAGAAGGCGGGAAGTCCCGCGGCGGAGAAGAAGAACGGCTGGCGGCGCTCACTCTCCGAGGTGGGATCGTCGGGGATCTGTTCGTGGGTCAACTCGCCTTGCAGCGCCAGCTTGTAGGCGACGGCCAGCAGGAATTGCTGCAAGCTCACGGCCGGCGCCATGTCGCGGTCGTAGCTGGGAAACAGGCTGTAATAGCGCGCCTCAAAGCCGGAGTAGCCATCGTGACCGTGCTCGCGCAAGCGCAGCGGCATGTAAAACGACATGCGCTGATCGACGATGCCGAGTTCGTCCAACTCCGACGACAAGCGCTGGATGTTGCCCGGGGTCCCATCCAGCGCCGAGGCGTGCTCCGTAGTCAGCCACGCCACCGGATAGGTCAGCAGCCGCGCATCGGGAACGCAATCGCCGCGCAGGCGAAACAGCCGGGCAATCATGCGATCGAGCGAGCGTGGCCCGTACGGCGTCAGCGGATGACCGAAGGCGCTGAGGTTGGCCTCTTCCTTCCACTCGCGCCACAGCAGGCGCAGGTGGGTGAAATCGAGTTCATGCGGCAAGAAAGACAACAGGCGCTCAGGATGAAATTGCGTGAATCCGATGCGGTAAGGAGCGGCGCTATAGGTCCCGACAAACAGCGGCAGAAAGTGTTCGTAGATCTTGATGGCGAGATCGCCGAGGCGCTTCTCGTCCTGCGGCTGGAACTCGGAGCTACATCGCAAATGGCGGTCCAGCACCCGGCTACCCATGCTAACGTGAACGCCGTTGTTGGCGAGACTGACGTTGGACAAGCTGGGCAGCACGATCAGTTCGTTGGCGATGATACCGGCTTCGCGCAATTTGGCCACGGCATTCAACTGGCTGCGGCTCAGCACCTGATGGCACAGATGCATGTACTCATACTTGGCTTCGCCGTCGCTCCACCCCGACAGGCAGGGACTCATGAACAACTCGCGGTAAAACGAATCTGAGATGCACGACGACAGCTCTTCCTGATGCACCGAGGGAACGGGAGCGTGATAGACCAGGGCGCGCTGTCCACTGTCCAGCAACCCGAAGCGGCGGTTTGCCCAGGAAATCAGAAGTGAGGTGAACAGGAACCGCCGCGCCGCTTCGCGCGCCACTCGCTCCCCCAGAGAATAGTTCGAGTCCGGCGTCACAATGTGGAACGAGGTGGTTTCCGGCGAAGTGTTGTCGCTCAGGAAGTGCCGCATTAGGCGCGAAGCTTCGGCGCGCATGGCCTCGGGCATGTGCGGCTGGGTGCCGGCCAAATCGGCCAGCGCCAGCTTCAGCGCGTAGCTGAGGGGAATGCGCAGCCAGGGCTCGCCATTCTGGGTGAAGCGAAACCGGCCCGCATCAGAGCGTTCACGAATCGAGCCGTTGCGCACGGTTTTGAGATCGGTGTGGAAAACCTGAAGCGCGTGCGCGCTGAGCCGCGACTGGGGAAAGCGGACCCAACTGTTTTCCCAAACTCCCCGGCTATCGCCGAGGAAAGCCCGCAACTCCAGCAGCGTTTGGCGAGGCGCTTCGCCACTGGCATGACGGCGGGCCAGGTTTTGGAAGAAGCGCGATTCACGGATCGTCAGGGGAAGGTCACAGTCGGCCGGACCACCCGCCACCACGGCTTGCAGTTCATCCTCGCTGCCGGCGGTCGCGTCGGCTGCGACAAAGGGAAGCTCGTCCAACGAAACGTGGGTGAGTTCTTGCAGCGCGAGGGATTCCAGCCACGCCTCACTGCGGACCGCGGCCATCGCTACCAACCTGCGCCAGTGATGTCCATGCCAATCACTACCTTGCATCAATTTTGGTGCAAGAGAGTGACGGGCAGGTCAATGCAACATGAATTGTGGGTGAAATCCAGCCCCGGGAACCAGGATAACCATCAGCTTGAGCGGAATTGCTAAAGGCTAATTGCTAACGGCTAAAGGCTAAAGGCTAAAGGCCATTTAATACTTGCGCATGTGGATTTCGGTGCCATTGCGCTCGAACTTCACTTCGTCCATCAGTTGGTTGATGAGATAGATGCCGCGACCGTGGTTGGAAAATATGTTCTCCCCGTGACAGGGATTGGGGATGGCAAAAGGATCGAAGCCGTTGCCCGGATCGCGCACCACGATCAGCATGCCGCGCTCTTCGTCGCAGCCTACGCAACACTGGACTTTCTTGCTGGGATCGTTCTTGCAACCGTGAATAATGGCGTTGGCGAGGGCTTCGCGCAGTGCGGTTTCAATCTCAAATTCCTTGCCGGAGGCGCATTCCAGGCGGCGCGCCATCTCCATGATGCCTTCCACCACGGGACCGATGGCCGTGGGATCGGCGTTGAGCGTGACCTCAATGCGTATCATCAGTTTGCTGCGGTCAAACTCCACCGTTGGAAAACAGCTAGGCTGCTCCATGGCAGGTCTCCAATGGGAGTGGCGCTCGGTTACTGTTACAGAAAAGCGCAATCGGGTCAAGCAAGAAACCACGGAATGTCAGTAGCACATGATATGTCCGGTTGCGATAGCACGTGATCTGTCCGCTTTTCCGGCGGCGAGAGTAGGAGACCATGCGAAGCATGGATTTCTACTCGAAGGCCGCGATGGAGCGGGCAATGAA
>JBEKPR010000038.1:0-38580 GCA_049520555.1 Candidatus Korobacteraceae bacterium
CAGAACGCGCCCTTGACGGCTCCGGGCCGCTCTGAAAAACCCGCCGCTAAGAAAGGAAGGTGGAATCTAGGAAGGCAAAACAGAACTTGACTCCGACCGGCCTTCTCATGGAAGGCCATTACACTCAGTGAGAATGGCCGCCCCGGTCAATGAGTGAAATGGCGATGTTACGCCAACTATGGACAGGGAGCTACAGTTGCGGGCGCCGACGTGTATTCCCCAGTGTTTGAGCCAGCCCCACAAAAGACATTGACGGGGCGACCGTCGCAACCGCAGCGGTTACCCGGATTGCACCAAGTTTTGCCGCTGGGAACGATGCATTTCCCTTTGCCTTCACAGCCAAGTGGAAATCCGCAACGTTGACCGGAAGGGCACTGCTTATCTGTTGTGCAGCTCTGCTCGCATTCGACAGCCCCTCCGACCCCCGCCGACATTGGGTAGCGCTCAAACCCCTTGAATAAAACAACGACGGAGAGACTTCCTTGATCAGTACATTGCTTGATCTCGCCACTAAACCGAGCGTAATTGCCAACCTTCTGAGACCGGTACATTACGGCAAAACCTTCGGAGGGAATATCTGCCACCTCGGTTCCCAGAGGGTAGCTACTCACGACCACTTTGCTTACTTTCCCGAGTTCCAATGGAACGTCCACAGTCACTTCGTTGGGCACCAAGAGAACATCTTTAATCGGCGGGTTGAAGGTGACAAGAATGCCGCACGCTCCGGGTTCTTTGCACAGCTTGCTTTTCCACGGGGCGTTCTGTTGAGCGGTTGCCGCGAATCCCATCGACAACAGCAGCATCGAGACTGCAGCAACGTATGTAAGTTTAGGTGACTTCATGTCGCTGTCCACGATTGTTGGCGAAAACAGGCGATATCACTCACTGAGAATGGCCGCCCCAGGTCAATGAGTGTAATGGCGATATTACAACAGCTATTTCGCACACGCTCCGATTTCAGGCTTTGAGAGCCGGACCGTGCCCGCTTCTGTGCACCAGTTGATGTGGTAGCAATCGCGTTCGCGGTACTGCTTCCCATCATAGGCTAATACCAGCGCCGTACGCTCGCACGCCGAGTCGTGGTCTGCAATCACAATGTCCCGGTAGCCATTCATAGAATTATCCAGTACGCGAATCTTCTCGAAGCCTCCACTGAACTGCGTGTAGGTATCGAGCAGGATCGTCCACCCACTTGAGGTACTTTGCAGAACCATGACAATGCAGTTGCCGGTAGCGCCGCACGGCCCTAGTCCATAGCCTTGCGCGATGATTTCTGTCGTGCCGTCATCATTCAGGTCCACGAACTCGATGCGGGTATCCGCCGCCAATTTACGCATCTGACTCGCAGAAATGTCTTCAAACATCGCCCCACCCTTGGCGTTCGTCTGATGCTGGAAACGATTGAGAACGAACGCAAGCAGGTCACCTCGCTCCTTTGGCGATAGTTCCTTTGCGGTAGCAATCGTGCGCTTGTAATCGAGTTCGTGTGCCTTCGCCTCTGACCAGTAGAAGCGGTTTGCCCCGGGAAAGCTCGGTTGTGTTGTCTGGCAAGTGGCGGCGATGACGAACGCCACGATGAATGCGGCGAGACGACTAATCATACGCAGAACTATAGCGGATTCAGAACGATAGGTCAGTGATACCACAGTTATTGTTGCAATCAGGCGATTACACTCACAATGCCGAAACGGGAACAGGAACCGGCCCTCTCACTCCAGCAGCGCCGCTTCCTTCTCTTCCGCCTCGGCCACCGCGCGAATGGAAACATGTTCGCGGCGGGCCAGCAGCAATCCCGTCGGGATGACCGACATAAAGGTAATGGCCCAGAGCAGCATGCCGCAACTTACCGCCAGTTCCTTCTCGATGCCGAATCCCGAGCTGAGCATGCTGATGGCCGCCAGTTGCGAGCCGCCGCCGACGGCCGGCAATTGCAGCATGGAACCGACCATGGTGGAACCCATCAGCACTACCTGATGCGGCAGGGTAAGACTGCGAAGTTCGCCGGGATAGGCGTGGGTGACCGCGTAATACGCGAAGGCGATCAGCACCCACATCAAAAGCGAGACGCCGGTCAGTTGCAGAGCGGATGCAAGGTCGTGGATGGTCGCCAACCCTTCGCTGAAGGAGCGCACCTTCTCCCGCAAGTGGTGCGCGAACTTGGGCGCGAAGCCGGCGAACAGATCGTGCAGAAACTGCCCCACGCGATCACCCCAGCGCCTCACCACAAACGCTCCCACGCACAACCCGCCCACCAGCACGATCAGCGCAAACGCGGCTTTGCGTAAGCCGTGATAGAAGGGAAGCGCCCGCAAATCGGGCGACAGGAAGCTGAGCGCCAGAAGCACTGCGAAGGACCCCATATCGAAGATGCGCTCCACTCCCCACACGGCCACTTGCGAGGTGAAAGTGAGACGCTCTTTCTTGGCGATGATGTAGGGCCGAATCATTTCCCCGGCGCGGCCCAGCAGCGCCAGGGCGGCGAAGCCGACGAATTGCGGCGCCAGCAGGCGGGCCGTGGTCGTCTTGCGGACCGGCTTCAGGAAGATGCGCCAGCGTACGGCACGCAGTACATAGGCGAAGTAGGTCAGCGCCAGTCCGTAGAAAGCATAGAGCCAGTCAATGTGTTCGGTACGGCTCCAGAACATGTGCCAGTCGAACGTCTTCCAGGCGCGGACTTGCAGGTAAATCAGCAGGCATAACGCGATCAGGACTGCGCCGAAGATGAGCGTGCGTTTCTTGTTCATGGAAGAAAATCAGGGCCCATCGGCATGGGTTGCCTTTTCGTGGGTTGTGACGGAGGCCTGCGGCTGAGGCCCAGTCGTCAAGGTATATGACGGCATGAGTGGGGTCAAACGGGCGGCTATTCGCTGCCCGCGGCAGGAGCGGCCGCGCTTTGCGCAATCTCTGGCTTGACCGCTGTCGCGCCTCGCACCGGGGGTTTCTGCTGATGCTTGCGTTGGGCCAGCTTCTTGCGGTTGTAGTCGTTGATGACCCGCGCCACGTAAGCGTGGGTCTCGTGGTAGGGCGGCACGCCCTGGTACTGCTGGACGCGCTGCGGACCAGCATTGTACGCAGCCAGCGCTTTGATCATGTCGTTGTTGTAAAGCAGCAGCAGTTCGCGCAGGTAGCGCACTCCACCATCGACATTCTCCGCCGGATCGAAGCTGTTCTTCACGCCCAGCTTGCCGGCCGTGCCAGGCATGAGTTGCATCAGTCCCTGCGCGCCTTTGCGCGAAACGGCGTGCGGATTGTTGCCGCTCTCGGCACGGATGACGCTGGCAATGAAGTCGGCGTCCACCTCGCTGCGCGCGCTGGCTTCGCTGATGATGGCGCTTAAGTCCACCGGCGTCTGTGCCCGCGATGTGGCCGCTTGCGGCTCGGGCGGCGCCGGCTCAAAGCTCTCGATCTGGGCGCTGGGCACGTCAACATATCCACTGCCCGGGTCCGCGCTCATGTACAGCCGCGTAGTATCGCCGACCACGTCATGCCGCTCGTGGGGAATGCTGAAACCGTTGCGCAAGTTGGCAATTTCGGCAGCGTGAAGCTGCGACGTCATCAGCAAGCCCAGCAAGCCGAGTTGTAAGAACTTACGCATTCACGCTCGCGGTATTGGCGTCGAGTACCTGTTCGATGGCCGCCGCCACTCCGCTTTGGTCGTTATGCAGGGTGATGGTCCAGCCGTTCTGCTTCAGGTCGTCGGATGCATTTCCCATGATGACCGGATGGCCGGAGAAGGTCAACATCTCGATGTCATTGTAATTATCGCCGATGGCCATCACCTCGGAGCGATCGATGCCGCGATAGTTGGCCCAGCGCTCCAGCGCGTGTCCCTTCGAGCACCCGGCGTTGAGGATGTCAACGATACACAAGTTGCGCACATCATATTGGGTGCGCAGTATGGTGAAATCGTCGGCAAAATCGCAGGACAACAGCGCTTGCTGCGCCTGCCGCATCAGTTCGACCGGGCCGCAGAACATGGCCTGAATGGGGTCTTCCGTCAGCGCCGTGGCAATGGGGCTGACATACTCGGTATAGGGCGCATTCTTCTCCATCCAGCGCTGGATGACCTCGTACAGACGCTCGCGATTTTCGCACACGATTGCCCCCATCCCTTCGCGGTCGAAGGTGAGCACCATGTGGTTGCGATACTCCGTCATGTGCCGGCAGAGCTTGATGGCCGTTTCCTTGGGCAGCAGGTCCTGGTGGAACAATTCTCCGCGCGTGGAACGGGTCACCGCCCCATTCGAACTCATCAGCCACAGGTCAAAGCCGAGTGACTCCGCCATGGGCAAGGCGAACCTGTGTCTGCGCCCCGTAACCAGCACGATTTCGATGCCGGCTTCATGGGCCCGGCGCAACGCCTTCAAATTGGCTTCAGGGACCTGGACACTGGAGTCCAGCAGGGTGCCATCCAGATCGATGGCGATGAGGCGTATGGAGCGTGGCACGATATCTCAATTCTAGCAGCAGCCAGCGGTTAGCATTTAGCACTTAGCATTTGGTAAGGGCAGCCAAGTGCTAAGTGCTAAGTGCCAAATGCGGACTGGCCGGCTACTGATCGCTGGTTGCTGATTGCTTGCTTCCCACCCCGAGACGTAAAGTAAAAGAGCGATGGAATTACGCAAGGACCCCATTACGCGCTCCTGGGTCATTTGTGGCGACGAGCCCGAAGCGGCCGCCTCGCCTGACTCCTTCTGCCCCTTCTGCCCCGAATCTGGCCTGCCGCTGCAGGTGGTCGCCACCGCGCCGACCGTGAATGGCATTCCCTGGTCGGCGCGCGCCGTGGTCCATCCTCATCCCCTGTACGGAATCGATGGCGAGCCGTCGCGCACGGGCAACGGTTTGTATGACAAGATGCGCCCGGTTGGCGCCCACGAAGTGATCGTCGAAAATGCCCGCCACGACCGCCATTTGTGGAACGCCGACGACCGCGAAATCGAGGAGTACCTGGCGCTCTGCGCCCAGCGTATTCAGGACCTGAAGGGCGATGTCCGTTTCAAATACGTCAGCGTCTTCAAGAATTTCGGTCCCCAGTCGGGGCAGGAGTTTGACCATCCTACCTCGGAGGTCGTGGCTACCACGTTTGTTCCGCGGCGGGTCCTGTACGAGTTGCGGGCGGCGCGGCAACACTACCAGGTGAAGGAGCGCTGCGTCTTTTGCGACATTCTGCACCAGGAGCAGGAACAGAAGCTGCGCGTCATCGAGCTCCGCGGCGACTACATCGCCTGCTGTCCTTACGCTCCGCGGGTGCCCTACGAAACCTGGATTGCGCCCCACACCCACGAAGCCTACTTCGAGCGCATGGCGCAGAAGTCCGGAGCCATGCGCGACCTGGCGGCCCTGCTGCGGCGCACCCTGTACCGCATTCGCACCATCGCCGATGGCTTCCACATGGTGCTGCATACTTCGCCCAACACCATGCACCGCTCGGAGACGCTCGGGTTTTGGAAGACCATACAGGACGACTATCACTGGCACATCGAAATTTTGCCCATCCTCGCAGCCAAGGCAAAGTCCTACACCTTCAAGGAGGTGTACTACTCGCCCGTCAGCTCGGAGACGTCGGCGGCCATCCTGCGTGAGCGGCCGACGGAGCGGTAGCCGCGGACGGACTAGAATATGCCTTCGCTGGCCAACCGCGTATGACTATTCGCCGCGTCAAAACCTATACCGGACAGACCGGCTACGTTTATCAGTACTACTTCGTTGGCAAGCGGCCCGCCATCGACAGCGATGCCGAAGCTCCCTCCACTGAATTCATCTTCGACGTGACTTCCGACCGCAAGACAATTTTCGCCGTCAGTATTTTTCTACATCCAGAGGCGCTCTCCGCCTGGGCGGCGAGCCGGGGCCGCACCCTCAGCGAGTCGGAACAGTACGCTGCGGTGAAACTGCGCCTGATGCAAGCCTTCGACGAGATTCCCGACATGCTTAACCATGGCCGCCGCTTGCGCCTTGAGGCGGACGAGCTGCCGGTGTTGCTGGACTCCCTCGGAGTGGAATAGGGCTACGATTTTCCTTTTCTCACGTGGTATAATTTGTAGCTGCACATGTAGCTACGCTGGCGGCTCCCGATGAAATTTGAATGGGACGAGCGGAAAAATGAAATCAATATTGACAAACATGGGCTGGACTTTTCCGATGGCGACGAACTCTTTTCGGGACATTCGCCATTGCTGGCGGTTCCTGACGCCGCGCAAGAATACGGCGAAGATCGTTGGAAGGGAATTGGAATGATCAACGGTCGGATCGTGGTGGCGATTTTTGTGCAAAAGACGCCCGAGACCATTCGACTCATTTCGCTGCGAAAAGCCAATCGCGAAGAAAGAAGTGGCTATGAAAAAGCGCTCCAAAACGAATTGGGACAGGGTTGACGCCCTGCGGGATAGTCAAATCGATTACTCCGAAAATCCTCCACTCGAATCGGACTTCTTCCAGAAGGCGATCGCGTGGCCCGGCACAAAAGAGCAGATCACTCTCCGCCTTTCGCCGGAGGTGCTGGGCTTTTTCCGGCGCCAAGGCAAGGGGTATCAGACTGCCATTGGCCGGGTGTTGGAGGACTTCGTTGAGAAACAGAAGAATCCTCCCGCTGAAGAAGAGTTGCTTCTGCCATTCGAAACGCGGGCCTTCAGCTCTGAACTTCAGAAATACCAGCGTGTGAAGCGTAACAACTTCCTTGCGACGATCCGGGCCTTTCCGCATGTTTGGGAGGCTTGTCTCCGGCTGGACAAAATCTTCTTGAGCGAATTCGCGGATGCAGAAAACCTCCGAGAATCAAGACAGGTTGTTCCTTGGCTGCTCTTAGTGCAGGCGCATTCGCAGTATCGACTAGCAATGGAACTGGCCTTTAGTGCGGCACTCTCAGAGGCTGGCTCATTACTTCGGCAAGGGATCGAATCGGCGGCATTCGCGCACAAACTCTACCGCGAACCAAAGCTCGTCGCTTTATGGCTAAGTGCGGACGAAAGTAAGGCGCAGAAGTCGGCTTTCAACAAAGCCTTTGTCGAGAATCGCCGGGCGAATCTGTTCAGTGGAAGTAAGGCGCTCGAAGAGTTGCACGTGCACTGGTGTCATTTTTCCGAGGCGAGTACCCACGCCAGCATTTGGGGCATGGCCAACAGAATCGATGCTGAGCAAGTCTCAACACAGGGGCGCTGGTATTTCAACTATTTCGAACTGGACAAGAAGGTCCTTGCGCCTGAATTGTATAGATTGCTCGACGTGGCACATTTGATTGAGACCGCGGTTTTTGATGTTTTCCACTCCAGGCTTCAGTTCGACGAGTCCCTACTTAAGGCAAGAGCGCTGTTTGCAAGATACAAAGAGCAGGTGCGGGCCGAATTGAAATCGGAAATCGGCTCGCAGGCGGTCCCCAAACACTCGGTCGCCGTTGAACACTTTGAGACTAAGTCCATTTGAATGGGATGATATCCACGTCGCGCTCGGTACACGGAGCTCGGATCGGGCGGATAATCGTGAAATCTGGGGTGAGAGAACCAGCGATGTTTGAGGGAATACAGTGGTCCGGGCGCCCGCGATGGAATCGTGCTCTGCTCGCTTCCTTCGGGGTGCACGGTCTGCTTCTGTTTCTGCTCGTCCATCGCGGCGCTGCGATTTTCGTCACGCCGTCTGACGTTGACCTGGGAATCAAGGGATCTTCCGGCTCGACATCCATCGTTTACCTTGCGCCTGTGGGACCAGAGAAGACGCAATCACCGCCGGACGAGCAACGGCTGGAACTTCGCGCTGCGCTGGCGCCCAAGCCGAACCCGCACAAGTCTGACACGAAGAGCCGGCAAACGGATCAACCCACGCGGGACGATGCGCCGGAGCAGACCGCGCGGGGCGGTTCTCCTTACGGACGCGTGCCCGGCTCGCCGCTTACCGGAGATGAAATCGTGCCTGCCCTGCCGGAAGTCTTTCCCGATCCTCCGGTCTCGCGCTCAGACATACCGGCGGGCGTGCAAGGCGATGTGATCGTCGAGGTCACGATTGACGCGCAAGGAAACGTGGTCCAAACCAAGCTGCTGCAGGGCATCGGTTACGGCATTGAGCAGAAAGTGCTTTCCGTGCTGCCGCGCTGGCACTTCCGACCGGCCTCGAAGGATGGGGTCACCATCGCCTCGCAGCACATTGTGTACTTCCACTACCCCAGCTAGCGGAGGCGCTTCTGCCTTTCTGCCTCCCGCAATGGCCGACACCTTTGTGACACAGGTCACACCCGGACGTGATAACTATACTGCTCCCCATACGCCATCCCCGTTATACTTATTCGTAGCAGAAAGAATCGAGCCTAAGCATTACAATCGTGGGGTTTATGCCGTTAATCTGGCTCCGAGTCGCGGTGGTTTGTTATGGCGTGGGGCTGCTCTATTCGCTGCTCCTGCTGAGCAAGCGAGGCAACGTTCTGGCCAAGGTAGTAGAGCCGGCCGTCGGGCTGGGGCTTATCTTCCACTTCGTTTCCCTGGTTGAATCCACCGTCCTGATCGGTCATCTTTCGCTGGCTTCGATCCACTACTCGGAATCCATCCTGGCGTTCCTGGCCATGGTGGTGTTCTTCGTGTTCTTCGTGGGCTATCGCACCGTCTCGCCGGGCGTCGTAATCTTCCCGATCGTTTTCATTCTGACCTTCGCCTCGGCCATCGGACAAAAACCGGTCACGTTGAGCTCGCCGCTGCTGCGCAGTGGTTGGATCTTCGTGCATGTGGTGCTCATCTTCACCGGCTACGCCGGGCTGTTCCTCAGCTTTGGCGCCAGTTTGCTTTACCTGGTGGAAGAGCGGGCGTTGAAGTCCAAGCGCTCGGCGGCGCTGCTCACCTGGCTGCCTCCGTTGCAGACCATCGACGAAATCGGCTATCGTTCGCTGCTCTTCGGTTTCCCGTTTATGACGCTGGGGCTGATCGCGGGTTCCGTGCTGGCCATCGACAAGTATGGCCCGCTGTTCTTTTACGATCCAAAGATCTTGTTGTCGTTCACCATGTGGGCGGTGTACCTGCTGCTGCTGTACACCCGCTGGAGTTCTGGATGGCGCGGCCGTCGCGCGGCGTTTCTAGCGACCTTTGCCTTCATCATCGCCTTAGGCGCATGGGCGGCGAATAGTTTCAGCCGTACGCACAGGTTTCTTTCATGAACTTCGTCGTCATCGGCGTGAACCACCAGACCGCACCGGTCGAAGTGCGCGAGCAGTTTGCCATTCCCGAGGCGCGGCTGGCGGAAGCGGTCAAGTCGCTGGCAGCCTATCCCGGCATCGAGGAGGGCATGATCGTCTCCACCTGCAACCGGGTGGAGATGTTGGCCCGCACCACCAACGGTTCCGCCGATCTGCAAGGTTTCTTGCGCCAGCTTTACGGCTTCGATCCCGAGCCCTATCGCAAGTATTTGTACGAACATCGCTCGCGCGATGCGGTGCGCCATATTTTTCGCGTGGCTTCGAGCCTGGATTCCATGATTGTGGGCGAGCCCCAAATCCTGGGACAGGTCAAGGAAGCTTACGCCACGGCGCGCGCGGTTGGGGCGGTCAACTCGCAACTCGACGCGTTGCTGACTCGTTCCTTCGCCGTTGCCAAGCGGGTGAGAAACGAGACCGCGGTCGCCACCTCAGCAGTATCCATCGCGTCGGTGGCCGTGGACTTGGCCAAGAAGATCTTTGGCAACTTGCAGGGCACGAGCGTTTACCTGGTGGGCGCCGGCAAGATGTGCGAACTGGCGGCCCGCCATTTGCTGGCGCATGGCGCCACGCAGATCTACGTTGCCAACCGCACCTTCGAACGGGCTGCGGCGCTGGCGAAAAAGTTCAACGGCACGGCGGTCCCATTCGAAAGGCTTTACGAGACCGTGCCCAATGCCGACATTGTGATCAGCTCCACGGGCGCGCCGCACGCCATCTTCCGCAAGGAGCACGGCGAAAGATTCCTGAGCCAGCGCCGCAACCGTCCTATGTTCTTCATCGACATCGCGGTGCCGCGCGATATCGATCCGGAGCTGAACAAGCTGGACGGCATCTTCGTTTACGACATCGATGACCTGCAGCAGGTGGTTTCATCGCACATTGCCGATCGCCGGACCGAAGCTGACCGCGCCGAAGCCATCGTGCAGCTTGAAGTGGACAAGTTCGAATCGCGGCTGCAAACGCTGGATGTCGTGCCTACCATCGTTTCGCTGCAGGAGCACCTGGAAACCGTCCGTCAGGCCGAGATAGACCGCGTACGCGGCCGGCTGGGAGCGCTCTCGCCGGAACAGGAACTGGCGGTGGAAGCGCTGTCACGCGGCATCATCAACAAAATCATGCATACCCCCATTACTACCCTCAAGAGTGCGGCCCGCGAATCGTCGGAAGCCACCACCGTGGTCGATCTGGTGCGCAAGCTCTTCGGCCTGCGCGATCCCAGAAAACCCGCCGACGAAGATGCCACCACAGTGAGCGCTGGAAAACCGGGAGCGCGAAACTGATGGCGCTCATCCGGATTGGTTCCCGCGGATCACAACTGGCTCTCTGGCAGGCCAATCACATCTCGGCGCTGCTGCGCGAGCGCGGCCACCAGATCGAGCTCGAGATCATCAAGACTGCGGGCGACAAAATCACCGACGTTGCCCTCGCCCAGGTTGGCACCAAGGGCATGTTCACCAAGGAAATCGAGGAGGCGCTGGCCGAAGGGCGGGTTGATGTCGCGGTGCACAGCCTTAAGGACTTGCCTACTCGGCTGCCAGCGGGATTTGAGCTGGTCGCCATCACCAAGCGGGTCAATCCGCGCGACGTGTTTCTGTCGGTCAAGTACGACAGCGTCAAAGCGCTGCCGCATGGAGCGCGCGTGGGGACCAGTAGCCTGCGCCGCCAGGCGCAGTTGAAGGCCTCACGGCCCGACCTGGTGATCCATCCGCTGCGGGGCAATGTTGACACGCGCATGCGCAAGCTGGAGGAAGGCGAATACGATGCCATCATTCTGGCTGCCGCGGGACTTACACGGCTCGGCAAGACGGAACTGGTGAAGGAAGTCCTGTCGGAAGAGTTCATGTGTCCGGCGGCGGGACAGGGCGCGCTCGGCATCGAGATCCGCGAAGGCGATGTGGCGATGCGCGAACATCTCGCGTTTCTCGATGACGCTGCGGCCCACGCAGCTACTACGTGTGAGCGCTCGTTGCTCAACAAGCTGGGCGGCGGATGCCAGGTCCCGATTGGCGCGTTCGCTGAGATGAAGGATGGCAGGTTGCAGCTAACCGCGATTGTTGCGCGTCCGGACGGCACGGAGGTTCTGCGCGAGCAGCAGAGCGGCGGCGACCCGATTACGCTGGGCGAGAACGTAGGCGACACGTTGCTGCGCCGGGGCGCTACCAGGATTCTCGAAGAGGTCTATGGCGCGGCAGCAGTCGCGCCCCAGCAGCCGTGAGAGGCAGTAGCCAGTACCCAGTAGTCAGTTGTCGGTAGCCAGCAGTCAGGTCGCGAAGCGGTCATGGCGTTATCCTGAGCAGAGGCGGCGCTGGTTTTGCGACGCCGGAGTCGAAGGACCCCTACTTTGGCAAACAATCCCCGTACAAACATCTCCCGCAGCGTCTTGCCCCTGGCCGGATGCCGCGTTCTGGTCTCACGCGCGAAGAAGCAGGCGGGCGCTCTTTCTTCGACGCTGCGCGAACTGGGCTGCCGGGTGATTGAGATTCCGTTTATCGAGATTCGCAAGCCCGTTTCCTACCAACCGCTGGATTCCGCCTCGCGGAACCTTGCCACTTACGATTGGTTAATTCTCACCAGCGTGAATGGCGTTGAGGCGCTGTTCGCACGCCTGGCAAAGAAGCAGGTCGATGTCTCAGCGCTGGCGCACTTGAAGATCGCCGCCATCGGCCCTGCAACCAGGAAGGCGATCGAGCAACATGGCCTGCGCGTAGCGGTCACGCCCAAGGAATATGTGGCCGAGTCCGTCGTCGCGGCGCTGCGGCGCAGGGTGAAAGGGAAGCGGGTGCTGCTGGTGCGAGCCAAGATTGCGCGCGACGTTATCCCGCGCGAATTGCGCAACGCCGGCGCCGAGGTCGATGTAGTCGAAGCCTACGAGACGGTCGCACCCAAGTCGTCCGAGAAGCGGCTGCGCGCCCGGTTGGCCAACCGAACCCAGAGGCTGCACGCTATCACCTTTACCAGTTCCTCGACCGTGAAGAACTTCGTGGCGCTGTTGGGATTGCGCAGCGCGCGTGCCGCCTTGAAGAAGCCAGCGCGCTACCATGGTGTGCATACGGCATCCATCGGTCCCGTAACCTCGGCCACGCTGCGCGAATTCGGATTGCCCGTGGACATCGAAGCCAAGGAATACACCATTCCGGGGCTGGTCGCGGCGATCGTGAAAGAGAGAAATCGGATTCGGGGCGCGCAGCAAGTGGTTTGAATGTTTTCGGAAGTATAGGGATTCTTCGCTTCCGCTCAGAATGACACGGGTTGCTGACGGCTGACAACAGCGGGTCCCTCGACTTCGGCGGCGAAGCGCCGCCTGCGCTCGGGATGACACCTCCATTGAATGTAGTGTCGAATGCGGATGGCTGCCTGCTAAAAGCGAAAAGCGAAGAGCGAAAAGCGAATGGCGGCTTCCTACTCATAAATTGAGCATCCGCATCCCGGCGACGGCACATGCACCTTCAGGAAATCCGAAACTCGCTGATACGCATCAATCTGGTTCTCCACCCGCGCGAAGCCGTGGCCTTCGTTTTCGTAAATCTTTAGCTGCACCGACCCGCCCCGCTTCTTGACGGCATCAGCCACCTGTTGCGCCTCTTCGTGCGGACAGCGTGGATCGTTGCCGCCCGCCAGCAGCAGCAGCGGGGCCTTGATGCGGTCCACGAAGTTGATCGGCGAGCGATCTTCATACAGCGCTTTGTTTTTCACCGGATCGCCCATGGTCGCGAGGTCGTACTCGCGCAGCAGCGGGTCTTCATTGGCGATCTCGGTGGCCCAGTTCACAAACGGCACAATGGGCACGCCCGCGGCCCACATGTCCGGGGCCTTGGTCACCGCCATCATGCTCAAATAGCCGCCGTAGCTGCCACCCATGACGATCAGCTTCTTGGGATCGACGAAGCCGCTCTTCTCGATCCACTGGGCCGCGTCGAGCACGTCGTGCAGCTCGCCGCCGCCGGCGTCGCCGCGGTTGGCGTCGGTGAACTCCTTGCCGTATCCGGTTGAGCCGCGATAGTTCGGCGCGATCACCAGATATCCCTGGTTCACGATGTACTGGACGAAGCGGTTGAACGAGTTGACCGTCTGCGCGGCCGGTCCGCCGTGGATGTACACGATCGCGGGAAACTTGCCATTGCGCTGAATGTTGTTTGGCACATAGGCAAGCGCCGAGAGCGTCCACTTGCCGTCGCGGCTGGGATAGTGCACCAGGTAAGGCTCGACCATGTCGGCGCTGTTCAAGCCTGCCACCAGCGAGTGCGTCACCTGCTGCGAGTGTTTCGACGCGATGTCATAGACCCAAAAATCGCTGGGAGCGTCGGCACCGTTGTGGTAGTACAAGAGCTTTGATCCATCGCGGCTGTAGGGCAGAGGATTGCCGCCGAGCGAGTTTACGCCTGGCTTCATCGGCAACGCGTCTGCGCGCCGGTTCGACATGTCATACAGATAAATGCCGGTGTTGCCGTCAACATTGGCTGTCCACGTTAGCGACTTGCCATCGGGCGAAAACGTTCCTGCCCGGAGCCGCCATTTCTCCGCGGTCAGCCAATCAATCTTCTTGCTCGCGATGTCGAGCAGGCCGACATTGTCGTAACCGTTCTGCGCGTCGGAAGTAATGAGGACCGTCTTGCCATCGGGCGAGATGGCCTCCGCTTCGTAAGTATGTTCGCCCTGATGCTGCGTCAGGTTTGTACTCTCGCCACTGGAGAGGTCGAGCACAAAGATGTTGGAGTCCTTGCCGCTGGCGTGCGACTGCGTGTAAACCAGGAACTTAGCGTCGCGCGAAAAAATTGGCTTCCCGTTGCTCAGCTCCTTGGGCGTGTTCTTGGTGAGATGGCGAACGTAGCGCGTGGCAACATCCATCAGCTCGATCTCAAAGGTCGAGCCGGTCTTGGACTTGGTGATGTAAGCAAGCTGCCGGCCATCGGGCGACCACGCAGGATCTTCCTCCGCGCTCTCAGGAGAAGTCGTCAGGTTCACCACGTCGCCCGTCTTGGGCGACACCAGAAAGATGTCCCACTGCTCGTCGCCATCGTGATCGGAGATGAACGCGATCCAGGTCCCGTCGGGCGACCACACCGGCTGCGACTGGCGCTGATCGCTGATGGTCAACTGCGTCGGCCATCCGCCGGTAGCCGGAACCAGCCAGAGATTGTTGCGTCCGCTGATGTTGGAGATGAATGCGATCTGCTTGCCGTCGGGCGACCACGTTGAGTCGCCGATCATCCGCGTCATATAGAGCTTCTCGATGGAGAAGGTTTGCATGTCGGCGACGGTCTTGCTCTGGAGCTTGGTGGGGTCGGTGATGGCTTGCGGTGCGGTGAGCGGTTGTTGGGCAAATGCGGTCAGAGTCATAGCGAGAACGATAGGGAAAATGAGTTTCAAGTTTCGGGTTTCCAGTTTCAAGCGAGCTGGCATTACAGGTTTCTATTGTAGATGGTGATGGAAGTGTGGGTGATAGTTAATCGGGTGCTGCTTAAGTCGCTCAAAGCTCGGAAAAAGCCCGATCTCATCGCGATCATTCTGTTTCTAGAAGTGGAATCAGCAGCTTGATCCCCCACCCGAATAGATTAGTAGCAGCTGGCCGTCTCGAATGCCGTATACGCGGAACGATTGCGACTCTGGGTCGCTCACCACGGTGATAAGGAACTCGCGCCCGCTCTTCAAACGGATTGTTCCGAGCAAACGTTCTTCTTCATCCTCAGTATTCTCCTTCCAGTGAAGAACCTGGAAGCGATGCTGGTCCATCGTCCCGATGGCGAAAATAAAATTGGGCGGCCCATCCTCCGGCGTGGCAATGTCAGCGAAGGTCCTTTGTATGACAAGCATATCGTGGCTTTCGAGGCGCAGGGCGAAGATCCGTAGCGGCTTTGTGGAATCAAGCTTTGTCGGCATAAGTCTGGCGAGCGCCTTGCGAACCGCCACGCTTTCTTCATTGTTGAGATGTCGGGGAGCCGTACTATCTGCGAAAAATTCAACTGAGCTGGCTGCGATTGCTGAGTTTGCTAGGGGAGCGCCAGAGTAGGTTCCTGTTCCGCTAAAGCCGTAGCATCCGGTCAGTGTGGTCGGCGCGGCACGAACCGTAGCGCCCTTTCCATCGGCACTGATTACTGTGTACGAACGGGGCTTGCTCAGGTATTCATGCGCAAACTTCAGGCAGTTCGTCTGGTTGTCAGGGCCGCAAGGGAGGCTTTTCCACTCTCCAGACTGTGTAAGACGAGCAAGGGGCTCCACCACGACCGTCCCTCGTCCTGTCCATTTGCCAGAACCTATCCCTCCAACGAACATGTATTGGTCACGTGATACAGCGGCCAGCGTTACGTCCGCATCTTGCGAAGAGCGGGGCAGCGGTTGTTGGGCAAATGCGGTCAGAGTCATGGCGAGAACGATAGCGAACAGGAAAGTAGTGAGCTTCAAGTTTCGAGTTTCCAGTTTCATTGCTGGGTTCTATTGTAGATTGTGTCGTGGGACCCATGGAGCGCGAACAGTTTACCAAGCTGGTCGAAGAGGTGCTGGATTCTCTGCCGAAGGAGTTTCGCAGCCGGATCCGCAACGTCGCCGTTCTGGTCGAGGACCTGCCTCCAGACCAGAAACCACCCGAACCGGGCAAACCGACGCACTTACGTCTGGGTCTCTTTCACGGCGTGCCCATGACCCACAAGAGTGTTTTCAACCTGGGAACGGGGCCGGACTACGTCGTGCTCTACCAGAAGAATATCGAGGCAATTTGTCCCAACGACGACGCAGTGCGCGAACAAGTCCGGCGGACGGTCATCCACGAATTCGGACACTACTTCGGAATGACGGAAGAGCAGTTGAGGGATGTGTAGGGGAGAGTACCTGGGTGGACCGATCTGCACAAAGGCCGGGTACAGAGGCTTTTCCTCGGAGTTCGTTCTAAGGCATTCTACGTTGTCGTGGTCCTCGTCGGGTGGTCCCTGTTCCACTTCTTCGCCGCCTTCTTTTGCGCTTTTAGTTGTTTCTTCTGCGCTTTGGCTTGTTGCTTGCCGGCTTTCTTCCAATATTTCTGGGTCTTCTTCTGTGCCTCGCTTTGCGCGGAAACCGTCCGGGCATGGGCAACGGTCGGCCCGACGAACGCCAGACCGAGAAGGACAAACAGGAGACAGGCTATGACTCTTTTCACAAGACCACCCTTGAAACTGGTTCTGGCTGGATTTTACACTGCGTGGGCCACCTCAGAAAAGCGAAAATGTAGCCTTTGAGCGGTTAGGTTGGGAAAAGCAGGTCCCTGGACGTGTTGCCTTGCTACGTCGCTCGGGACGACAGTTTTATAGATTATGTCAGCTATAGAGGTCCTTCGACTCCGGCGGCCAAAAAGCGGCCGCCTCCGCTCAGGACGACAATTCTTAAACTATCCACCATCCACTATCCACTATCCACTGACCACTCACCCGCACTGATTGTTCTTCTACTTTGCTCCCCTGTGAATCTCCCCCGTGCTCCAGGTCTTGTCGGCGGCGTGGCAGAGGTCCTCCAGCGGGCAATCGGCGCACTTGGGTTTGCGCGCGATGCACAGCGCGCGTCCGTGCAGGATGATCTGGTGCGCGAAAACAATCCACTTGTCGCGCGGTATCACCTTCATCAAGTCCTGCTCAATCTTCCGCGGATCTTCGTTTTTTGTCAGCTCCAGGCGGCGCGAGATGCGCTGCACATGCGTGTCCACCACCACGCCGTCGGCGATCTTGTACCACGTGCCCAGCACGACGTTGGCGGTCTTGCGCGCCACTCCGGGCAGTTGCAGCAGCTCGTCCATGGTGCGCGGCACCTGGCCGCCGAATTCGCTGATCAGCTTGCGCGCGGCGCCGACGATCGACTTCGATTTGTTGCGGAAAAATCCGGTGGAGCGAATGTCATCTTCCAGCTCTTCCGGCTGGAGCGCGGCAAACGCCTCGGGCGTCGGGTATTTCTCGAAAAGGACCGGCGTGACCATGTTGACGCGCACGTCGGTGCATTGCGCCGAAAGAATGGTCGCCACCAGCAACTCCCAGGCGCTGTTGTGATGCAGAGCGCAGGTGGCGCCAGGATAGCGCTGGTCGAGCCGGTTCAGGATCTCGTCGACGCGCTCCGGCGCCAGTGGATTATAGCCCTTAACTGTCGTGGCCTTAGTCTTAGCGGCGGACTTCTTCGGCGCAGCGATTCTTGCGGGAACGGGTGCGACCTTAGACACGCGTTTCCCTACGGGCGCGACGCGGTTGGCCTTGACCTTGGCTCGTAGTGGTTTGCCCGAAATTTTGTCCTGACGTCCTGAACGTGAAGGCTGGCGAGGGGTGACGCCGCGTGGCATGAGTTATTCTCCTGCGGGCAGATTACAATGAGACAAGCATCAGCATCAATTCAGCGCGGAGTTTCGCAATGTCTTCCAGCAATGCCGTCGTGCAGACTGTGTCCACCGAACTGCCCGCGATGCCGCTTACCCTTGAGGGACTGAGCGTGCTGCATCAGATGTTCCGCTTCCGCTGGCCGGAGTGGCGCAAGCTGGACGCGTCGCGCCAGGCGGACATTGCGCGCGAGGCCGCCGCGGTGTTTTCGACCAACGAAGAAGCTGGGCAGAGCGCCGTCTATTCCATGCTGGGGCACAAGGGCGATCTGATGGTGGTCCACTTCCGCGACTCCTTCGACGAGCTTAACGCCGCCGAGTTGCAACTGAACCGCACTGCCTTGCAGGATTTTCTCGAGCCCATGCACTCGTATCTGTCGGTGATCGAGCTGGGCTTGTACGACTCCAGCGTGAAGCTGTTTCGGCAGCTTGCCGACCGCGGGGTGAAGCCGCTTTCCAAGGAGTGGAACGAAGCCGTGGAAGAGACCCTGGCACGCCAGCGTGAAGCCATGCGTCCGCGGCTGTACCCCAAGATTCCCGACAGCCGGTATTTATGTTTCTATCCGATGGATCGCAAGCGCGGCGAGCAGAAGAATTGGTACCTGCTGCCCATCGAGGAGCGCCAGCGGCAAATGGAAGAGCATGGCATGGTGGGCCGCCGCTACGCCGGCAAGGTGCAACAGATTATCACCGGCTCCATCGGTTTCGACGATTGGGAGTGGGGCGTGGACCTGTTTGCTCCGGACCCGCTGGTATTCAAGAAACTGATTTACGAAATGCGCTTCGACGAAGTCAGCGCGGTGTATGCGATTTTCGGCCAGTTCTTCCTGGGAGTGCGGCTGCCGGTGCAAAAGCTGGATCAATGGCTGAGCGGAAGGTTGCCAAAATAGCAATCAGCAGTCAGCATTTAGCATTCAGCCATCTCGCCTTTGATGCGAAGCATGGTACCGTCGAAATAACAACTAACTCAGGGGAAGGTCTGCACTAAACCACATGATTGCTCACATTCTTGAAATAGTTGGGGCGTGGATCATCAGCGTTATTTCGGCGGGCGGCTATGGTGGCGTGATGCTGCTGATGGCCATCGAGTCGGCCTGCATTCCGCTGCCCTCGGAAATCATCATGCCGTTCTCGGGATACCTGGTGTACACCGGCCGCTTTTCGCTGCTGGCGGTGGCCACCTGGGGCGCGATTGGCTGCAACCTGGGGTCGGTGCTGGCCTACGAGATTGGCTACTTTGGCGGGCGCCCGCTGGTGGAGCGCTATGGCCGCTACATTTTTCTCAGCCATCGCGAGCTCAGCATCGCCGACCGGTTCTTCGAGCGGCGAGGTTCGCTGGCGGTATTGATCGCTCGCCTGCTGCCGGTGATCCGCACGTTTATCGCGCTGCCTGCCGGCGTCGCGCGCATGCCGCGCCTCAAGTTCCATATCTACACGTTTGTCGGATCGTGGCCCTGGTGCTTTGCGCTGGCGTATGTCGGCATGCGGTTGGGCGAGCAATGGGACAAAGACCCGCGGCTGAAGATGTGGTTCCATCGCCTTGACGCCGTGATCCTGGCGGTGGTCATGCTCGCGGTGGTTTACTTCGTGTGGTCGCACCTGCAGCATCGGGTGGGCAGGGAAGCGGGCGAAGCGGCGGAATAGGGAGGCAGCCAGGAATCAGCATTCAGTCGTCAGCGGTTCGGTGCGAAAAACCGCAGATCCTTCGACTCGGACTAAAGTCCTCGCTCAGGATGACAATTCATTGGCTAAATCCTGAATGCTGAGTGCCGATTGCTTCTTCAGTCGATCTTCACCGCTTTGGCGATCATGCGTTCATATCTCCGCCAGGGCACGATCCTCTTCAGCCAGACTTGCACCTTAGCGTCAGTGCCGATCAAGTATCGCAGCTTGGGATTAGGATGGCGCGCGATGCGAACGATCAACTGCGCTACTTCGCGAGCGTCGCGCCGGTGCTTGGCGCTGTTCTTGACGAATTCAGCGAAGCGTTGGCTGCGCTCCTTGTTCGGTGATGTCGGATCGAGCGCGCCCTTCGCGATCACCACGTTGCGCGTCCAGATGTCGGTGTCGTAAGAGCCAGGTTCGACCAGCACCACCCGAATGCCGAGCGAGTGGGTTTCGATGCGCAGCGACTCGCTCCATCCCTCAAGTGCATATTTCGACGCGCAGTAGGCACTCAGCATGGGCTGGCCCAAACGTCCGGCGACGGAGTTGACGGTGATGATGTACCCCGATTTCTGAGCGCGCATGACCGGCAGAACGGCCTTGGTCATCGCCACATTGCCGAAGAAGTTAGTTTCCAGTTGGTGGCGGAGCTCGTCGAGAGCCATGTCCTCGGCAAATCCAGCCACGCTGAAACCGGCGTTGTTCACCAGCACGTCAGCCCGGCCGTGATCGCGGACGATGGCCTGCACCACGCCCGGCAGCGAATCGAATTCCGTGATGTCGAGCCGGCGCAGCTCGATCCGGTCGCGCACTGCGGCCTTCTGCGCGGCCTCCTCAAGACGGCCTCGGGTCTCGAGGTTGCGCATGGTCGCCACCACGCGATAGCCGTTGAGCGCCAACTCGACGGCGGTTAGCAGTCCAATGCCGCTTGAGCTTCCGGTTACGAGTGCAACTTTTTCCATAATGCATTCGCGGTGCTAAAGCACCGCTGTCCTTCTGTCGTCCCTAAAGGCGCAATAATATGCTTAGCAAAAATCAATATTGTGGCGATCTTATGGCCCCTTGTTCTCCTCAAATTTCTCCTTAGACTTTCGGTAGTGCCTTCCGTTGAACTTATAAACTGTCGTAAGGGTGCCAGCTCCGGAGTACCAAGCGGACTGGACATCGCTATAGCCGGACGTTTTTCCGCTAAGTATGCCTAGGCAATTGCCGCCCGTAAACAAAATGATTTCTGGCTGTGGCCGCTGCCGCACAATCCAGAACCAATCATTATCACCACCCGTCATTGGATATGAGCCGATAACCACGAGTTCAGCCTCCCTGGAATCGCGGAGGCTTACTTCGGTTGCTCTGAAGAGTTTTGCTGGCTCCAGCGGTTTAGATTTCTTTTTGGCTTCGTTAAGTGCATCCTTCCCTTCAGGGGTTCTCATCAGCAGATCCACTACCGTCGCCGGGACTGCAATAGGACTCGGGAGGGGTTGATCTGCGCAGATGTTCCCCGCGGGTTGTTGAGCCTGTGAAGATGGGGCTAATAGTAGGCCAAGGAAAACTGTGAAGAGCGCCACACCATTCCTTTGCATCATGATTTCTTGGCTCGCCGCTTGCGTTTGCGCGTTTTCTTCTGTGCTGCTTCCAGTCGGAGCAGTTCTTCCTTTGAGACCCAGGGCCATTCTCCTGCCACTCGCCAATGCAGGTGAAATCCACCAAATCCTGCAAATTGCCGCACGATGCGCAAACCCGCCCGTTCCGCTGTGTTCATTTGCGCCGACGAGTACGATTACGAGAAGATAACAGGTTTGTACATTCTTTCATGAAACGGACTGATAGCCATGCCTACAAGTAAGAAGCAGGGAAACACGAATACCGCCGAAGGCGAGATCGCCCCGGCCAAAGGAAAGCTGGGGATCATGATTCCTGGCATGGGGGCCGTCGCCACCACGTTTGTCGCGGGCGTCGAAGCGGTGCGCAAAGGAATTGCCAGTCCCATCGGCTCGCTCACGCAGATGGGCACCATTCGGCTGGGCAAACGCACCGAAGGCCGCTTTCCCAAGATCAACGAATTCGTGCCACTGGCCGGGCTGAACGACTTGGTCTTCACCGGCTGGGACATCTTCGAAGACAACATGTACTCCGCCGCGCGCAACGCGGGCGTGCTGGAGCTTTCGCTGCTGGACCAGGTCAAACCTTTTCTCTCGAAGATCAAGCCGCGCAAAGCCGTGTTCGACAAGAACTACGTGAAGAGGCTCGACGGGCCCAACGTAAAAAAGGGCAAGAACAAGATGGAACTGGCCGAGCAACTGCGCGACGACATCCGTGACTTCCGGAAGTCCAGCGGCGCCGAGCGCCTGATCATGATCTGGTGTGCCTCGACCGAGACCTTCATTGAGGCGGGTCCGGTGCATCAATCAGTGGCGGCGTTCGAGAAGGGCCTGCGCGCCAGCGACGAGAACATTGCGCCGTCGATGATCTACGCTTACGCCGCGCTGAAGGAAGGCGTGCCCTTCGCTAATGGCGCACCCAACCTCACGGTCGACATCCCCGTGATGCACGATCTGTCGAAGCAAATGGAAGCGCCCATCTGCGGCAAGGACTACAAGACTGGTCAGACGCTGATCAAGACCATCCTCGCGCCGGGATTCAAAGCGCGCATGATCGGACTGAACGGATGGTTCTCCACCAACATTCTGGGCAATCGCGATGGCGAAGTGCTCGACGATCCCGGCTCCTTCAAGACCAAGGAAGAGTCGAAGCTATCGGTGCTGGAGCACATTCTGCAGCCCGAACTTTATCCTGAGCTTTACGGCAACATCTGCCACAAGGTTCGCATTAACTATTACCCACCACGCGGTGATAACAAAGAGGGTTGGGACAACATCGATATCTTCGGTTGGCTCGGCTATCCGATGCAGATCAAGGTCGATTTCCTGTGCCGCGACTCCATCCTCGCCGCCCCCATCGTGCTCGATCTAGTGCTCTTCCTCGACTTGGCAAAGCGTTCGTCCGAGCTGCGCGGCATCGGCATCCAGGAGTGGCTAAGCTTTTACTTCAAGTCGCCGATGACGGCGCCCGGTCTGTATCCCGAGCATGACTTGTTCATCCAGTCCATGAAGTTGAAGAACACACTGCGCCATCTCAAGGGCGAAGAGATGATCACGCACCTGGGGCTGGAGTATTACGACTGAGATGAGCGACGGCACGGAATAACCGCAGATCCCCTCGGCTGCGCTCGGGGCAGGCACTTCGACTCCGGCGGCGCAAACCCGGCGCCGCCTCCGCTCAGGATGACAATTCCTTTTTTGCGGGCGGGCTCGCTCAGGTTGACAATTCAATATTGTTACTGGCTGGGCGGAGCTTTCGGCTTCCCTGCAGCATGACGCGGATCGATGATCTTGATGCGGATGATCTTCGGCGGGTCGTAGGGCAGATCCGCAGAATTCCTCGGCAATCGCGCGATCTTCTTAACCACGTCGAGATCCTGGCACTGTCCGAAGATAGTGTGGTGGCCGTTCAGGTTGGGCGTGGGGACCTCGGTGATGAAGAACTGTGAGCCGTTGGTATTGGGCCCGCTGTTCGCCATCGCCAGGCGTCCCGGCTGATTGAAGGTGAGCGAGGAACTGGTCTCATCTTTGAAGCTATATCCGGGACCGCCTGATCCTATACCGGCGGGGTCGCCGCCTTGAATCATGAAGTTCGGGATGACCCGATGGAAGATGGTGCCGCTGTACAACGGGACGCCCTTCACCATCTTGCCGGTCTTGGGATCTTTCCAGTCTTTGGTTCCAGTCGCCAGCCCAACGAAGTTGGCGACCGTCAGCGGCGCTTGACCGGGAAAGAGGGTGCAGGTGATGTTGCCCGCCGTAGTTTCGAAGATGGCCGTCGGCTCCTTCGGCTGCGTTACTGTCCCCTGGGCAGTCTTCTCGGTATTCGCGTGTTGTGCCGATGTGGAACTGTCATTCGGGGTCTGGGCTGCCGCCACGCCGCTGAGGCTGAGGCATAGAAGTGCTGCTAACAGGTTGCGCATAAATCCTCCCCAACGAAAAGTCTTCTCGGTTACGGTTGCGCCGTGGGTGCAATCTCGCGGCGCGTGTCTGGATTGGTTTCCGTCTGAATCTGCCGGGCAAGCTTTTCCACTTCGGCGAATACCCGCATCAGGTTGCCGCCCAGAATTTTATCAAGGTCGGCGGCCTTGTAGCCGCGATCGTACAGCGCCTGCGTGATCTTCGGCAGGTCGGCGGCGGAGTCGAGCCCCTGCGGCGAGCAATCGATGCCATCGAAATCAGAGCCCAGACCGACGTGGTCCACGCCGGCCACTTTCACCATGTGGTCAATGTGATCGATCAGGTCGCTAAGCGGCGGACGCGGCAGCTTGACCACGAGCCGGGCCTTGGCCTCATCCAACTCCTGCTTGACCTCAGGGGTTTGCGCCTTAAGGAAGAGCGACTGCACCTTCTCGTAATCGGGATCGTGCTGCTCCTTAAGCTGCTTTTCGCGGTCCACATACTTCTGCGAGATGAAACCGCAATAGAAGTTTACCTGCGCCACGCCGCCGTTGCGGGCCAGCGCGATCAGCATGTCGTCGGTCATATCGCGCGGAACGTTGGTGAGCGCACGCGACGAAGAATGCGAGGCGATGACCGGCGCGCGGCTGGCCACCAGCGCCTGGTAGAAGGTGCGGTCCGCCACGTGCGAGATGTCCACCATCATGCCCAGCCGGTTCATCTCGCGCACCACCTGCCGCCCGAAGTTGGTGATGCCGTCATGGTGCTCGACACTCTTGTCGTTAAGATCGCCGCTGGAGTCGCCCAGTTCGTTGGTGTTCGACCAGGTCAGCGTCATGTAGCGCACCCCGAGGCGGTAGTAGTCGCGCAGGATGCGCATGTCGCCTTGGATGGCGTGTCCGCCTTCAACCCCCAACAGCGCTGCCAGCTTGTGCTGGCGATGCGCGGCGAGAATGTCCTGGGTGCTGAACGCCATCATCATCTTGTCGGGATGAAGCCGCGCCTGCTCGTAAACCGAGTCGATCATGTCGAGCGCGCGCTTGACTTCGTGGCCCTTGTTGGCCTTCGGCTCGACCCTGATGGAGAAGAACTCAGCGCCGAGATTGCCGGCCTTGATCTTGTTGAAATCGAGATAGCCGGTGCCGGCATCTTGCGCGAGATCGAAATTCTCATCGACGAAACGGTCGGGCGTGTCGGCGCGGGTGTCAATGACAAGCGCCGAATTGTGGATGGCGCGCCAGCCCGTCGCTACGCCGTTGGGTGAAAGTGTGACGGCTTTGGATGTGGATTTCTTCTGCTGCGTTTGCGGCGCGTTTCCGGGCGCGTTGGCGTTCTGCGCAACCGCGAGGGAAGACAACAGTACGGAGGAAAGGAGCAGCCGAGAGAGCGTCTGCATAAGCGCGAGGAAGGCCTCCAGAAGGCAACGATGGTTCGCTTGGATTGTAAACGAAAGCCGGGGCAAAAGTGGGCGAGAGCGAGTTTCGATGGCTTACGACGCCGTTGAACTTTCCCGACAGACGGCATACATTCAGGAGAATCTAGTGCGAGCCGGCTTGGAAGAACCGGATAAGGATAACCAGGAATGATTGCGATTGTCGGCGGCACGGGACCGGAAGGGTCGGGGCTGGCGCTGCGCTGGGCGCGGGCCGGCGAGTCGGTGATCATCGGCTCGCGCGATGCGGAACGCGCCAAGGCGGCTGCGGCGCGGATCGCGGAAAAGGTCGGGCACCTGGGCAGCGTAGAAGGCGCGGACAACGCCACCGCCGTCAAGATGTCTGACATTGTGGTACTCACGGTGCCCTTCGCCGGACAAGCCGAATTGCTGAAGCAACTGAAGCCGTCATTCCGGCCGGGCACCGTGCTGATTGACGCGACGGTGCCATTGGCGGCGGCTGTTGGCGGGCGGCCTACGCGTGTGCTGGGGGTGTGGCAAGGTTCGGCAGCCGAGCAGGCAGCCGAGATTGCCGGCAAGAACGTTGCTGTCGCCGCGGCGTTTCACAGCCTCTCCGCAACGGTGCTGCAGGGCGAGCAGCCGGTGGATTGCGACGTCATCGTGTGCAGCGACGACGATCGCGCGCGACAGGTCGCGTCGGAGCTGGCGGCGAAAATCCCTGGCGTGCGCGCCATCGATGGCGGCAAGCTGGAGAATGCGCGCATCGTGGAAGCCATGACCGCGCTGCTGATCACGCTCAATATCCGCCACAAAGTGCACGGCGCGGGATGGAGAGCGACGGGGCTGGGAATCTGAAAGCAGTGGATAGTGATTAGTGGATAGTGGCTAGTGGAGAAACGGATACCGCTGTCCCTTAACTCCCAGCGTAGGAAAAGACCCACCCAAGCACAAGAAGCTGGGGGGGGCACCCCGCTTGGCGGGCACCCGGCGGTGAGGAATTAAAACCCGATACCTTCTGACCTATCCAAGAATAGAGGTCCTTCGACTCCTCGCTACGCTCGTCGCTCAGGATGACAGCCGCGGAAGAGGTTCCGCTCGGGATGACAGACGTGAAAAGAAACCGCAGATCCTTCGGCTCCGGTTCGCGAAACCCCGACGCGAACCTCCGCTCAGGATGACAACGGGGAAGTTCGTCCTCGAAACTGAAACCCGAAACTTGAAACTGAAACTAGCCACTGCTCCCTAGCCCCTTGCTCCCTACGCTTCCCGCAGCGCGCGCGTGATCGGCATTCTGGCGGCGCGGAAGGCCGGCAGCAGCCCGCCAACGAATCCCATCAGCACGGCGAAGCTGAGCCCGATGATCAGCAGCCCTGGCGTGACCTTGAAGGCGAATGCGAGTTCGCTGAAGGCGTTGGTTCCGGTGGCGGCAGTGTAGCCGTTCATCGGCAAGGCGATCAGGCAACCCAGCACTCCTCCGATGATGGCGAGCAGCACCGATTCCATCACGAAGGAAAGCAGGATGCTGAAGCGCGAGAAGCCGAGCGCGCGCAGGGTGCCGATCTCGCGAGTGCGCTGCGAGACGATGGCGTACATGGTGTTCATGGCGCCAAACACCGCGCCGATGCCCATCACGATGGCGACGAACGACGCCAGCATGATCAACGCCGTGGCCACGCTGCCAGCCAGGTTCTCGTAGTATTTCTTCTCCGAGTCGGCCTGCACCTGGACCTGCGGGTTGCCGCGGATGTCTTTATCGAACGACGCAAGTACGGTTGGGTTCGTGAGGCGCACGGTCAGCGACTCGCAGCCGCCATTGCGGCCAATGGCCGGCGCCATGGCGTCATAATCGCCCCAAATCTCGCTCTCGAACGAGCTGTCCTCGGCGGCGAACAGCCCCACCACTTTCCAGTTCTTGCGCTGGATGTTGATGGTGGAACCGATGTCCACTCCGCTGACGCGGTCGGCGATCCGCTTGCCGACAATCACCTCGAAGAGGCCGGGAGTGAACGTCCGGCCCTCGACAACCTTGATGTTGTTGCGCACGTTGAAGGCGGTGGGCGTCACTCCGCGGAAGGTGATGTTGGTGGGGATGTTTGTCCCTTTTCTGGGACGCGTTGTGATGACGACGACTTCGCACGAAGCCAGGGGCTTGCCGTCGGCCCCGCGCGCGACCCGCGGATCGACCGCGATCAGGTTGGCGTTGCCGATGTCGATCCACGAGGTCAGCTCCGACATCGAGCCGCGCTGGGTCACGATCGCATTGTTGTCAGAACCGGTGGAACTTAAGGCGATGTTGAAGCCGCGGGCCATCGACAGAATCGTCACAAACGCCGCCACCACCAGGGCAATGCCGAAGATGGCCAGCAGGGTGACTTTCCAGCGGGCGCGCAGGTTGCGAACGTTATAGGAAAGCGGTAGAGCCATTCGAGAACACCTGTAAATTAGCAACTAGCAACTAGCAATTAGCAACTAGTGATTAGCATTTAGCACTTAGCAAGCTATTCGGATCATGCCATTGCGAACTTCCGATTTTGTTGACTTCCACCCATCTCGTCGATCGTTTTGTATCAGGGCACGCCTTCCAGCCGTGCCGCAACGGGATCGACAATTAGGGGGGCTTAGCCCCTGAGAAACCTCGTTTGTGCAAGGGCTAAAGCCCTATCTCTCACTCCGCCGTGTTCGGCACGACTAAAGTCGTGCCCTGATACAAACCTCACTCGCATCAACCTACGAGGCAAGCTCTTATTCATGATGATTACTAGTGCCTATTCGCCAACTGCTAATTGCTAAGTGCCGATTCCATCAGACTTGCCTCAACACGTCGGTTATGCGGGCGCGATACGCCAGCAGCGCGGGGACCAGCCCAGCCAGCAGTCCCAGCAGCAAAGCAGCGCCCAGTCCATAGGAAACAATTCTGGGCGACAATCCCAGTCCGGGGAACTGACGCACCACGTCGCCGATGAAAGGAACGTTGGGCAGGGCATGGATCGCGCCTCCGGCCAAGATCAGGCCGAGCGCGCCGCCCATCAATCCCAGCAGCAGCGCTTCGATCAAGACGAGCGCCATGACCAGACCGCTCGGGAACCCCAGCGTCTTGAGCACGCCAATTTCCTGCTGGCGTTCACGGACGGCGATGCTCATCGTGTTGGCTGTCACCAACAAAATAGTGAACGCAACGGCCAGACCGATGCCGTTCAGCAGCAGCGCAAGGTTTCCCGCCATGGCGATAAAGCTGGCGCGGAAGGCCTGCTCGGTCTCGGTCTTGGTTTGGACATCGCTGTTTTCAAATTCGGCGTCAATGGCCTTGCTGATGCGGCCCGCGTTCTTGGGATCGTCAATCAATTCCGTTATAGTGCCGACGCCGGCCCTCTGCCCGGTGGCTTCGTAGAGGTACTTGTAGTTGAAGTACATCGCGGTCAGGTCCCATCCGGGATACTTCACCGGGTCAGTGTCGAAAATTCCATCCACGATAAAGTCGAAGGGCTTGCCTATGCGGTACGGGGGAATGAAACTTTCCAACTGGAAATGGTCGCCGACCTTCCAGCCCCATTTTTCGGCGAGCTTCCGCCCGATGATGCAACCGCGCCCGTCGTGCAGCCACGCCTGCTTCTGATCTTCGGGCAGCATGGCCTCGGGATAAATCTGCAGGAAGGGTTCGGGCTCGACCGCCATGTTAGGGAAGAAGTACTTCATGTCGCCGCGGTAGATGCCGCCAAACCAGTTGTTGATGGTAGTGTTCTGCACGCCGGGGATGGCGGCGATCTTGTTCTTGTAGGAATTGGGCAGATTGAAGACCAGGCTCACATAATGGCGGGTCACCAGGCGCGACGCGTTGCCCAGATGCAGGCCGTAGTTCACCGCGTCCACCACCGTTTGCAGCGTGCAGATGAGGAAGATGCACACCGCCATCGCCAGCACGGTGCTGAGCGTGCGGAGCCAATTCTTGCGCAGATGTTTGAGAATCAGGGGCGCGAATTTCATATCAGTTGGTCAGCACTCCCTTGTCCAGATGGCGCTGGACGTGCGCCCGCGCAGCCGCTCGGGGATCGTGGGTCACCATCACGATGCTCTTGCCGAACTCCTGGTTGAAGGTCTGCATCAGGTCGAGGATTTCCTCCGCGCTCTGATGGTCGAGGTCACCGGTAGGCTCATCGGCCACCAGCACCGTGGGATCGGTGACTACGGCGCGCGCGATGGCGACGCGCTGCTCCTGTCCGCCGGAAAGTTGGCCCGGGTAATGCTTGGAGCGGTCCGCCAGCCTGACAATGCGCAGCGCGGTCATGGCCCGCTCGCGGCGCTCACGCTTCGACAGAGGAGAGAGCAGCAGCGGCAGCTCGACGTTCTCCAGCGCGTTCAGCACGGGAATGAGGTTGTAGAACTGGAAGATGAAGCCGACGTTACGGCTGCGCCACTTGGCGAGCTGGCCTTCTGAAAGCGCGCCGAGTTCGGTTCCGGCGACCACCACGCGGCCGGAGGTGGCGCGGTCAATTCCCGCGATCAGGTTCAACAACGTAGTCTTGCCCGAGCCCGACGGCCCCATCAGTGCCAGAAATTCGCCCTGCGGCACCTCGAGATTCAGGCCGTCCAGCACCTTGATCTGCATACTGTCGCGCTGGTAAAACTTGCGCACGTTTTGCACGCTGACCGCGCCCGTCTTGGTCGCCACTTCGGTTGCACTCATGGTGTCTCCAATGTTACTGAATCAAGTCTTATGATCGCCATTCTGCGGCGCTGGCCTGCTCCTTCCATCGTTGAACATTCACGCCCATCACGAGGAGCCACAGCATCAGTGATGCTTCCGCGAGGAAGCCGAGGATCTTAAGGTAGGTGGACAGATGGTGTGCGAGCGGCGACAGAAAGATCAGCCAACCCAAACCGGCAAACGCCATCAGCACACCCAGAATTCGAGGCAGGAAGGTCGACCTGAAAATGAGGTAGCCCAGCAGGAGGCAATAGGGCCCGAAAAATACCAGGCTGTTGATTTTGTAGGGGGCGAGATGAAAGAGTCTAAGTACCTCATTGGCGCATCCCGCGAGGCTGAAGAGCGCCGCGAGCAAAGAGAGGCCCCTGTTCACCGGCTTGAACATGTAATAGAAGAGCAGCGTCACGGCGATGTAAAACGCGTCCGCGACGAGGGTGACGGCGTCGTATAGAACAAGCCGACCCCGCCCAACTAAGACCTCGGCGGATACTGCCGTCAGAAAGTAAAGCAAATAAACGACACCCGTAACCCTGGCCTTGAGACGCGGCGACGCTTCTGCAATCCGTTTCATCATTCCTGCTGTGTTCGTACTCGTTTCTCCTAGCGCGAGTAATCGAATCAAGTGCTGCGAATCAGGTCGGCTCCCGGAGCAATCACTACTTAGCCCTTCACCTTTACCGAATCGCCGTCCTTCAGCTTCTCCGGTGGATTACTCACCAGCGTCTCCGACCCTGCCAGCCCGCTGGTCACGATGACTCCCCCGCGCAGATCGGCGCCGGTCACTACGGGAACCTGATGGACTTTCCTGTCCTCAACCTGGAACACCACGGACTTGCCGTCACGCGTAACGATTGCGTCTTTCGGAATGGTCACAATGCGCCTGGGCTCGTCCGCGGTTTTCTCGGCTCGCTTCGGCGGCTGCAAAAACGTGACGTTGCAGCTCATTTCCGGCTTCAGATACTTGTCCTTGTCGAGAATCGCCGTCTTCACCGTGACCGTCGCCTTGGTGCGGTCGGCGGTGGGGATGATCTGGCGCAGCACTCCCTTATAAGTATGGTTGGGAATGGCCTGCACCGTGATCTCGGCGGGCTGGCCCGACTGAAGCTGCGCGACATTGGCTTCGTTCACGTCTACCTCGGCCTCCAGCGAATTCATGTCGGCGATGGCCACGATGGCGCCTGACGACGTCGAGATATTCACACCCGGAGGAATAGGCGCCACGCTCTCGCCCGCCTCGGTCATCTTCTTCACCACGATGCCGGCGAAGGGCGCGCGAATGGTGGTGAAGTCGTAGTTGGCCTGCTGCATCTGCAAGGCGGCCTTGTCCTGCTCGATGGTGGCGGCGGCGAGGGCGACCTTGGCTTTGGCGGCGTCGAGCGCGTCCTGCGAGACGACCTTGTCGCGGAACAGACCCTCCTGCAACCGCTCTTGCCGCTGCGCCTCCGCCAGGTCGGCCTTGGCATATTCGATATCGGCCTTGGCCTTGGCGATGGCGGCCACATAGTCCTCGTTTTCCAGCGTCGCCAACACGTCGCCTGTCTTTACAATGTTGCCCTCTTCCACGAGCAACTTGCCGATTCGTCCCTGGATCTTCGACGACACCACCGATTGCCGGCGCGCCACCAGATAGCCGGAGGCGGTAAGAATTGGCGTGCCTGCCATGGGCCCGCTGCCGCTTTGCACGCTGGGCTGCACGGTTTGGACCTCGACGGCGCCGAAGACAGGCCGGGTGCGCACGAAGTACAGTCCGCCAGCGGCGACGATGGCAAGCAGCAGCAAGATCACCAGCCAGCGAAATCGTCCCTGGCGCGGCGCGTCGCGCTCGATCCGCAACGATGCGAGTTCGTCTTTCAGGTCCCGCATAGATGGTGTCCAACGCTCCTTGGCGGCGCTACTAGCATCGCATTGTTGCCGCAAGTTGGGAAGAGCGCGACCGCTGCTTGCGGCGTTCCGGCGGCGGTTTAGGCTTAGCTATTTTCTACCGCTTCAACTGACAGGGATGATTGTCGCTGAGTCCCGCGAGCGGCGCTAGTGTGGAATGTCAACGCTGCAGGATGACAAATGTCATGCAGCGAGGCGGCCGGATGGCTGACGGCGCCCTGTCCCCGGCACTGGGTCAGCGGAGAGCAGACGCGGAGGTCCAGTGCGGTATGATGTGTGCATGGCGTCGCGACTCAGGTTCATCTCTGCCGTCCTGGCAATCCTCGCGTTTGCTGGCCTCAGCGGCTGCAAGCCCAAGACTAAGAAGACCACCGTGGTGCGGGTGGCGCGCAACCTCAGCTCCCCTTATGGCAGCGAAATGGATCGCCGCATCGTGGAGTTTCAACTCAGCAATCCGCGCTTGCCGTCGGGCAACCCGATTGTGATACAGACGGTGGAGAGTGACTATCACGATCTGCTGCAGAACCATCTCAGCAATGCCGACCTGGTCATTCTGGATGCGCCGGCCGATGCCGACCTGAATCCCGCCTTGCAGGCCAATATGGCGCATGCGGTGAACATCTGCGCGGCGGTGAAGGCTTGTCCGGCCGAGGTCCCGGCGCTGATTCCATCTTCCGGCTCGCCCGATCGCAAGGAAGCGGCGCAGAAGTTTCTCGACGCCCTGCAGAAACAACCGTAGCGGCGCGCCATTTTCCGCGGCCCGGAGGCGATACAGCAGGGCAGCTCAAGAGCGTGCAGTTCCGGGATTGGTGTATCCGCTTGCACGGGTAGTGCAGCCCTTCAGGCCCGCGTCAGGGGCAGGAAGAGAAATCACTTCAGCCGTTGAGGGGAATGAACACGGGCAAGACCAGCATCGTCAGTGTTTGTCCCCTACCCCAGGTCGGCGTCTAATCTCTAAGAGACCGATGGCGATCGTCACGACAACTACGAAGAGGAGTAAGTCCAGAACGAAGTGCATCGCGTCGGGCGCGGGGTGTCCGATGGAAGATGGAAATAACTTGTACGTTTTTTGGAGGGCCTTCTGGTTGCTCAGGGCGCGCTCGTCGGCCCCGAAAATCCAAGGTATCCACCAACTCTGAATCTGCATAACAGCCCAAAAGCCATTGCCAATCAGCCCCACCCAAATCAGCCAAACCCAGCGTTTCCAAATGGCCAAGGCGAAAAACAGAACTGGGAGCAGCATGGCGAGCGCAAAACCCATCACGCCCGATGCCTGACCTTCGTTAAGAAGTGCGATCAGCCGCTTTCCAGGCTGGTCGTTCCAGGAGCCGAGCGGAAACCAGAGAATCACCTGAAAGTACGCCGCTAAGAGGATTTGAACCAGCAACGACGCTTTGAGCCACTTCATTGAGGATACTGGCACACCCTTGCTCCCTTCTGGTTTTCCTCTCATACTGGCGATATCAAGAGATAACTGCGCAGCGGCACGCCGCATTCTAACTCTTTGTCCCCGCACAAAGCTGTTCTAACAAGAAAGCCGGCTTTCTCGAAAAGCCGACCGATCTACCTCGAGTTTTTCCGCAACCTGCTGGAGGATCTCTTGCGGCCTTGGGCGGCGGGCTTTCTGGATTGACGCGGCGAAGTTTTCTTGGCGACCGAAGCTTTCTTGGCGCTGGGCACGGCTGTCTTCTTTGCCGCATCGCTCGCCAGCGGAAGGTCCTTCATCTCGGCGGCACGCCACAAGTACCAACAAGCGACGCTGCGATAGGGGCGCCAGCGCTCGCCATAGGCCAGCAACTCTTTCGGCTTGGGCAGTTCGGCGAGTTTGTGCAATTTGGCGAACCCCTTGCGGATGCCGTAGTCGTCAATCGCCAGCACATCAGGGCGCGCCAGGCGAAAGATCAGCAGCATTTCCACCGTCCAGCGGCCGATGCCGCGCACGGTGTCGAGGCGTTCGATCAGGTCCTCATCGCTCATGCGATGGGCTTGCTTGACCGTCGGCACTGTGCCGTCAATCGTCTTGGCCGCAAGATCGCGAATGGCCAGCATCTTGGCGCGCGACAGCCCCGCGGAACGCAGCAATTCTTCCGGTGCCGCCAGGATCTGTTGCGGGCTGGGAAAACCGGCGACCAGTCCGCGGCGGGTGCGCAGCCGCTTGGTGTTCTCGGGGAACAGCGCCTTCACGCGCGCGGTAATGGTGGCGGCAACCTTCCCGTTGAGCTGCTGGTAGATGATGGACTCCAGCAGCGCCTCGAAGATGCTCTGCGTGGTTTCCTGTTGCAGGCGGCATTCGCCGTGGCGAAGGATGATCCGCGCCAGGCGGCGGTCGGCCCGCGCAAGATGTTCCAGGGCGGCGGTGTGGTCGAGTTTCTTGGGCATGATTCAGTTGTCAGTTGCCAGTAGCCAGTAGTCAGTAGCCAGTGATCCGAGAGTGACCGAGTGGGCAGTATAACGCGCTAGCGGGATAGGGGTCCTTCGACTCCTCGTCCGGTCGCCACGGCGGCCGGACGCGTCGCTCAGGATGACAGACTATAAAGATTTTTCGTCCACCCATGAGTGCCGCAGGCTCATACGACGCTCCGGATGGCAGCAGACCTGACAACTGACAACTGGCAACTGACTACTGGCTGCTGGTTACTGGCCACTCACTTCCTCTTCCAACGCTGACAGCGTCTCGTCATCCACGTCCCACTTCTTCAGGATACGAAAGATAATTCCGCTGCTGAATCCGGCGCGCATCAGGGTGCGAAACACGCGCGCCGCCTGCTTCTGGCCCACGGGCTTCACGATGCGCTTGCGCTGCAAAAACTCGCGCGCCAGTCGCTCCTCGTTGACATCGCCGTAGGCCGCGCTGACCACGCTGTCGATGATGTCGCCGTGCACGCCCTTGATCTTCAGGTCCTGGATGACGCGCAGCCGCCCGAACTTTTCGTTCTCCTTACGGAAGCGCGAATAGTTTTCGGCGTAGCTGGTGTCGTTGAGATATTTCTGTTCCTTCAGGCGGGCCACCACCATCTCGACCAGCAGTTCGCCGTGCTCCTGGTCTTTCACCCGGGTGCGCATCAGGCGCTTGATTTCCGCCACCGTGCGCATCTGCCGCGCCAACGCTCCCACGGCGTATTCGTAGAGCGATTCTCCGTCGTAGGTTTTGCGCGCGCGCTTGAACGGCATGACGAAGATTATAGGCGGGACGAAGCAGTAGCCAGTAGTCAGTAGCCAGTTGCCAGTTGCTGATTGCTGCTAGACGGTCACGTGTGTCCGGCGGGATGGCTGCGCGGGGCCCGTGACGCAAACGGTCCGCACACAATAAGTAGAAACCCGGTCGCCTGCCGTCGCGAACAGTAGTTTCGTACCCTCGTCGGAAGGCAGGACCCCAATCGCTCGATTTTTTCCAAACGTCTTCGCTTCATAAAGCCCCTGGTCAGCCAACCCCAGGACCGCCTCCAAGGGTACGGCCTTAGATTCTCGTGGGTCCCAGGGGAAAACCGCCCAGCCAATCGAGCAGGTCTGGCGCAAGTTGATGCCGGCGTTGGCCATGCCGGCTTCTCCATCCGCAACTGCCGTCAAGATCCGCGAGGCAAAGGCCGGCGCTTCTGCCCGATTGGAATAGCGGGACACGATCAGGAATTCGTCGCCGCCCCAACGCACCAGGACGTCGGAACTGCGGATGACGGAATTGATTCGCCGGGTCACCTCCAGCAGCACCTTATCTCCCACCCCGTGTCCGCAGTGATCGTTGACTTCCTTGAAATCGTCCAGATCAACCATATAGAAGATCAAGTCACTCACGCGGAGTTCCTGGATCTCGTACGATCGCAGAGCCTGATTGGCGTCGCCAGCGATGGTAGTGTCAAAGAATCTTCGATTTCGAGCGCCGGTAAGAGGATCCGTTGCCGAGGTTTCCTGAAGTACCTGGTTGGCCTTGGCCAATTCCATCCTCATCCCATGCAGCTTGGCAAACACCAGAAAGGTCATTACCAGCATAATGCCACGCGTAACCAGCTCTCGGAACTGGGTAACCAGCGAAGGCGAATTCCGATTGAGGACTGCCCATGCGCCCATGACCGGCAAGGACAGCACGGCCAGCATTCCCAGCCTGGTGACAGGAACGGACGCCTGCGATTTCTTCGCGGCCACCGGAGCGTCGGCCAGCGTGAGGCCGAAAAAGCCGACGAGGGTGAACGAAGCGAGAGCCACCGAGAGGGGAGCGTCATACCAACTCCCCGGATAGTAAACATGCTTGTCGATGGCCTGGTTCGCCAGGTAACCGCTCGCCGTTTTGAGCAATTGTGCTCCAAGAAGAATCGCATAAAACCATTTCCAGCGTCCGAAACACCGCCTCCACAAGAAAGCCAGTGTCAACAGCAGCACAATATCCAGTGAACCATTGAGCCGGTTATAGTTGGAACCATATTTGGCCTCGTCCAGTACGACGTATTGCCAGGGAACCACGAAGAACAAGTAGAGATTAAGCCACCACAGAAGCAGCAACAGAAAATCCACGGTACCCCTGGACTCACGACCCTTAACTGGGTCAAGGTGGGGTTGCAAGAGCAGAGCTGCTAAAAATGGAATATTGGACAGGAACAGCAGAATGTCGCCGACAAACGGATTGGGCGCTTCCTTGCGCAGCACCAGGTCGAAATACATCCACATCAGCTGCGAGACCAGCGTTACTCCCCAGGATGCCGCCAGCAGCATCCAGAACAATCGGATTTGTCTCGGGCTGGCGTTCGCGTTTACCAGGAAAACCAGCAGCGCCGACAACATCAGAAGAAACTCAATAACATCGTTGATTAGAGTGAGCGCAAGCGAGTGAGGAATGAAGACCGTCGCGGCAAACTGCCCCAACGTCAACAAAACAACCAGCGCAGCCCAGAGGGCTATATGATTGCGCCGGCCGGGATGTGCTGCTGGTGGCAAGAAGTCAGTGCTCATCGGCCATCCGTGGTTGCGTCGTGGACTGCGGCATTCTTCCCGTGATCACAAGCGCGCCCCTCACAGGTGTTCGCTATAGTTCGCGCTGCTGGAATAGTCCCTGCCCGCGTTCGCCCGGGGCGCCGGCTCTTGCCGGCGTCAGGGGCGGAACTTTGCCGAAGGGACCGGCCCTCGCCCGTTCCGTCGCCGAGGCGCATTGAGTCCATACAGTTTGCCAACCTGTGCGCCAGGTTCATCCAACACCGACTCGCGCCCGGATGGCCCTGCCAGGCCCAGGCCCCCGTTCCCTCTTCCGGAAAGCCAGCCATTCCGGAAACACACGGCCACCGCATGAGCGCGGTTATCGGCGCCCAGTTTCAGATGGATTACCCGCATCATGTTCTTCACCGCTTGCCGGGTGGTTTGAAAATACTCGGCGATGGCTCGATTGTCATAGCCATAGGACACCAGTTCGAGGACGCTCAACTCCTTACTGGTCAGTATTGCCTTTTGACCGGGCGAGCGAAGCACGCTCGCAGTCTGGCCGGATGCTGGTTTGGCCTTCATGACATCCCTGGTCTCCATCTTCGTGCCCCACAATTGCAGAATTAGACGAAGTGGGGCTGAATCATCGTGCGCCTTCCGGGGAACGGGATTCAGTGACGAAGGGGTGGGGATTGCTTACGAAAGTAACCATTAGGACATGTACCAGTGGCGGGCAGGACGAATCTCGCGGCAGACGGGGTTGTGAGGCTGCGCTCGGGTCAGTGTGGATCATTTGCGGAGGGATGTTTGGTTAGCTAAGTGCGAGTCAGAGTGGGCGTGTCATCAGGGCGGGATTATACGCGTGGCGTTGCGGGCCGCAGACCTAATCCTGTTCGCTGGCGAAACGGGCTGTTATGTTTGGCTTCATCCCATCGACAACAGCCAAGCTTACGCAAGCGCGTTGACCCAGAGGCGATGGCGATCTCCAACTGCTTTGCGCCGTAGAACCGGCCACGATTCGCTCACAACCCAACCAAGCGCACCTTCCCCGACTGTGTCACCGCAAGCGGTGACGCGGTTCACGGACAAACGGGGCGGCTGGCAGTTATTAAGTACTGTTACCCGTGTGCGGCAAAGTGCCTCGTGTCCGCCTGGAGGAACTCCGTGCAGACCTCACGCCGCCCGCTCCTTCTGATGGAAATCCCGGCCCATGCCTCTTCTCCGGATTTCTAATCAAGAAACGCGCACTTGAGGGCTGTCAGTCTTGTACCCGGTTTAAGCCTAAAAGGGGGCAGTATGAAGAAATCTAGCTTGTGGAAGATGGTTTGTGTCGTCTGTGTGTTTTGCGCGGCGATGGCGGTCAATTCGTCCGCACAGAGCACCCTCACCACTCTGGTAAGTTTTGACGGTACCAACGGTAGCGCTCCCTCTGCGTCCCTCATCCAAGCCAGCGACGGGAACCTCTACGGGACAACCGAGTATGGAGGGCCCATTAGCGGCTGCGAGGGCGGCTTCAATCCCTGCGGCACGGTTTTCAAAGTTACCCCCAGCGGCACGCTGACCACGCTACACACGTTCGTCTACAGCGACGGCGCGTTTCCTGTCTCCCCCGTGGTGCAAGGCACCGACGGGAACTTCTACGGGACAAACCAGGGAGAGGGAGACAGCGGCGGCGCTGGCGCGATCTTCAAAATGACCCCCGGCGGCACGGTAACGGTGCTGTCCTTCACCAGCTCGCCGGCCGGGCTGGTGCAAGGCCGTGACGGGAACTTCTACGGGACAACCCCCCGCAGCTACACCGATGGCACGGTCTTCAAAATCACCCCCAGCGGCACGTTGACCACATTGCACACCTTCGACGGCACGGACGGCAATAACCCCCAGGCGGGCTTGATACTAGCCACCGACGGGAACTTCTACGGCACAACGTTCAGTGGAGGAACTAGCAACTACTGTGGCTATGGCTGTGGCACGGTCTTCAAGATCACATCCAGCGGCTCACTGACCACCCTGTATAGCTTCAGCGGCGCTGACGGCTACAACGTTTACGCAGGGCTGGTGGAAGGCACCGACGGGAATTTCTACGGGACAACCTTCAATGGCGGTGCTGATAACGCTGGCGAAGTCTACAAAATCACTCCCAGCGGCACGCTGACCGTGCTTCACAGCTTTTGTTCCCAAACAAACTGCACTGACGGCGGGTACCCTAGAGCAGCGCTGATACAAGCCACCGATGGGAACTTCTACGGCACAACCTTTCAAGGCGGGGCGAACAACCAGGGCACGGTTTTCGCTATCACCCCCGGCGGCTCGCTGACCACGCTATACAGCTTTTGTCCTCAATCTGGCTGTGCTGATGGCGCCAATCCCATTGGAGGGGTGATCCAAGCCAGCAGCGGCAACTTCTACGGAACCACCGAGCAGGGCGGGGCCAACAATTCGGGCACGGTCTTCAAGCTTCACGTGGTATTCAGCTACGCGCTAACGGTCTCGGTCGTTGGCGACGGGAGCGTCGCCAGCACCGACGGTTTCATAAACTGTCCGGGGACC
>JBEKPR010000039.1:0-30766 GCA_049520555.1 Candidatus Korobacteraceae bacterium
CGCTCTTGCCTTCGGTCACGCAATGGGTGAGCAGGTCGTTGTACAGGTCAATCCTCGGCACCCGGAGCGTTCTTATTACCCCACTGGTTTTGGCTGGATTGAATCTATGGTATTGGGGGTTTTCGGATTAGCGGTCTGGTTCTTTTTGCTGGGTATTCTGTTTGTGCCGTTTCTGCGATAGGACGGTATGCGCTGGTAGCTGTTGTAACATCGCCATATCACAAGTAGCCGTCTCCGGCACGTTGTCTGGTCCCAACTGGAACTCTGGCCCGAGTCGGGGCAGCAAGTACCGTCATCACATACTCCGGTGAGATCCCGCCGCCCATGCCTACTTGCGCGGCCGCTGTTTATAATCACCCCCATGGACCTGGAACAGAAATTGACCGAACTGAAGCGCCGCGATTCGCTCGCCGAAGCCGGCGGAGGCGAAGAGCGCCGGGCGCGCGAACACAAGCAAGGCAAGATGTCGGCGCGCGAGCGCATCGAGTTTCTGCTCGACGAGGGCACCTTCGAGGAGACCGACAAGCTGGTCACTCACCGCTGCACTGACTTCGGCATGGACGAGCAGAAGTATTTTGGCGACGGCTTTCTCACCGGCTACGGCCGCATCGAAGGACGGCTGGTGTTCGTCTTCGCGCAGGACTTCACCGTCTTTGGCGGCTCGCTATCGGAGACCAACGCCGCCAAGATCGTCAAGATCATGGACATGGCCATGCGGGTGGGCGCGCCGGTCATCGGCCTGAACGATTCCGGCGGCGCGCGCATTCAGGAAGGCGTGATGTCGCTGGCGGGCTACGCCGACATCTTCCTGCGCAACGTGCTGGCTTCCGGCGTGGTGCCGCAGATCTCGGCGATCATGGGGCCGTGCGCCGGCGGCGCTGTCTATTCCCCGGCGATGACCGACTTCATCCTGATGGTGAACAACACTTCGTACATGTTCATCACCGGGCCCGACGTCATCAGGGCCGTGACCCACGAAGAAGTCACCAAGGATGAGCTCGGCGGCGCCATGACGCACAACGAGAAGTCCGGCGTGGCGCACTTCATGGCGCACGACGACGCCGAGTGTCTCAGCATGATTCGCGAAATGCTCAGCTTCATCCCCTCGAACAATCTCGACGATCCGCCGCGCAAGGCTTGCACCGATCCCATCGACCGCGCCGACGAGCGCCTCGACACCATCGTTCCCACCGAATCGAACCTGCCTTACGACATCAAGGACGTGATCCACGCCGTGGTGGACGACAGCTACTTCTTCGAGGTGCAGGAGCATTACGCGAAGAACATCGTCATCGGATTCGCCCGGCTGAACGGCAAGCCGGTGGGCATCGTCGCCAACCAACCCGCGTTTCTGGCGGGCGTGCTCGACATCAGCGCCAGCATCAAAGGCGCGCGCTTTGTGCGCTTCTGCGACTGCTTTAACATTCCGCTCATCACCTTCGAAGATGTTCCCGGATTTCTCCCCGGCACGCAGCAGGAGTATGGCGGCATCATCACGCACGGCGCCAAATTGCTCTATGCGTTCTCCGAGGCGACCGTGCCCAAGATTACCGTGATCACCCGGAAAGCTTACGGCGGGGCCTATTGCGTCATGGCGTCCAAGCACATCCGCACCGACGTGAACTACGCCTGGCCGACTGCCGAGATCGCCGTGATGGGGCCCGAAGGCGCGGTGAACATCGTGTACCGGCGTGAGCTGGAGAAGTCGGAGACACCCGAGGCTGATCGCGCTGCCAAGATCGAGGAGTTCCGCGAGCGCTTCGCCAATCCTTATGTAGCGGCCGAGCGCGGATATATTGACGGCGTGATTCGCCCGCGCGACACGCGCCGCAAGCTGATTCAGGCGCTCGACATGCTGGAGAACAAGCGCGCCAAGAACCCGCCCAAGAAGCACGGGAACATACCGTTGTGAGAGGCAGCAGCGAGCAACTAGCAACTAGCCGTTAGCTGTTGGCCATCAGCCGTCAGCGAGCGAAACCGCGCTTCGAGGTCGCACGGTGGAACAATTACGCAAATGCGAGCTCCGCAGGAGCGCAACAAGATTAGCCCAGGACGGAAGTCCTAGGTGGGCTGGTTATATGAATCCCGAGGCGGCTTCAGCCGGCGGCACCATTGCGTGGGCGTGATTACCAACGGGGCTCATCGTCCGCTCCCATCCTGTCCGCAAAAGCAGCGGACAGCGGACAAAGATCCGGCACCCGACAGTCTCTCCAGAATATGAATATGATCAACCATCCACAGAGATCCGCGTGAACGAAGTTGGGTCTGACGGCCCGTCTTGCCTTGTCGTTGTCACACACTGCTGACCCACACGTCACTGACAAGCGGCCGGCACGGGCGTGAAATCCTGGTGGGTGCCTCGGGAGAAAATTTCCCGGCCTTTCTCCTACCCACTCCTGTCGAGTTCGCACGGCGAGAATTAGACCTGGACTTCCTTCTCCCCGGCGTCTGTCTGCCCCCGTTCCGTCTGGTTTGCGTCATTCGAGGACGACGAGGAGGAGAATGCCATGCACTCCAAACAGCAATTCTGCAAGTCACCTTCCGCCACGGTCGCAGTAATGGCCGCACTGGCAATAGCCATTGTGTTTGCGGTGGCTGCCGTTCCGGCCGTGGCGCAGAATGCGGTCCCACCTGCGGCGCGGCAGGCAGCGACAGACCCGGCTTTCGCTGCTCGGCTGGCCGATCAAGCGGCGGCGCAAAAGGCAAGCAAAGCACGGCGTGTCGCTCCTTCCCGCAGGGCTTTGCCGCAATACGGAAACTTGTATGACAACGGTCCCTACAATGGCAACACCGATGCCTGGGAGATTAACTTCGGATTCTCCACGAGCGACTCGTTCACGGGAGGTGGCCCCGTCACCGGCCTTCATTTCGTTTACTGGGATGCCTCACCATCCGATCTTTTGACTACGGTGGACATCTCGATAGGCGCTACGTCGTTTGGCGGCACTCCGCAGACGTTGACCGGCGTTACCAACACCTTCCTGGGGATGAACCTATTCGGTTATTTCCTGTACCAGGCGGATTATTCGTTCTCTGGTATCGGACCTGGCAGCTACGTCACTCTGAGTAATGCCTGTACCACCTCGGGCTGCTCTGTGAGCAACCCGATCTACTGGGATGAGAACAGCGGCGTCGGCTGTACGTCTCAAGGCTGCCCGTCCACTGCCTATGAGAACAATCTGGGCTCGATTCCTTCGGAATCGTTCAGCCTCGACGGCGGCGGGGGTCCCCAATGTATCTACGACCAGCCACCCCACTTCAAGATAATCCACGATTTCACCGACCAAGAGGCCGGTCCGAGTTCGGGCGTGACAGTAGATAGAGCCGGGAGCCTTTACGGATCGGCTGGGGGCGGCGATTATGGCCAGGGCCTAATTTACAAGTTAGTGCAAAACGCTGGCGGCTGGGTGCTCAACCGACTGTACAGCTTTACGGGAGGCAGCAGCGGAGAGCTCCCGGACGGGGTCATCATCGGCCCATACGGTGGCCTTTACGGCGGGGCATACGGAGGGATCCAAGGCTGCGGCAGTGACGGAAGCTACTACTGCGGCCTGGCGTACAACCTAAGGCCGCGTCCGAATGCCTGCCGCACACCACCGTGCAGTTGGACAGAAACTACGCTCTATGAATTTAGCGGAAACAGCGACGCATGGGACGCCGGAGTCTCCACCTTCGACCAGGCGGGCAATCTGTATGGAATAGGGAACGGTGGGGCCTACGGGCAAGGCGCTGTCTATCAGCTTACGCCCTCCCATGGCGGCTGGACGGAGAAGATCCTCTACAGTTTCACCGGAGGAAGCGACGGCAAATATCCTGCCAGCTTGCTGATGGGCAAAGACGGTAACTTGTACGGCACGACCTACCAGGGAGGCGACCCCAAGTGCGGCTTTCCCAACTATAGCTGCGGTACAGTCTTCCGATTAGCGCCCTCAGGAGGCGGTTGGACGGAAAATGTCATTCACACGTTCGCAGGGGGCGGTCAAGGCGGTGACGGCTTTGGTCCCTGGGCCCTGGTTCAAGACAGCTCCGGCAATCTCTATGGCCTCACAACTCATTGGGTTTGCCCTCCTGGTCTCGACTGCGCTTACTTCGGCATAGTTTTCGAGCTGTCACCGTCCTACGGCAAGTGGCAGTTTACTGTGCTTTACGACACCGCACGGGGTGAGACCTGCTCGGACACCTTCCACGACTTGGCAATCGATTCCGCAGGAAATCTCTACGTCACCGGAGGCATTTACGAGCCCTCCTGCGGTCCTGGTTCCTGGGGGTACGTCCTTGAGCTGCCTGATGGGCCTCTGGGTGTGGGTTTCCCGGTGGATATTTTCGCGGACTTGACGGTGGATGCAAGCGGCAACGTCTATGGCACTACCTCGGGGTGCGGGGAGTACGACAAGGGTACGGTCTGGAAGCTCTCGCCCTAGGCAAAATTTTGTGCGGCCCCACAGCGGTCGGCACTTTGACTGGGTGCCGGCCACTGCACTTGAATGGCAGCTTATTCTCCCGCCACCGTCATGCCATCAATTCTCAGCGTGGGCGACGCGATCGAGCTGCGGAATTCCAGGTCGTTGCCGATCTCGGCGATGTTGAAGAACATATCCTTCAGGTTGCCAGCGACAGTGATCTCTTCCACGGGATAGGTGAGTTCGCCGTTCTCGATCCACAGGCCACTGGCACCGCGCGAAAAGTCGCCGGTCACCAGGTTCACACCGAAGCCGAGAAACTCGGTGACGAACAGGCCTTCCTTGATGTCGCCGATGATCTCTTGCAGGCCCTTGGCGCCGGGCTGGAGGAAGAAGTTGCCCGGGCCGATGCCCGGCGTTCCTGCCAGCCCGCGCGAGGCGTTGCCGGTGGTCTGCAGGTTCAGCTTTTTCGCCGTGTAGGTGTTCAGCAGGTACGACTTGAGCACGCCGTTTTCGACCACGACGGTCTTGCGGCTGGCCACGCCTTCCGAATCGAATGGGCTGGTACCGAAGCCGCCGCGCATGGTGCCGTCGTCCACCACGTTGATGTTGTCGCCCGCAATCTTCTGGTTCAGCTTGCCGGCGAGGAACGACGCGCCGCGATAGATCGAGTCGCCATTGACGGCCTCGAAGATGTGGCCGACGAGCGATCCGGCGACGGGGTACTCGAACACGATGGGAACTTTTGCGGTCTTGACCTTGCGCGCGCCGATGCGCCGCAAGGTGCGCTGGGCAGCGATCTTGCCGACTTCTTCCGGCGATTCCAGCTTCTTCAGGGTCATCGCGACCGAATACCAGTAGTCGCGCTGCATCGACGAACCTTCCACCTGTGCGATGGGCACCGCCGAAACCGAGCAATAGGAGCGCTGATAGTCGCCGACGAATCCGTGCGAATTGGCCAGCACCTTGTAGCCGATGGCCGCGTCGAAGGTGCCGCCTTCGGAGTTGATGATGCGCGGATCGGCGTCGAGCGCCGCTTTCTCGGCGCGGCGCGCATAGTCGATGCGATCGGCGGTGGAAAGCGAATAGACATCGTCGTAATAGAGGTCAAGCTCGCCTTCAAGTTTGCCCAGTTGCGCCGGCTCGGGAATTCCGGCGAAGGGGTCTTCGCTGGTGACCTTCGCCAGCGCCAATGCCGAGTCCACCAACTGCTTCACCCCTTCCGGCGTCAGGTCGCTGGAGTAGGTGCTGGCGGCGCGCTGTCCGAAAAAGACGCGTACGCCGATGGCCTTGGAGCCGGACTCCTTCAGGGTCTCCACTTCGCCGAGACGCACGACGGTGGAGAATTCGCTGCCGTCCATGGCGACAGCTTCGGCGGCGCTAGCTCCGCCCTGCATGGCGCGGCGGACAACATCGGCGGCAATTTCCTTCAGATCGGTGGACGCGGTTGGCGCGGCGCCGGGGCTTTCTTGAGCAGAAACAGTCATGAATAAGTCCTACGTTGTCAGAGTGTCACAATGTCGTACAGCCCGAAGCGGGTCATTAAAGGCTGAAAAGCAGGTCCTTCTGCCGTCCCTACGGGACTCAGTCTACTTTCCACTTCACCCAGCGCTGAAGCGCTGGGCTAAGCTCTTTCGCCCCTTAGGGGCTGTTTTCTGTATGTTTCCTGCCACGCTGGCAAACCGAAACGAGATCGGAATGTCCAGAGACGCTTTATCCGCCGGTCCCGCCGACGGTCAGCCGGTCTACCTTGAGCGTTGGAATTCCTACGCCGACGGGCACCGACTGTCCATCCTTGCCGCAGGTCCCAACTCCCTCGTCGAGTTGCAGATCGCTGCCCACCATCGAGACCTTGGTCAGCACATCCGGGCCGTTGCCAATCAGCGTCGCGTTTTTCAGCGGCGAGGTAATGATGCCGTTCTCGATCAGGTAAGCTTCCGAGGCGGAGAAGACGAACTTGCCGTTGGTGATGTCCACCTGCCCGCCGCCGAAGTTCGCCGCGTAAATACCGTACTTCACCGACTTGATGATGTCCTCCGGCGAGTCCTGTCCGGCCAGCATGTACGTGTTGGTCATGCGCGGCATGGGGATGTGCTGATAGCTCTCGCGACGGCCATTGCCGGTGTTGGGAATGCCCATCAGGCGCGCCGACAACTTGTCGGAGAGATAGCCCTTGAGGATGCCGTTCTCGATGAGGACCGTGTTCTCGGTCGGATTGCCTTCGTCGTCCACGTTGAGCGAGCCGCGGCGGCCGGGCATGGTGCCGTTGTCCACCACGGTGCATTTGTCGCTGGCCACGCGCCGGCCCAGCATTCCCGAGAACGCCGAAGTCTTCTTGCGATTAAAGTCGGCTTCGAGGCCATGTCCGATGGCTTCGTGCAGCAGGATCCCCGGCCATCCCGGGCCGAGCACCACTTCCATTTCGCCGGCCGGCGCCTCGCGAGCATCGAGCTGAATGATGGCCTGCCGCGCCGCCTCCTTGGCGAAATGCTCAGGCGAGGCGTCCCCTTGGAAATATTCCAGCGCCACGCGGCCGCCGCCGCCGGCTGTGCCGCGCGCCGAGCCCGCAACCTCGTCCTTGGCGATACAGAAAACACTCATGCGCGCCATAGGTTGGGCATCTTCGGCGAAACTGCCGTCGGAACCAATCACCAGAATGTGGCGCAGCTCGTCGGCGTAGCCGACGCGTACTTCATGAATGCGCGGATCGTAGGCGCGCGCTGCTTTATCGGCCCGCTGCACCAGGTCAACCTTGGCCAGCACTTCGGCTTCCACCGAGGGCAATGGCACGGGATAAAGATTGTGCGCGGGCTTGTTGGTCAGACCCACCACCGGCTGCTTCGCCGGACCACTGGCAATCAGCGCCGCGGTCCGGGCGGCGTGCAGGAGCCGCTCCGGCGAGAGGTCATCGGTGTAGGCGTAACCGGTGCGCTCCCCCGACAACACCCGCACCCCGCAGCCCGCCGAGATGCCTTGCGTGGCCGACTTCACCATGCTCTCGTCAAGCGAAACCGAGGTGGAGGTTTGGTACTCGAAATAGAGGTCGGCGAAGTCGCCGCCCGCGGAAAGGGCCGCAGAGAGATAACGCTCGACATCGGCTTGCGCCAGCCCGTAGCGGTCGAAAAAGAACTTCTTGTCCATAGTCACACCCATTGGATGTCCGGCTGCCGCAGAAGACGCGGCTGGCGGCCGGGACCCAATGTTCGATTATCACATAGGGCTGTGCTAAGAGAGGGTGCGGATTTCTCATGGTTGGATTACGCTTTCCGTGAAGAACAAGTCTGGGCAAGGCTCTACGGATTGCTGGGGAGTCGAAAAATGGATCCCCCGGCGGCTGAAATTTGCCCAAGTAAGCGCCAGAACGGAACTTGTTGGGGACCCAGCACCTCGGCGGGTTGAGAAGAATGAAGGGAGTTGCCGGCGCCCATTCCATGCAAACCTGTGCCATCTCGCCCATGTCTCTGGCCAGCATGCTGGAGCAATTCCTGGCGGACGCGCCCCAGGCGGTGGCCATGGAAGACGGCGAATTGCTGTTTGAATTCGCTACCGCAAAGTATTCCGTCTCCGGCGAGGGCAAGTGTATTCTGCATTTGTGGTCGGAGGAGCGCAATGCCGTGCGGCGGGTGCTCGACGCGGAACTGAAAGGCGGCATCCTGCGCCTTAGCGTGACGCGCTTCGGGCAGGCGCAGCCGCGGGCGCTGGAGATCTGCGCCTACCCTGACCGGCGCAAGGGCGCCGCCAAGCACGCGGCCCGCAATCAATATCAACATTTGCTGGAACGGGTTTTGCTGCGCGAGTTTCCCGGGATGAAGGTCGAGCACCTGAGCAGCAGCCCCGATCTGGAACATTCGTTCAGCCCGGTGTACACGCGCGCCGTGCTGCGGGCCGGTCAGTCGGCGTTCGCTGTGCTCGGGGTCAACGCCGAGGAGACGCAGTCGTCGGTGGATGCAGTGCTCACCTTCGGCATTCTCTGGATGGATTACCAGCGGCAGCAGCTTGCCGGACGAACTCACGTGGAAGGGCTGAAGCTGTTTCTGCCGCCGGGACGAGCGGAAATCGTGCGCCAGCGGGCGGCGCACCTTCATCCCGAGGCAGCCAAGTGGCAGCTCTACGAACTCGACGAACGCTCCGAGATATGCGCGCCTCTCGACGTCCCCGATACCGGCAACATCGTCACGCGTCTGACCCACGCGGTGGATGTGGAGGGCGCGCGACTGCGCTTCGCTGTCTCCATTGCGCGCATTCGTGAGCTGGCGCCTGCGGCGGAGATTACGGTCGAGTCCGCCTCGGAAATCGTCTTTCGGCTTTTCGGCCTGGAATTTGCCCGCGCTCGTCTGACTCCGGCTTCAGGATCGTTCCGCAATGCCGAGACGATCTTCTTTGGCATCGGCTCGGCGGAGTATGTCCTCGATGAAAACAGCGAAGTGCTGTTCCGCGAACTGGTGCAAGGCATTCTGGAGCAGCGCCAACCCGACGGCTCGCCTACCAACCTGTTCTTTCGTCTGGCCCCCGAGCGCTGGCTGGAAACCCTGATCACGCGCGAGGTCCGCATGATCGATGAGAGGCTCGATGGCCGCTTCGTGTACTCGCAAGTACCCGCGTTTGCGGCCTCCGATCGCGCCATGCTCGACGTGCTCACCTGCACCCTCGACGGCAGGCTGGCCATCCTGGAGCTGAAGGCCAATGAGGACATCCATCTGCCGTTGCAAGGGCTCGACTACTGGGTGCGGGTGCGCTGGCACCAGCAGCACGGCGAGTTCGCGCGCCACGGATATTTCGCGGGACGCGAACTGTCCAGCGCCCCGCCCCTGTTGTTCCTGGTCGCCCCGGCATTGCGGGTGCATCCCGCCAGCGATGTTCTGCTGCGCTACCTCTCGCCGCGAATCGAGTGGACGCTAGTGCAGGTGGCCGAGCGCTGGCGCCATGGCGTGCGAGTGGTGAACAAGAAACACGCAAAGGGAAATCAGTCCCCGCGCGAGCGTGTCACCGATGGAGAATCACCAGCGGGACTTGACCAAGTTGGGGCCCGATTTCGCTAAAGAGGATGCTTGTCGCGACTTGCCGGTTCCGATTGGCCGGCTCGGGAGTTCGGTGTCCTGATTGTCAGACGAGTACAGAAAATCCTCGATCTCATCGATCCGGTTGTTGGCGTCGCGGTAGCCAATGTCGATGAGTTCCTTGGTGTATTTTGGTGTGAATAGCAGGTAACTCATCAGGTCCGAGCACGACGCGGCATCTCGTCCCAAACCATTTATGAAGTACTGAATCAGATACGGCATGTCTCGCTGGTGTTGCGCTGCCAGTTCTGACAAATCTACGGACGGGTTGATGAGAAAGGGAAGTAAAGGCCGCATTTTTTCACATCCCTCAAGGCCCGTCTGACTGATGTGGCCCTCTTTGAGCAGTTGGTTCAAGCGTTCGAGGTGTTCGACATCGGTTGCGAGATGGTCCAGGAACATCACGTTAAAAAGGACTCCCATCACTTGCGCCAGCGAAGGGTCTTTTGGATCGGTGGGGTCTGTCTGATGTTCCTTATTCTCACCGCGAACACCGATGGCGAAAATCTTTCTTGCCCCCAGCCGTATGATCGGGCTGAGAGGCTGTTGCAGGCGCAAACACCCGTCGCCGAAAAAAGCCGTTCCTTTGGCTGTCTTGAGTCGTACCGGCTGAAACACCAGAGGAATGGCGGCCGAGGCGCAAATGTGATCGACGGTGATCTTTGTGGCCAGAGTCACGCGGCGACTTCGGTTCCACATGGGGTGGCCTTTGGCGCCCTGAATGAAGAGGTAACTCTTGCCTGAGTTGTAGTTGGTCGCGGAAATAGCCAGGGCGTAGAGATGCTCACGCTTGATGTTGTCCTGGATTCGGTCGCAATTGAGATGGTTACGGAGATAGCGCTGCAAAGGGCTCGCGTCCAGGAAGGACCGGGCGTTACCTCCTCCCAGCACTGCCCCAAACGAGAGATCAAAGATCCAGGTAATGGAATTGCGGGCCTGTGACAAAACATCACAGCGAAAGACATCGGTAGGCTGAAGGCTGGCCCACAGGTGGGCGAGAGCTTTGGTGGTCAAGGCAAAATCGTCGGCACCGGCGGCCAGGGCAGAACCATTAATCGCTCCGGCGGAAGAACCTCCTATGATGGGAAACGGATTGCCGTGGGTTTGGACCCGTTGTATCTCGCCAATGCGCTTCAGAACACCGGCTTGATAAGCCCCGCGAGCGCCGCCTCCTGTCATCGCTAAGCCCAGCGCGTTTTCCATCTTCCTCCTGTGCTCCGCAAAGAACTCCATTGGGGTCGACAGCACTGTCCAAAAACTTGGAGCTGGAGTGTTGCTGGTCTGCCCAGTAGGAGATTAGTACGAGGATAATCGAAGATCAAGTCCTTGAGTGTCGGGCCTGAGCTGGATTATTCATGAGCCACGTAGATTTTTGGGTGTCATCCCGAGCGGCGAGGTCGCCGGGCGCTCCGCTCAGGATGACAAACCACGTTCTAAATTATTCCGGGTTTCGCAACACCGTGCACACCGAAGCGCACAGCGCGCCACCGATGTTGAAGGTCGCAGCCACTTTGGGATCTTTCCTTTGAATCTCCTTCGGTGTTTTCCCTTTCAGTTGCCGGAAACACGAACCCAGCATCGCAACACCAGTCGCTCCCACGGGGTGTCCTTTCGCAATCAAGCCGCCAGACATGTTGATGGCGCAGTCTCCATCGACGTTAGCTTTGCCTTCCACCCAGTATCGCGCCCCTTTGCCGGGTGAGGCCTTCCCCAAAACTTCCGTGCCAATGGCCGCGGCCACGGTGAAACAATCGTGGATCTCCGCCACATTCACGTCGGCGGGCAGAACACCCGCCATTTCGTATGCCTTTCTCATTGCCCGGTAGGCGCCGGCAGGAACCAGCGTATTGCGTCCTTCCTTCTGCAGAGGATCGGTGGCCTGCGCATAGCCCGCGATCTCGACGCACTCCGATTTCGCTATGCCGAGCTTGCGCAGCCCCTCTTCCGTGGCCAGGATGAGCGCGGCGTAGCCATCGGTAATCTGGGAACAGTCGTAGGTTTTGAGCGGCAGACCATCCACCACGTAACGATTGATGCCCTCGATCTTCATGGCCTGTTCCAGCGTAATCTGGACTTTGTTCATCTGGGCCAGGGGATTGTATTTCGCATTCTGATATTCGTTGACGGCAATCTGCGCCAGGTCGCTTTCGCTGGCGCTATACACCTGCATGTAGCACTGCATGATCTCCGCAAACAGATGCGGGAAGATAAAAACTTTGCCGGGCCGCTCGTCGGGATGCGAATAGTATCCCAGGACCTCGCCGATGAGCTTGCCGTCCATCTTGCCTTCCGAGTTGCGCATTTTCTCGTAGCCGACCGCAATTCCCACGTCGCCCACACCGCCTAGCAGTTTGTAAATCACCGACAACACTGCCTGCCCGCCAGACGCACAGGCGTTCTCGACCGACTCGATCGGTTTGCCCTCCAGTCCGGGGACCGTGGCCATCAGGCCCGAGAGCAGGCCTTGCTGGTTCAAGGTAAAGTTGCAAGCTGAGCCGACCGACCCCGTCTCGATGATCGAAGGCTCAACTTTGATCTCCTCACAAACGCCGCTGACCGCATTGGCCAGAATCTGAGGCACGGTCATATCCATGAGCTTGCCAAACTTGGACTGGTTGTAGGCGGCGATATAAATGCGCTGGTTCATGATTTCCTCCCTGCACTGCTCTCCCGAGACCCTTCTTCGATCAGCCGCCGTTTCCAGGACCCGGCGGCCTGCGGGTTCCCGATTCGCGAGTCTCTATTTATCACGCTAGCATTGCAGCGGTATGCGATTCAAATCACCTTCCGCAAAAAGGCCGCTGCAACGTCTTCCTGCTGGAACAAGTCCGGTTCGAGCCCGAATCCAATGACATTAGCTCTTCAATCCGGAATTTCTTCAGCAATAATCTGGTCCACGTAGCACCACACCCAAGCTTCTCCCGGTTCGATGGAGCGTATCAGCGGATGCTGCGTTCTATGGTAGTGCTTGGTGGCGTGTTTGTTCTTGGACGAGTCGCAGCAGCCCACATGTCCGCATTCCAGGCATAGCCTCAGATGGACCCAGGTGTCTCCAAGTTTGATGCATTCCTCACAAACATGGATCTTAGTGTGCGTGATCTTGATCTGGTCGAGATGAGTGCAAGCGTCCGCCATCTTGTTTCTCCCCCATCCACCTCAGCGCTCTAAGGCGTTACGGTCCCATTTCGCCAGCGTGGCAGCGGCGTCATAGGTGGTTTGCAAAAAGTCCATCAGGACAGCCTTGGGCGAGGCAGCCGTGCGCACGTCGTCGTACATCAGCAGGTACTCTTTCAGTTGCGGATGGTAGAAAGCCGCAGCTGGCCCCACACGCTGCTCGGCAAAACCGGCCGGCTCGGGGGCGGCGTAGGAATAGAAAGCCGGGCCCTTGATGTCGCCTCCGCCGGGCCAGAACCCGGCACTGCTGACTTCGTGAGAATACGCTTCGCGGGTGATGCGATCGGCGCCAGGCCGCTCCGGCGCCACTCTTCCCGAGAAGCGCGTCACCGCATGATCGAAGCTTCCCCACCAGAAGTGCACCGGACTAACTTTGCCGATGAAACGCGCTCTGAATTCCTTGAACACCTCGTCCACCCACGCGAGGATGAGCCAAAAGCGATGCACAGCCTCGGCGTCATAGGAGGCGTGTGTATGGTCTTGCTCAAACGGAATGGGATCGGGGATTTCGACCGGGGTGGCCCAAATCTTTACATCCAATCCGAGTTCGGCGAGCGCTGCCATGAACTCTCCATAAAACTCGGCGACGCTCTGCGGTTTTAGGTCTAGGGCCCGCGTTCTGCCGTCCGAGGTTTCGATGATGAGCTTGTGGTCCACGAAGTCAAACCGTATCTCCACCCCTCGGTCCTGATACGGCATCACCAATGTGGTCATGCCTCGGCCGGTGACATAAAACGTCACATTCCACCAGTGATTTACCAGGGGGCAAAGTTTCAAGCGGACCTTGCCGACGATCTGCGTCCACATGTGCAGGGTCGCCAGCGTGTCTTTCCAGCTTTCGAAGGGCAAGGCGGGAAGAGAGTTGCCATCGGTTGTAGTGTGCGGGAACAACTCTGGCGCCATGCGATTTCCCCTTTCTCGCGAACAATGGACGCGCGACTACGAATGCTTCCGGTAGCTTGCCCGCAGTTCTGCAACGATCTCCTGCGCCGCCCGGCGTGCTTCTTCCAGCTTCCCCGGCGGAAACGAGACCGCCCCCACGCGCGCGTGCCCGCCCCCGCCGTAGCGCTCGCAAATCTTGGCCAGGTTCTCCATTGGCTCGACCTTCGACCACGGATTGGACCCCACTGACACCTTGGTCCGGAAGCTGCTCTTGCTCAGTCCCACGCTGTAAACACAATTGGGGTGCAAATAATAGGGCACGAATTTGCTGTAGCCCTCAAGCTCATGGTCGGTTATGTCGAAAAAGATGGTTCCGTCTTCGCAGTGGGCACGCTCGCGCAAAATGTCGATTGAGTGGAGGTGCCGTTCCGTCAGCGCCGGAATGCGCTCGGCGACCCTCGGCTCCGCCACGATTTCCGCCAGGGACTTGTACGCCAGCATCGGGATTAGGGCAGGGATGAACTGCGGGTCCTGGTTCGACTCGATCACCATGGTCAGCTTCATCGCCGGCGCCTTCATCTCGACCGCCGACTGCGGATCGCTGTAGAGCGCTCCATCGATAATGTCGGCCCACTCAATCAACTCCGCCACCGGCGCGGGATCAAAGCCGAAGCGATTCTCGGTCACCGAAGCGATGAACTTTGTGCAGGAGCGGAAATCAGGATCGTAGAACTTGGTGTTGCTCAGTTCCTGCTCGAAATGGGAGGCATCCTCCGGCGTCAGGAAGGCACTCTGGTGATGGTCGAACCACCAGGTGATACGCGGCGATGATGAGTATTTGAAATCGACAATGGCGTTTTCGTCGCCAGTGAAATCGTCTTCGTTGAACAGCGCGCCCGCGCGATGCACCAGACCCACATATTCGAATTCGGCGTCGCGGATGCGCTCGCGGTAGAAACGCGAAAACAGCGCTGCCGAACATGCGCCGTCGAAACATTTATCGTGATAGAAGACCCGTACCCTCACAAACCCTTTCGCCTATGCGGGATTCCTCGTCCGGAACGAGCCTCACAGAATAGCGCTTCCGCCAAACAAAAAGTAGGTGGAAATCGATATTTTTGGAAAAGCAAGCGAAGGGGAGGCAAAGACAAAGGGGTGATAAGCGATCTGAGCCGTCCGGGCCTGACAACTCGGCAAAAGGGGCCTATTCGATTTGCACCAACGGGCCGGTATCGACCGACGACTGCGGAGTCTGGAGGGTTTGGGGGGCGCGCCAGAAATCCATATACGACACCTGATGCACGCAGGAAACGGTGCAGTGCGGGGCGCAACTCTTTTCTGTGAGGAACTCGCGCCGGATATCGGCAACCGAATAGTGCTCCAGCGGGACCGCGGGATAGCCGCGCTGCTGCGAGCAGTAGTGCACCAAACCGTCCTCGCAAATGTAGAGATAGCGCGCTCCGGCGCGGCAGCGCCACTGGTTCGGCTTGCCGCTGGCGATGTTGTTCTGGAACCAGTTGAAGCGCGCGTAGTGGTGCTTCTCAAGGCTCTTCATCTTCAGGAACACTTCGCGCTCAACCTCGTTGAGCGGCTGAAGCTGGCCGTCGCCATCGTGGATGATGCCGATGGTGGAAGTGAAGCCGAGCTGCACGGCGCGCCTGCCCACGACCAGCGCATCGTGTGGGTTGTGCGTGCCCGCGCCCACCACCGAGTTGATGTTGACGTGAAAGTCGGCATGTTCGGCGAGCAGTTGCAGCTTCTTGTCCAGTACCTTCAGGGACTTCTTGGAGACGTCATCGGGCATCACGTTATCGATGCTGATCTGCAGATGGTCAAGGCCGGCGCGGTTCAGGCGCTGAATGCGGTCGGCGGTGAGCAGATAACCGTTGGTGATCAAGCCCGACAGTATGGGATAAGTGCGGATGTGCGCGATGATCTCGTCGAGTTGCGGGTGCAGCAAGGGCTCGCCCCCGCTGAGCGTGACAATGGTGGTGCCCAGGCGCGCCAGTTGATCGACGCGGTGCTTCATGATGTCGAGAGCGACCGGCTTGGAAAAATCGTCGTACTCATTGCAATACTCACAGGCGAGATTGCAGCGGCGAATGGGGATGATATGCGCCAACACCGGGTGGTCGGTTGAGGCCAGCCCTTTGGCGATCATCTTCAATTCGCGCAGCCGACGCTTGCAGGCAAGCACGCGCCGTCGTATCCCTGATGACGATTTCGGCATACTAAGCTCTTGCTATTACAACATATTCGATACCGGGCTTGGGAAGCGGTTGCAGTTGTTCGGGGAATTTCTGCCAGCGAATGGGGCCAGATGGCATCGGGCGGCTGGCGACTGGCTCGTTTCGACGCTAAGTAGGGGCTAAGTAATGATAAGGTCGAAGCCTGCGCTCACCTGCGTGCTGGTTTATAATCAACAAATTCAGCTAACCTCTCTGGAGTTCCTAAAGCATGATTCGATTTCTGCAGACCCCCGGCCCGATCAAGAAAATTGTGCTGGGCGGAATCCTTCTCGTCATCTGCGTGATGATGGTGATCACCCTCATTCCCGGTGGCGGCTTCCTCAACGACATGTTTGGCGGCAGCGTCACGCAATCAGGGATATTGGCCAAGGTTGGCAATCAGGAGGTCAGCCTGCTGGAAGTATCGGAGCAGGCCCGCCTGATCGGCCGCCAGCAGTTCAAGGGGCAAAGCGTGCCTCCCCAGCTTATGCCCTATCTGATGCAGCGGGCCGCGCAAGGCATCATCACGCAGAAGGCGCTTGTGTATGAAGCCGATCGCATGGGCCTGGGCGTCAGCGATGATGAGCTTCGTGGGTACCTGCACCAGGGGCAGATGGGGCAGATGATATTTCCGGGCGGGACCTTCATCGGCCAGCAGGCCTATCAAGATTTCATTCAGAGCCAGTTCAATATGGGCGTGCAGCAGTTCGAGCAGGAGGTGAAGGGCGAGATCGCACAGCGAAAACTGTTGGCGCTGATAAGCGGCGCCGTCTCGGTCAGCAACAAAGATGTCGCCGAGCAAGTGCAGAAGCAGGGCGTGAAAGTGAAGTTCGACTACGCCGTGCTGACGCTGGACGACATGAACAAGCAGATCAAGCCGACCGATGCCGAGCTGAAGGCTTTCTACGAGCAGAACAAGCAGCAGTACGCGAATTCCATTCCCGAGAAGCGTAAGGCGCGCTACATCCTGATCGACACCGCCAAGCTGGCGGACAAGGTTTCCCTCAGCCCGGCCCAGTTGCAGCAGTACTACCACCAGCACCAGGACGAGTACCGCATCCCGGAGACGGTGACCGTGCGGCACATCCTGATCAAGACACCAACGCCGGATGCGAACGGCAAGGTCGATCAGAAGGGCGTGGATGCAGCGCGGGCGAAGGCGGACGATATTGAGAAGCAATTGAAGAGCGGCGCCAACTTCGCCGATCTGGCCAAGAAGAACTCCGATGACCCGGGGAGCGCACAGGATGGTGGGTTGCTGCCGCCCCTGACGCGCGGCCGCACGGTCCCGGAGTTCGAGCAGGCCGCCTTCAATACGCCGGTGGGCCAGACCACGGGCGTCATTCGCACCAACTATGGCTTCCATATTATCCATGTCGAGGCTAAACAGCAGGCGAGGTTGAAGCCGCTGGAGGAAGTGAAATCGCAAATTGAGCCGCTGCTTAAGCAGCAGCAGGTCGCCGGCGAAGCGCAAAAACTGGCCGACAGTGTGCAGGCGCTGGCCCGCAAGGATGGTTTAGACAAGGCTGCCAGCGAAAAGGCGCTGCTGATTCTCACGACGGATTTCATTTCGCAAACCGATCCGGTTCCCGGCGTCGGTGACGCGAAGGATTTGGTAAGCGCGTTGTTCGCCGCCAAGAAGAACGACCCTCCGGCTACCGCGCCGACGTCGCAGGGGTACGCAATTTATCAGGTGATCGACATTCAGCCCCCGCAAACGCCTACGTTCGAACAGGTCAAGGCACAGATAGAGTTGCAGTTTAAGCAGCAGCGCGCGCAAGCGCTGCTGGCGCAAAAGACGCAGGAGCTTTCCGACCGCGCCCACGCCGATCACGACCTGAAAAAAGCGGCCAAAGAGTTGGGCGCCACGGTCAAGACCAGCGATTTGGTCGATAGCAATGCGCAGGTCCCCGAAATCGGTCCCATGAATGGCGCTGCCGCCGTCGCCTTCAGCATGAAGCCGGGCGAGATCAGCGGTCCTCTGCAGGGCGGCCCGAACGGAGTCGTGCTGAACGTGCTGGAAGTTCAAAAGCCTTCGCCGGAAGAAGTGAAGCAGAACTGGGACAAGGCGAAGGAGACGCTGCTGGAACAGAAGCGCTCCGATTTTGAAGGGCTCTACGTGCAAGGCCTGCGTGATCGGCTGGAGAAGGACGGGAAGATCAAAATCAACAAGGCGGAGATGGAACGCCTGTCCAGCCCTTCCGAAGGGACGTAGCCCAGCCTGGCGGTTTCGAGTCTTTGGCCAGCGGAGAGAGTCTGCTGGCCTACTTTGTCTTTGACCGGCAACCGGAATGAATGCCAGTTGCTGGTGATGAGTGTTTATCTCCGTCCGTCTAATTGTTGCTCATGCTTTCACAACGCTCATCCGGTATTTTGTTGCACCCCACTTCGCTGCCTTCGCGCGATGGCATCGGCGATTTAGGCCCCGCGGCGTACGAGTTTGTTGACTGGCTGGCCGCCGCCAAGCAGACCTTGTGGCAAATTCTTCCGCTCGGTCCGGCGGGATATGGCAACTCGCCGTATTCCTGCACTTCTGCATTCGCCGCCAATGTGCTGATGATCAGCCTGGAACGTCTCGCCGATCGCGGCTTGATTGATCGAGAGCGAATCGGGCCCCCGTCCGACCTGGATTCTTCCGTGGATTTTGAGCGCGTGCGCCAGCATAAGCTTCCCCTCTTGCGGGAGGCGGCCATAAACTTCATGCGTTCGGCCCCGGGCGCGGCGCGTGAGCGCTACGACCACTTCTGCCGCGACAACCACTGGTGGCTGGAAGACTACGTCCTGTTTAGCAGCCTGCGCGAACGCTACGGCGAGCAGCCCTGGAATAGCTGGCCCGAGGAAATCGTTCGCCGGCGCCCCGATGCCCTGGCGAAACTGCACACCGAGTTGCGCCAGCAGCTGGACCAGGAGCGCTTCCTGCAGTTCGCGTTCTTCGAGCAGTGGGCGGCTTTGCGATCCTATTGCCGGGAGCGTGGCATTCGGGTCATCGGCGATGTCGCCATCTTCGTCAGCTACGACTGCGCCGACGTCTGGACGCACCCCGAAATTTTTCGCCTGAAGCCGGACCTGTCACCCGAGGTGGTGGCCGGCGTGCCTCCTGATGCCTTCAGCGAAACCGGGCAGCGCTGGGGGAATCCGCTGTACGACTGGGACGCGCTCCGTTCTCGCGGCTACAGTTGGTGGATCAAGCGGATGCGCTGGGCGATTGAGACTTGCGATATCGTGCGCCTCGATCACTTTCGTGGTTTTGAATCGTGCTGGGAAATTCCCGCCGAGGAGCCCACGGCGATTCATGGCCGTTGGGTGGCGGGCCCGAATGCCAGCCTGTTCAAAGCGCTCAAGAGCGCGCTGGGCAAATTGCCCTTCATTGCCGAGGATCTTGGCTACATCACCCGTGAGGTGCATGATCTGCGCAAAAACCTGAAAATACCGGGGATGAAGGTCATGCAGTTCGGCTTCGGAAATCGCGGCGCCCACATATATTTGCCCCATCAGTTCGAGCCCGATGCAGTTGTGTACACCGGCACCCACGACAACGACACCACCGTCGGCTGGTGGAACTCGGGCGCGACCCAAGAGGAGAAGGCCGCGGCGTCCGCTTACCTGGGAATCGGGGAAGATGGAGTGCACTGGGCGTTCATTCGCGCGGCGCTGACTTCGGTGGCGAACCAGAGCGTGGTTCCGGTTCAAGACCTGCTGGGGCTCGACAGCACGGCGCGCATGAATGTTCCCAGCCAGACGGCCGGCAACTGGTCTTGGCGATTGCAACGCGGCGCGTTGACCGCGCCGCTGGCGGAAAAGCTGGCCGCCCTGGTCGAGGGCACCGACCGCGACGAATGCGTGAAACAGCCGTCAGCGCACGCTGAACAGAGCGACGGGAAAGTGAGCGAAGATTTCGCGGCATAGCGGGACGCGCTCTGCCACCGTGAGTACTTCACCGGTAAAGATGTTGTGCCATTGACCGCCCTTCACCTCCGGCGGTAATACCAACTCCGAATCATTCCAGGCCGCAGCCAGGGGCGGTTCCATATTTCCCTTCATCAGGGTGTAACTCAGCCGCGGAGCCACTACAATCGCGGCTTCTCCCGGCCGCACCCGCGCGAAGGCGACGACGTAGTCTTCTTTGCCGCGGTTGGCCTGTAGCGGAATGTACTTGCCAGCTCGGAAGAGTTCCGCGTGTTCGCGCCGGTAGTTCAAAGTCTGCATGGTGGCCCAAAGCTTGATTCGCCCATCCTGATAGTCACGCAACAGTTGCTGGCAGAGCCCCAGCAAATCGTCGGAGTGCGAACCTCCCGTTAGTTGTTGCAGAGCACGCTCGCGCAAATCGAAATCAACCGGACGCCGGTTGTCGGGATCGACCAGGCTGAAATCCCAGAATTCCAGACCCTGGTAAATGTCGGGAACGCCTGGAGAGGTCAGCTTCAGCAAGGTCTGCGTCAACGAGTTGATGGCGCCGAAATACTGCACGGCCGGCAGAAACTTCTGCATCGAATCCCAGAACAAGTTCGTCTTGCCCCGATAAGTCGGCGACAGGATGGCCTCGATGAACTTACTGATTCCCGCAACGTACTCCGGGTTCGGGTTCAGCCAGCTCACATTGATTTTGGCTTCGTGAACGGCTTTTTCCATGTACTGCTTTATGCGGCCGACGAAGTTGAGCCACTCCTCTTCGCTGTCCATGCGAAACGGCCACGCCCCCACCAGGGTTTGGTAGAGCAAGTACTCTTCATTGTTGTCGGGCACGCTGCGCTCGTCGGGCATCTCGAATTTGCGATTGCGGTTAATGCGCCGCCACTTCATCACCTGCGGCGCCCAGTTGCGCGGCATCTCGGAGAGCACATCCAGGCGCGCCCGCACGTCTTCACTGCGCTTGCTATCGTGCGTTGATGTCGCCAGCATGGAGTTCGGCCAGTACTCGGCCCGCAACTGGTTGCCGTGATGGAACTCGGCCACCGGAATTCCGAAGTTGCCGGGTGAACCGCCCACCTCATTCACCGAAATGAAGCGCGTGTAAACGTAGCAGGCGGTGTCTTCCAGCCCTTTGGCCATCACCGGCCCGGTGAGCTGCTGGAACTTGAGTGTGAAGTACAGTTGCTTGCTGTAGCCGTAGATCGTGGCGCCGCTGTCATTGCCTTTCAGCAGCAAAATGCTCTGCAAAAAATCGAAGACCGCGGGCGCCATGATCTCGTTGCGCCGTTTGGCGCGAGCGATCGCCTGTAGGACATAGCGGCGGTCACGCTCATTCATGTTTCCCCGCTCGTCAACGTAGGTGCGGTACACCGGAAAGCAGGCGATGGTCTCGCGGATGGCATCGCGCAAGACACTGTAGGTAAAGTCGCGGGCGCGCCGGTCCTGGCCGGCGATCGCGCTGAGCACGTGCGTGAGCACATGAACTTCGCTCGCAGCGCCCGATGCATGATGCGCTTCTTGCTTTCATAGATCAGTTGGTCGACGGCAACGGCGCCGCCAAGCACGCGATGGTAAAGAGTGGTGAAGTGGCGCTCGTTGCGCTGGTCAATCAGAACTCCATTCACCAGATTGGCGAACTCGTAACCGACCGTGCCATCCACCGGCCAGTTGTCAGGCAAGTGTTCGCCGGGCTCAAGGATCTTCTCCACCAGCACGTACAGAGGGGCATGTTGGCTCATCCATTCGTGTTGCTGGAAGGCCGTGTGAACTTCCCCCTCGATGCCATTCTCGGCGAGCGGAGATTTGGGATCGGCGCCCACGCACTGGCTGGCGGCATGCAGCATCTGCAGCCGGACGAAGTACTGCAAAGGATTCAACAGGCCGTCGGGATGATCAATGCGTACCCCGGAGATAAGGCCCTCGCCCATGAGCTTGCGGATAAGCTTGTGGGTCTCCGCGAAGACCAGCGGATTTTCCATGCGCAGGCCGACCAGGTCGTTGATATCGAAGAAGCGGCGATAGTTGATTTCCTCTCCCGACACGCGCCAGAACGCCAGCCGGTACGCCTGCGCCTCCAGCAAGCCATGAAGCGCGTCAAAGCTTTGGCTGTCCCCCGGCGTCCCATTCAGCGCGCGCAGGGCTTCCGCGATGGCATCATGAACCGCGCTGGAATCCTCGGCGAGTTTCTGCAAGCGTTCCAGCAATGGCGGAATCTGGCTTTGGCGGCGGGCGATTCGTTCCGAGTCGGTCACATGGTTTGTGGGAAGTTGCCGCAAGGCTTCGAGGAGGGCAAATAGTTCTTCCGATGCCGCAGCGTCTCCGTTGCGGTTGCGCCCGTATCGCTCTTCTCCCGCCTCGAAGATCGCGGGAATAGTCTGCGGATCGACGGGCAGCACCTTGTCGAAATATTTCACGACGAAGCGGCCGTCTTCGAACGCTACTTGTATGTTGCCCTGCTCGAGATCTTCACCGTACGGGTTCCCAAGTATCGGATTAAGGACCTTGTTCCGCAGCTCAGGTTTGAGCGGATCCCAGTCAATGTCGAAAAAGTCCGCGTAAGCTGACGTGCGCCCGTTTTGCAGCACGTCCTGCCACCACGGATTCGTGCCGTGTCCGACGCCCATGTGATTGGGCACAATATCGAGAATCAGGCCCATGCCGTGGGCCTTCATCTCCGACACCAAGCTCCGGAACTCCTCCTCGCTGCCGATCTCTGGGTTAAGCTCGTTGTGATCGACGATGTCGTAGCCGTGTTCACTGCCCGGACGCGCCTTCAGAAGCGGCGAGGCATAACAATGGCTGACGCCGAGCCGCCACAGGTACGGCACCAGTTTGCGCGCGTCCTCGAAGCTGAGGCTCCGGTTGAATTGCAGGCGATAGGTGGAGAGCGGGCTAGCAGCGCGCTTTTCGGCGGCTAAACGTTCAAAGCACTCGGAGAGCTCGGATGCCGGATCGAGAAGAACTGGACAAGTAGCACGCATTCGGTCTGGCTCGCGTTGCACACACAAATACTACGCCGGCGGAAACGCCTCAGGGGCCTTAGATGCACAAAGCGGAGAGCCGGGCTGTGCCCGCAGTCGGCCTCCTTTACTTAATTGCAGGCGGCGGTGAGAATAAGTGTTTGCCCGGTCTTTGCCGTTGAAGGGGCCGTTGAAAGTCCTTTAGATCCTCGCCGGCTGCGTTCGTAACCGCGCTGACCGGACCAAAACGCATCATTTCTCTGCATTACTACCGGTTTTGAAAGGATTGGTATGGCTGCCACTGGTGAACTGATTCGCATGATGAACTTTGTGGACGATATTGCAGCGACGCTGCGCCGCATCAACAGCAGCTTTTATCTGCTCAGCGGGGAAGAGAAGAAGCGCCTGGCCGAATACATGCGCAAAGCCGATCCCAATTTCCTGAACATCATCGAGCTGCTGGAAAAGGGAGAGTAGCCCGATGGCCGAGGTCCGCAGCATCGCCGTAATTGGCGCCGGCATTATGGGCCGCGGTATCGCTCATGCCGCGGCACTCGGCGGCTATCGCACCATCCTGGAAGATATTCTCCCGACCGCACTGCGCAAGGCCGGGACGGAGATTCGCGCCAACCTCGACAAGGCCGTCGAAATCGGGAAGGTTACAAAGGGCGCCGCCGACGAAGCTTTTGACCGCCTGGAATATGCCTCGTCGGTGGAACAGGCGGCGCGCGAAGCCGATCTGGTGATCGAAGCTGTGCCCGAGGAGATGGAATCGAAGATCGAGATCTTTACCCTGCTCGACAAGGTCAGCCGGCCGGGCACCATCCTGGCTTCCAACACATCTTCGCTCAGCGTCACGGAAATTTCTTCGGTGACGTATCGCGCTCCGAAGTGTGTCGGCATGCACTTTTTCAATCCGGTGCACAAGATGAAGCTGTTGGAGGTGGTGCGCGCACTGGAAACCGATGATGAAACGCTGGCGGCTGCCGTCGATGTAGGCAAGCGCATGGGGAAAGAAGTTGTGGTCATCAAGGAATCGCCCGGCTTCATCACCAGCCGCATCAATGCCATGATAGGCAACGAAGCGTTTTACATGTTGCAGGAAGGAGTTGCCACCGCCCAGGACATCGACAAAGCGCTCAAGCTTGGATTGAATCATCCCATGGGACCGTTCGAGATGGTCGATCTCGTCGGGCTGGATACTCGCCTGCACATCCTCGAATACCTGCACAAGACCCTGGGCGAAAAGTTTCGCCCCGCGCCGCTACTGGTGCAGTACGTCAAGGCCGGACGCCTGGGCCGCAAAGCTGGGCGCGGGGTGTATGAGTATCCGGAGCAGCAGGCGAGTGGTCGAGGAGAAAAATAGAGGCTGCATGTGACCGCCAATAAGGCAGAAAAGTGGAAGGAAATCAGGCCATTCCTGTTCGCCCCAGCCTTGTTGATTTCTGCTTATTTGTTGTTTATGCCCGGGTTCGTTTTTTTGTTCATCGGCCCTAAGAGCCTTCGTGATTTGGCGTTCGGAGTCTTCGCGGTTGCCGTGTTCCTCGTCATTTTTGCGATCTGGTGGTCAATAGGGCCGACATTATTGTTGGTTGTTGGAACTCTCTTTTTCTTTTATGTAAGCAATGCACGAGGTTGGAATTACTTACGGAGATCTCCGCAAGAACGGTTTGAATCCTGGATTGCTGATTTCGGTTAACATCTTAATGCTTATCGTAGTTGTAGGAGACGTTCTTACCAGCCAAATGAAGCTCCGTTGGCGTTTTCCCAGGGAAAACAACCCCGTTGATCGTTATTAGTGAAAATCGTGCGACCGCACATCCGCGTCGGTGACGTCCACCGTCTCGGGTGCGTAGATTTCGCGCATGGGCGCAAGCCGATCGACCTTCACTGAAATCACGCCCTCCTGGTTTTGCAGCACGCCTTCCAGCAGCAGAAACTTTTCCGACTGAATCAGAATGCGATTCTGTTCCATCACATCGGGCGAGATGATCGCATTGCTGATTCCGGTTTCATCTTCCAGGCTGAGAAAGACGAAGCCCTTGGCGGTGCCTGGCCTCTGTCGCGCGATCACGCACCCCGCCGTCCGCACATGACGGCCGTGTACAACCTGCGTCAACTCCTGCGCGGAGAGCACTTGCGCCCGGCGTAGCGCGGCCCTGCGATACGCCATGGGATGAGGCCCGACCGTCAGCCCGGCACCGCGGAAGTCGGCAACCAGGCGCTCTTCGGGTGTCATGGGCGCAAGTGGCGAAGCCGTATCGCTCTCCGGAATCCCTTCCAGCAGCGGCCCGGCAAAACGCACGGCACGCTCCACCTGCCACAGCGCATCGCGGCGATGCAGACGCTGCCTTGATCGAGCTTTTTGCGCTGGATCAAGATTTGCGAGTAAATCTTCTTCTCGAGTGCAGCCAATCGAATTGAGTGCGCCAATCGAGGCCAGCAGCACCAGTTCCTTGCGGCGCAACTCGGGTACGCGATGGGCAAGGTCCACGATCGATTCAAAGGGCCGCTTACTGCGCTCGCGCACGATGGCTTGAGCCGCCTCCTCTGGCAATCCTTTGGCATAACGAAATCCCATGCGCAGCGCCAAGTCCTCCTCTAGCGTGCATGTCCATTCCGACCGCGCAATGTCCACCGGCTTTACTCGCAACCCGTGCCGCTGTGCGTCTTTCACGATGGTTGAAGGGTGATAGAACCCCATGGGCTGATTGTTCAGCAGCGCCGCGGTAAAAGCCGCCAGGTAATGGCACTTGAGATAGGCGCTGGCATAGGCGATCAGGGCGAAGCTGGCGGCGTGCGACTCGGGAAATCCATAGAGCGCGAACGAAGTGATCGAAAGTATGATCTGCTCCTGCGCTTCCGGCGGGATGCCATTACGATCCATGCCCGCGCGCAGCTTGACCTCGATATCGCGCATGCGCATCTCGCTGCGCTTGAAGCCGAAGGCGCGCCGCAATTCTTCGGCTTCGCCGCCGCTGAACCCGGCGGCAATCATCGCCATGCGCAGCAGTTGCTCCTGAAAGAGCGGCACCCCCAGTGTGCGTTCCAGCACTGGCTGCAGCGAAGGATGCGGATAAACAACAGCCTGCCGCCCCTGCCGACGTTGCAGAAAAGGGTTAACCATTTGGCCGACGATAGGTCCGGGACGAATAATGGCAACTTGTACCACAATGTCGTAGAAGCGGGTGGGATGCAGCCGCGGCAGGCACGACATTTGTGCCCGGCTTTCGATCTGAAACATGCCGACTGTGTCGGCCTTCTGCAGCGTGTCATACACTGTGGGATCGTCGGGTGGCAACTTTCCCAGATCAACTTCTTCTTTGTAGTGATCGCGGATCAGGTTGATGGAATCTTCCAGCACGGCCATCATCCCCAGCCCCAGCAGGTCAACTTTGACGATGCCGAGGTCGGCGCAATCTTCCTTGTCCCACTGCACCACCACCCGGCCGGGCATGGTCGCGGGTTCCAGCGGGACCACCGCATCGAGCTGCCCCTGGCTAATCACCATGCCGCCGGAGTGCTGTCCCAAATGCCGAGGCAGGTCCTGTACCGCCAGGCAAAGCTCGAAAAAGTTGCGCATGCGCGGATGCCGCAGGTCGAAGCCGGCATCGCGAAACTGCCGTTCCAGCGTGTCATCCGGGTCCTTGTATTCCCACGAACTCACCAGCCCGGAAAGGCGGTCCAGCAATTCGCCATCAAAACCGAGCGCCTTGCCAACTTCACGCGCCGCCGACCGTCCGCGATAGGTGATGACGTTAGCCGTCATGGCAGCGCCGAGTTTGCCGTAGCGCTGATAAACGTACTGTATGGCGCGCTCGCGCTGATCGCCGCTGGGAAGGTCGAGATCGATGTCGGGCCATTCGCCGCGCTCCTCCGACAGGAAGCGCTCGAACAGCAGATCCATGCCCACCGGATCGACTGCGGTGATGCCGAGGGAATAACAAACTGCGCTGTTGGCCGCCGATCCTCGGCCCTGCACCAGAATGCCCTGCTCGCGGCAGAAGCGCACAATGTCCCAAACAATGAGGAAGTAGCCCGCCAGGTCGAGCTTCTTGATGAGCACCAGTTCACGCTCGATCTGGCGTTGCGCGCGCTGCCACAGTTCGCTTTGCCCGGGTCGCAGATAACGGCCGCGTGCGCCTTCCATGGTTCGCGTCCGCAGAAACGAGTCCATGGTTTCGCCTTCGGGCACGGGATAGCGCGGGAACTGATACCCCAAATCGTTCAGCGTGAATTCAAGACGCGACGACAGCTCCAGAGTATTTGCGGTTGCTTCGGGCAGATCGGCGAAGAGACGCAACATCTCCTGCGGCGTCTTGATATAACGCTCGCTGTTGCGCGCCAGCAGGCGGCCAGCCGTGTCGAGCGTGCGATGGTTGCGAATGCAGGTGAAAACATCCAGGATCTGGCGCTGTTCCGGCTTGGCATATTGCGCACCTTGGGTGGCCAGCAACGGCAAGTCCAGGCTGCGTGCCAGCGCAATCGCCGCCTGGTTGCGGGCCTCTTGCGCGCGGTTGTAGTGGCGTTGCAGTTCGACGTAAACATTCGCGCGTCCATAGATCGCGATCAATTGTTCGAGTATGCTGCGGCCAGCTTCCATGCCACCGATGGCCAGCGTATGAGCCAGTGGCCCTTCGTCGCCGCCGGTCAGGCAAATCAGCCCGGGCGCATGTTCACTGAAATCATCGAGGGAAGCGATGGCTTGTGAACCAAGCACCAGATCGTCATCCAACTCCGCTTTTGCGCGGCGAGGCAGCGCAGCCGGATATTTGGGCGCACGCAACTTCATGCGAGTCACCAGGCGACAGAGGTTCTGGTAGCCTTCTCGCGAGGCGCACAGTAATGGCACGCGCGGAGGCGCAGCTTCGCCGGTCTTAGGGCAGGATGGCAGCAGGGAAGTGATCTCTGCCCCAATGTGCGCCTTGAGGTTGAGCTTCTTTGCCGCCAGATGAAAGCGCGGCGCGCCGTACACTCCGTCTCGATCGAGCAACGCCATTGCCGGCATCTGGTACGCGGCGCACACCTCAGCCAGCTCCTCAGGAACCGAAGCTCCTTCGAGAAAACTGAACGCCGAGCGAGCGTGGAGTTCAACGTACACCAGTTGCCAGTAGCCAGTTGCCAGTAGCCAGTAGTCAGTCGCCAGTTGCGGCTGATTGCTGATTGCTAACGGCTAATTGCTAATTGCTAGTTGCTAGTTGCTTCCATTCAGTCATAGCTCGCTTCCGCAAACCATTTTCCGCTCGCGAGATCGCGGTAAATACAATAGAGGGCCACACTGCCGCCGTTTCCATTAGCCAGCGCTACATCCCATTCTTCGCGGTCCCACGGACACGCCGGGTCTTTGTTTGCGCTTTCCTCTTTTGCGTTCTCTGTCCACCAGTCTCCGGAGGAGCGCCACGGCCCTGCCGCCCACAAAACTGTTCCTTGCAATTCTTCTTGACGGACTGGCTTCGTCACGGCCGCCAAAGCCACTGGGCGTCCTTCTGCCAGCTTGACCTGTAGCTGCCACGGCGGGCGAAACACACGCAAAGCTATTCGTGCCGGCTCCTCGACATCTGACATTGTGGGAGCTACTTTCTGCTTCGGCTCTTCTCCTGTCACAAAATGATCCATGAGAAAGCCGTCGCGCCGGTGGGTATCCAGCCGACGCGCGATTCCCGCCCGCCGCTCGCCCACGATGCCACTGATCCGTGCCAGCGTAATCTCCAACTTCTCCGCTTCGGGAGTAACGGGCAGGAAAAGTCCGTGCTGCGCCGAACGGGGAGGCGCCGGCTCGGCTGCAATCCATACTTTGGTGATGGGAGCGCCCGGCGGGTGGGCCGCTAATTCCAACTGCAGCAGCTTGAGAAAAACTTTGCTATCGCGCATGGCCACCGGCAGGCGCAAAATGCGTTCCACAGTGTTTCCACCTCCCACAACGTGGGACGAAGCACCGGATAATTCCTGCGTAGTGGTTGTCTCCTCGTCGGCGACTCGACGTTCCAGCCGTAAACGCAAATGCAATTCCTGTGCAGCCAGGGCCCGGGCTTCCAGCCGACCACATAGTTGTTCCAGCAGCCGGTTCAAGACGAACGACAGCGGCTCCAGCGTTTCGACTGGGGATTCCAACTCCATCGCCTCTTCAAAATGAGTAACGGGCTCGCAGAGCGCCAGCGTGCGCATGCTTGCCCCCCGAGCCAGGCGCTGCAAAAGCGTGCCCGCTTCGCCCAGCCGCGAAGCCAGCGCATGCTCTGGCAGCAGCGCCAGGGTGCGGAAATCGCGCACGCCCCATCGTTCCAGCGTGTCGAGCATCTGTTCACCCAGCTTCTCGCGTTCGCGATCGGAAGCAGGGCCGTTTTTCAGCGAGATATCGAAGGCATCCAGCAACACCTGCAACGGCAGCACTCCCAGGCGATGTGCCTCCTCTCCGGCGGGGAGCACGGTAGTCCCGCTGAATCCCCGCGCAGCGAGCAAGGCGGCTTCAGGATTGGCGACCAGCGCAATGTTTGCCTCCAGCGCAACCGCGTTTACCCGCGACGCCAGATCTCGTGCCATGGTTGCAGGCGCGCCGTAGAGCCGTTCCAGCCCGGCCAAGTCGAGCAGCAACGTGTCGTTGGCGGTGTCTTCCACGCGCGGCGTAAAAGCATGGGCGACGTCGAGCAGCGCGGCATGGGCCGAGTTTTCCTGCTCGGCTGAGCGCTGACGCAAGATTGCCAGACCAGGTTTCGGCTTGCTTCTCGAGCGCTGGGAAGAAAGCTCGATCTGCGTAGCCTTGGAATTTTTCACACTGGCTTCGCTGGAATGGGCCACTTCATTTGCAGGAGCTGAGAAAACAGCCGCCTGCAGCTTGGCCATGCCCACTTCCATTCCCAGGCAGCGAGCTTTTTCATTGAGCGCCACCACGCGCACCAGTGGAGGTTTGCCTTCCAGCACAGCCACCGCCTGTTCGCGCAACCAGGGCTCCACGCGGACGATGGCCTCCACTGAAAAATCGGGAATGTAGATACAAGCAAACATCCGAGCCTCGAAATCGAAAGTTGAAGAATCACCACGCAGCGCGCAGCTCAAAATTGGCGTTGGCTGGCTGCGCTGGTTTGCGGGGCGCGCCGGGGCCTTCAGCGAACGCCCCGCCATGGCGGGCAGGGCGATTGGAGGAGCGCACCACTTCGGCCCGCAGTTGCATTCCATGCAATAACGCGGCATGGCTCACAACATTGTTCTCAGGAATGCCGGGGCCGCCGTGCGACACAATTTGCCAGCCTTCCGGTCCAATACGCGCGGGAGCTGCCACGGCATCGCGGGCGCATACCGCTTTGCGCTCCAATCGCACGACCAGGGAAGCGCAGGTCTTGGCGCAGGGTTCCTGTTCGATGAGCAACAGCACGGTCGCCGTCGGTTCCACCGCGCGGCGGAAACGAAACCACGAGGTGAGCGGCACCCGCCGCGCACTTTCAGCAGGAATATCGCCAAGATCGAGCACCACCATGCCAAAGCCACCGCCTTGCAGCAGCAGGTCCGTCACCTTCAGCACTTGTTCGAGACGACCAAGCGCAGCCCGCGGTGGATGGTCTTTATGCGGTGGCAAACTCGTGCGCTCACTGCAACGCACCCACAGCAGGCGCTCAAGCTCCACGCCAGCCGCCGCCGCCGAAGTGGGATCGAAGCTGTCGCTGGCGTCCACCAGCGCGCACACCTCCCGCCGGCCGGTGGCTTGCGCCATCGCAGCCAACATCACCCCGGTGCGTCCCGAAGAAGCTGGCCCGGCAATTTCGCTGAGCGCTCCTCGCGGCAGACCTCCGGTGAGCGCATCGAGCGCCGCCAGCCCGGTTGAGACCGTCAGCGGGGCGGCGCGCTGGCGCAGCAACAGCGTGGAGGTGAGGTGCTCGCCCAGCGAAGACTCGATTTGGGCATGAAGCGTGGCAACAGACGGCATAAGCACCTCAGGTGGGCGGAGCGAGTATGGGGCAGGAGCGACTTTCGCTTTTTATTCGCCTACAAATAGGATTCTGCTACGGGGAACCTAGGGTGTCAATCCCTCTGCGAAAGCCTGTCAGTAGCACATGATATGTCCGGTTGCGATAGCACGTGATCTGTCCGCTTTTCCGGCGGCGAGAGTAGGAGACCATGCGAAGCATGGATTTCTACTCGAAGGCCGCGATGGAGCGGGCAATGAA
>JBEKPR010000040.1:0-28285 GCA_049520555.1 Candidatus Korobacteraceae bacterium
CGCAAAGTGCGCGGAATTCCCACTTTCCCACAGCGACCACGACGGCTATATGAGTAAACCCAAGAATCAAAACCGGACATTTCACTTGCTACAAAAAGCGGACATTTTGACTTGCTACGAACACAAGTGGTTAGTGCTCAGTGGATAGTAAACAGCGTGGTTCGTTCGCGCCATCTTAGAGGAATAGAGTTCGTGATCCCGGCCACAGCGTAGTTCGTTCCCAGCATTGCTAAATGCTAAATGCCAAATGCCAACTGCTAAGGTTCAGCGCTGACCCTTGCCCTCTGTCCACTGCTTCCCGCTTCGCTCTCCTTGTACATGTACTTAATGCTGGGTTTGTAGATCAGCAGATTGGTTGCGCCGTTGCGGTTCACTTTCAGGCAGTATTTGTCGTACCACTCGATGACGCCGTGAATCTGTTCGCCGTCGTGCAGCACCAGGACCATCGGCGTCTTGGTCTGCATCTGCTTCTGGTAGTAGAAATTCTCGGCATGGGTCTGCTCCGGCGGCGGGGTCTTCTTGCCGCCATTCACGGAGCTGGGGCGCTCGCTACGCTGCCGGCGCTCAGGGGCCTCCTGGCGCGGATGGTCGTTGCGGTTGAGGGCGGGACGAATCAGCTTACGGTTGGCAAACACTTCAGAGTCGAGAGCGCGGCCCACAGCGGTGGCGTCCATGGAATCTTTCATGGAGTTTGCTCCTATGGTGGTTTGCACACCAGCCTTACGGAGGCCGCCAACTCAAGCGTGAACTCAATGCAGGGGTCGCGGGCACTCTGGCTTGAATGGTCCCAGGCTGTTAAAGGTGTGAACTTGCAGATACCCTAACACAGCCGATTCCGCAAAACAATCCATTCTGCCTATGGATACTACTTTGGTGTCATGGCCGCATCGCGCAAGTCAGCGCTCCAGCGATGTCGCAAACGTATCGAGAGCCAGCGAGCGTAGCAAATTCCTGCGCATGCCGCTTTCCAGTTCTCCCAGCCGCTGCGTCGCGCTCACAATCCAGGCAAACTCAACCTGCGACGACATCTTCTCCAGCTCCGCTTGCAGGTCCTGGTTGCGCACCAACTCCGGCGTCCCCGATTTCAGGAACAGCAGGTCCTCCAGCAGGGAATAGAGCGTTCGGATCAACCGCTCCGTCTTCGCCTTGCCATCGGCGCCGGCGCGATAGGCATCCGTCACGCGGAACAGAGCGCTGTGGTCGGCGCTCCCCATTGCGGGGCCCAGCAGCGCCAGCGCGTCCTGGCGCGCGGCCACATAGGCGGCCAGATCGAAGCTACGGGCCCGGCCCAGGCCTCCGCCGCAAACCCGCGCCACCAGCGCCCGTTCGCGAGTCTTCCATTCCGGACGCACCGCGGCAAGATACTGTTCGACTTCGGCGGCGCCAACCGGCGCCAGCCGCAAGTGCATGCAGCGCGACCGAATTGTGGGCAGCAGGGCGGCGGGATTGTCGGTCAGCAGAAACAGGGTGGCGAATTGCGGCGGCTCTTCCAGAATTTTCAGCAGCGAGTTGGCCGCCTCCTTCATGAACTCGGCGTCGCTGAAGATGTAAACCCGCTCGCGGCCTTCCACGGGCTTGTAGTAGATCTCGTGAATGACGTGGCGGACCTGGTCCACCTTCACCAGCATCTGCGGCGGGTCGGGCGGGATGATCAGCACGTCGGGATGGGTCTGAACGAACAGGCGAGTGTCGCGCTTGTCGGCCTCGCGCAGGTTCTCGCGCGCTTCCACCGCCTCGGCAAAGCGCTCTTCCAGCGCGTCGGCCTCGGCGATGCGGACGCAGTTGCTGCACTGACCGCAAAAATCCGGCAGCCCATCGGTGCGAGGCTGCTGCAGACAGTTCATCGCTTTCGCAACCATTTGACTCAGCGTGAACTTGCCGGAGCCCTGCGGTCCCGAGAGGATTACGGCGTGCGGGAAGTGTTGGTGCGCCAGCATCTCGCGCATGTTGTGGACCGCTTCGGCGTTGCCATGAAAATCAGCGAATGGCATATGGTTTATGCGAGTGTTGCTTTCTTGTCCCCAGTGTCGATCAACCGCCCGAAGACCAGGCGCACGATTTGTGGATGCACGATTTCCAGCGGCGGTCGGGCGTCCACCAGAACAACCCGTTGCGGCTCGCGCCTGGCGATCTCCAGAAAGGCATCGCGCACCCGGGTAAAGAAAGCGTAACTCTCTTTCTCGAAGCGGTTCTCGTCCGGCGTTTCCTCCGCGGCAGCCAGGTTACGCCGGCGGGCGCGGCCAACGCTGGAGCTTACGTCGCAGTCCATCAGGATGGTGAGATCGGGCCACAATCGGCCACAGAGTGCCCGGTGCAACTGCAGCACGGCGTCGCTGCCCAGCTGCCGTCCCCCACCCTGGTAGGCCTCGGTGGAATCGGTGAAGCGATCGCACAGCACCCACCGACCTGCTTCGAGCGCGGGCGCGATCACCTCGGCGATCAGTTGCGCGCGCGCGGCAAACATCAGCGCCATCTCGGCGTGCGGATCCAGGCCGGCGGTGCGGGAGTCGAGCAGCACGGCGCGGATGCGCTCGCCGATAATCGTGCCTCCCGGTTCACGCGTGGTGACTACGTCAATTCCGCGCACCCGCAAAACGGCAGCCAGCTTCTCCAGTTGCGTGGACTTGCCGCAACCGTCGAGCCCTTCGAAGCTGATGAACTTACCGCGCATCTTTGTGCTTTGGCCACGGAGCTTTGGCCACGGGCCATCATACCAAGCTCTTGCTTGTCGGCATGGCAGCCCGGAACCGGGCAATTAGGTTCGGCGCACCCATTGCCAGCTGGAAACAGATTCTAAGTTGGCGTATCCGGGGGAGCGCCGCTTCAGTGGTGCATTTGAGGCTTGCGTTTGAATTCGGCTCAAGCCTCCTCCTTCTTGCACCCTTGGTCAGGAATTCTGGAATTGCTTTAGACCCTGGCGCACGCCTAGAGGGCGTGCTCCACCCAACACCGATGCCAGTCGGTTGAGAATTGAAAGGAAAATTCCGGTTTAGAAGCGGCAGCGTCGGTGCTACGATGAGCAGGGATTTCGCCGCTTATCTCGCCAAATCTACGAGCGAGCAGATCGAACATGTCAGTACAGATTTATCGTGGTGCAGAGTCCCAACCATTTGTGCCTGCTTCTCGCGCTCAGTGGGTAGCTGCCGGCGGCGCCATGCTGCTTTTTGTAGGATTAAGCATTGGCCTTTCTCTGACCCGGTCTCCCTGGTGGGATGAAGGCTTGTTTGCCGATATTGCGCTCAATTTCCGGAACTTTGGCCATCTAGGCAGTTCCGTGCTTGCACCTTATGGTTTCATGGAATGGCCCGGGGTTCACCAATACACCTACTGGCAATGCCCTCTATACCTCATAGCGCTTGGATCCTGGTTCAGGCTTGCCCCCGTCACTGTGGTCTGGATGAGGCTGTTCTCTGTGATGTGGGGCTGTATCTTCGTTGTCTCATGGTTTGTGTTGGTGAAGGCGCTAAGTCGCAATGAATCGCTTGCTCTGCTTGTGGCTTCGGTGATCGCTCTCGGTTACGAATCGGTGGTCAAAGCTTCCTATGGCCGAATGGATATGATGTGTGCCGCCTTGGGCGTGGCCGGATTGGCAAGCTACTTCTGGTATCGAGACTCGCACTGGGCCCGTGGAGTGATCCTTGCGTCGTGGTTTGGGGCCGCCTCGCTGTTTTGTCATCCCGTGGGTGCGGTCATGAATGTTGCAATAGCTGCCATGGTGTTGTGGGATTGGCGGAAGATCAGGTTGAGTATTCTTGTGGTCGCCAGCCTGCCTTACTTGATCGGAATATCTTTCTGCCTCCTCTACATTCAGAGGGCCCCTGATATCTTCCTGGCGCAGAGTAGGGCTGCTTGGGGATACAGAGTCAGTGGATTTTCAGCAACCCTGCGCAACGTGCTCAATGACGCGAATCAACGATATATCCGCTACTATTACGGGGCCTACACCGGCTTCTTCAAGCTGAAGAGTGCAGCTCTGGTTTTTCTGGCTATTGGAGTGGTGGGCCTGCTGGCCGACCGGAATCTTCGGGCTCAACCGGTAGCGAAGCGTCTGCTGGTTTTGGCTTTTATTGCCTACGTGGGTCTTGCAATTGTTGACAATGAGAAGTACGTCAACTATCTCATATTCACTGTCCCCTTCTTAACAGCCTGTGCGGCGGTCTGGGTGCACGGCCGCTGGCACGGAGGCAGCCTTGGCCGGTCGTTAGCATCGGTGCTTCTTGGCGCTTATGTTCTTGTGACGATTTGCGCGGTCGGATATAGGATCCATGCAAATAGCTATCGCAATTCATACAAGCCTGTAGTTGCGCTCGTTCAAAGCTCTTTGCCTCCAGGCGGGCTCGTTATGGGCGGATCTGAACTCGGTTTTGCATTGGGCTTTGGTCCGCCGCTCATTGATGACCGATATCTTGGTTTTTTCTCTGGCGAAACACCGGAAGTGTTCGTGGTAAATGGATACTACGGGCCGCATTGGGCGCGTACGCCCCGCCTAAAACTTGCGTGGGAGTTTTCCCGACGCAAATTGCGCAGCCAATATTATCTGATCTTCGACAACAAAGAGTACTCGATTTACGTGCGCAATGACGTCCCACCGCCCCCGCATTCCGCCAATTATTAAATGCGCTGGTGTTCATCGGCAGTCCTGCGTTACTTCAATACGGCGACGTATGTGGGCTATGAGAAATAGATGTCCATGAAAAACCAAGGCGCGCCATTGCTGGCGTGCCTCTTGCGGTTCCTGCAGTTTGTGGATCGGCCTTAGCCGACCGTAGCGACGGCGCGTTCGGCTCGCGAGCCGGCCGGAACTACGCTGTCCTGTGCGTCAACCACGGCTATGGTGGTTATATTGACGATGTCCTCCACCTCAACCCCTCGCGCCAGCAGATGCACCGGCTTTGCCATGCCCAGGAGTATGGGGCCGACCGTTTCCGCGCCGCCGACGCTGGTCAGAAGCTTGCAAGCGATATTGCTGGCTTCCAGATTGGGGAAGATCAGCACGTTGGCTCCGCCCTGTAACGGGGAGAAGGGGAATGCCGCTTCCATCTTCTTGGCGTTGACCGCGATGTCGCTCTGGACCTCGCCGTCGATGATGAGAGTGGGGTCGGCGTAACGCACCAGCTCCGTCGCCCGCCGAATCTTGTCGCACAGCGGGTGCTTGGTGCTGCCGAAGCTGGAGAAGGAGAGCATGGCCACGCGCGGCTCAATGTCGAACCGGCGCGCCTCTTCGGCCGCACAGAGAGCGATCTCTGCCAGGTCCTCGGCGGTGGGTTCAATGTTGACCGTGGCATCGGCCAGGAAGTACGGCTTGCCCTTACGGGTGATGATGAGATAGAGACCGGAGACCTTGTGGATGCCTTCGCGAACTCCGATCACCTGCAACGCCGGACGAATCGTGTCGGGATAGTTCTGGGTCACGCCCGAGACGATGGCATCCGCGTCACCCATGCGGACCATCATGGAGCCGAAGATGTTGTGATCGTTCATCAGCTCGCCTGCGGATCCCAGCGTTACACCGCGACGCTGCCGCAAGCGATACAACTCACGGATATACTCCTGCCGCCGTGGGGCAGTCTCCGGGTCCACGATGGTGATACCGTTAAGCGCCAGCCCCAACTCGGTGGCGGTGCGCCGGATCTCGTCAGCGCGACCCAGCAGAATCGGAACGGCAATCTTTTCTTCGATCAAGACATGGCAGGCGCGCAGGATCTTCTGGTGCGAGCCCTCGGGGAAGACCACGCGCTTAGGATGGCACTGGGCCTTGTGAATCATGGAGCGCATTAACTCGTGCGCCTTGCCCAGCCGTTTCTCAAGCTGCTCGCGGTATTCAGCGATGTTCACCGGATTTTGCGCCACGCCGGTGTCCATGGCGGCCTTGGCCACGGCAGCCGCTTCCCACACCAGGACGCGCGGATCGAACGGCTTGGGAATGATGTAGTCAACGCCAAACTTCAGCGACTCTACACCGTAGGCGCGGCAGACGGAGTCGGGAACATCTTCTTTCGCCAGCGCCGCCAGGGCATAGGTGGCGGCCAGCTTCATTTCCTCATTGATGGTGGTCGCGTGCACATCGAGAGCGCCACGGAAAATGAATGGGAATCCCAACACGTTATTGACTTGGTTTGGATAATCGGAGCGGCCCGTCGCCATGATGATGTCATCGCGGATCGCGCGCGCTTCCTCGTACGTGATCTCCGGATCGGGGTTTGCCATGGCGAACACCACCGGTCGCGGCGCCAGCGACGCGATCATCTCCGGCGTGAATGCGCCCTTAACCGAAAGTCCCAGCAGCACATCCACACCGTTGGCGGCCTCGGCAAGAGTCCGCATCGGAGTGTCTTTCGCGAACCGCTCCTTGTAGGGATTCATCCCTTCCTTGCGGCCTTTGTAGATGACGCCTTTGGTGTCAACCAGGGTAATGTTCTCGCGCTTCGCGCCCATGCAGACATAGTGCTCAGCGCAGGCGATGCCAGCCGCGCCGGCGCCGTTGACCACTATCTTGATCTGGTCCATGCGCTTGCCGGTCATTTCCACCGCGTTCACCAGCGCCGCGCCGGAAATAATGGCGGTGCCGTGCTGGTCGTCGTGGAAGACCGGGATCTTCATCGTCTTTTTGAGCGTCTCTTCAATGTAGAAGCACTCCGGCGCTTTGATGTCTTCCAGGTTGATGCCGCCGAAGGTGGGTTCCAGAAGTTGGCAGGTCTTGATAATCTCGTCGGGATTATGGGTGTCCAGTTCGATATCGAATACGTCGATGTCAGCGAACCTCTTGAACAGGACGCCTTTGCCTTCCATGACCGGCTTGCCGGCCAGGGCCCCGATGTCGCCCAGTCCCAGCACCGCGGTCCCGTTGGTTACCACCGCCACCAGATTGCCCTTGGCGGTGTACTTGAATACATCTTGCGGGTTCTTCTCGATCTCCAGGCAGGGATCGGCGACGCCCGGTGTGTAGGCGAGACTGAGATCGCGTTGGGTGAGGCAAGGCTTTGTGGAAGTGACTTCTATCTTCCCCGGCCGTGACCCAAAGTGGTAGTCGAGAGCATCCTGCTTACTAATTGCCATGACGGCCTCCGAATGAATGAACGTGAGGATTGCGTGTAGGGGAAAATGATTCCGGCTCGATTACGGCCGCGGCTTATCAACAGAGCAGCAGGGCAGTAACGTAAATGGGCGATCAAGATGCGCCTTGCACAGGCACACACACGGGCTCTGGAGCGCCGGAAGAACTCCCCTCAAAGTCAAGCATGGGCCTGTTCCGGCTCCGGAACTAGTGCGGAAGTCACAAGAGATTGTGAGCAAAGGCACAAAATAGTGGTTAGTTGCCAGTGGATAGTGGATAGATGGAAACCAATGCGCCTCAGGAGAATGCCGGCAGAAAAGCGCCTTTGCGTAGTTATCGAGAACTGGTGGTCTGGCAGAAAGCGATTGCCCTGGTAATCGACGTGTATTCAATCACCAAGGGGTTTCCACGCGATGAAATCTACGGCCTGACCAGCCAGCTGCGAAGATCGGCTGTATCCATTCCGAGCAATATCGCCGAGGGACAAGGCCGGGCGACCAAGGGCGAGTTTGTTCAATTCCTGTGTCACGCTCGGGGATCACTTTTTGAGGTGGAAACTCAGATCGTCATGGCAAAAGAGCTGGGCTACATTGCGCCGGAAGCCGAAGAGAGAGTAACTGTGCAGGTTACGGAAGTGGCCCGCATCCTCAACGGGTTGCTAACATCGCTCGGAGTCGCCAGCCGCAAGAGTTAGTGCATAGTGGCTAGAGGGTTGTGTTTCCAAGAGATTGCAGTGACTCGGAGACCGTTACGCAGGCAGTGGAAAACTCGCTGGCGTCGCTAGAAATCTTCGGCTATCCACTATCCACTATCCACTAACCACTGCTCAGCAGAATTCCTACAATGCTGGCCGACATGAGATTGGCCAGCGTGCCTGCGATCATGGCGCGGAAGCCCAGCTTGGCAAGATCGCTCCGCCGGTTCGGAGCCAGCGCGCTGAGTCCGCCAATCTGGATGCCAATGGAGCCGAGGTTGGCGAATCCGCACAGGGCAAACGTAGCGATCGTGAACGACCGCGGATCAATCGCCGCCTTCTGCGCGCTCAGCATGGTGAAGGCGACCAACTCATTCAGCACCATGCGCGTGCCCAGCAGGTTGCCGATGGCCAGACAATCATGCCAGGGCACGCCGATCAGCCACGCCACGGGTGCGAAGATCACGCCAAAGATCGACTCCAGCTTCGACGGGAACCAGGGAAAACCGTGCGCCGCGAGTAAATTATGAGTTCCGCCCAGAACGCCATCCAGCAGCGCAATCAGCGCCAGAAATGAAATCAGCATCGCCGCAACGTTCAACGCGAGATGCAAGCCATCGGTCGTACCTTTCGCAGCCGCGTCCAGAACGTTGCTGGCGCGCTCGCCAAATTCGACGGAATCGATCTTGGCCGTCCCGGCGGTCAAGGGCTTTTCGGTCTCCGGCACCAGCATCTTGGCGATCAGGATGGTTCCCGGCGCGGTCATGATTACCGCTCCCAGCAGGTGTCGCGCCTCGATGCCGAGCAGGATGTAAGCGCCCAGCATTGCTCCGGAAACGTGGGCCATGCCGCTGGTCATGATCGTCATCAGCTCGGAGCGCGTGACCTTGGGCAGAAACGGGCGAATGGTGAGCGGGGCTTCCGTCTGTCCCATGAAGATGCTGGCCGCGACGTCCAGCGACTCGACACCGCTCGCGCCCATGAAGCGCATCATGACCTTCGCCAGTTGCCGAATGATGAACTGCATCACGCCGTAGTAGTAGAGGATGGCGAAGAACGCGGCGATGAAAATGATGATGGGCAGCACCTGGAAGGCGAAGACCACGCCGAAGCGTGAGAGCTTGGCCCCGAACTCGCCAAAGACGAACTGCGATCCGGCGAAGGAATAGCTGAGCAGACGGTTGACCGCGTCGCCAGCGATGGTCATCACGCGAACGCCGAAGCTCACGCGCAGCACGAGAATGGCGAACACAAATTGCAGGATCAGTCCGACGAATACCGTGCGATAGCGGATGGCCTTCCGGTCAGTCGAGAAGAGGTAGGCAAACAGCAGGATCGCGAGGATGCCGAGCACGCCGGTCAGACGCACCATGCCAACTCCCGCGTGAGTCGCGAACCAAGCTTAATTGTTTCCATTGGGTCGATCGTCCGCAGCGGCGCCCAATTCGCGCACAATCTCGACACTGGCGCTGCTGCCGATGCGGTTGGCGCCGGCATCGAGCATGTCCATCAACTGGGCCGCGGTCCGAATGCCGCCCGCCGCTTTCACGCCCGCCTTGTGTCCCACCACGCCGCGCATCAATACCACGTCAGCGGCCGTCGCGCCCGCATCCCCGAATCCGGTGGATGTCTTCACGAAATCCACGCCCTCTTCCAGAGCCAGCGAGCAAACCAGGATCTTCTCGATGTGGTTCAACAGACAGGTTTCCAGAATCACCTTCAGGATGGCTCCGCGATCGTGCGCCAGGCGCGCCATACTCCGCATTTCCTGCTGCACCAGCATTCGATCGCCCGACTTCAGCGCCCCGATGTTGAGCACCATGTCCAACTCATGCGCACCATTGCGCAAAGCGGCTTCCGCTTCCGCCAGTTTGGTCAGAGTGAGATTTGCGCCCAGAGGGAAGCCAACCACCGTACCCACCTTCACCGGCGAGCCGCGCAGTCGAGCCGCCGCCAGGGCCACGTTAGCGGGATTCACCATGACCGCATGAAAACGATACTGGACGGCCTCGTCGCACAACGCGGCCACCCGGTCGCGCGTGGCATCGGGCTTAAGCAGGGTGTGATCGATGAGGCTGGCTGCGCTGCGCCAATCGCTCACGAGAATGGCGGGTGCGCCGTTTACGACAGAGAGGTTCGCAGACATGAGCACGAGAGATTCTATCCCGATTCGGGGCCGGACTCCAGCACACAAATGTCCGGCAGGTTACGATAGTGCTCGGCAAAGTCAAGCCCGTATCCCACCACAAACTCGTCGGGAATCTCAAAACCCACGTAATCCCCGCGGATGGGCTCGGTGCGCCGCGACACCTTGTCCAGCAGCGCCGCAATCTTCAGCGACTTCGGCTGGTGCGCGCGCAACATGTTTTGGATGAACGTTAGGGTCAAACCGGTGTCCAGAATATCTTCCACCAGGATAATATTCTTGCCCGCCATCGAGCCGTCCACATCTTTCACCAGTTTGACCTCGCCGCTGTGCTGCTTGGCGTTTCCATAGCTCGACACGGCAATGAAGTCGAAGCTGACGTCGAGCGTGATCTGCCGCGCCAGGTCGGCGAGAAAAACGGTGGCGCCCTTCAGCACTCCGATCAGCACGACCGGCTCGCCGGCAAAATCCTGGCTGATGCGCTGTCCCATCTCGGCCACCTTCGCCGCGATGCGTTCGCGCCCGATCAGCACCCTGAGCTTGTCCACCGGCCTTCCGCCTGATGAGGGATGAAGAACTCTGGATGGTAGAGAAAGCGGGGAGGAAACTCAACTGAGATGTCGGTCGTGACAGGCGTGCCCACCCTCTCGACAAAGACGGGCGAGAAGGATGGGGCACCCGGCAGCCACACTGAGACGCCGCGCTGGTTCCACTAGGATGGTCCGCAGGATGGTCCGCCGGGGCACAAACTAGTTGTACAGCGGAGGGGAACATTCCCTGGCTTTTAAGGAATTACTTTTCCCCCGCGATCATTTGCTCGAGTTTATATCTGGCCAACGATAGCGTCTGCCTTGCCTCGCCAAGCTTCTCGACCCACTTCCGGTCTGGGGTTGAGGTTCTGCGAATTGTGAGATGAGCCGCCGTCCGCTTGATTGCTGGCTCAAATATTTTCGCCTCGAGCGGCGAAAAATCGCGGCGCTCACGTTCAGCGCGTAGCTCATCCTTCAGTTCTCCGAGCAGTTCTTGCGAGGGTCTGTGGTCCGACCTAGGCATCGGCCTGCCATCCTGGGGGAACATGTCCAGAATGCGCCGAATCTTCGCTTCAAATTCATTGAAGCGCTCCACAACATCACTCTCGTGGCTTTTCGTCATTACTCGATTCTAGATCGTTGGGGTAATCTGGTGACGCGAATTCATTCAATTTGCGCAAAACGCGACAAAGCGCAACCAGCACAACCAGCTTGGATGGGGCACCCAGCCTAACAGCGATCACACGGATTAAGCTGACCCTCCTCTACTCCACACTTATATCAAACCTCCCGCAATACTTCGTAGAAACAGCGTTGTACCATTCTTGTGCCCGTGGGTCACTTTTTGCCCTCAACAAACCCCGCTGAACATAGGGCCAAATCTTCTCCATTTCCTCCCAGAACAACATATTTCTATCAAACAAAGCATGATGATTAGGGCATAAATCTAATAAGTTGTCCCTTGTAGCTGGGCCGCCAACGGCTTCAGGAACGATATGGGCACGTTCTACGATACGATCAAAACCACAAACCTGACACACGCCGTAATATGGCAATTTCATCTTTGCCGTATGTTCGCATGTGCGCAGAGGATCAGTATAAGAACTGGCAAGGGGTTGAAGAGCAGCCCCACGCTGCAAATTATTGGGAAGAACAGGATCGGCTTTATCCTCACCAATAAGGTCACGCGCCTCTTTAGGGGTAAGATAAACCAACTTCTTCCCAGTCTGATCGAATAACTTCACCGATAAATGACTATTTCTCATATCGAGACGGCGCCTCCAACTCGAAAGCACCAGGGTTAGTTGTGATGTTAAGCTCCCTTTTTTCGCTGTCAAGGAATTTTCTCCTAGCGGCCACCCAAGCTTCTTGCGTTTGGGGCACCCCAGGTTAGGACTTGCTTGGAAACGGCAGGCCATCCGCCCAGTCACAATCGGTCGTGACGCAGGTCATCGCCATGTCACTAGGAGGTGGGAAATACTGAGTTCGCGACCGGCGGTCTTTTCTTTGGCGGTACTGAGGGAATTCACCAAGTAAGGTCATATTCGACGCCAAAGGTAATCTTTACGGCACAGCGTCAACAGGCGGCACAAAACAAAAAAAACCTTGTTGTCTGGGAGATCACACCGTAAACTCGGCACGCCAGAGAAATTGGCTGCTTGCGAGCTCCCGAGGAGCGAATGTCCGGGGAGCGCAACTGAGAATGGGTGAAGGGGACAGCGCATGAACATCTTCAGGTTGGTTGGCAACCATGGCAAGGTCACCCGAGTTTTGCTTTCCGCTTTGCTTTTGGCGCTGCCACTCCCCGCAATGGCAGTGCTGGGCGACAACGCCGCGTCTGTGCTGACCGACCAGACCCGCATGAAGGGAACTTTGCGCAGCGTGGACAATCGCACTTATGTGATGCACGAAATCACCTCGGCCACCGGGACCGTGGTGCGGGAATTCGTGTCGCCGGCGGGAGTAGTGTTCGGCGTTGCCTGGGAAGGACAATTTCCGCCTGATCTGCAGCAGCTCCTTGGTCCCTACTATCAGCAGGCGCAGCGGGCGGAGCAAGGGGCAACGCCGGAGCAGCAACCGCGCCGCAGGGGCGCTCCGGTCGTGGTCGAGACCCCCGGTCTAGTGATGCACGAGACTGGGCACATGCGAAGTTTCCACGGACAGGCCTACATTCCTCGACTCGTGCCACACGGTGTTCAGGTCAGCGAAATCCATTGAGGAGACGACGCCGCGCCAAGGTTGCAGGGCCAGCGACGATTGCGATGGCCCAGATCGCGAGCAACTCTAGAAAGGAAGACATCGAATGACAGGCCGCTCCGGTTGGTTTCTTCCAGTTCAGAAATTTGTGTGGTGGGTCGCACCACTCTTGGCCGTGTGTATGGCCGGCTGCGGCGGTTCCGAATACCGCTTTCCCGGTCATAAGCCGAAACCGGAGGTCACGGGTGTGACGGCAGTGTGCTCGCCAGCAACCATCCAACCCAATCAAACCAGTCAGTGTACGGGAACGGTGGTGGGCCAGGGCAGTTTCAATCCAGCGGTTTCATGGAGCGCAAGCGCGGGTCAGATTTCGACGGCAGGCTTGTTTACGGCGCCATCGTTGCCGACATCGGTGACCATAACCGCCACCTCACAATGGGATCCGACCCAGTCGGGGACGTTCACCATCACCGTGGGTAATTCGACGACCAGCAACGTGGCGCCCATTGTGGTGGACGCGGGGCCGGCGCCCCAAACCTTCATCACTGCGAATGTAGCCTTCGTTACGGTGACGGTTTGTGTTCCGGGGACCACCACCTGTCAAAACATTGACCACGTGCAGGTGGATACAGGATCTTCCGGACTGCGCCTTTTGTCGTCCGCAAGTGGCGGGGAGTTGGGCATCGCGCTCCCGAATGAACCAGGCTCCAGCGGGAATCCGCTGCTCGAGTGTGCGCTGTTTGGGAGCGGCTATACATGGGGAAACGTAGCTCAAGCCGACATTACAGTGGCGGGCGAAGTGGCGTCAGCGGCTCCGGTGCAAGTAATCATCCCCTCCACCAGTTCGCCATCGGTGCCGACCAGCTGTTCCAGCCAAACCACTCAGCCGAACATGGGCGACAGCGTGCAAGCTATGGGTGCCAACGGCATTCTCGGTGTTGGACTGTTTCAACAGGACTGCGGTCCGGCCTGTACCACAGCCAATAGGACCATTCCAGCGGTTTATTACGTTTGCCGGTCTATCGGCTGCAGCCCCACGTATGTCACGCTCGCACAAGAGGTGACGAACCCGGTCATTTTATTCGCCACCGACAACAACGGCGTGCTGATCACATTGCCCGCCGTGCCTAACGGCGGTGCGCTGAATCCCAATGGCAGTCTGATCTTTGGCATCGGTACTCAAAGTAACAATGGTCTGGGAAGCGCCACCGTTTACACTGTGCCGGACAGCGGGACAAACGCCGGTGACATCACGACCACGTTTAGTGGGACGAGCTATCCGGCAAGCTTCATCGACAGCGGTTCCAACGGGATCTTTTTCCTCGACACCGGAACCACCGGCATTCCGCAGTGCACCCCGCCCAACGACTCCTGGTATTGCCCCACCAGATCCCCGGATAACCTCTCGGCGGTGAACCAGGGCGTCAATGGAAATCACGGCACCGTCAATTTCGCTGTTGAAGATGCGATCACGCTGTTTAGCGGCGGTAATACAGCCTTTAGCACTCTGGCAGGACCAATGACCGGTTCGTTCGATTGGGGATTGACGTTTTTCTTTGGGCGCAACATGTTTACCGCAATCGAGAACATGGACACCCCCGGGGGCCCCGGGCCGTACTACGCATATTGACTTGGGGATGGTGGCGCGCGAGAGCTACAGCGAGAACGCAGCTCTGAGCAAGGGCCAACCTTTGGCTGGGTTCGCCAAGTTTTTCCACGACTAACGGGGCCTCCGGTTTTCTTGCCGGAGTGGTGGTGATCACGACCACGCTGACCAGCACCAGCAGCGTCCCGAAGATGGTGCGTGCGCCGATCGTCTCTCCCCCCAGGAAGTAGGCCACCAGCACTGCGACGACTGGATTCACATAAGCGTACGTACCTACTGCCGACAAGTCATGAGCGAGCCGTCGCGCATTGCACAGCGTGTCATCGCCTCCATCCGCACGATCCCGAGGGCATCCCTCTGAAATGGATTGTTATTTTTCCTGTAGATCAAGAAAGCCGCCCCGTCAGGGCGGCTTTAGCGTAACAGCGTGTTTGCGGAGGCTTTTAGAGGTGCAGGCGGCGACGAACGACTGCGGCGACGCCGAGCAACCCAGATCCAAACAGAACCAGCGAACCAGGCTCCGGGGTGGTGCCGCCACCGCCGCTGACGTCGATGATTCCGTCAAACGGGTCGCCGTTGAGGTTGGAGACGATGCTGTATGTCCATGTACTGGGGTTAACCTCGTACAGCTTGCCGTTCCAGTCGTCAACGAAATAGACGCCCAAAGCGGGGTCCCAGGCCACACCGTTGTCGTTCAGGAATCCCGGGCTGCCCAGCAGGGTGGCTGCGCCCGTCGCTGGGTTGATGGAGTAGAAGCTGCCGCTACCTCCTGCCATGGTCAGAATAAGCTGACCCGTAGTCGAGTTGTAGGTCATGCCGCCGGGGTACACGCCGTTATTGCCGATTAACGTGGCAGCTCCGGTGCTGGTGTTGAGGCTGTAAAAGTTCCCGTTGGTGGCATCCCCATACAGCTGATGGGTCACTGGGTCGTAGGCCAATGAGAACATGTCATTGATACCATGCATGCCCACCTGGGTCACCGCACCAGTGCCGAGGTTTATGGTGTACAGGGTGTCATTGCCCCGGCCTGGAATCCAGTAGGCAGTACCAGAACCGGGATTGTAGGCAAGGTCTCCGAAGTCACCATTGACGCCTGTGCTGCCCACAAATGTCAGGGCGAGAGTATTGGGATTGATGCTGTACAGCGAGTTGGTGGCGTCGTCCATCGCGTACAAGGTGGATCCGGCCCACGCCGCAGCGGGAGCGACGCAAATCGCCAACGCCAGAACCAGCAGAAGCAGGTAAATCCGCCGCATAGCTATCTCCTTGAGGTTTGCACCTTCATGTTATGGCTGGCTTCCAAAGGAAACCAAGCGGGGCCCAGAGATCGCGGTCGCGGTTCGGTTCCGCGAAGCACCGGGAGTACTAGCACAGTAGTGCCAATTGAAGCTGTGCAATTATTCGGCCAATTTCGATTGCCTTTGTGCTTAGGAGTAAAAAGGCCTGCTGTCGTTAACTAACAAGTAACCATTGCAAGACATTGCAACTATACGGACAATGTTTTCCCATAGCGCAATTGCGTGTGCAGATGCCCCCTACAAAGCTTGCATTCAGTCGAGGCGGCCGCTCGGCATTCCTCAGATATTCAAACGGGGCTGAAGTCAGCACTAGGTCCGTCCACGACTCCCGCATGGCGTCCCCGCGATCGGACCATCTGGCAACATCACTTGCTTGCATCCGCCGGTTTAGCGGGCTGGGAAGGTGTCGCGGCTTTCAGCTTGGCCAGCGCTTCATCCACACGCTTCTTAAAGTCACCCTGGTCGTTGTGCGAAAGCCCGCTATACATCGACACAACACTCATCTCGCATGTCGTACCAGTCGGCAACAAGCTGACGCGGTTTTTGCCCTGGTTGACCGCTCCGATAACGGACCAATGAATGGAGTGTTTTACATTGTAGTCCGCAGCCATTTTGTCCTCGTCACTCTGCACGTCTTTGTAGTTGTCCGGATTACCAAGTGCAACTTTGACCGCGCTCCACACTTCACTGCAAGGAACGGGATAGGTAGTCTTGTAAGTCTTGTCGCCGGCGCCGAACGCCGGCATAGCAACAGCAAGCGCCAGCAAAGCAACAACTGCAAATTTCATCTTTGTTCTCCTTGGCCGCGCACCAAGCAGCGGGCAACCTCTTCGGGTCACTCAGAGATTCTCAGTCCCGGGATTGCGTTTGTCAGTGACCGCTAACGCACAAAGAAGTGACAGCCAAGTCGCCAGGAGGCTTGCAGGGTGTGCGCAAGAAGGTGGCTTGAAATCAAAATGCCCTCCGAGCAAAACCACAAATGGATGGCGCACCTGGACGATAGTAGCTGGGGACGTGCGCCTACTCCGCGGTGGTGGGATCAATCGCCGATCGAATTTGCGAGACGCGGTTGGCGGGAAACCCGCCCTGCTGGGCATGCTTGCGAACCGCTTTTTCATTTTCGATCAGCTTGGATGACCTGCTGTGCCGGTATCGTAGAAGCCTAGGGGCGGGACGGGTCTCCGTTTTTCTTTGTGCGCTCGGGTCTGCCCCGCTACACTTGACGCGAGAGAACCGTGAGCAAACGTCTGCCTTTGTTGCTTCGCCACGCCATGTACAACTTGCGTGGCGGCTTTTTGATTCGCCCGCTCACCATCGCGTTGTCGCTGGGTTGCGCGGGCGCATTCCTGTCGTGGTCGGAAGAGGAGTTTCCGGTTGTCAGCGCCTGGGTCCCCACGGTCCTATTCCCCTCGCACGCCGACCCGCAAGTCGCCCAGGTCATCTTGGCGTGCATCGCCGGCTCCATCATGACGGTGGTGTCCATCGTGTTCGCCATCCTGTTGATGACGCTCACCCTGGCCTCGATGCAGTTCTCCCCGCGCATCATCGTCAGCTTTTCTCGGGACCGCGTAACGCAATGGACGCTCGGCATCTTCCTTGGCACTTTCTCGTATTGCATGGCGGCCCTTCCGACGGCGCGCTCGTTTCCCCACCCCTTCGCCCCAGTGGCCACCGTCCTGGGAGCCATGGTGCTGGCGCTGATCTGCGTCGGCTTGCTGCTGTTTTTCATTCACCACATCTCGCAGGCCATCAGTGTCAATCACATTGTCGATAGAATCGCGGAGGAAACCGAGGCCATGATCGACGAGATGATGCCCCGGCCGCACCAGCCGACTCGCATGACGGACGCCGCACCGCTCAGGCCCAACCCGAGCGAGGTGCCCGTCTTGAGCAATGTTTCCGGCTACATCCGCTTCATCGATAAGCGCCGCCTGGTAGCCGTTGCCAAGCACTATCACGTCAGCATACGGGTCCTGCGGAGGGTCGGCCACTTCGTTCCGGCGGGAATCCCGCTGATGATGGTCTCAAAAGGGAACCGTCTGCCCCCCGAAGGCGCCGCCGAACTGCTGGCCGCCTTCGATTGCGGCCCGACTCGGACCTTGCAGCAGGATGTGGAGTTTGGCGTCCTTCAGATTGTCGATGTGGCGTTGAAGGCGATCTCGCCCGCCGTCAACGACCCCACCACTGCCATTAGCTGCGTCGATCAGTTGAGCCGCATTCTGATCCGCTTCGCCTCCCGCGAGCCGCCCGAGGAGCTGCTCTATGATCCGCCGGGCATCGTGCGCGCCAGCATTGGATGGATCCACTTCGAGCGCCTGCTGGAGGCGGCCTTTGAGCAGATCCGCATGTATGCGAAGAGTGACGTGGCGGTTAGCTTGCGGTTGCTGCGGGCCCTTGGCGACATAGCCGCTTCGACACCCGATCCGGAGTTCCGCCAGAAACTTGTCGAGCAGGGAATGCTGACAGTGGCAGGCTGCTGCGAAAAGCTCGGCGAAGTGGAGCTGGGAGAGTTGCGGTTTCGCCAAGCCGCTCTGGAGACCTTCGCCCCGATCTCGCAGCTGTAGGTCAAGATAGCTGAGTGGCCGCCGGGGGACAGCTCAGCTTCATCAGAATGCAACAGTCGAACGCTATTTCGCGGCTGCTACCTCCACTCGCGCGAGCGCTTCCAGCCGCGACAACCGCTGCTGTAGCGTTGCATTCTGCACTTGCAATTGTTGTTTGAGGTTCTCGATCTCCTGCTGCTGCGCTTTGATCAGCTCGGCCTGAGCGTCCGTGCGGTGATACTGCTTCTGCACTTCGTTCAGCAGCATGGTGGCCAGATACTGATAGCGCACGGTGTACGGTTTGCCGTCGTTGTCGTAGGCGACAAGGTCGGGATAGACCTTGGCCACTTCTTCCGCAATCAGACCGTATTGCAAGGTGCGTTCGCCCTTGTCGTACTCGGGTTTGTAGAGGAAGGTGACCGGCCGCAGCTTCATCAGGGCGTTGGTGCTGTCGCCCATGTCACGGACTTGCTCCTTAAAGCGTAGCGAGGAGGGCGAAGTTCCGAGTTGTCCGAAGGAGTTGATGTACACCGGAACTCCTGAGGATGCCGTTGAACCATAGATGCCGGCAATGTAAACGACGTTCTGCTGGCCGCTGCCGGTACCCTGTGTGCCGAGGCGGATAGTGTTGGATTCGGTGCCCGAAGTTGGGCCATCGTTTCCAATGTAGATGTCGCTGCTGCCGGTGGTGTTGTTGAAGCCAGCGTTGCCGCCCGAGAAGGTGTTGCCGGAACTCCAGATGATCGTCGACGAAGTGAACCGTCACCTCAGCGGTGGGGCTGCCTTCCTCATATCCAGAAGGTTCTTAACACGCTTCTCCGTGATTTGCTAATCGCTCCTTCAAGGACTTATCTCGCTTTCCATAAGCGTAAAGGGAGAGGATGATGACTCCGACGCCGAGGAGGGCGACAGTGGATGGTTCCGGAACTGGAGATTCCTCGTACTCGGCTACAATGGGCTCCACGACGCCTTTGTAGTCGACGTCAAGCATACCGGAGTCAGAGTCAAGCGCGACATCGAGCTTCGACGGCAATCCGGTAAGCGGGTCGATGACACTGATGGTGCCCATGCCATCGCCGGCGTCCCAGTAGATGCCTGTCACAGAGAGGTAGTGGCCTTTGGAGGATGGAGAGTCTGGAGGCACAATCAAGACCTGAACCGCCTGTTTTTCCGTCAGGTAGAGATATAAGAACTGCCACGTGGGCGTATGCCCGGGTGACTTGATGACAAAATGGTCGGATGTCTTACCCGGCACTTGGGCATTCATGAAACTAATGAGGCCGTTGATGAAGTCCGTGTCCGTAGTGCCGTTCTGTACAGTAGTGTGCATGTAGCCCACTAGGAAGAATGCGCCTGTAATCCAGTCGAATAGGTGATCCCCGACCAAGTTGCTGCCATAGATGTTGGGATACTGGTTTTGCAGAAAAACCAAAGAGTTCACGGCTGCTACGGGGCCACAGGCCTGCGCGGCTAAGCCTGGTGGGAGGACGTTCAGCAGGTCGTCTTGATCCAAGTAGCCGAAATAGGCGATGGGCAGGTAAGCTTGGTAGATTGGCTGGGCAGGGCTGCTCTGGCCACCGGAGACGGTGGGCATTTGAATCCAATAGAGGTCTTGCCATGTGATGGGGCCGGCATGGGCCCAAGTCGAAAATGAGGCGCAAATGCAGAGTGCGAGGACGATTCGAATCGGCGTGGAAGCCGTGAACAACCGTTGCATGGAATCCCCTTTCCCGCGAGTTGATGATCGATGGTCAACGAAGTTGGAGTCGGCGCGGGCTCGACAACTGGGGACGGTGAGCCGGCGGCAGGTCGATCCTTTCTGCCGTAGCTTTGCCCACTCACCAGCGCACGCGATAGTCCAGAAGGGGTCTCGAAGCGTGCACTGTTACTAAGCTAACTGTAGGACGAAGCTGCGGCAGGTCAAGACCAAAATCGGAATTTTTTCCATTTTCGTCCACAGGTTCCCGAATTGGAACCGAACGTCCACGGCGCAGATCAGCAGCTGCCCTTGAGACCCCGGCCCGCTGGCCCGGCTTATCACTCCGAGGGGCTCCCAGCCAGGCTTCTTGTGCTTGGGTGAGGTAGTTCTGTAACTTTCACGAACAATAGAAACGAATTCCGCGAGTACGCCGCCCGATTGACTCATCCTCACGTCGCACGCCATGACCTCAAAGCAAAATTCCCATCCAAGCAATACCAGCTTGGATGGGGCACCCTCGCGGTGGTAGCTGGGGCCGCCCTCGACTGTTATCATTTGCAGTTTCCTGAAACTCTCGCCTTACTCGGTTTTGAGGAGTGCGCATGAAGGGTCGTTCCCGCCATTTGTTGCTGAACCTGGCATTTCTTGCAGTGCTAATCACGCCGCCAGCGACGATTGCGGCCAATCGCCCGGAGATTTCCCAGTCCGACGAGGCCCGCACCGAGCGCTACTTCCAGAGCATTCGCAAGAATCCCAACCTGCTGCTGGTCTTTCTGCGCGAGATGCCCAAGGGAGGCGATCTGCACAATCATCTCTCGGGCTCAGTTTATGCCGAGTCGTACATCCAATGGGCGGCGCAAGAAGGCGATTGCATCGATCCCAAGGGCCTGTGGTTTAGCGCCCCTCCATGCCAGGCGCCTGCATTGCCGATCGCGAGTGCCTTCAACAATACCGACCTCTACGCCAACATTATTGATGCCATCTCCATGCGCAACTGGCAGTACTCGGGCCAATCCGGACACGATCACTTCTTCGCTACCTTCGGCAAGTTCGCGGAAGTCATCAACGGCACCACCGACAAGGAGCTGGCCGAGACCGCGGCGCGCGCCGCTTCTCAGCACGAGATCTATCAGGAGCTGATGCTTACGCCGGCTGGCAAAGATCTGGAGACGCTGGCCGAGTCGGTTGGTTGGGACGAGGATTTTGGCCGGCTGCAACAGAAACTGTTGTCCGGAGGATTGGCGCAGATTCTGGCTGCTGCCAGTCAAGAACTCGATGCCGCAGAGGTGTCGCGCGACAAACTGCTGCACTGCGGCGTTCCCGCCGCCGATCCGGGATGCCAGGTCGTGCAGCGCTACATAGCGCAGGTTTCGCGGGGCAAGCCGAAAGAGGTGGTTTTCGCCCAGATTCTTACCGGCTTCCTGCTGGCGGGGGCCGACCCCAAACTGGTTGCGCCCAACCCGCATCTGGTCGGCCTGAACCTGGTGATGGCGGAAGACTGGTATGTCCCCATGCGGGATTTCTCGCTGCACATGCGTATGCTCAATTACCTTCACGAGCGCTATCCGCAGGTGCACATCGCACTGCACGCGGGCGAGCTGGTCGAGGGCCTTGTCCCTCCCAAGGACTTGCAGTTTCACGTGCGCGATTCGGTCGAGATGGGTCACGCCGAACGCATCGGCCATGGCGTGGACGTGATGAACGAAAGTCGCCCATTCGAGCTTTTGCAGGAGATGGCAGATCGCAATGTGATGGTGGAAATCTGCCTCACCAGCAACGACGTTATCCTGGGCGTGCGCGGGCCGCAGCATCCCTTAAGCGAGTATCTGCGCGCTGGCGTGCCGGTCGCGCTGGCCACCGATGACGAAGGCGTCTCCCGCTCCGACATGACCCACGAATATCTGAAGGGCGCGGAGGAGCAGAATCTCAGCTACCTGCAGTTAAAGAAGATGGCGCGCACCAGCCTGGAACACGCCTTCATCGGCGGCGCCAGCCTGTGGCGTGACGGCAAAGCGTTCGCCGTAGTAAAGGAATGCGGAGCGGAGAAGGCCGGCGTTGCGCAACCCTCGGCGGCGTGTGGGAAGTTTCTCGCTGGCAGCGAGAAGGCGCGCTTGCAATGGAAGTTGGAAGCCGAGTTCCGCCAGTTTGAAGCGAACTCGTGGGCGACTTCGGATGATCGCAATACAGCCGCGGCGCCGTCGGAAACCATTCACCACGTAGCACACTGAGTCTTGGTCTCCATCGAGTTTCTTCGTGATCTCCGTGATCTCCGTGGTTGATTTTCGTCCCTATCGGCGCGCCACCGGCCAGCCCTTACTCCGCGTCGGCAGGGCAGGCTGAGCCGAGCCACTTGCCGGTGTAGGACCCACTGACGGTCATAGTCTGGCCGTTGCCGGTGGCAGTGCCCTTTACCGACGCTTTGACGTTCTCGGAGTCGAGGGCATGGATCTTCATGTCAACATCGGTCTCCATGCCCTGGTTCTTACCGGCCTCGCACGAGGTGCCCCGCATTTCCATCTCGCTGCTGTTGGAATTCACCAAGGTCCACCTACACTTCTCGTCACGTCCAGAGAACGGGTCCCTTGCCAAATCTTCTTGCTTTACACATTTCTTGAAGGTCCTGGTGTGTGGCGTTGCCCCAAACTGGGCCTCGATTCGGGCGCGCTGCTCGGGCGTCATTTGGTCCAACCGGGCCTGGAGGTTCGGCGGAAGCTGTCCGCTCATTGTGGTGGTTATGGTCACTTGCCAAAGACCAGCCTTGACGTTAAGAGCTGGGTAATTTCGACTCTGGGCAAATACAACAGTTGCCAACAAACCAATTGCACTGACGACGAGTATCTTTCGCACTTCAATCCTCCATTAGAATTTGTTTCCATTCACACCTGGGCCATCTCCCATTGGAGCGTGTGATATTAACCGAAAAAATCCCCATCCAGCAACACCAGCGAAAATGGGATGGGCCGGCTCTGGAATCGGAAACCTGGGTTGTCGAAGCTGCCTACGGCCCGGGCGGAGCGCCCACAAAGAATCGCCGACCCCGCTTCTCTTGGGGGTCGTCAGTCCACGGTCGAGAATTTACTTAGTCACAGGAGAGGGCTTAGGTAACGTCGCCCGCTTCCAGGTAGGGGTAAAGCTCAAGAATCTCCGCGGTGCTTTGTCCTTCGGCGAGCGCGCCAACAATCTGGAAGAAGTAAAAGGCACGGACTATTGGCCAGTCCTGCTACTCCACCGTAACCGACTTCGCCAAATTGCGCGGCTGGTCCACATCGCAGCCGCGGCGCACCGCAATGTGATACGCGAGCAACTGGCAGGGAACCACCTCCAGAATCGGGGCGAGCAGTTCGGGCGCATCGGGAACGTAGAGGACGTGGTCGGCGGCTTCGCGAATTTCCTCGTCGCCATCGGTGGCGATGGCAATCACCGTGCCCGAGCGCGCTTTCACTTCCTTCAGGTTCGACAACGTTTTCTCGTAGCGCAGCACCGAGCCGGGATCGGTCTTGTCGTGCGTAGCCAGAATCACCACGGGAAGATCTTCGTCAATCAATGCGTTGGGGCCGTGCTTCATCTCGCCGGCGGGATAGCCCTCGGCGTGAATGTAGGAGATTTCCTTCAACTTCAGTGCGCCTTCCAGCGCGATCGGGTAGTGAATGCCACGCCCTAGAAACAGGAAGTCGTGGGCGCGGTGATATTCCTTGGCAAGGTCTTCGGTCTCTTCGTCGCGCGTTAGCAGCGTCTCCAGCTTGCCGGGCATGAGGGTGAGGTCGGTGAGGAGCTGCTTGGAGTGGTCGAGGTCGAGTTTTCCCCGCACCAGGCCGAGGTGCACCGCGAACAGGAACAACGCGGTCAGTTGCGCCGTGAAAGCCTTGGTCGAGGCCACGCCAATCTCCGGCCCGGCGTGGGTGTAGATGGTGCCGTTGGCTTCGCGCGCGATCATGGAGCCCACGACGTTGCAGATGCCCACCGTCTTCGAGCCTTTGGCGCGCGACTCCCGCATGGCCGCGATGGTGTCGGCGGTCTCGCCTGACTGCGTAATCAAGACGGTCAGATCGCCGGGTCCGGTCAACGGATCGCGATAGCGAAACTCACTGGAATAATCAACCTCTACCGGAAGCTTGGCCAGCCGCTCGATCATGAACTTGCCCGCCAGCCCGGCGTGCCAACTTGTGCCGCAGGCTGCAATGTACACCTTCTCCAATTTGCGGAAATCGTCGTCGGTGATGTCCATCTCGTCGAGGAACACCTTGCCGGAGTCGAGCGAGACGCGGCCCAGCGTGGTATCGCGCACCGCTCGCGGTTGCTCGTAGATTTCCTTCAACATGAAATGCTTGAAGCCGCCCTTCTCCGCCATGATGGGGTCCCAGGTGATGTGCTGCACCTGGCGGGTGATGGGCTGGCCGTCAAAATCAGTGAGCTGCACGCCCGAGGGCGTGATGACGGCCAGATCGCCGTCAGCGAGAAAGAACAGGTCGCGAGTGTGGTACAGGATGGCGGGCACATCGCTGGCGACGAAGTATTCATCTTTGCCCAGACCGATGACTGCGGGCGGGCCATTGCGAGCGGCGACAATTTTGTTGGGCTCGTCGGCCGAGATGACGGCGATGGCGAACACTCCGGTCAGCAGCTTCACCGTCTGGCGCACCGCTTCTTCCAGCGGGACTTTGCGATCCGCCGCGGAGAGGTTTTTCTCGATGAGGTGCGCGATCACTTCCGTATCGGTCTCGGTGCGAAACTTGTGGCCTTCGTCGATCAGCTTCTTCTTCAGGGCGACGTAGTTCTCCACGATGCCGTTGTGCACCACCACGATCTTGCCGGTGCAGTCGCGGTGGGGATGCGCGTTCTCTTCGGTGGGACGGCCATGGGTGGCCCAGCGAGTGTGGCCGATGCCGTAGGTGCCGTCGAGCGGCTTGAGGCGGATGACCTCTTCCAGGTTGCGCAGCTTGCCCTCGGCGCGGCGCACCTGCAAACCGTCGCCGTTGCCGCCCACGGCAATGCCGGCGGAGTCGTAGCCGCGATATTCCAGGCGGCGCAAGCCGTCAATGATGACCGGCACCACCCGTTTTTTTCCGACGTATCCAACAATCCCGCACATAAATGTCAGTTGCCTGTAGTCAGTTGTCAGTAGTCAGTTAATCTTAGCTGATTTGATGAGTCGGTGGGAGTTCCTAATGCGAAAGGGCCTGGCCTGCGAATTTGGGCCGCTGGATTCTGCGGCGGTCACTTGCGATAAGGCCTGGTTACATCAACTACGGCGGCGTAATTTCCGCAACTATCTCATCGAAGATCGGTTCCATCCCTGTGCGACGTCGAGCTGATGATGTACAACGCCTGACCCGCGACACTTTTTTCACTCACTAGGCCGAATTCCGGCATGCGGCTATCAAGGCTTACGTCTCGATTGTCGCCCATCACAAACAGTTCGCCTGGCGGAATGTTCACGGGGCCAAACTCGGTCAACTGCAACGGAGGGCTCCCAAGGTGCTGTATGTATGTCTCTTCTAGACGATTACCATTCACAATAATCGCACCACCTTTGCCCTCAATTGTGTCGCCACCTACCGCTATCACGCGCTTAACAAAGAATAAACCATCTTTGTGAATGACAACTACGTCGTGGGATTTTGGCTTCGAGTCGCGGTACTGTCTGAAATCTACTACTATACGATCTCCTTTCAATATTGTTGGCTCCATTCCGGTGGATGGCACGCCGAACGGATGGACTCCTGCCGCACGAAGGAGCCAGTTGCCATGTGCGAGGGTAAGCAACAACGCAACCGGTATTAGCAAAACCAGCCAGACGCGAGATCCCTGCGAGGCTCGTTGGCTCGGTGTACGCAGGGCGTGCCACCCCGCTATCGTGCATAGCCCCATCAGAGCAAGCATTAAAACCTGTAACGCCACGTAGGATCTTGGCAGACGCAGGGGCCAAAACATGAAAGTAAGAGTGCAAAATGCACACAAAAAACCGATACCTGCTTGTGTCTTCCCTAATGACAGGTGCCCTGCGCCAGGAAGGGCCGCTGACAGTATGGCCGAATAGATGCGCCGTTTCCGTGCGGTCTGGCCAGGATGGGTAACGTTGGGTGGGGCTTCCGTGTTTGAGAGGGAATCCATTTTCGCTCGGAGGCCATGATAACCCGTCGCCGTAGGTTGGCGAGAAATCCCCATCTCACAAGCTTGGGCGAGCTAATCCTCGAGTTTGAAGCTGTATTCCTCAATGACGGGATTGGTGAGCACTTCACGCGCGATGCGCTCCACCTCCGCCTGCGCCGCTTCGCGGGTGACGCTGCTGTCCAGAGCAATCTCGAAGTACTTGCCCTGGCGCAGGTCGTCGATGCCGCGGTATCCCATCTTCTTCAGGGCGCCGTGGATGGTTTTGCCTTGAGGGTCGAGCACACTTTTCTTCAGCGAGACGTACACGTAGGCTTTCATGGGTGAGCTTCATTATAACGGGTAGGCGTTCGTCCACACATGGGCGAGCCGTCAGCCGTCAGCCATCAGCTTTCAGCCACTGCGTGCTTAAACGTGCTTACACGCTGGATGCCCGATGCTGGATCCTCTGCCGGACAAATTCGATCAGCTCAGGCGTCACATACTGCGGTGGGCGGATGTAAAACCTCGGGTTGGCGGCGACTGGCTTGAGTGAGACGCTCGTCCAGGCGACATCGCCACTGCCGTCGTGCACGATAATGGCGTCGGCGCGATCGAGAAATTCCTGCGCCGAGGATTTGAAGTCGGCGGTCGCCGGGTCGAGCACCGTCAGGTAAAGGTCGGGGCGCAGGAAGCGCATTACCGAGTTGGATTCGACGATCGCGTTCTCGGCGCCAGCGAGTTCCTGGCGGACGCGCGGCATGGCTTCAGCCAGCATTCCCTGTCGGGTCCGCACCCAGAGCGAGCGAGTTGCGCCACAGACGAGAAAGCGCGAGGTGTCGCTCTCGCCGCTGCGGTCACGCTCTTCGGTCACCGCCCAACTGTGGTCGTCGGTGGCGCAGTCGCAGAGTTCGCCATTGGCCGAACAAATCCCATGTCCGTATTGGGTGATCTTGATGGCCGTCCAGTGAAACTCGGGCAGCGCGGCGATGAGACCGGCGACCACGCTGGTCTTGCCAACGCTGCGAGAGTGTCCGCCGATGACGATGAGGGCCATGTGTAAAGCGCAAATAGCACTTAGCAATTAGCATTTAGCAAAAGCGTTAAATGCAGAATACTAAATGCCAAATGCCAAATGCCAAGTGCCAAGTGCTAACTGCTCTTTTCGCTTCTTCGTCCCAGCCGCGCGAGCGCTGCCAACTGCTTCAAGTATTCGCTAAGCGGACGCGCCGGTCTGCCCCAGAAAACCACGCCTTTCCCACGAACTATCTTATTGGACAGCACGCCGCTGCCCGATCCGAGAATGACGCCCGGCTCGACGGTGGCATGGTCGCCGATGCCAACCTGGCCTCCCACGACCGCGCCGTCTCCGATCTCGACACTGCCCGAAACGCCGGTCTGGGCTGCGATCACAACATTGGCGCCGACGGTAACGTTATGCCCGATGTGGATCAGATTGTCCAGCTTCGTCCCCGCGCCGATCACGGTTTTGTCTAGCGCGCCCCGATCAATAGTGCAATTGGCGCCGATCTCGACGTACTCGCCGATGACCAGCTCGCCGATCTGGGGAAACTTGTGATAACGGCCGAATTGTTCATCGCGCACAAATCCGAAGCCGTCAGCGCCCAGCACTGCGCCTGCGTGCACCACCACGCGGCGGCCCAGCGTCGTGCCCGCATAGATGACGACGCGTGGATACAGGTCACAATCGTCGCCGATCACGACGCCCTCGCCGATGCAGCAGCCCACTCCGATGTGCGAGCGCTCGCCTATCACGGCGTTGGCCTCGATCACCGCGTACGCGTCAATGGCCGCGCTGGCGGCGACGTTCGCCGAAGCGTGGACGACAGCCGTGGGATGAACGCCGGCAGCGTAGGTCCTGGGCGGATGGAGCAGCGCTCCGGCCCGAGCGAAAGCCAGCCGGGGCTGGGCTGCGATCAGCAAGGGTTTGCGTCCGGCCGACGAGGCCGCGAACTCTCCAGCAATGACGGCGCTCGCCGGAGAAGCCAATGCCTGCGCCAGGCGCTTCTCGTCCTGCACAAATACCAGAGCGCCCGGTTGCGCATGGGCGATGCTGGCGACGTTCATGATCTGGAGGTTGCCGTCGCCGATCAAGCGGGCGGCAGTGAATTCCGCCAGCGATTGCAGAGTTTGGTGCATGAGGCTGTTATAGCAGTGCAGAGTGAATAGTGGATAGTGCATCGAGAAATCGCACATCCCAGCCCGCACAACGCCGGGACTTCCGGCAATGCGACTTCGCAGGCACGTCACCGCATCTCACAAAGGTCATCCTCTGCGCTTGGGGGACTGTTCGTAGCAAGTCAAAATGTCCGCTTTTTGTAGCAAGTGAAATGTCCGGTTTTGATTCTTGGGTTTACTCATATAGCCGTCGTGGTCGCTGTGGGAAAGTGGGAATTCCGCGCACTTTGCGG
>JBEKPR010000041.1:0-27127 GCA_049520555.1 Candidatus Korobacteraceae bacterium
CCTCAATATCAAGCGTGTGGCTCGGAGGATACAAGCCCATATGTGGTTCCGGGTTCCCAATCAGATTTATTTCAACATGAACGCGGTGGAGAATATACGCCAGTTCGCATCGCGCTCCACCATCATCGTCACGAATCCGTCCATGGAGCAATTGGGCCACGTCGACCTTGTCCGGCGCTACATTCCGGAGGGAACCCACGTCCACGTCTCGGTCATTCCCGATGCGGAGCCCGAGGTCAAGGTGGTGATGCAAGGAGTGCAGGAGCTGAACTTCTACAAAGCGGACCAAATCATCGCGCTCGGCGGCGGGTCGGTGATCGATGCGGCCAAGATCATGAAGCTCAAGTACGAGTCGCCCGAGGCTGACCTGGCAGAACTGGCCGCGCCATTTCTGGATCTGCGCAAGCGCGTGATCCAGTACCCAACCGAGAAAGTTAACCGGGCGCGACTGATTGCCATTTCCACCACCAGCGGAACGGGGAGCGAAGTCACTCCCTTTGCCGTCCTGACCGATAAAGAGCGCGGGCGCAAGGTGACGCTCGCCGACTACTCGCTGACCCCGGATGTGGCCATGGTCGATCCGCAATTTGTGATGTCCATGCCGAAGGGCCTTACCGCAGACACCGGCATTGATTGCCTGACGCATGCGCTGGAAGCTGCCGTCTCCAGCTACGGTTCGGCCTATACCGACTGTAACGCCATGCAGGCGATCCGGATGGTGTTCAAGTATCTGCCGATCGCCTACGAGCAGCCCCGCGATGAAGAGGCGCGCTCGATGATGCACAATGCGGCCTGCATTGCGGCGATGGCGTTTTCCAACGCGTCGGTGGGCGTGAATCACGCGCTGGCGCATGCCTTCGGGGCGCGCTTCGGCGTGGCGCACGGCCGGGCCAATGCGCTCATGTTGCCGCACGTCATTGCCTATAACGCGTCCGTGCCCACCAAGTTCCTGCCGTCGCCGTACCAGAAGGGGTATATCGCCCACAAGAAATACGCTACGATCGCGGATTTGCTGGGTCTTGGCGGCCACACGATTGAGGAAAAGGTGAAGAACCTGGTGGCGGCGACAGAACAGTTACTCGATCAATTGGGGTTCCCGCGTTCGATCGCCGACCTGGGAATCTCGAAGGAAGAATTCGAGCGGGCCATGCCGGATCTGACCAAGATTGCCTTTGACGATCCGTCCTGGCGGTCGAACCCTCGTATGCCACTGATGAGCGAATTGGCCGAGCTGTTTTGGAAGGCTTATCAGGGGCGAGGCCTGGCGAAAGTGGCCGGTGTACCTGAGCAACAAACCGCGTAGCGGATGGTGGTGCGCGTATGGCAATGATCGCCGTGTGGCTCAAGATTGATGAAGAGCGAATTGTCCAAGCGTTGCAAGAGGCCGGGGAAAAACTGGACAGTGTCGAGGGCGAAGTGGCGTTGGATTTTTCTTCCGTGCGCCGGATCGATCCGAGTGCGCTCAGCGCGCTGGAAGAGTTTGCGGGCTTAGCGGACGACAAAGGCGTCAAGGTCGTGTTGCGCGGCGTCAATGTCGGTGTCTACAAAGTGCTCAAGTTGGTGAAGCTAACGTCGCGATTTTCTTTCGTGAGTTGAGATGCGCGATTGTTTTAGCAGGTGAAGATTGGCAACTGAAGTTCGGCAACTGAATAGGAGATCGGCCATGCAGAGCAATGGGCAGGGTGACCGCCTTTCCTGGGGGGACACGGTTTTCCTCCATCTTGAACGCGAGGGCATGCCCCTCAATGTGGCCTGTGTCTGCGTGTTTGACGGCGAGATCCCTTTCGAAGCTTGCGTCCAGTTTGTCGAGTCGAAGCTGCCGCTTATTCCCCGCTACCTCAAGCGGGTAGTTCCCCCGCCGCTTAATGTTGGCCTTCCCAGTTGGGAATACGACCCAACCTTCGACATCCGCAGCCACGTACGTGAGGTGACGCTCAATCACGGTTCCGACGCAGAGTTGAAGACGCTGGCGGGGAAGATTCTGAGCAAGGTGATGGACCGGCAGCACCCGCTATGGGATCTGACCTTTGTGCATGGGCTGAAAGGGAATCGCAGCGGGCTCATTTTCCGCCTGCACCACTGCCTCGCCGATGGCATCGCCGGGGTTGGGATCATGAATGTGATCATGGATGCGAGCCCAGTGGCGCCTCGTCCGCCTCGACGAAAGCTTCGGCTGCGAGTCCCGCCGCCGCGTGACGTCTTGACTTCGATAACGACCGGCTGCGTCGATTCCTATTCTGATTTCGTCAAAGAAATTCTCGCCGCGCTGCAGGACGTATCGAGCATGGTGGAGCGCTTCGCCGCGAATGGCGGAAAACTGGCCACCGACGAGTTCGCCGCTTTACTCCCGGAACTCAGCGCATCCACCGAGCGGCTGCGCTTCAACGTTTTCTACCGCGGACCGCAGAAATTCGCCTGGGCCGAAATTCCGCTGGCAGAAATCAAAGCCATAAAGCGCGCCTGCGGGACCAGCGTGAATGACGTCATTCTCGCGCTGGTGACGGCAACCATCCGGCGCTACCTCGCACTGCATGGCGACCGTGTTAAAGGGCGACTGCTCCGCATAATGGTTCCCGTCAATCTGCGCGGCAGCGACAGTCCGGGCGAATTGGGGAACCGCATCTCCCTGGTCCCGGTCACCATTCCGCTGGATATTCGCAACCCTCGGAAACTGCTGGCTGCCGTCCATGAGAGAACGGAGTTTCTCAAAGGCGCGCATGCCGCCGAATTGGTGAGTTTGGCCGGTGGTTTGATCGGCATGTTCCCGACTTCAGCGCAGGCGCTGGGCGGCCACATCCTAAGCCGGTTGCCGTTCACGCCTTTTAACATGGTCTGCACCAACGTGCCGGGACCGCAGTATCCGCTCTACCTGCTCGGCCACAAGATCCTGCACTGTTATCCCTATGTTCCGATCGGCGGCGAGATGGCGCTCAACTGCGCCATTTTGACCTACAACGGAACGGCGTATTTCGGGTTCAGCGGAGATGTGCACGCAGTACCGGATCTGCGGCGTTTGGAAACGCTTCTGAAGGCGAGTTTCACGGAGTTGCGAGAAGCCGCCGGGGGCAGACCCCCACGTAAGGAACAGAAAAAGGAAGAGAAGAAGAAAGAGAAGAGGGTGCGCGCGAAGGCGGAGATTGCATCGACACCGGTACCCGCGCCGACGCCCGCGCCCGCGTCAGTTCAAGCGCCCGCGCCCGCGTCAGTTCAAGCGTCGATTCCACTTCGGCCTCTCGCTCTCGCTTTGGTCGAATCAGCAACAGCAGTAGGGCCCCCAGTTAAGGAGGAACAGGGCTTGACGCGATTGATCGCCTAGTGATCGCCAAGCAGGAGAGTAGAGAACGTGGAAGGCATCCAGTCAGCTGCGCAGGTGACCTCCTGGTTGGTCACGGGCCGGATCCTCTTCTTAACCATTCATCTTCTGGGCGTCGTGTGTTTTTCCTACATTGTGGCGAAGCGCCTGGTCCCGCTCATTCGGGGCGAACGCGATTTTCGTTTTGACCGGCCATGGGTGCGACTGGGAAGGGTCCTGCAGTTCTGGCTGGGACAGTGGAAGCACCCGCGCTACCGGACCGCAGGGACGATTCATATCTTCATTTTTGCGGGCTTCCTTGTCCTGGCAATCCGCGCCTTCTCGGTGCTGATTGTCGGCGTCTCAGAAAATTTCGTCATGCCCGGCCTTTCAGGAAGAGCCGGTCCTATCTACAACATAATCACGGATTATGCCGCCACCATTGTTTTCCTCTGCATGGTGATTGCTGTGATTCGCCGCCTGGTTTTCAGACCTGCACGGTACGCTGTGCCGGCAAGGTACGGCAAAGGTCACACGGCCGACGCCATCTTCCTTTTGTCGCTGATCGCACTCCTGATGGTGGCCGATAGCCTCTTTGCCGCCGCTAAGGCCGCCGCCCAGTCACAGCCAGGCCAACCCGTTGAAGTGTTGGCCGCATTTTCGCTCCCGTGGATTTTGCGGAATGCTCTCGTCTCAACTCCCTTGCCCACTCTCGGAAGGCTCTACTTTGGCGCTTATCTTGTCCATGAACTGACCTTTTATTTTTTGCTCTGCTATCGGCCGTTTGGAATCCAGTTCCACGTGGAAACCTCCCTCTTCAATATTTACTTCGCAAAGTTGGACCGGGAGATTCTGAAGCCGGTGCGATGGGGCGTCGCGGACGAGCATCTGGATGAGGTGAAATCGTTCGGGGTAAAGACGTTCGAAGACTTCACCTGGAAGCACATGCTCGATTTTTATTCCTGCGCGGACTGCGGGCGGTGTTCCGACAATTGCCCGGCCAATGCGGTGGGAAGGCCGTTGTCGCCACGATTCATCACCATCAAGGCGAGAGATTACAACTTCCAGCACTATCCGGTTCTTGGACGCGTGAGCTTTGGACCCGCAAACAATGGCACAGCACTGATCGGCAGCAAAGATTCCGGCAGCATTTATTCCGAGGATGAAATCTGGTCCTGCACCACCTGCGGCGCTTGCGAGGAAGAATGCCCGTTGCTGGTGGAGTATATCGACAAGATCGTCGATTTGCGGCGGGGCATGATCGATGAAGGAAATGTGCCCCAGTCCCTGCAAAAGCCGCTGAAGGCGCTGGAGAGCCGCGGCAATCCCTACGGCAAGATGGAGAAGAAGAAGGCCGACTGGGCCCACGCCAAAGAATTCCAGCAAAGCTGCCGTGTCAAAACGCTTGACCATCGCAATGGCGCGGAGACGCTGTATTTTGTCGACAGTATCACCTCCTACGATGACCGCATGCAGGCGATCGGGCGGGCAACGGCGAAGATCCTCAGCCACGTCGGAGAGAATTTCGGAATCCTGGGCGCGGCGGAAAGAGATAGCGGCCATGAAGTCCGGCGGTTCGGCGAAGAGACGCTTTTCATGGCTTTGCGGGACCACAACGTGGATGCCATCAAAGCGTCCGGAGTCCGGCGGATCGTCACCGCTGACCCGCACGCCTACAACGCGCTGAAACACGACTACAAAGATGTGCCGCCGGTGGAGCACATCAGCCAGGTGATCGCCAGAGAAGTGCAAGCCGGCAAGATCAAGTTCAATCCGGTAGAAAACGAAAACAGTGTGTACGCCTACCACGATCCCTGCTATCTGGGACGGCACAACCAGATTTACGACGACCCTCGCGAGGTGCTGGATGCGATTCCCGGTTTGAAGAGGGTCGAAATGACGCGGTCTCGCGACCGCTCGTTCTGTTGCGGCGGCGGCGGACTGATGCTGTTCTACGAGCCCAAAGAAGATCAGCGAATGGGCGTGAAGCGAGTCAAGATGGCCGCCGAAGCCGGGGCCAATGTGATCGTGACCGCCTGTCCGTTCTGCATGGTGAATATAGAAGACGCGATCAAGGTCGCAGGTTTCGAAGGAAGAATGACCGCCATCGATTTGGCGGAATTAGTGGACCAACACATCGTGCGAGATGTGTTGGTCCCAATAGCTTGTTGCAAAAACTAATTTCTTGTCGTCCCGAGCGGCCTTTGCCGAGGCCATAGGTCGACCCGAGCAAAGCCGAGGGAGGTATCTGCAGTCTTCGCTGGATCGCGGAACAACGCAGATTCCTCCTCGCTTCGCTCCTAGGAACGACAACGCTCGGAGATTGTTTGACAAGGCGCTAAAGGAATTCTGTGGAGGTGAACGTGGAAATTTTAGTTTGCGCAAGAAGAGTGCCCGACACTTCGGAAAACGAGATTGAACTCAACCGTGCGGGAAACGACATCGAACGTGACGAGTTGGTCTATTCGATAAATGAACCCGACAACTACGCGGTCGAAGAGGCCCTGCAGATCGCCGCCAGAGTCGGCGGAAATGTCACGGTCGCCACGGTGGGTGGCGAAGATGACGAAGAGGTGCTGCGCCGCGAGATGGCCATGGGCGCGAACCATGGCGTGATGATCTCAGACGAGGCCTTCAGCGGATCGGACGGCAGGGGCATCGCCACCATCCTGAAAGCCTTCGTGCAGAAGGGGCATTACGACTTGATTCTGACAGGTGTTCAGGCCGAGGACGGGGGCGCCCAGGTCGGTGGAATGCTGGCGGCGCTGCTCGACTACCCGTTTGCTTCTCTGGTCAATTCCATTGAGGTGCTCGAAGGCAAGAAGCTGAAAGTCAGCCGGGAAATCGCAGGCGGCAACAAGGAAATGAATGAGATTGATCTGCCCTGTGTACTCTCGATTCAGACCGGCATCAATGAACCACGTTATGTCGGCATGCGAGGCATCCGGCAAGTGGCCTCTGTCCCCATCCCAACTTTCGGCGCCTCCGAGCTTGGGGTTGACCCCAGCGCTGTGGGAGAAACTGCCGCCAAAGTGAAACGAGTGGACTACTTCATCCCCTCGCTGGGTAAGGGTGCTGAAATTCTGCGCGGCAGCCGGGAAGAGAACATCGACAAAGTTCTGGAGTTAATGGCAGCCAAAGGAGGATTGAAATAATGGCTCGCATCTTCGCTTACATCGTGCACAAAGCAGGCGTGCCCGACGATTCCGCGTTCGAGTTGGCGGCCGCTGCGCGAAAGATCGATCCGGCCGCTGCGCCGACGGCCATTCTCACCGGTTCGGGCGCCGACCTCGATGCCGCGTGCAAGACCCTCGCTGCTTCCTACCCTGAGATTTGGAAAATCGCCAACGAAGCTCTTGCTTACCCCAATGCTGAACTAGTCCGGAAAGCCCTGGTCAAGGTGCTGCCGAGCAGCAGCATTGTGTTAGTTCCCCATGAGCATTTCGGAATCGATCTGGCGCCGGGTCTTTCCATCAAGACGAATTCAGCTTTCGTCTCCGACGTGTTGGACATCGCCGGAGTTGAAGGCGCCGGCCTCAAAGTAGTCCGCCAGGAATTTGGGGGACAGGTGAGCGCTCACGTTCGTTGCGATATTTCATCCGGCGCTGTGGTCACGATACGTCCGGGCGCATTCAAACCGCTGGAGGGTGCTCCCGTCAGCGGCGCCGTCGTCGACAAATCAAACGACATCGGGACGCTGGCAGCGGGCCGTCGTTATCTGGAGACGGTCGTCGCCGAGGCGGGTGATGTCGATATCACCAAGTACAACATTTTGGTTTCCATCGGCCGTGGCATTCAGGAAAAAGACAATGTGGCCATCGCTCAGGAACTGGCTGACGCCCTGGGTGCGGCGGTGAGCTGCTCGAGACCCGTGGTCGACGCCAAGTGGATGGAGAAGTCACGTCAGGTGGGCTCATCCGGAAAAACCGTCAAGCCCAAGGTCTATCTGGCATGCGGCATCAGTGGCTCTTTCCAGCATCTGGCTGGCCTCAAAGGTAGCCCGTTCCTGATCGCCATCAACAAGAATCCGAAGGCTCCGATCTTCCAGGTGGCAGATGTTGGAATTGTCGACGACATCCTGGAGTTCTTGCCGGAGTTAACCAACAAAGTTCGTGAAATGCGAAGCGTCGCATAGCAAAGTGAGGCACCGCCCATGATCGCAAATAAAACCCTGAAGTTAAGTTTGAAGTCGCTCAAAGACTTCGCCAAGAAACGCCTGCCGGACGAAGTACTCCGGGATCTTGATGACCGCGACGAATGCCCGCTCGAAATCGTCCGCCACATGTGCAGTCCGGACAAACTGGGCATTCAGCTCCTGTTCGTCCCGGAAGAGTTCGGGGGCATGGGTGGCGGCGCCTTCGATGTGTATTGCGTCTGTGAAGAGATGGCGCGCATCGACCTGGGCGTGGCCACGGCCGTGCTGGCCACGTTTCTGGGCAGCGATCCGATTACGGTCGGCGCCACTCCGGAGCAAAAGAAAACCTGGCTGACGCGTATCGCGGAAGAAGGATTGTTGTTCGCCTACGGCGCCACGGAGCCGGAAGCGGGCAGCGATTTGGGGGCGCTTCGCACTACGGCGGACCCCGTCAGCCAGGACGGCCGGGTCGTCGGCTACAAGATCAATGGCAACAAGCAATGGATCAGCAACGGTGGAATCGCCGATGCCTACACGGTTTTGGCCAATACGCCCAGCGGTCCGAGCTGGTTCATCGTGGAGAAAGGCGCCAAGGGCTTCACCCACGACGAGCCCGAAGACAAGCACGGCATCCGCCTCAGCAACACGGCAGCTCTTGCCTTCAGCGACGTCTATGTTGATGCCGACCGGCTCGTCGGTGGCGTGGAAGGCCAGGGGTTGAATCAAGCGCAGGCCGTGTTCGGCTACACGCGCCTGATGGTGGCGGCGTTCGGCCTGGGAGCCGGCTGGTCCGCACTCGATCGAGCAATTCCCTACTCCACCAAGCGTATCCAAGCCGGAGCGCCGCTCTCGGAAAAGCAGGGATACACCCACAAGCTGATCGTGCCGCACGTGGCGCGCCTTGAGGCTGCCCGCGCTTATATCGAAGAAACCGCGGAGCGCATCGACGCCGGGGCCGAAGGCAGCCTGAACACCGAGGGTGCCATCGCCAAGTACATGGCGACGGAGGCTGGCAATGCAGCCGCCGAGGCCAGCATCCAGGCGCTCGGTGGCTACGGTTACACGCATGAATACATGGTGGAAAAAATCAGCCGCGACGTTCGCATCACCACGATCTACGAAGGCACCTCCGAGATCATGGAGATGACCATGAGCCGCGACCGCTGGCAGTCTCATCTCAAAACGCGCGGGCAGCACTATCACGGGCAAGCGCGAGAATTCGAAGCGTTGCACGCTCGCCATCCGAGCGTGGGCGCTGATATCGCGGCACTGGCTTTGCACGCCTTGGCCGAGGTTATGGAAAAAGCGCGGGTGGCGCGCCTGACCCGCTATCAGCATATTCTCCTGCGCCTGGGTGAGTTGATCGCTTACGCCGAGTGCGCGGGGAGTTTGTCCCGTCGCGCCGCGCTTTTGGCGGAAGGCAAGCTCCACGAAAAAGCGAACCGGCGTTTCGACGCGACGGCGCTCGCGGCGCTCAGCCGAATCTTTGCCCGCGATGCCGCGCTCAAGGTGGCCGAAGACGGCTTGCGCTGGGTCGTCGGCGCCGGGGGCATAAGCGATGCCGAGATGCCCGGGTTTGAAACGAGTTTGGGATTGCCCGCCATTCACCGCGCGCAGTCGGGCCTCATTTCGGACCTGGATTACGTAGCAGACGTACTGTACGGCCGCGCTGCCAAGCGCGCGGAACTGGCCGCGTAGCGTCTAAGGATCGACCTTTGGCAGGAGTCTCGTCATGGAAAACACTTCTTATCGCGCCATAGCAATTGTGGGAGTTGGAGCCGTTTTACCCGATGCTCCGAATGTACCGGCATTCTGGAAGAACGTGAAGGATGGCCGCTACAGCATCAGCGAGGTTACGCCCAACCGCTGGGACCCGGCGCTTTACTACGATTCCGATCACAGCGCCCCGGACAAGACTTACTCAAAGATCGGCGGCTGGGTGCGTGAGCATGTGTGGGATCCGATCAAGTGGCGTTTGCCTATCCCGCCACGCGTGGTCGATGCCATGGATGAGTCGCAAAAATGGGCTATCGCCTGCACCCGCGAAGCGCTCGAAGACTACGGATACCCCAAGCGGCCGCTGGACAACGATCGCACGGCTGTGATCCTGGGCAATGCCATGGCCGGCGAAAAACACTATTTCACCGTGATGCGCGTGCTCTTTCCGGAATACGCGCGCGAACTGGCCGAAACTGCCAGTTTCTCCACGTTGCCGGAGGCGGTCCGCCGCGACATTACGCGCGAATTACACGACCGGATGGGAAAACTTCTTCCTGAAATTACGGAAGACAGCATGCCCGGCGAATTGGCCAACTGCATTGCCGGCCGCATCGCCAACGTTTTCAACTTCCACGGCCCCAACTACGTTTGTGACGCCGCCTGCGCATCCGCGATGGCAGCGATCAGTTCCGCGGCAGAAGGACTGGTAGAACACGATTTCGACGTGGCCGTTACCGGCGGCATTGACCGCAACATGGGCGCCTCGACCTTCGTCAAGTTCTGCAAGATCGGTGCGCTCTCGGCGACCGGCACTCGTCCCTACGCCGAAGGGGCCGACGGCTTCGTCATGGGCGAAGGCACGGCGATCTTTCTGCTCAAGCGTCTGGCCGATGCCGAGCGGGACGGGGACAAGGTCTACGCCGTGCTGCGCGGCATGGGCGGATCGAGCGACGGCAAGGGAAAGGGCATCACCGCGCCCAACCCGATCGGCCAAAAATTTGCCATCGAGCGCGCCTGGCAGAATGCCGGATTATCGCCGGCTACTGTGACGTTGATCGAGGGCCATGGCACATCCACCGCCGTGGGCGACGTCGTCGAAGTGCAAAGCATGATTGATGTACTCAGCAGTTCTCATCTCCCCTCGCACTCAGTGGCGCTTGGTTCGGTCAAGTCGAACTTCGGGCACCTTAAAGGAGCGGCCGGCGCTGCCGGACTGCTGAAAGCCACGCTCGCGCTTCGGGACAAGGTACTGCCGCCGAGCGTGCATTGCGACCATCTCAATCCACACATCGACTTTGCCCACTCTCCACTTTACGTCAATACCGAACTGAAACCATGGACGATGCCAGAAGATGGCGTGCGCCGGGCGGGTCTGAGCGCTTTTGGTTTTGGCGGCACCAATTTCCACGCTGTGCTCGAAGAATACATTCCTGGCAGGCTGAACGGAAACGGCAAGCGCTCGGTCGCCGTCACCGAGATGCCGTCGAAAACGAACGAGCCAGTTCCAATGATGCATGTGGAAGATGTTTCCCGCACGTCTGACTCTTCTCATTGCAAAGCTCCGTTGCGCGGAGCACTGGTAATCGGCAGCGCTTCCGAAGCTGCACTCGCCGCACGTTTGCGCGCGGTGGAGAAAGACGCCAAAGCAGGCCTGGCGCCGGCGCCAACTGCTCCGGCTGAATCGGACCTGCGCGCGCCCGAGCGCCTGGCCATCGACTACGCCAACGCCACCGAACTGGCGGACAAGGCAAGCAATGCACTCAAGGCGCTGGCGGCCAATCAGCCGGCGGTGTGGAAGGCCCTGCGGGCGCAAGGCATCTTCCGCGGTCACGGTCCGGCTCCCAAGGTCGCGTTCCTGTATACCGGTCAAGGCTCGCAGTACGCGAACATGCTCCAACTGATCCGGGCAACGGAGCCGATTGTGGCTGAAACCTTTGCCGAAGCCGATCGCGTGATGACGCCCTTGCTCGGCAAGCCGCTCAGCAAATTCATCTTCGTTGACCAAGCCGACGCCGACGCCGTCGCCAAAGCCGAAGACGATCTTCGCCAAACCGAGATCACTCAGCCCGCCGTGCTGGCCATTGACCTCGCGCTGACCCGGCTCCTGGCAGCGTACGGCATCGAGCCCGACTTCACGATGGGACACAGTTTGGGCGAATACGGAGCGCTGGTGGCGGCCGGCGCTCTCCCCTTTACTGATTCTCTGGAAGCCGTCAGCGCTCGCGGTCGCGGAATGACTCAGGTGGCGATGGAAGACAACGGCCGCATGGCCGCGGTGTTTGCTCCACTGGAAGAGATCGAGCGAATCCTGAAGACGATCAAGGGCAACGTCGTGATCGCCAACTTCAACAGCAGCCATCAGGCGGTTATCGGCGGCGCGAGCCAGGCAGTCGAGCAAGCCATGGAAGCCTTCCAAAAGGCTGGCTATGACGTGTCTGCGTTACCTGTCAGCCACGCCTTCCACACATCGATTGTGGCGGGAGCCAGCGAGCCGCTGCGGCGAGTTCTGGAGCGCCTGCATCTCCAATCGCCGCGTTTGCCAATCGTCGCGAACACCAACGGCGAGTTTTATCCCACGGGGCCTGACGTCGTGCCTAAGATGCTCGACATTCTCACGCAGCAGGTCGCTTCTCCTGTGCAGTTTATTAAGGGCTTGCGCACGCTCTACGATGCCGGCGCTCGTATGTTTGTCGAAGTTGGACCGAAAAAGGCGTTGCAGGGATTTGCCGAGGATGTGCTCGGCGGCAGCAGCGATGTGGTTTCGTTGTTTACCAATCATCCGAAAGTCGGCGATATCGTCGCGTTCAACCAGGCGCTGTGCGGCCTTTATGCGGCGGGACTCGGCCGCGGAACCGCGGACGCCTTGCGCGAACCCGCGGTGACGACCGTGAAGACTGTTTCCTCACCGGCGGAAACCTCCAAACCAATCGCTGTGGCAGCGCCTGCGACCGGCGCCTCTACCGCACCACCCTCATCCGCGCCAACCGCGCCAACCGCGCCGTCGAATGGCGATCGCTACCACGAGCTCGGCCGTTTGTTCGCCGATGTTCTCGATCGCGGCTACGAGATCTACCACGGCCAGAATGGGCGCTCCACCTCCGCCCCGGTGGTCATCACTGGAGCGGCGTTAGGCCTGCCCGGGACCGAGCACATCTTCGATGACGCCAACATCGGCCGCATTCTGCGCGGCGATCAGTTTATCGATTTGATTCCCACGCGCTTCCGTCAGGCCATGCTCGACAAACACATCACGCGCCTGGTGAAGAGCGAGAACGGAGAAGCCAGATTCGAGACCCTCACTGCTGTCGCGGACGTCATCAAGCTGGCGGGCCGTGGGGGCGCTTTTGATCTGGAAAATGAATTCGGAATTTCCTCCGAACGCGTAGCCGCCCTCGACCGCGACACCCAACTGGCGATCGCCGCGGGCCTCGACGCACTGCGCGACGCCGGCGTCCCGCTGGTCATGCGCTATAAAACCACAACCAAAGGCACGCTATTGCCGGAGCGCTGGGGATTGCCCGACGCTTTGCGCGACGATACCGGTGTGATTTTTGCTTCCGCCTTCCCCGGGTTAGACTCGTTCGCCGATGAGATGGCGCGCTATTACGCGGACCACGAACGCCGCGAGCGGTTAACCATGCTCGAAGGCCTACTCGCCCGGGAAGTAGAGGCGAATGGTCATTCCAATCTGGTACAGGAGATAAACCGGCACATCGACGAATTGCGCGCCGCCATCGACAAAGAACCGTACGTCTTCAACCGGCGCTTCTTGCTCCGCGTCTTGTCCATGGGACATTCGCAATTCGCCGAATTCATCGGCGCTCGCGGTCCCAACACCCAAGTCAACTCTGCCTGCGCGAGCACCACGCAAGCGGTGTCGCTGGCGCAGGACTGGATCCACGCCGGGCGCTGCAGTCGGGTGATCGTCGTCTCGGCCGACGACATCACCTCCGATCATCTGATCGATTGGATGGGCGCTGGTTTCCTGGCCACTGGAGCGGCAGCCACCGACGATGTGGTCGCAGACGCCGCCATTCCCTTCGACCGCCGGCGGCACGGCATGATTATCGGCATGGGCGCCGCGGCTCTGGTGGTGGAGAGCGCCGACGCCGCGCGTGAACGTGGAATACAGCCCATCTGCGAGGTGTTGAGCACCGTGACCGGCAACAGCGCTTTCCACGGTACTCGCCTCGATGTCCAGCACATTGGCCAAGTGATGGAGGCGCTGGTGGCCAAAGCCGAAGCGGGCAACGGCATTTCACGTGAGCAGATAGCGCCGCAGACAGTTTTCGTTTCCCATGAAACCTATACCCCGGCGCGCGGCGGCAGCGCCTCCGCCGAGATCAACGCACTTCGTCGCGTCTTCGGCGACGTCGCGGATCGCATTGTGATCGCCAACACCAAGGGCTTCACTGGTCACGCCATGGGCACAGGCATCGAAGATGTCATCGCGGTCAAGGCGCTGGAAACCGGCTGCGTGCCCCCGGTCGCCAACTTTAAGGAAGTTGATCCGGAGTTGGGACAGTTGAACCTGTCGAAAGGCGGTAGCTATCCGGTCGAGTACGCCATACACCTGGGAGCGGGTTTCGGCTCGCAGATCAGCATGATGCTCCTGCATTGGACAGGGACGAAAGACGGAATCCGTCCCAGCCCGAATGCTCTGGGCTATGCCTACCGCATCGCCGATGCCACCGCCTGGAGTGCGTGGCTGAGCAGCGTCGCGGGCCGCCCGGCCGCCGATCTGGAAGTCGTCCACCGCACGCTGCGGGTGCGAGACCAAGGGTCGGCGGCGCGGGTCCCCGCAGCCGCTCAGGAGTCACGAACCGCAACAGCAAAAACGACCGCGCCAACCCTCACAGCGCAAACACCGCCACCGCCGCCAGTCGTCACCACGAAACCGTCGCCACCGCCGCCCATCGCGGTCGCTGCGCCGGCACCCAAAATTCAAGTCGCCACTCCCACTCCTTCCGCACCACCAAAACCGGCGGCAAAGGGCGATCCAAAGACCGACCCGGTGAAAGAGAGAGTGCTGGCTCTGGTGGCCGAGAAAACCGGTTATCCGGTGGACATGCTCGATCTGGATCTCGATCTCGAAGCGGATCTGGGCGTCGACACCGTTAAGCAGGCGGAGGTCTTTGCCACGATCCGCGAGGCTTACAACATTCCGCGCGACGAGAACCGCAAGCTGCGCGATTATCCGACATTAGCGCACGTGATCCGCTTCGTATATGAGAAGCGCCCTGACTTGGCTGCAGCCCCAGCAGTCGCGAAGGAAGAAGTCAAACTTACGACCCCAACAATCGCTGTGGTCGCTGAGAAACCGGCACCCCCCGCGACATCTGCGCAAGTCGTCACCGGCGATCCCGTCAAGGAACGCATTCTCGCGCTGGTGGTAGAGAAAACTGGTTATCCGAAAGACATGCTGGACCTGGATCTTGACCTCGAAGCCGACCTCGGCGTCGACACCGTCAAACAGGCGGAAATGTTCGCCGCCATCCGCGAGATCTACAACATTCCGCGCGACGAGAACCGCAAGCTGCGTGATTATCCGACATTAGCGCACGTCATCCGTTTCGTGTATGAGAAACGCCCTGACTTGGCTGCAGCCCCAGCAGTCGCGAAGGAAGAAGTCAAACCTGCCACGCCGAAGACCGCTGTGGCTGCTGAGGAACCGGCGCCGACTGCGACATCGGCGCCGGTCTCTGCCGGCGACGACGTCAAAGAACGCGTCCTCGCTCTGGTGGTAGAGAAGACTGGCTATCCGAAAGATATGCTGGACCTGGATCTGGATCTCGAAGCCGACCTCGGCGTCGACACCGTCAAACAGGCGGAGATGTTCGCGGCCATCCGCGAGATCTACAACATTCCGCGCGATGAGAACCGCAAGCTGCGCGACTACCCCACACTGGCTCACGTCATCCGTTTCGTGTATGAGAAACGTCCCGACCTGGCCGTCGGGGCACCGCCCTCACCAACCATCAGCGAGCCAACTGTGCCCACGCCGCCCCCAGTCGCGGCCCAAGCGGCAACGGACGATGCCATTAAGGAGAAGGTGCTGGAGATCGTGGCCGAGAAGTCGGGCTATCCGAAAGATATGTTGGACCTGGATCTGGACCTCGAAGCGGACCTCGGCATCGACACCGTCAAACAAGCGGAAATGTTCGCGGCCGTGCGAGCGGCGTACAACATTCCGCGCGATGAGAATCTCAAGCTACGCGACTTCCCTACCCTGGCCCACGTGATCAAGTTCGCTCACGACAGGCAGCCCGGCTTGGCTAAAGCGTCCGCTGCAAGCGCTTCCGCCACGCAAGAGAAACAAGAACCGGCGCCGAAAAAACCGGCGGTGTCTGTATCTTCGGTTTCGAAGCCGGTTTCGACTGCGCGTCCGATCCCCGCCAGTTTCGACGCCGCCAACCGTATCCCGCGCCGCGTACCTGTTCCCAACTTGCGTCCGCCACTTGCCCTTTGCAAGCCAACCGGTGTGACGCTGGGGTCCGGTCGGCGAGTCGTCATTATGCCGGACAAATCTGGTGCAGGAGACGCGCTGGCGCAACGGCTAGAGACAATGGGTGTAGAAGTTCTCCGCATCGCGGAGACGATGGATGTAGACGCATTGAAGAATCGCGTCGAGAGCTGGCTGGCCGCGGGTCCGGTGCACGGAGTGTACTGGCTGCCCGCGCTGGACAACGAGGGCGACATCAGTGCTATGGACCTCGCCAGCTGGCATGAAGCCCTGCGGGTGCGGGTCAAGTCGCTGTATGCCACCATGCGCATTCTGTACGAGCAGGTTGCGGCACGGGGCACGTTTCTCGTGTCGGCGACGCGACTGGGTGGACAGCATGGCTACGACGAGGCCGGTGCGCTAGCGCCGTTAGGTGGCGCGGTCGCGGGCTTCACCAAAACGTATAAACGAGAGCGGTTGGACGCTCTGGTCAAGGCGGTCGACTTTGAAGCGGAACGAAAGCCGTCAGAAGTCGCCGACATCCTGATTGAAGAAACCCTGCGCGATCCTGGCGCAGTCGAAATCGGCTACACGGAAAAGTTGCGCTGGACGGTTGGGCTGCAAGAACAACCCGCCGCCGATGGCAAGCCCGGTCTAACCTTGGACAGCAACACCGTGTTTCTCGTCACCGGCGCGGCAGGGAGTATCGTATCGGCCATCACTGCCGATTTGGCGACGGCCTCCGGAGGCACGTTCTACCTGCTCGATCTGGTGCCCGAGCCTGATCCGGAGAATCCCGATCTCAAGCGCTTCGTGACCGACAAGGACGGCCTTAAGCGCGATCTGTTCACACGCATCCAGGCGCGCGGCGAGCGCGCCACGCCGGCCCTGGTTGAAAAAGAGCTGGCGGCTCTGGAGCGAGCGCAGGCAGCACACAGCGCAATCGCTGCGGTGCGAGCCGCCGGCGGTACGGCGCATTACTTCAGCGTCAACCTCACGGACGCAGACGCGGTAACCAAAATCATCAAGCAAGTGCGGGAGCGCAGCGGGCACATCGATGTGCTCCTGCACGCCGCCGGCACGGAGCGCAGCCACTTTCTGCCGGACAAGGATGCGCGTGAATTCGATCTGGTCTTCGACGTCAAGAGCGACGGCTGGTTCAATCTTCTGCATGCCATCGGCGACATGCCCCTCGGGGCGACGGTGGCGTTCAGTTCGATTGCCGGGCGCTTCGGCAACGCCGGACAAACGGATTACAGCTCGGCCAACGATCTGTTGGGCAAGATCACCTCGAGCTTCCGCACCACCCGGCCGGCTACACGCGGCATCGTCATCGACTGGACGGCATGGGGCGGCATGGGTATGGCTACGCGTGGCTCCATCCCTAAGATGATGGAACTGGCAGGTATCGATATGCTGCCACCAGAGGCGGGGATTCCCTTGATTCGCCGCGAACTCACTGCGGGAGGCACCAAGGGTGAAATTGTTATCGGCCTTCGTCTCGGTGTTCTGCTGAATGAGTGGGATGCCACTGGGGGGCTGGATACATCAGGCGTGGAAACCCTGACTCGATCACCGCAGCAAGGACCATCGGGGTCAGGACCAATGATCGGCAAGATGGCAGGCGTGGGCCTGCAGAGTGGCCTCAAAATCGAGACGACGCTGGACCCGGCGATTCAACCTTTCCTGCACGATCATCAAATCGACGGCACACCGGTGCTGCCCGGGGTCATGGGCATCGAGGCGTTTGCCGAAGCTGCGCTATGCCTGCTTCCCAGCTGGCATGTCGCGGCGATCGAAGACGTGAACTTCCTGGCGCCGTTCAAGTTCTATCGGAACGAACCGCGCGCGGTGACGGTCGAGGCAGTCATTTATCCGCAGCGCGACACCTTGACCTTGCTGGCAGACTGCCGCTTGACTGGCAGCCGGTCGTTCCCCAACCAGGCCGAGCCGCAAGTGACAACACATTTTACCGCCCGGGTGCGGCTCACAAAACAGACGCCCCAAGCGGTGACGGTGCCGGCGCTGGGCGTGCCGGAAGGACATATCATCGAGGCCGCCGACATCTATCGCCTCTACTTCCACGGACCCGCATACCAAGTTGTGGAGCGGGCGTGGTGGGACGGACAGAGGATTATCGGGCTGATGGCCAAAGGCTTGCCAGCAAACCATCTGCCGTCCGAACTGCCGACGCTTACAGCGCCGCGTCTGATTGAGCTTTGCTTCCAAACTGCCGGGGTCTGGGAGATGGGCACGCAAGGCCGCATGGGTCTGCCGCAGCACATTGATTGCGTTTCATCATCATCACTGCTACGGGCTCCGGAGTCGGCCGACACACGGTTATACGCCGTGGTCACTTCCGACTGGGATCGCGGCAGCTTCGATGCGGAGGTTGTGGATACGAAAGGAAACCGTTACCTGCATCTTGGCGGCTACCGCACGGTAGCGGTTCCCGGCGCGGTGGATGCCGAGCGGTTGAAGGCGCTACAGGCTGCGATGTCACTGGAAACCGTCGCCGCATGATGAACATGACCGGGTTGTCCTGACGATCGGTTGATCGGAGGACTTATGAACCACGAATTTCAGCGCGTGGCTATCGTGAATCGCGGCGAAGCCGCCATGCGTTTCATCCACGCTACCCGCGATTTCAATCAAGAATACGGCACATCGTTGCGCACGATCGCGCTGTTCACCGAGCCTGACCGGCGCAGCATGTTTGTGCGTGAAGCGGACGAGGCAGTGTGTCTCGGTCCGGCTCAGGTCCTCGATCCAAACACTCAGCAGCCCAAGAGCAGTTACGTCGACTACGTCCGGCTCGAACGTGCGCTGGCGGCCGCACGCGCGGACGCGGTCTGGGTGGGATGGGGCTTTGTGGCCGAGCACGCCGCATTCGCCGACCTTTGCCGCGAGATAGGCGTCGTGTTCATCGGCCCGGATGGCGATGTGATGCGGCGTGTGGGCGACAAGATCGCCTCAAAACGAATTGCCGAGCAGGCGCAGATACCGGTAGCGCCCTGGAGCAATGGGCCGGTGGAAACGCTCGCCGACGCCCAGGGCCATGCCGAACGCCTCAGCTATCCGCTCCTTATTAAGGCCACCGCCGGAGGCGGCGGTCACGGGATTCGCCTGGTGCGTTCGGCGGACCAACTCCCCCAAGCTTTTGCGAGCGCCCGGGCCGAGGCGTTCAAGGCCTTCGGGGACCCCACCGTTTTCCTGGAGCAACAGGTGCAAGGCGCGCGCCACGTCGAGGTCCAAATTATTGCCGACCACTACGGGACGACATGGGCCGCCGGCGTGCGCGACTGCACCATCCAGCGCCGCCACCAGAAAATCCTCGAAGAAGCACCTTCGCCGGCGCTTTCTCCGGAGCAAGATCAGATGCTGCGCGAGGCGGCGGTGCGCTTGAGTCAAGCAACGGGCTATCACAACGCGGGCACTGTCGAATTCCTGTACGAACCGGAAATCAACCGCTTCTCGTTCATGGAGATGAACACGCGGCTGCAGGTTGAACATCCGGTGACCGAGTGCACCACCGGGCTCGATCTCGTGAAACTTCAGATTCACGTCGCGCGCGGCGGCCGCCTGGAAGGCGAACTGCCGCGCACCACCGGTCACGCCATTGAGGTGCGGCTGAATGCGGAAGATCCGGACAACGGCTTTGCTCCCGCGCCGGGCGCGATTGAGCGGTTCAGAATCCTGCCCTGGCTGGGTGTGCGCGTAGACAGCGGCGTGGCGGAAGGCGATGCCATCCCGGCGGAGTTCGACTCCATGATCGCCAAGGTCATCGCCTACGGCCAGAACCGGAAAGAAGCACTTTCCCGCCTGCAGCGGGCGCTGCGCGAGAGCGTTGTCGTCATCAAGGACGGAACCAGTAACAAAGCGTTTCTGCTGGAATTGCTGAACCGCCCCGAAGTGCAGCGTGGAGAAGTGCATGTTGGGTGGCTGGACCACTTAGCGGCAACCGGTGAGCACCTCTCCAGGCGTTACGCCGACGTAGCTCTGGTTCAAGCCGCGATCGAGACCTACGATGCCCAGCTGGCCGTGGAGCAGTCACAGTTTTATGCGTCGGCGGTGCGCGGGCGGCCGCAGGTCCGCAGTGAGGTAGGCCTGACTGCGGAACTACGCTATCGAGGCCATTGCTACTCGCCGAAGACTTATCGCCTCGGCCCGCAGCGCTACTGCGTGGAGGTGAATGGGGCACGCATCGATGCCCAGATCGACCGTTTGGGTCAGTTCGAATGTTGGCTCAAGGTCTTCGGGCGGCGTTTTCGTGTCGTCTCCGTAGTCCAGGGGATAAGGTACCGGATCGAGGTGGATGGCGTTTCGCACCAGATTGATCGCGATGACGGGGGCGTGGTGCACGCGCCGGCGCCGGCGGTAGTGGTTTCCATTCTCGTCAAGCCGGGCGACACGGTTGCGGTCGGCGACCGCCTGGCGGTGCTCGAGGCCATGAAAATGGAGACACAGGTTGTGGCCCCATTTTCCGGAAAGGTCCGGCAGGTGATGGCCATACCCAATGTTCAGGTGGACACCGGAGCCCCGCTCCTGCAGATCGACCCCGCCGCCGGTGACGATGCCGTTGCAGCCGCGGAACAAGTGGTCTTTGGCACGTCGCTCGCCTCGGAAGGAAACGGAGGAGCCATCCAATCCAGCTGCCGTCAGAGCCTGGATGAGCTCCGCCAGCTCATGTTGGGCTTTGACGTGGATCCGAAGCAGGCCGCGCGGCTGCTCGCCGAATGGAGCCAGAATTGCCCCGTGAACAGCGACGAAATTAGACAGCGCGAAGATGAGATCCTCAACATTTTTGTAGACATACGTTCCCTGTTCCAACGCGAGCCGGAGGTAAACCATCGGGCCAGCGGTGAAGAGCCCAGTGCCGAGGCCTATCTGTTTTCCTACTTGCGCATGCTGGAGACGCGCGGTCAAGGACTCCCGCCAGCCTTTGTCAGCGCGCTCCAACGCGCGCTGGCTCACTACGGTGTGCGGACCCTGGATCGCTCCCCTGAACTGGAAGAGAGCTTGCTCTGGATCTACAAATCGCATCAACGGGTGGAGCAGCAAGTCGCGCCCATTCTGGGCGTCCTCGAACGACGTCTGCGGCGCGTCCAGACGCTGTCGCCGCACGCTGAGGAGTCCTTTCGGACGCTCCTCGACCGAATGATTTCCATGACCAATGGGCTCTTTCCCGCAGTCACCGACCTGGCCCGGGAAGTGCGCTATCGCTACTTCGACCAACCGCTGTTTGAGCGGGCACGTCAACAGGTGTACGAGCAAATGGAGGAACACCTCGCCTATCTGGCTGCGAATCCCGATGCCGCGGACCGCTACGAGAGAATCCGCGCGTTGGTCGAATGTCCGCAGCCGCTGTTCAGCCTAATCTCCAGCCGGTTCGCAACCGCCGACCAAGCCTTGCGCAAGTTGATGTTGGAGGCGCTGACCTGGCGGTACTACCGGATTCGAAAGCTCACGAACTTTCGCTCCGTGGCTGTGGACGGACAGTGCTGCGCATCGGCGGAGTACGATCATGAGGGGAAGCGCATTCACGTGTTCACGACGCACGCCGAGTACTCCCGGCTCGCGGAGGCGGCGCGGAGGCTGTTTCCAATGATCGCGGAAGTTCCGGCAGACCACGACATCGTCATCGATTTTTACGTTTTCCATTCCGGCAGGTTGGGCGACGCGGAGGCTACGCAGCAGGAAGTGCGCTCGGTGCTCAACCAGGCTGGCTTCCCGCGCCCCATCCGGCGCATCGTAGCGACCGCCGCCGGCACTGGTCACGGCCGGGGTATAGCGGGCATGCATTTCACCTATCGCCCCAGCGCGAATGGATATGAAGAGGAGAAGCTCTACCGCGGAATCCACCCCATGATGGGGAAACGGTTGCATCTCTGGCGGCTTAGCAATTTCAAGATTGAACGGCTGCCGTCGGTCGAAGATGTGTACCTGATCCATGCCGTGGCCCGCGATAACCCGAAGGACGAGCGGTTGTTCGCGTGCGCGGAAGTGCGCGACGTAACCCCGGTGCGGAATGAGGCGGGTCGCGTCGTGCAACTGCCGCATCTGGAGCGCATGTTAATGGAAGCGATGGCCAGCATCCGGCTGTTTCAGTCACGGCGGCCGACCTATCAGCGCCTCCATTGGAATCGCATACTGCTCAACGTGTGGCCACCGCTTAATCTTGGGCGGGATGAATTGCGTGATCTTGTGCGCAAACTGGCGCCCGCGACCGAAGGCCTGGGGTTGGAGCAAGTGGTAGTGCGCGTCCGCATTCCCAGTCCGGCGACCGGCGAGTTGCGCGATATGGTGGTGCGCATCTCAAGCCCGGGCGGCAGCGGTATGCTCATCACCTTCCGGCCCGCCGACCAACTACAACCAATCAGACCGCTGACCGAATACGACCAGAAAGTCGTCCGCATGCGCCAGCGCGGGCTCATCTACCCTTACGAAATCATCAAAATGCTCACGCCCGCTCCGGAACACACGCGAGCGGAATTTCCCACTGGCGATTTTATCGAGCATGATCTTGACTCTGCAGGCCGTCTGGTCGCCGTCGATCGCCCCTATGGTCAAAACAAAGCCAATATCATCGTTGGCATCATCCGCAACTTTATCACCAAGTATCCCGAGGGCATGACACGCGTTCTGGTGCTGGGCGATCCAAGCAAGGACCTGGGCGCCATCGCCGAACCGGAATGCCGGCGCATCCTCGCAGCTTTGGATCTGGCCCAAGCGAAGGGCGTTCCCCTGGAATGGTTCCCCATCTCGGCCGGCGCCAAGATCTCGATGGACAGCGGAGTGGAAAACATGGATTGGATTGCCCGCGTCCTGCGGGGCTTGGTGGAGTTCACGCAAGCGGGCGGCGAGATAAATCTGGTGGTGAACGGAATCAACGTCGGCGCGCAGCCGTACTGGAACGCCGAGGCCACCATGCTCATGCACACCCGGGGCATTCTGATCATGACGCCGAAAGCGGCGATGGTGCTCACCGGCAAGCGCGCGTTGGACTACTCCGGCAGCGTCTCGGCCGAGGACAATCAAGGCATCGGCGGTTACGATCGCATTATGGGGATCAACGGCCAGGCGCAGTACTGGGCGCGCGACATCGATGAAGCCTGCCACATTCTGTTGCGCCACTATGAGCACACCTACGTGGCCCCGGGCGAGCGTTTCCCCCGGCGGGCCGCGACTGCCGATCCCATGGATCGCGATGTGCGAGTCCATCCTCACGGCAGGAGCGGCAATGGCGATTCCAATTCCACTGACAATAATAACGACGGCTTCGAACTGATCGGCGACATCTTGTCGGACGAGACCAACCCCGGGCGCAAGAAATCCTTTGATATTCGCAAAGTCATGATGGCGGCCATCGACCAGGACCATGCGCCGCTGGAGCGCTGGGCCGGCATGCGCGCGGCGGAGACCGCGGTAGTGTGGGATGCTCATCTTGGTGGCTATCCCGTTTGTCTTATCGGTATCGAATCCCGGCCGGTGCCCCGGTTAGGATTTGTCCCCGCCGACGGACCGGATCAATGGTGCGCCGGCACGCTCTTCCCGCAATCCTCCAAGAAAGTGGCGCGCGCGATCAACGCCGCCAGCAACAATCGACCGGTGGTGCTCCTGGCCAACCTGTCGGGGTTTGATGGCTCGCCGGAGTCGATGCGCAGGCTGCAGCTTGAGTACGGCGCCGAGATCGGGAGGGCCGTGGTGAACTTCAAAGGCCCCATCGTCTTTTGCGTGATCTCGCGCTATCACGGAGGCGCGTACGTGGTTTTCTCGCGGGCGCTGAATGAAAGCCTTGAAGTGACAGCCTTGGAGGGAACGTATGCCTCCGTCATCGGCGGCGCTCCGGCGGCAGCCGTGGTTTTCGCCGGTGAGGTTGAAGCCAGGGCCCGCAAAGATGCGCGCCTGCAGGCGCTGAACCAGGCGATAGCCCAGGCGGACGGCGCGGAGAAAGGCCGCTTGCGCACCCAGTGGGAAGAACTCTTCAAAGTCGTACATTCCGAGAAACTGGGCGAGATGGCCTCCGAGTTTGACCGCGTGCACAGCGTGCAGCGGGCGCTCGACGTGGGTGCTCTCAATTACATTATTCCGCCCGCCAACCTGCGTCCTTATCTCATCCATGCGCTCGAACGCGGTATCGCAAGAGAGGAGGGATCGGAATCCACAAAGTCGCAGAACAGGCTAACGGCAGCGGCCTAAAAACTGGTCTCAGAAACGGTTTTGGGAAGGGCACGGCTTCAGCCGTGCCGCCTAGAGCCGCAAGAAATTTCGTAGATCGTGCAGATGTTCGGATGATTCAGCGCAGAGGCAGCCTTGGCTTCGCGCTGAAAGCGGCTGAGTGCCTGCGGGTCTTTGGCTACCTCATCAGGCAGGAACTTGGGGGCAACTCCCATTCCGCCCAGCCTCCCTCAGAATCTCCACCACCCTGTCCCGAATCCCCGCATCGCCCCGCGCCAAGTCAGCCAATCCCTGCAAAGCAAAAGTCCTGACAATGGAACTCCGGTCTTCCAGATAGCTTTCCAGCGAAGCTATCGCAACTTGCCTTTCCTTAGCATTCAGCAACAGCCGTGGAACCATCACCACCAGATGCCAGCGCAGTTCCTGCTCCCGAGCCTCGGTCATCAATCCCAGCAGTTCTTTTTTTGTAAGGCTGCAAGAGTTCACCGCGCTCCCGCTTAACTTTCTCAACCGCGTCCGCAGCCCGCGTCCGCACCACCGCCTCCGCCAACCATAATCCCGCGATCAGCTTCGGAAACAACTCCAGATCGTCGGCCACCATCGCCGCCACTTCATCCGCGCGCCCAATCGTCCGTCGATCCCCTCCCTCCAGCAAAGCAAGAATGTCTTTTCGCAGCATAGGCGGCACCCAAAAGGAGCGTGCGGCCCACTGTCGTTCGTTTCCTGCGTGGCGTAGTGGCGCTTCATCTTCCCTCCCAAACTCTCACTACGCCACCCTGCTTTTTGGGCGGTGCCATCACTGGAAGCAGTTCATCCCCGCACGCGACAGACCAGGTCGGATTTTGGAACTGGAAGCGACTCCGCTTCTTCCAATCGACTGGCATGGCCATTGTGGTCTCCCCGATGGAGTCAAGAATTAGAATTTTGCATTTGGAGAATGCGAGGAATTCATTGGCCAACTGGAAACATGCCAGTTTAAACTTACACCCAATGCGGGGCAGTAACGTCTCCTAAGTTCGTCCTGGCACCCGAGTTGAATTTGCCAAGTCCGATTCCTTCGAACGCCAGCAAACACTGGCAAATCGAAACTGGCCGCATTGAGCAGTGTTTGCCCACGGCCGATTTGAACAGAACTAGTGGGGTGCTGTTATGGTCGCCAAGTGTAGCAATCCCTCCTGTTCCGCTTTGTTTCGTCGTCTGGCTGAAGGGAGGCTGTTTCGACTGGAACCTGATCCGACGCTCCCCGGCTCGTCCAAGTCCAACCGATTGGAGTACTTCTGGCTGTGCGGTAGCTGCTCAGCAGCGATGACGCTGCATGTCAGCGGAGAGGGAAAAGTGATACCTGTTGCGCTACCAGCACCAGTTCATGGTGGCCCCCACTGGAGTGATTTCATCTCGTCCAAGCAGCAGAAAGGGCTATTGCTCAGGGCGTTAGCTTCTCGACAGAAAGACATCGCACAGGTGCGAGATTCGTCGGAAGATGGAGAAGAGACCATGCCGCATGAATGGGAGGAACTCGATGATGAAGTGGCGGCAGGGTCGAGTTGTACCATGCCCGACTGTGGTACGTTGGCGGTTGCCTACGGGTCGAGGGACGACGTTGGACGTAACCGTTCCGAGTCAGGGGAGTTCACGTGCCCGCGCTGCGGCATTGAGTTCGTGGTGCCAGAGGATGAACTAGTCCTTCAGTCGGTGCCAAAGGACTGGCTCTTGGCGGGGATTCATCTCGCGTAAGCGAGCACCGGAAACGCCACGGAAGCAGCGCGACCATCATTCTCTAACTAAGGAGTGCAGCATAATGAAACCAAACCGCACAACGGCTACTCGGCGTCAAACACCAGCCCTAGCAGTCATGAAATCCTCACCTGAGCTTCAAGAGCAAATCCGTCACCGTGCCTACGAACTGTACGAGCAACGCGGGAGAGATGAGGGGCACGAGCTAGACGATTGGCTGCAAGCAGAGTCGGAGGTGACTAAGCAGAAGGCGAAAACAGTCGCCGCATAGAACCAGGGCCTTCAGGCTATCTTGCTTTGCTACGCTCTTAGCCACCGAGCGGGCTGAAGACGGTTCATCGCTTTGCCCGCGACTCGGCGATAGTCTGCCCTGCCCGCAAGGTCATGGGGTTGGGGCGATCACCGGGCAGACCAGTGGTACAATCCACAGTGAGAAATCAAAGGAGAACCGTAATGACCCAAAAGGTTATTGATGTAATCGGAACTTCCACAGAGAGCTTTGCAAAGGCTGCGGAAAACGCGGTAGCCGAAGCCGCAAAAACCGTTCGCGGCCTGAGGTCGGCGCGAGTGGCAGAATTAGAAATGGAACTGGACGGCAAGAAGATAGCCCAGTACCGTGCCACAACAAAGATTTACTTCGACATTGAACACTAGCCCCTCGGTCTGCCAAGCACCAGCAATGCGGAGCGGCGTAGCAACATCAGTTGGGCTGTGTATGTTCAAAAGGGAGCTTGGTGTATCGTGCCTTCTCGATCTCGGCTTGCCAGTGTACTTGAGCGAGATGGCATCCATGTACTTTGAAATCGCCATCAGGACGGCGCTCGACCACGCGGCCACGAAGCTGGGCCTCCTTATAGGGATCGTGGAAATCGACGATCGAGAGTGCGACACGCGGATCGCGTGGTGTGTTCTTCGCCTTGAGTGAGCCTTCCCCAGATGAGCTGGCGTCGGATCACGCCGATCCTGATCTGGCGGTAGCTGGTCAAGTCGTACTTTGGCCTTTCGGGAGAATCCAGCAGGGCGGCCACCATGGTCGGCACCATGGCGCAAGTGCTGACTCGCTCCCGTTCGATCAGGCAGAACACTTCTATTGGGTTGAAGTGGTGAATCGTGACGTGCGTGCCGCCGACGACAGTGATGGTGTGGGCGGTACCCCATCCGTTGGCGTGAATTCATGTGCCGGAAAGAAATACTTTCAGCTCAGTTTCCAGTTAGGCGACTACACGGGGGTTTGCACCTGGACTATGCAGAGCGGGAGTATTCAGACGGGGAGACCTCGCGAAAGGTAGCGAGCGGCCAGTTCTGGCGGTACTGGATTGTAGAAGAATCCGGAAGCCCATTCGAATCCAGTAATACGAAACATCTGGGGCAGGATTTCTATATGCCAGTGGAAGTCATCCTCGATTGTGTTCCAGTAGCCCCCTCTTGGACGCAGGAAGGGCCGGTCGTGGAGTGACAGGTTGTAGGCTGGCCCACCTATGCTTTGATCCAACTTCTGCAGTAGATCACGCAGGATCCGAGCCAAGTTGTCAATTTGGGTTGCACCGATTCGGCTGAATGCGCTGCTATGAAACTTCGGCAACACGGCCATCTCAAAGGGAAAGCGTGACGCAAACGGAGCAAACGC
>JBEKPR010000042.1:0-26306 GCA_049520555.1 Candidatus Korobacteraceae bacterium
CCGCAAAGTGCGCGGAATTCCCACTTTCCCACAGCGACCACGACGGCTATATGAGTAAACCCAAGAATCAAAACCGGACATTTCACTTGCTACAAAAAGCGGACATTTTGACTTGCTACGAACAGATTCCTACAAGGAATGTTGGTCAACGAAATGGCCACGATGGGATGCCCCGCCGAAGCTGGTTAAAGCGTTCTGGCGGTGAAGATCAGATACACCGCCAATATAATTCCGAAAAGCGCAGCAATTAGGCCAAGAACGGTAACGATTGCGCCAGCCGGCTGGAACTCATCTGCGTTCAGCCGGTTCATGGTTGTGCGGTATCGGACCAACGATACCAGCGCCATAAAGATACCCATAACTATGAAACCGATCCCGATGGCCAGCGACATCCCGCTCTGACGTTCGCCATTGCCCTGCATGCGCAAGAATTCGCGCAAGGTAATTCCAAACCTTGCCACCACGAAGCCAAACACGATAATGCTGATGCTGGTGCGAATCCACGCTAGAAAGGTGCGCTCGTTCGCAAGGTGGTCGGCGGCTTTACCGGATTGGGTGGAAGGAACTGGAGCAGTCATAGGTACTTATGCCGGGCTGGCCGCGCATAACCGCATAACCATGTTATCGCGCAAGGCTCTATCGGCCATCGCACACAGTAAACCAGCGCAAAGTAGCATATAGGTGCTATACAAATGGCGGAATTATCACCACTGCTAGGCTGATTAAACTCCTAGAAGTGGCCCCAGCGGCCCTAGGAAGCCCCAGGATCGACGCAGACCCCTAGGACGGCCCAAAGCGTTCCGCGAGCTAGAGGCCAGCCAGCGGTCACGCAGACACTCTAGCGTACGTTTCCGGTTTTGGGAAATCCCAGTATGCTGATGAACTCGCGCAGGACGCTCTTGGGAGTCATGCTGTTCGGATTACCGAGCCGAACACGCCCCGACTGTCGCTCGTCTTCGTTCTACAGCACTACTCGTGCTTGGGCGTTTCCGGGACCGCGACTGCCGGGACAGGCTGAGGCGCCACCTTGCGAAGGTCGGGCCGGGGCTCGATGGGACGCGCCGGCGCGCTAACGCTGCGCTCGTCAAACTTGCCGAAAATCATCTTACCGGCGGTGGTCTGTAGCACCGACGTCACCGAGATATCGATGTTCCTGCCGATCATCTTACGGGCGTTATCGACGACCACCATGGTTCCGTCGTCCAGATAGGCCACACCCTGGTTGTACTCCTTGCCTTCCTTCAGGATGAAAACCTTCATGATCTCGCCGGGCAGGACAATGGGTTTTAACGAGTTCGCCAACTCATTAATGTTCAGCACCGCGACCCCTTGCAACTGGGCCACTTTGTTGAGATTGAAATCGTTGGTGACGATCTTGCTTTCGTACACCTTGGCCAGCTCGATCAGCTTCAGGTCCACTTCCCGCACGGCGGGAAAGTCGTCTTCCACGATCTGCACCTGCAAAGTCGCGATCTTCTGGATGCGCTGCAGGATGTCGAGGCCGCGACGGCCGCGGTTGCGCTTCATGGAGTCGGCCGAGTCGGCCACCAACTGAAGTTCGCGCAGCACGAACTGGGGAATGACGATCACCCCATCGAGGAAGCCGGTTTCGGCGATGTCGGCGATGCGGCCGTCGATGATGACACTGGTGTCGAGGATTTTGTGGCTCCGCTTGGACTGTTTCTCGCCGCCAAAAATGCCGCCCAGCGCCGCCAGATTGAGCAGGTCGCCCTTGCCGGCGCCCACCACCAGACCTACATAGGCCATGATCAGCATCACAAAAAGCTGTAGAAAGCTCTGCGTCGGACCTTCGTGAATGCTGTTGCGGATGACGAGACTGAAAAGGTAGGCGCCTGCGATTCCGAGGATGCTTCCGATGGCCGCGCCGATAAGCCGCTTCAGGCTGACGCGTCGCAGGCGGAGCTCAAACAGCACCACCGCGATTCCGAAAAGCACTCCCACCGCTGCTGCGGGCCATCGGTTCAACCCAAGCGGGCGCAGTTCATAACTTGCAACTGCTGTAATGAGGACGAATAAGATCCGTATGAATACCAGGTCCAAGCGACACCTCCACCAAGCGGTCCAGGCGTCGGCAGTAGGTGAAAGCGCTCCGGGGATATAGGAAGAAAATGATGCCGGTAGCGCACTCTCAAATCCAAACGCGTTCGCGCAGGCCTCGACTCGCTCGCTCCGCTAAGTAACCACCTCTAAGTAACCACCTCGGGGCATATGAAAAAAATTGCGCCCCGACCCGCTCAACCGCAGCGGGGATATTACTGAGTAGGCGAAGTATATACCAATTCGGGACTTATTCCGCGACGCACTTGCCTCTCAATTGACGTGGGTCCCAATTCGGGCAACCTGACGACGCGGCGCAAACTCGACCGCTCCCGCAGGCGGCCGCGAGCGATGCAGAAATCGAGTCGCAGACGTCCTCAGGCGAACAGCGCCGCAAATCCTGCGCCGCCCAGCACTACCACCGCCCACCAGCCGAAGGCCACAGCCATGCAGGTCCCCCGCTTCAGCTTGGTTACGCAGCCGTAGCCCAACCCAGTCAGCGCAATCGACCAGATGGTGAACATATCCAGCGAAGTCGCTATGGAGTAGAGGAAGTGGGAACTGGGGTCAACCAGAGCGCTCAAGTTGCTGGCGATCGGGTTCTGGAAGGTGAAGGCTTCACCCCCTCCCACGCTGATCGCCAGTATGGCAATCAGCACTTTGATGATTCCGGGCAGCGATGCGTACATGCTGATGGCCATGCACTGATTAAAAGTGAGGCGCTGACCGAGGCCAAGGTTGAATGTCCCCAACAGAACAGCGGCCATGATGGCAATGATGATCAATAAGAGCACCGGATAGGCGTAACCAATCACTCGATTGACCTTGACGATGGTCTGTATCTGCGCCGCGCGCTGATCGGGAGACAATTGATCAAGCTTCTCCGCCTGCTTTGGAGACAGCGCCATTTGGTTCTCGACGACTTTTTCCATGCCGAGTTTCTTGTCCACCACCAACACCATCGCCACGCTGGCGATCGCCAGCAAGATCCAGGGCACCCACCAACTGGCGCTGCGGCGGATGTCGGAGAACGTTTTGCTGGGAGCGATAAAGGTGTCCACGACACGCTCGGCCTGGGAAAGAGGCAGTTGCTCCACGGGGGCGACAGGACTGGCAGAACTCATGGGTCTCCTTTTGCTTCAGACGAAGTATGGGCCGACTCTGCGAGAGCGGTCGAAATCAGTTGCAAATCAAACGCGGATTCGGCGAGATTGTACCACTGGCGTCTTGCTGGAGGGCGCGGTCACAGCCCTAGACTGGCGCGCACGTCCTTCAGGAGCAGCATCAGGTGCAATTCAAAACCGGGACAACTCTCGAATCCGTACTTGCGGTAGAACATTGCGGCCTCAGGGTCAATCGCGTGCACCAGGATGGCACGGCCTCCGATGATTTCTGCGCCGGCGTACGCGCGTTGCAGGGCATCCTTCAGAAGAGCAGCACCGAGGCCTTGCCGTTGCTCCCGCTGGTCAACAGCCAGGCGAGCCAGCAGAACCATCGGGACCGGATCAGGCGCTGACTTGCTGGCGCGGACAGTGGCTTGCTTCCTTGCAATGCCCCCAGGCGCGAGGGTGTAATACCCGACGACAGCCAATTCCCGGTGAACCACGTAGGTCCGGGTATCGCCGCTCGCCTGGTTCATGCGAGCAAACCGCTTCAACCATTCTGTGAGGGAGAGGTGCTTGCCGCAGTCAAACTCCGCGACGTCATGGTTAGACGCCAGCAGTTCGACGGCTGACAGGGGCGGTTTGGTGTGAGCGTCGCTCAAGTATCGATTTCTCCGAGAAGAGTCTCTGTAGGGCGGGGATGGCCTTGGCTGGACGGTCGAGGGCTTGCGTGAAACGCGCGAACTGTGCCGCCGGGAGCTCAAAGTGTTTCTGGTCAGCCAAAGCCATTTCGGCCGCCCGACATGCACTCTCCACGATGAATCGAGTCACCTTCTCGCCGCGCTTCTCCGCCCCCAGGCGGATCAGGCGTTCCTCGCTATCGGAGGCGCGAAAGTTGATCCGCTGGCGCCTGGCGGCCGATTTCTTCTTGAGTACGGATGCCACGGTCCCTCCTCTACCTGTACGTACAATGTGAGTACAACAAGAAAGATGCTAGCCTCGGTACGAGTGGTTGTCAAGATGGCGGTGGGTGCGAGGAGTCGAAGGAACCCTATGACCACCAGTAATCCCGAGACTAGTTGCTTTGCCAAGAGAAAATTCGCCTCCGCTTAGCCAACGCCTCGCTTGCCGGCCTTGGCGCGAATTCTCAGCATTTTAACAGTCCGTAACTAGCGAGGAACCCCGCTGCGCAAACCTGCTTCTGCCTCGTCAAATGCTTATAATGCGGAATAGCGAAAGTCGAGCCTGTTGCGTCCAATGAATGTGCATTTTTTCTTGTTTGCCTCGGCCGTCGGCGGTGAAATTTCCGGGCTGATTGAATCCAGTGGTCTCGTCGCCAAAGCTGTCCTCTTAATTCTGCTGGTGTTCAGCCTGGCATCATGGGCCATCATTTTCTCCAAGTGGGGCCTGTTTCGGCGCGCGCGGGTGCAGAGCAATCGCTTCATGCGCGCGTTTCGCAAGTCGGAGCGACTGCAGGATGTAGCCGCGGTCGCGGAGCAATTCAAGCCCAGCCCGCTGGTCGCAGTGTTCGACGGCGCGTATGACGAGCTGCGCAAGCAGGCGCCGCATCCCATCCGCATGGCCGCCTTGCAGCGCGCCACCCAGATCGCGTCCTCGGAGGAATTGAGCCGCCTGGAGAGCCGCTTGCCGTGGCTGGCAACCACCGGAGCGGTCACGCCCTTCATCGGCCTGTTCGGAACCGTGTGGGGCATCATCGACGCCTTCCACGGTCTCGGGACCGCCGCCGGCGCCACCCTGCGGGCGGTCGCGCCAGGCATTTCTGAAGCCCTGATCACCACCGCGGCCGGTTTGTTCGCCGCCATTCCCGCAGTCATCGCCTACAACATGTTCACCCAGCACATTCGCGAGTTCGGGGCGCGCATGGACGATTTCAGCCTGGAACTGATCAACGAGGTCGAGCGCGCCCAGACGGGCAGCGCTCGCGCGGTCGAGAGTGTGGAGCGGCGGTAATGGCTTTCACCAATTCACGGGGCCGCACCCAGACGTCGCTGGCTGACATCAACGTCACTCCGCTGGTGGACGTGGTGCTGGTGTTGCTGATTATCTTCATGATCACCGCGCCGATTTTGCAGTCAGGCATTGAGGTCGCGATTCCTCACACCCGGACGGTAAAGGAGATCACCGAGGAGCGCCTGGTGATCACCATTGACCGCCAGCAGCGCGTGTTCCTGAACAATGAGCCCATCAACATTAATCAGATCGGCGCTCAGTTGCACCAGAAGATCCGCGACCCTGAAGGCCAGTCGGTGTTCGTGCGCGCCGACGAAAACGTGCCCTTTGGCGCCTTCGCAACCGTGATGGATGCCGTGAAACAGTCGGGCATCACCAACGTAAGCATCGTGACCCAACCGCTGGAGAAAAATGGCAGCCGACGTTGACATCTTTCCGGCCGGGGGCAATCTTCGCGCTCCCTTGATCGGCTCGGCGACGCTGCACGTCGCGCTGTTCGCCTTGGCGTTGTTCGGTTATCTGCTCCCCAGCACTCGGGGCGAGAATTGGGGCGGCACGGGCGGAACCGGCGGCGCCATGAGCGCTACGCTGGTGAGCAGCATCCCATTACCTGTGCCGCCGACTCAGAGCGAAAACGTGCTGGCCAACGAATCCAAGGGGCTGACGCAAACGCCGCCGAAGGAAATTCCCAAAGAAGAGCCGAAGGCAATTCCGATTTCCGCGCCCGACGCCAAAAAGAAGGGGCCCCGGGAGTCCGCGCAAAAGAAGCCGCCGCCAAAAGAAATGGCGAAAGTGGAAGACAACCGGATTCCGTTTGGCCAGGGCGGGCCGGTCAGCGGCCCTTATGGGTCGTTCGCGGCGGGCGGAGCGAAAGGCGGCCTCAGCTTTACCGGAGGAACTGGAGATTTCGGCAGCCGTTTCGGCTGGTATGTGGATGGGGTGCGCCGCAAGGTGTCGGAAAACTGGTTGAAGTATGAAGTGGATCCCAATATCGATACCGCGCGCAGGGTTTACATTTATTTTGAGATCACGCGCGCGGGGCAGCCGGAAAGCATACGCGTGGAACAGTCCAGCGGCATTCCGTCACTGGACCAGTCGGCGATGCGGGCGCTCGAACGCATCGATACCTTTGGCCCGCTGCCTCCGGAGTACGCGGGCCGTTATGTCGCCGTTGAGTTCTGGTTCGACTATCGGCGGTGAGCTGGGTTTTTACATTGGGCGCCAGGGTGCCTGTTGAGTTGGATTGTTCATGGGCGCGCATAATCTTGGGTTGTCATCCTGAGCGACGAGCACAAATGGGGTCGCCAGCAAGCACCGGGTTTGCGCTTGCTAGGGTGTTGGAGCGAGGAGTCGAAGGAACCCTATGGCCGCCAGCAATATTAGATTTGTCGCTGAGCAAGGCGGCCACACCGTGATTTCTGTGGTACTAGGGGTCCTTCGACTCCTTGTCCGGTCGCCACGGCGACCGGACTCGTCGCTCAGGATGACACCTCAATGCACATGACCTCAGGCGCTAAAAGGAACTTTGGGGAATTGAGAAGCATGAAACGATACAGAGCAATTCTATTGGTGTTGTTTGTCCTGTTTGCCATTGCAGCTATGTCTGCCCAGGACTGGATTCGCACCGGCACCGGACTCGGTGTCGAGAAGGTCCGTCTCGCCGTGCCCGACTTCAAGCTGGTCACCACCGATACGGGCACGCAGAATCTGTCGGCGATCTTCAACGTAACCCTGTGGAACGATCTGCAAACGGCGGGCATTTTCGACATGGTGTCCAAGAGCTTTTATCCCTTGGCGGTGCCGGGCGCTCCCCAGGAAGTGCATCTCAATGAGTGGAGCAGCCTGCCTCCGAATGCAAGCATGTTGGCCTTCGGCAATCTGGGGGTCCAAGGCGGATCGCTGAATGTCCAGGGCTGGCTGTACGACACCAAAAACCCGCAGTCTCCGCAGGTGCTGGGCAAGCAATATCGTGAACCGGCCACCGATGCCAATGCCCGCCTGATCGCGCATCGCTTCGCCGACGAAATTATCCTTCGCCTGGGCGGCGGCATCGCCGGGGTTGCGGAGACCAAGCTGTATTTTGTCAGCAACCGCAGCGGCTCCAAGGAAATCTGGCAGATGGACTATGACGGCGCCGGTCAGAAGCAGCTCACTCACATGGGAAGTATTGCGCTTTCGCCGCACGTCTCGCCCGACGGCACGCGCGTGGCCTACTCCGGCGTGACTAAGGAAGGCTGGCAGATTCTGATGTACTCCCTGGAACTGGGCCGCGCCGTGAGTTTTCAGCACTTCGGCGGAGACAACTACTCACCCGCCTGGTCCTCCGACGGCCAGACCCTTGCGTTTTCGTCGTCGCGCACCGGCAACACCGAAATCCATTCCGTCAGCTCCACGGGAGGAAGTGCGCGCCGCCTCACCGAGAGCAAAGGACCGGATGTCTCGCCCACCTGGAACCCCAAGACGAACGCACAGATCGCCTGGGTAAGCGGTCGCACCGGGCTACCTCAGATCTATACCATGGCATCTGACGGTACGAACGTGGTTCGCGTGAGCGATCAGGGCTATGCGGTATCGCCGTCATGGTCGCCGAATGGCCAGTTCCTGGCCTTCGCGTGGATCCGTCATTATGGTCCGGGCGCGCCGGGGGCCAGCGACATCTATGTGATGGACGTGGCCAGCAAACAATGGGCGCAACTGACCCATGAGGAGGGGCGCAACGATTTCCCGTCATGGTCGCCGGACGGACGGCATATCGTGTTTCAGTCGAGCCGCACCGGCCGGGTGCAGATTTATTCCATGCTCGCCGATGGAAGCGAGGTGCGGCAATTGACGACTGCGGGAGAAAACACGCAGCCGAATTGGAGTTTTAAATAGGGTTTAGTCCCTGCACGCTTATGGGCGCAGAAGGAGCACACTTCGGCCCTGGCATGAACTGATGCGAGTGCTCTCGCGCGAAAGTAGAGGAAAAGTTGAAGCTAACCAGGAGTCAATGGATCCGGATTATCATCGCCCTCGCCGTGGTGCTGGCCGTAGGTGCTTGTGGCAAAAAGAAAGTGGCCTCCGCACCGCCGCCTCCGCCGCCCCCGCCCCCGGCGCCTACTGCCTCATTGACCGCCAATCCCAACACCATTCAAGCGGGCCAGGCAAGCACGTTGACGTGGAGGACCGACTACGCCACCGACGTCACCATCGATCAATTGGGCAAGGTCGATCCCAGCGGTTCGCGGGCGGTGACCCCGGCGGAGTCAACCACCTATCACCTGGTGGCGAAGAACGATTCCGGTACGCAGGAGGCCACGGCGCGCATTACCGTGGTATCGTCTCCGCCTCCGCCTCCTCCGCAAACCTCCAGCGGCACCGATGAGCAGCTGTTTTCCGAGAACATGAAAGATGTGTTCTACGACTACGACAGCTATGATATTTCGGCGCAGTATCAACAGGTTTTGCAGGCGGATACGCGATTTCTAAAGCAGCACCCCAACATGAAGTTCACCATCGAGGGCCACTGCGACGAACGCGGTTCCACCGAGTACAACCTGGCGCTGGGTGACAATCGGGCCAACGCCGCCAAGCAGGTTTTGGCGCAGCTCGGAATCTCGGCCGACCATATGCGCACCATTAGCTACGGCAAGGAAAAACCGTTCTGCACGGAAAGCAACGAGTCGTGCTGGCAGCAAAACCGCCGCGCTCACTTCGTTTACCAGAAGTAGCGAGCAGGGTTGATTGAGGCGGGACGATTGGTCTCAGGAGTTGCCATTACGTCTCCGGCATTACGTTTCTGGAATTGTCATTACGAGCGAAGCGAGGAATCTGCTTTGGTTAGCGCTGGAACGACCGCCAGGAAACAGCAGATCCCTCGCGGCCTGAAGGCCGCTCGTGATGACAACTTGAAGCTGGTGTAGTCTGATCGGCAGAACAAACTCAGGAGCAGGACAGGACTGACTATGCGACTTCGGAACAATGTGGCTTGGCTGACACTGGCGGTGCTGCTGTTGGCAGCCGCCCGTCCAGCGGCCGCCGCCAACAAAGACATCATCCAACTGCAAACCCAGGTGCAGGCGCTGCAAGACCAGGTGGCCCGCATGCAGCAATCCATCGACATGAACATGGGCGCGCTGAAAAACCTGGTCGAGCAAAGCGCCGACAGTGTCAACAAGATGAGCACTGCGGTGAACGACTTGCAGCAAAAGATGCAGGGCCAGGCCAGTGACACGACCGGCCGCATGGAAACGATTTCCGGACAGATCCAGTCGCTGCACGACACGGTGGACGAGCTGAAATCTCGCCTGGCCAAGGTCAGCAAACAGCTCGACGACATGCAGCAAGGCGGGCAGAACCTGGCCGCCGGGCAACCCGGAATGACTGCTCCCGCCGGACCGCCCACGCCGGGCGCAGACTCCAACCCAGCCGCTTCTCAAGCGCCTCCGGCGGACGCTCTGTACAAACAGGCCCTGACTGATTACAACTCGGGGAAATACGATTTGTCTTCGCAGGAATTTGCTGAATACATCAAGTACTATTCCAACACCGATCTGGCCGGGAACGCCCAGTTCTATCTGGCCGACATCGAGTATCGGCAGGGAAATTTCGAGGCGGCGGCGCGCGACTACGACAAAGTGCTGGAGCAGTATCCCGGCGGGAACAAGGCCGCCGCGGCACAGCTCAAGAAGGGTTACTCTTTGCTGGAGCTGGGGCAGCGCGAGGCCGGCATTCGCGAGTTGAAGAGCCTCATCGGCCGCTATCCGCGCTCCATTGAAGCCTCGCAGGCGCGCGACCGGCTACGCCGCTTGGGCGTAACCACCGGCGGCGCCACCACCACTCACAAACCGCCTGCGCCCTAACGCGCCAGCTCACGACAATCCGCGGCTGGTGATTTCTTGCGCAGGCGAGCCGCCCGAAGTGAGCGGCCTTGAATGAGTAAACGAATCTTGCTTGAGCGCTCTGGCATCTAAATTGCAAGGGGGGTTGCTTTGCGTTCTTGTTTGGGAACGGGGTGCGCAATTTGTGACACATCTTAGATATGCAAGCATCGACAAGTGTGTAATACTCGGTATATGCAAAAGCGGTCAAGCAAGAAAGACGTGAATCAGATCGTCGCGGAGATGGTGCGCGAGACCGCTGGCCTTGATCTTAAGGGCAAGAATCCCGCTGCTGTTGCGCTGGGAAGGCGTGGCGGGCTGAAAGGCGGTAAGGCCAGGGCGAGGGCGCTTACTGAGGAACGTCGGATCGAGATCGCGCGTACGGCTGCTCTAGCGCGGTGGAAAGACAACCATAATGGCCCTGAAGACTAGCTCTAATGTCATCATTATTGAGCAGCTAAAAGAAAGACTATGCGCGCTGGAAGGGGTGACTGGCGGCGACGTCTTGGTGCTCTGTGCCCCGATCCGCTTGAACTTGGATGTTCTCGTTAGGGAAGCTGTAGATGATCTGCCACACAGGAAGCGCAAACTCAGCGTCCTCTTAGAAACAGGGGGCGGCTATATCGAAGTAACTCAGAGGATCGTGCAGACACTCAGGCACCACTATCGCATTGTCGATTTCATCATCCCAAATTGTGCTTACTCCGCTGGCACCGTCCTCGCGATGTGCGGAGACGACATTTACATGGATTACTTCTCGGTACTGGGGCCAATTGATCCGCAGTTGCAAAAGGACGACAAAATGGTTCCAGCTCTCGGCTATCTTGAGCAGTATGATCGGCTCATTAAGAAATCGGCAGCAGGAACCCTGACTACGGCGGAGCTTGCGTTTTTGATTAACCGTTTTGACCCCGCCGAACTCTACATGTATGAGCAGGCCAGAGAGCTTTCGATTTCATTGTTGAAGGAGTGGCTGGTCAAATACAAGTTTAAGAACTGGAAGACAACGAAGACGAGAAAACTGAAGGTGACGCGGGAGATGCGCGTAAAGCGCGCAGAAGAAATCGCAAAAGCGCTTAACAAAATTGACAAGTGGAATTCGCACGGGCGTGGCATCCATATGGCTGTTTTGCGCAGGGACCTGAAGCTACTCATCCGCGATTTTGCGGAAATCGATGGCCTCAGTAACGCTATCAAAGATTATCATCGGCTGTTACAAGATTATCTTTCAACCGTCAGACATTCGTGGGTGGTACAGACCCGCAAACAGTTTACGCCGCTGGGCTGAAAAACGAGGTGATTGACGATGCCAAAACAAGTCGATTTGGAAAAGATCATCGCCGATAACCCGAGCGTTGATCCAGAAGAACTCAGGAAGGCCGAGGAAGCCTTAAAGAGCCTTAACAGGACTGGCGTAGTGCGGCGTTCGACTTACGGCTTAGAGACACCTGAATCAAAGAAAGAAATCCGGCATAGCGAAGAGACAGCAGGATCGGCCATGCCCTTCCGGCGCCTTCGTTAGCGAGCTCACGACAATCCGCGGCTGGTGATTTCTTGCGCCGGCGAGCCGCCCGACAGGCCTTGCGCCAGGACCAGGTCGCGGGTCTTAGCGCGCAGCGTTGGCATATGTCTGCCAAACCAGACCGCCGCCGCGATACACGCCACTCCCCCCATCGCGACCGTCCAGGGTGCGCCCAGATGATGGGCCACAGCACCGGCAGAGAACGCTCCAAATGGCGCCATGCCCATAAACATCATGGAGTACACCGACATGACCCTGCCCCGCAGCTTATCGGGGACCATCGCCTGAATCAGCGTGTTGGAGGAGGCCATCTGCACCATCATGGTGAGGCCCACCGGCAGCAGCAGTACGGTGGACAGCCAGAAGATTTTCGAGAACGAGAACAGAATCAGGCTGACCCCAAATCCTCCCGCGGAAAGAGCGATCAACTTCCCCAAGCCTTTCACGCCGACGCGGGCCGCCAGGCTGGCCGCGCCCAGCAGCGCTCCCACGCCGGTGGCTCCTATCAGAATGCCCAGTCCGCGAGCGCCGCCGTGCAAGATTTTATCGGCGAAGACCGGCATCAGCACGGCATACGGCATCCCTACAAAGCTAACCACTCCAAGCAACAGCAGGATGGCGCGGACTGGACCAGTATTGCGCACGAAAGCAAATCCCTCCACGATGTTCTCCAGCGGCGATCCCTGATTGGCAAGATTGCCGGGATGTTCGATGCGCATCAGCAACAGGCCGACAATGACCGCGATATAGCTCACCGCGTTGGCGAAGAAGCACCAGCCTTCGCCGATGGACGCGACCAGGATGCCGGCAATGGCGGGACCGATGATGCGGGCCCCATTGAACATGGAAGAGTTCAAGGCAATCCCGTTCAGCAGGTCTTCCCTGCCGACCATGTCAATCAGAAACGCCTGGCGCACGGGAATGTCGAATGCATTTACCACGCCGAGGCTGGCGGCGATCGTCATAATCTGCCAGACCTGAATGCGTCCCGTCAGGGTCAGCAGTGCAAGTATCGCGGCCAGGACCATGGAAGCGATTTGTGTGCCGATAACCACGCGCCGCCGGTTGTGGCGGTCGGCGACGATGCCGCCAATCGGCGCCATGATGAAGACCGGAATCTGGCTGGCGAATCCTACCGTGCCCAGCAGCAATGCTGAGCCGGTCATGCGATACACCAGCCAGGACTGGGCAACGGTCTGCATCCAGGTACCGATCAGGGAGATGGCCTGGCCGGCAAAGAATAGCTGAAAGTTACGGTGGCGCAGCGCCCGCACGGCCAGCCCCAGCCTGGATTTCCGCGAGGCTGGCCGCGCAAACTCCCGCTTCTCCTGTTGCACGGTGGAGGCCAGAAGCTCGCGTTCGGATTCCCAGAAATTCTTGGCCATAAGGCAGAAACGAAATCGGGGCTGGTGTGGGCCGCAATTGTGGCCGGCTGGCGCCACTAATCAGAATACTTCAACCCGCGGTTCCGAAGCCGGTCATGACAAGTCTGGCTACCTGATTTTGCCCACGGTTGATTGCACTGCACTCGCGGTAGAGCACCGTTGTTCCCTGAACTTCACTCTGCACGAGAGCCTGAAGGGCTCGCCCACTTTGTTCTCCGGGATGCGATCAGTGGCCAAACTCGAGCAGGGTAATGTCCTGGAATTGCCTCGTCACTGGCGTCCCGAAAACCGCCTGTAATTGCGCAGCTACCGCGCGATGTTCGCCTCGCTGATCACCCCAGTCTGGGCCTGCTTGGCGGACCATCACCCACACGTGACGAAATTGGGCCGGGTTGGAGCTAAGTGCTCGCAGAAAGCTCTGATCATCCTCGCCAAATCCATAGAAAGGAGGGGTGAAGACACGCAACGCGGGCGCGTTTTCCCGTCGAAGATCATAGTAGTAGTCGAAACCGGGACGCGCATAGAACGGGTAGATGAGAAGAGCGTCTCCCGGGGCTGCCGACCGGATAATGGAGTCGGTGGCGCCGCGCCAGTCCTCGCGCGGCTTGCGATAGCCGAGAACGATGTTCACCATGGAGGCCGCGCACAACACCACCACCAGCCACCGCCCAAGATTTCGCTTCGGCAGGGCGCTCATGCCGCGCCCAGCCAGCATCAAGGCCGCAGGGAGGGAGAAAATCATGTATCGCTGCACGAAAACGGGATAATGCAGCGACACCACAGCGACGAGGAAAATCGGTAGGACGGCCCACAATAGGACCAGCATGCCACGCCAGAAAATTTCAGCCTCGGCACGGCCGAGACGCTCCCGCCAGATGGCACGCACCCCAGCCGCCCACAAGATCGTGGCCAGAACGAGTTTCTCTCCACTTCCGCCCAGAAAAAGCGCCAGGTGCAACAGTTGTTTTGGAGTTGGCTTGACGTTCAAGGCGCCGGTCAGAAACTCGGGCGAAGTCCGAAACACGTAAGTCATCCCGGGCATGGCCATAGCCAGAATGAGGAGAGCGTGCAGGACCATTCTCTTCCACGGCGCCGGCTTTTTGCAGAGGAACAAAGAGCAGGCTTGGGCCACCATCACCAGCGACGCGAAGTAGTGTCCATATACGGCCAGCACACTGAAGATGGTCCAAGCGATCCAATCCTTTTCGCGGCCCTGTTCCACGGCTTGCACAAAGAACCACGACGACAGCAGCACCAGCAGAATCGTCATGGTGTAGGTGCGGGCTTCCTGCGAGTAGTACACGTGGGTGGAACTGAACGCCAGCAGCGCCGCCGAGGCCAAGGCTGGTCGGCTGCCCACCAGCTTTCGCGCCACGAGGTAGATCAGCGGGATCGCGGCAATTCCAAACAGGGCGGCAGGAAGCCGAATCCAGGCTTCGCTGCTTCCCAGGTGTATCCAACCACGCATCAGGAGGAAGTACACGCTCTGGAAACTGGCCTCGCCGTACCACCACACTCGGACGAAGTGCGGCAATGACATGCGGGCAATCGCAACCATGGCGGGTTCGTCCTGCCATAGGCTCTTGGCGCCGAGATGGAACAGGCGCAGGCCCGCTCCCGCAAGCGTGAGAACAGCCAGTACCAGAATGTCGCCGCGAGGCGCTATTTCTGGAGTGCTGACAACGGATGGCTGGGATGCGAATGGAACGGCAGAACGCTCACTGGCCGGCGGCATAAACAGGTTGAGTTTAGCAGACGAAATCAGGCATCTGCGGGCCATCCTTGGGGACGAGAGCAGAGGGTTTGCCGAGGCCCGTAGCTTGGCTGTTATGCTCTCTTGGTAGCCGTCATGCCAACCTTCGCTGCGGTTGATATCGGTTCGAACTCGGTCCGGCTCAAGATAGCCAAGACCGTTCGCGGTCGTCTGGAAACGCTGCACGACGATCGCGAGGTCACGCGCCTCGGGGAAAGTGTCTTTGCCAATGGCATACTCGATCCGCAGGCCATGTCGCAAACTCTGCAAGTGCTGCGGCGCTTTCACCGCGCCGTGCAGACCTACGCTGCCGACCGGGTGCGCGTGGTCGCAACCAGCGCTTTGCGTGACGCGCGCAACAGCCGCGCCTTCCTGGATTGGGTGCGCAGCGCCACCGGCTGGAAGACGGAAATCATCTCAGGATTGGAAGAGGGCCGCCTCATTCACCTCGGGGTGCTATCCAATGCCCGCATCGCCGGCAGCCGGGTTTTGCTGATCGACCTCGGCGGCGGCAGTTGCGAGTTGACCATCTCCATCTCGGGTCACATTGCGGACATGGTGAGCCTGCCCATCGGGGCGGTGCGCCTCACCCAAACCTTTCTGCATCACGATCCGCCCAAGAAAAAAGAGCTGGAGCAGATGCGTGGGTTCATCCAAGGCGAGGTTTCCCGCATCCAGAAACGGATCGCTGCCGCGAAATTGCAGGTCTCCATCGCCACCTCCGGCACCCCGGCGGCGCTCTCCGGTTTGTACGCCGCGAAAATCCGCGGCTACGACGAAAGCAAGCCGCAAACCGTGCCCAAGACCGCAGTCGCAACCTTGCTGAACACCTTGAGCCGGCGCACCCTGGCGGAGCGGCGGGCCCTGCCCGGCATTGGGCCGCGGCGGGCGGAAATTATCATTGCCGGCGCCATGGTGCTCGCCGAACTCATGCAACTGTGCAACCTGCGCAGCTTCCGCTATCTGCCGCTGGGTCTGCGCGACGGATTGCTGGCGCAGATGATGGCCGATTACAACGGCAGCGCGGTCATGCGTGAACGCGTGGAATCGGAGCGCCACGATGCCTTGCTTTCCGCCGCCAAACACTATGGCACCGATCTGACCTTCGCCCAGCGCATTCGCGATCTGGCCATGCAGTTGTTCCGGCGCTTGCAGCCCGTGCACCAGTTGCCGCCGCAGTACGCCGACTGGCTGGAGGCGGCGGCCATGCTGCATGAAGTCGGCGCCTACATCAATCGTTCCGGACGGCGCCGTCACAGCTATTACGTCATCGCTCACTCGGAAATCTTCGGATATACCCCCATGCAGCGGCGCATCATCGCGGCCATCACCCGCTATCTCGGCAAGTCGCTTCCCGCGCCCAGCGATCGCGTGATGGGGCTTCTGCCCGGCATCGACCAGATTCACGTTGCCAAAGCCGTGGCTTTGCTGCGCCTGGCGCGCGCCCTCGATCAAGGACGCCGTGGCGCGGTGCGCGAGTTGACCGTCCGCGTTCACCAGGACGGTCGAGTGCGGCTGATGCTGACACCGAGCCCCACGGAAGGAATTGAGCTGGAATTGTGGGCCGTGGAGCAGGAAAAAGACTATTTCGGTACTGTCTTCGGCCGCGAACTATTGGCCGAAGCCTGCTGAATCGCGCGCACCACTTTAGGCGGCATGCACCACTTCAGTAGGGCCGGCTTGCGTCCGGCCTTTTCGACCTTGGCCACCCCGCCCTTCTTCAGTTCGACGGCGTTCAGCGGGCTTCCACCGGAGAGCAGGTTATTCAGGAACACGGTCATACTTGGATTGTGGCCGACCACCATAATTGCGTCCCGGCGGCTGTGGCGGCGAAGCAGTTCCTGGAACTTCTCATAGCTTGCCTCCGGGCGCAGCGCGGCATCGAGGATGACCTTGTCTTCGTATCCCAGTTCGTTGGCCACCACGGCTGCGGTCTGGGTGGCGCGCCGCAGAGGACTGGAGATGATCACGTCGGGGCTGACGTCAAGCGCCGCAAGAGCGCGTCCCACATCGTGGGACTGCTCGATTCCCAGCTTGTCAAGCGGCCGCTTCTCATCCTTGGCTGAGTTAACTTTCGGCTCCCCGGCATTGGCGTGACGCAAGAAATAAATGTCCATGATGACTATTTTGCCCTAACCGCCGGGCGAAGAAAACTTCCACCCAAACAAGCCCAGCTTAGGTGGGCCACCCGTCCATTGCACACGACAACGGAAGAACTGCATTCTTGGCGTAAGCTGTATGAGATAATCACCGCGAAATCTTGCCCAGTCTATCCGAATCAGGCTTCCGCGAGACGTTTTGCATGTTCTTCGAATGCATTCACCCCCTATCGGTAACGTGCTGTGGCGACACCAGTCGCGAGAGCGCATCATGAGCTGGGACGTTTTCATCAGCCACGCCGGTGAGGACAAGACATCTGTTGCCCGGCCGCTGGCGCAGCTTCTTGGAAAAAGTGGTCTGACCATTTGGCTTGACGAAAACGAATTGCGTCTCGGGGACAGCTTGGATAGAAAGATCGATGAGGGATTGGCGCAATCGGAGTTCGGCGTAGTAATTCTTAGCAAACATTTCTTTTTAAAGGGATGGACGAAGCGCGAGTTGGCAGGCCTTGTAGCGCGCCAAGTGAGCGATGGCAGGACGCTGATACTCCCCGTGTGGCACGGGATCGACAAGGATTTCATTCTAAGATACTCACCGACATTGGCGGATGCTGTAGCCATATCGACAGATGAAGGACTTGATGCGGTCGCGGATGCTGTATTACGCGCTGTGCGGGGGCAGTCGGTTTACTTACAACCTAAGCGTCGTATTCCGTGGCGACGAAGGCGATGGGTTGCTCTGCTGTTTGCTGCCCTGCTGGCCATCGCCGGCCTCTGGAGCGATTACGTCGTGTGGTACTCACCAGAGTTTGAACAATTGCGGGGCAATGCGGGTCTTCTGCGCTGGATGATGCCGAATTTTGCGCTAGGAATAACCATATGGAACGCAATCGGGATACCGGCCAACTCTATTCTTTTGCTCGGTGTTGCACTTGGTCTCGGTGGCTACCAAGCTGGGTTGAAGCTGATCCGGGCTACATCGTGGGCTCTGTTGATTGGGATAACGTTCGCGGCGATGTTATTTATCGCTACTCGGTATCAGATCGACCCGGATACCGGGTATTCTGAATTGCTCCAGGTCTTGGTCGTCGCTTGTGGCATCAGCATAGTGAAGTGGACAACTATATTGTGGCTTGTAAGACGGCGCTGAGACGGGATGTGGACCGGAGAAATTTTGTGCATGAGAAGCTTAAAGACGGATCACCAACAATAGCCTCCTGAGGGGTGCAGGAACTGGGGGCCGCGATACCGACGAACAGCAGGTCCCTGCTCCGGTCGGGATGACACGGCAATATAGGGGTCCTTCGACTCCTCGCGGCGCTCGTCGCTCAGGATGACACCGAAGAAAGCCGCGCGCTGGCAGCACCGATTTCCAAAACCAGGCTGCCCGGATACCCCAACCGACACAGCGTCATGCATCATCCGTCACAGACAGAACCACGCTGGGGGCCGGATGATGGACTTGAACGCAGGCTCATTAGAAGCCGTGTGGAAGGATGAGATTCCCTCCGCCGAACTCGACTGGACATGGTCCTGCGCAAACTAACTTTCGAATGAGGAGACCACTCCCATGAGGAAAGTGATTATTCTTCTTGGCCTTTTTGGGTTATTGGCTGCCATGCAAGTTATGGCGCAGGACAAATCCATCATCACCGTGAAAACTGGCGAAGTAAACAACGGCGTGGTGATTCTCACGGTGCATCAGACCGCTACGTCGCAAGTGGCAGAGTCTTTCGCGCTGCATTGTAATAAGGGCATGGCGGACTGCAAGGTCCTGGAACCAGGAACTTACGTGATGGTCCGGCTCCCTAAGAATTGGGGAATGTACGACTGCGCCTGCATCGATCTTTATGCCAGTACGGCTGATCCAGCGAGCGGCGAGAAACTGGGCGAGTACTGTTTGGTCGAGAAGTAAGACCAGCGCGGACCGGGCGGTCCGTTAGCGACTCTGCATTTCCGCTGGCTCCGCAGCGTCGTTCCAGTTCGTCTCCGACGCCGGGGGGATGAAACTCATCGCGCGTTCCGTCAGGGCGGCGATGGTCAAGCTGGGATTGACGCCAAGATTGGCTGCGACCACCGAACCGTCACAGATATACATGTTCTTATATCCGAAAACCCGGTTGCGATAATCCACTACGCCGTCCTCCGGTGAGCTGCCGATTACAGCGCCTCCAAGACAGTGGGCGGTGCCGGGAACATCGAACAGTATTTCCGGCAACATGCTCATCGCCGTGCCGCCGGCAATTCGAGCAAATTTCTGGGCAAACTCGTTGGCCTGGGGAATGAACGTGGGCACCCGCTGCCCGCGGCTGACCAGAAACTTCCTAAACGGCCAATAGAAGTGCCGCTCCCATCGCATGTCAATGTGCCCCTCCAGGGCCTGCATACAAAGCAGAATCACCGATTCCTGCGCCCATTTCACCGGTTGGAGGATGCGCAAGGTCTTGAAGGGATGGCGCAGCAACGAAACTGCGAGATTCCGAATCCACAGTGCAATCCGCCCAGGGCCGGGACGGCCGCCCGTCAGAATCGTGGCCAGCATGCCCATCGTGTCCGAGCCCGCGGGATACCGCACTGCTTCAATGTGGGTGTGCTCATCGATGTAAACGCCCGATCCGATGGCAACCCCTTTGGACAAGTCTTCGCTGGAATTAGGCACTCGCACCCCGATGAGCGATTCGGAATTGGTGCGCACTCGCCTGCCCAACTGATCGCTGATCGCCGGCAAAGAGCCTTTTTCTTTCAGTTGAAACAGCAATTCCATCGTGCCCAGCGACGACGCCGCAAACACCACGCCGCGACAAGTGAAGCGCCGGGGATGCCGGTTGAACCGGGCCGTGGACTTCACCGTGGAGACTACATATCCGCCGCTGCCGTCGGCCAGTCCGTTGAGCGGCCTAACGTTTACCACTCTCGTCTCCGCGAAAACTTTAGCGCCGTGCTTCTCCGCCAGATAAAGATAGTTCTGGTCGAGCGTGTTCTTAGCGCCGTGATGGCAACCCATCATGCAGCCGCCGCAACCCTTGCAGGTCGTCCGCTCCGGCCCCTCTCCGCCGAAGTAGGGATCAGGAAACGTCTGTCCGCCAGGCTCTCCTTCAGGGGACTGAAAGATGGCGACATGCGTCCGGTAGAAGGTTTCTCCGATTCCTGTAGCGTCGGCCACCTGCTTCAGCAGACGGTCGGCAGGTCCGAGGATCTTGTTCTCGGTAACGCCCAGCATTCGCGAGGCCGTCGCGTAATGCCGCGGCATCTCCGCTTTCCACTCCGCCAAACCTTGCCACGAGCCGTAGTCCCAAACTTTGTCGGGAGGTTGAAGCAGAGTGCAGGCATACGTAATGGATCCGCCGCCTACCGCACAGCCGTGCAGAATGGTGACATGCCTGAAATAGCGCATGTTGAAGAAACCTCGCAGCGCAAGATTGGGACTCCAAAACCAGCGATGAATAGACCAGCTCGTACGCGGCAGATTCTCAGGTGTCCAGCGGCGGCCCATTTCCATTACCGCGACCCGGTAGCCCTTCTCAACCAGCCGGTGAGCGGTAACGCTGCCGCCAAAACCGGAGCCGATCACGATGAAGTCGAAATCCCATTCGCCGGCTTGAGACATCATCTCGGGTCCTCTGTAACATTTTTCACATCTGGTGGTAGGTGAGGGTGGAGCACGCCTTTCAGGCGTGCATAATGCCGTCAGTTCCCGGATCGCGCTTTAGCGCCCGAGGTAATGTTTTGTCACCTCAGCGGCTGAAGCCGGTTCATCCCGAAACCCATCCTGCACCGCTGAAGCTGTGCTCCACCCTATTCACCAAGCGTGAAACTGCTCTATGCTTAACAGCAATGCTCGTGTTTGTCGCGGAGTTCGACCAATAGCAAATTATCTCACCGGCGATGAGCCTGGTTTTCACCCGAGCAGTTGATTCGTTGGCACTCGTGCCGAATCGGATCGGGCCCCATTCCCATAACGGGAATCACACCGAACGGGTTCGCTCGTCACTGCAACTTGGGTCTTAGGTACCGCATTATGAAGAAGTTCCTGTTTCTCATTTTGGGAACTTGGCAGTGGGCGACCGGCAAGGAACGGCTGGGGCGCAATCGCAGGGGAATTTGAAAGGAAGTAGAAGCATGGCAGAGATCGTTGCGAGCCTCAGTGAAGAACGGATTGCTTACCTGGAAGGACTGCTCAGTCAAGCCCGGACCGCTGCCGCCGTCTTTACGCAATACACCCAAGAGGATGTCGATCGTATTGTCAAACCGATGGTGCTGGCTGGACTGGAACAAGCGCAATATCTCGCCCGGCTTGCCATTGAGGAAACCCACCTTGGAGTTGTGGAAGACAAAGCCCTGAAGAACATGGTGGCCACGGAGTTCGTTTACAACTACGTCAAAGATAAGCGGACCGTTGGCACAATTCGCGAGTTCCCGGAACGCGGTGTGGTGGAGGTGGCTGAACCGATCGGCGTCATCTTTTCGCTCACGCCAATTACGAATCCCACTTCGACCGTCCTGTTCAAGTGCATCATGGCCATCAAGACGCGGAACGCGGTCATTTTCAGTCCGCATCCCAGCGCCGGGCACTGTTGCTATGAGGCGGTACGGATCATGCATGAGGCGGCGGTGAAGCACGGCGCGCCCGAAGGCGTTTTCACCTGCTTGGAATCGCAGACGCTGCAAGACAATGCCTACCTGATGCGGCACAAGGACGTCGGCCTGATCGATGCCACAGGTGGGCCGGGCATGGTGAAAGCCGCTTACAGCTCCGGCAAGCCGGCCTTGGGTGTAGGTCCGGGCAACACACCGGTCTATCTGGAAAAAACCGCTGACCTGAACATGGCCGTGGTGGACATCATCACCTCCAAAACCTTCGATAACGGGACCATTTGCGCCTCCGAGCAGACGGTGGTGATCGATGACGAGATTTATGACTCCGTGCTGCAAAAATTTTCTGATCTGGGCGCGCACATCTGCAACGAGAAAGAAACGGAGCTGCTGGGACGCACGGTGATCGACCCCAACACCGGATTCATGCAGCCTATGGCAGTCGGTCAGAAAGCCACCGACATCGCCCGCATGGTCGGCTTGAAGGTCAAGCCAAACACCAAGCTTTTGATTGCGCCGATTCAAGGTGTGGGTCAGGGATATCCGCTGTCCGTCGAGAAGCTGTTCCCGGTGCTCGCCGTGTACCGGGCGAAATCGGTCAATGAGGCGCTCACCGTATGCGTGGACGTGAATCATGCCGGTGGGATTGGACATACGGCGGTCATTTTCTCGCGCAACGACCAGATCATCCAAAAGTTCGGTGAACTGATGAACGCGGGCCGGATCATTGTGAACTCGCCGGGTTCCATCGGAGCACTGGGTGGGGTTTACAACGACATGGTGCCCACCTTCTCCTTCGGCTGCGGGACCGGCGGGGGCAACAGCACCACCGACAACGTCAATGTGTACAACTACCTCAACATCAAACGCGTGGCGCGAAGGACGCAAGCCCATATGTGGTTCCGAGTTCCCAACCAGATTTACTTCAACATGAACGCGGTGGAGAACCTGCGCCAGTTCACCTCGCGCTCCACCGTCATCATCACCAATCCGGCCATGGAGCAGATCGGCCATGTGGACACCGTCCGTCGCCACATTGCACCCGGAACCCTCGTCCACGTCTCGGTCATTCCCGACGCGGAGCCCGAAGTCAAGGTCGTCATGCAAGGAGTGGAGGCGCTCAATTTCTACAAAGCCGACCAAATCATTGCGTTGGGCGGCGGGTCCGTGATCGACGCGGCGAAAATCATGAAGCTGAAGTACGAATCGCCGCAGGCGGACCTAGAGGAACTGGCCGCGCCGTTTCTGGATCTGCGCAAGCGCGTGGTCCAATACCCTACTGAAAAAGTTACTCAGGCGCGTTTGATTGCCATCTCGACCACCAGCGGAACCGGGAGCGAAGTCACTCCGTTTGCCGTCCTTCTCGACAAAGAGCAAGGGCGCAAGGTGACCCTCGCCGACTACTCGCTCAGTCCGGATGTCGCCATCGTCGATCCGCAGTTCGTCATGTCAATGCCGAGAGGCCTGACCGCCGATACCGGCGTTGACTGTCTGACGCACGCCCTGGAAGCTGGAGTATCGATCTTCGCCTCACCCTACACCGACTCCAACGCCATGCAAGCCATTCGCATGGTGTTCAAGTTTCTGCCCATCGCCTATGAACATCCCGGCGATGAAGAGGCGCGCACCATGATGCATAATGCCGCCTGCATTGCGGCGATTGCGTTTTCCAACGCCTCGGTGGGCGTGAACCACGCGCTGGCCCACGCCTTCGGCGCGCGCTTTGGCGTCGCACATGGTCGCGCCAACGCGCTCATGCTGCCGCATGTCATTGCCTTCAATGCGGGAGTGCCGACCAAGTTCATGCCGTCGCCGAACCAGCGGGGATACATCGCGCACAAGAAGTATGCGATGGTGGCCGATCTGCTCGGCCTGGGCGGTCAGACGATTGAGGAAAAAGTAAAGAACCTGGTGGCCGCGACAGAACAGCTACTCGACCGATTGGCCATCCCGCGCTCCATCGCCGAGCTGGGAATTTCCAAGGAAGAATTCGAGCGGGCAATGCCCGAGCTGGTCAAGATTGCCTTTGACGATCCTTCCTGGCGATCGAATCCGCGTATGCCGCTGTTGAGCGAATTGGCCGAACTGTTTTGGAGCGCTTATCGGGGACGAAGCCTGCCCACGGTGGCCAAGGCATCGCAACCACAAATCGCTGAGGAATGGTCGTGCGTATGACAATGAATGCCGAGTGGCTTGAAATTGATGGAGAGCGTGTAGTCCAGGGCTTGCAAGCAGCCCGTGAGACGCTGGACACCGCCCAGGGCGATGTGGTCCTGAATTTCTCTTCCGTGCGCCGCATCGATCCCAATGCGCTTCGGGCGATGGAAAAGTTGGCCGGGTTGGCCGACGGGAAAGCCGTCAAGGTCGTGTTGCGGGGCGTCAATGTCGATATTTACAAAGTGCTCAAGCTGGTGAAGCTGACGTCGCGGTTCTCCTTTCTGGCCTGAGGGCCGTTATCACCCGAGCGAACCGGAGCGGGCGGACCATCACGAGATTGCGCCCCTTGGCATGGGCCGGAAGCAAGCTGGGAAGAGGTATCTGCTATGACGAACGGGAACGGGAACAACTCCTTCTCTTGGGGCGATGCGCTGTTTCTGCATATCGAGCGCCCAGGCCAGCCGCTCAATATCGCGGGCGTCAGTATGTTCGAGGGCGAGATAAAGCTCGCGGACCTCCGCGCTTTCGTCGAATCGAAGCTTCCGCTGATTCCCCGCTATCGTCAGCGCGTGGTGGCGTCTCCTCTCGATTTCGGCCTTCCCAGTTGGGAGTTCGACCCGCAATTCGACATTCGCAACCACGTTCGAGAGGTGAAGCTCAAGCACGGGACGGAGGACGAACTCAAATCGCTGGCCGGCAAGATCGTGAGCGAGAGCCTGGACCGGCAGCGGCCATTGTGGGATTTCACTCTGGCGCGTCTGAAAAGCGGGCGCACCGGAATGGTGACTCGAATCCATCACTGCCTGGCGGACGGAATTGCCGGCGTGGGCGCGATGAATGTCATCATGGATGCCTCCCCGAACCCGCCCCCGGTCTCGCGAAAGAAATTGAAGGCGCCGCCTGCTCCGGCGCCTAAAGATGCAGGAGCGGCCCTGCTCGACGGGCTCGCCAAGTCCTACCTCTCGCTGTTCAACGGGGCGCTGACTCTGCATTCGGGACTCATGAACATGGCGGAGCAGGCGGTGGCCGATCCAGCGGCTGCATCGGCCGAACTGCTTGGCCTATTGTCCGAGCTGGCTGTGCCGGCCGAGCGGTTGCCCTTCAACGTGATCTGCAACGGGCCGCAGAAGTTTGCCTGGACCGAGGTCCCGCTCGCCGACATCAAGGCCATCAAGAACAAGTGCGGAGGCACGGTGAATGATGTCGTCCTGGCGACAGTGACGATGGCCTTTGGCCGTTACGTCGCGCACCGCGGCGTTGACCTGACCGGGCGGTCGCTGCGAGTTGTGATTCCGGTAAACGTGCGCGGCAACGGAAGCGCCACGGAACTGGGTAATCAAATCTCCTTCGTACCGGTGCCGCTCCCGCTGGACCAGCGCGATCCGGTGAAGTTGCTGGCCGTGGTGACGGAACGAGTGGAGTTCCTCAAGCACGCGCGCGCGGCCGAATTTGTCGGCTTGCTGGGCGGTCTGCTGTCAACTCTGCCCAACGCCTTCTGGAAAAATATTGGACCCGTGGCCAGCCAACTGCCGCTGAGCCTGTGCAATATCATTTGCACCAACGTTCCCGGCCCGCAGGTCCCGCTCTACCTCATGGGTCACAAGATGCTGTCGTGGTATCCGTGGGTGCCGATCGGCGGCCTGATGGGCATTAACTGTGCCATCCTCACCTATAACGGCACAGCGTTCTTTGGCTTTACCGGCGATGTACACGCGGCGCCCGATCTCAAGCGCCTGGAGAAGTTTGTGGACGAGAGCTTCGCTGAGTTACGGGCAGGTGCTGAGAGCGCAGCCGTCGCCGAAGCCAAGCCGGAGGTGCGCAAGCGCGAGCGGCCGCACACGAAGATTCCGGTGGCTAATGCGAAGACTAGCCCCTCAAGAAAGCGGACGGTCCGCAAGAGGGCGTCAAGAAACTTGAAGTCGCACTCGGCTGCACCCGTTGCCGCCTCATCCACATCGGAGCCCGAGCCGGAGAAAGCGCTAGCGGTCGGAGCCTAACGGGACCTAATTGAGCGCGCCGCAGGCTATTCAGCTTCCCGTTCTTGGTATACCCGGATTCGGGTGCGCTCAACGATCCAAAGCTTGCCGCCGAGGTGCTCGAGCGCCATCCCTCCGATGAGCGTCCGACAAAGGTCTTCGAGGTCACGATGAGACACTGGTTCGGAAGGGCGCAGAACGGCGATGCCGGGATAACGCGAGGGCCTAAACAGCAAAGGATTGCCAAAGTCCAGATCGAGTGTAACCATCGCGCGGCCTTCGTCACGACAGCGCGCGATCAGATCCGAGTCGGCGGCCCCGGACATTTGCTGGCCTGCCACGGTTACTGTGTCATGGCCCGCCGCCTGAAATAATTCAGCCAGGCGTTTTCCAAGATTTTCGTCTAGTTTGAGTTTCAAGACTTTGCTTCAATCGGGACTTCGACGAAGCGCTCGCGCGCCATCTCCGCCCCGTACGCCAGGCACGCCATGATGTCGGCTTCTTCCAGCTGCGGATAGTCTTCCAGGATCTCCGCACGGCTGGCGCCCTGCGCAAGAAAGTCAAGCACCAGGGAAACCCAAATGCGATGGCCGCGAATGCATGGCTTTCCGAAACACACTTTCGGGTCAATGGTGATTCGCCGGAGCAGTTCTTCATTGGTCATAGCTGATGCCTTGATCTAAAGCATAGCATTGAAAAGCAAGACTGTTCGTAGCAAGTCAAAATGTCCGCTTTTTGTAGCAAGTGAAATGTCCGGTTTTGATTCTTGGGTTTACTCATATAGCCGTCGTGGTCGCTGTGGGAAAGTGGGAATTCCGCGCACTTTGCGG
>JBEKPR010000043.1:0-25986 GCA_049520555.1 Candidatus Korobacteraceae bacterium
CATTGCCCGCTCCATCGCGGCCTTCGAGTAGAAATCCATGCTTCGCATGGTCTCCTACTCTCGCCGCCGGAAAAGCGGACAGATCACGTGCTATCGCAACCGGACATATCATGTGCTACTGACATCTTGAGGTTTTCATCTTGACAAATATCATGGGAATGGCTAATGTCACCGCGGCGAGGAGGCAAAGTGCTATGAAACATGGTCTCGTATTGGTAGCCATCGTGATATCTATTCTCGGCTCAAGAGCTCTGCAGGCCGACACCGTGCCGTGTTACGGTCTTACCGAGATAGAGCACTCTTGTAACCCAGAAGAATATTACTGTTCCGAATATGTAATAGATTATTGCTACGTTGGAGGGTGTATGGGTCCCACCTGCTCGACTGGATATGGTTATTGCTGTGGTCGCCAATACGCCACGCAGATCATTTCCGGGGAAGCCGACTGCCAGGGCTGTGAGGAAGGTGACCAACTTTTCCGGAGAGACTTGGATATAGACCGATATTTTCACAAGAAGGACGCCCCATTTCCCGACCATGCAGAATTAGTCCCAAAACCTGCATATTATGTTCCCAGCAAATGTGACCACCTATATGGCGTCGTTGACCCGCCAGAATTCTATAAATCATCGGAGGGAATATGAGTATGAAATCACTGCTCCTCTCAGTGTTTACCGGCGTTTTATGTTGTAGCGCACTAAACGTTTCGGCACAGACGTCCGAGAAGCCAATCAATCTGGAAGTGACCAAGACGATTAAAGCCTCCGAGGTAGCGACTGATTTCGAATTGCCCATTACCTGCGATCAAGCCGGCAACATCTACCTCAAGTCGGAAAACGATGGCGTACCGGAAGTTCGAAAAATCACTACAATGGGGGTTCACACTGCAACTTTCTCCGACGCTTCGTGCCCAAATATTAAAGTGCAGTTTTCCATAGGTCTCTTTGTCTCCTCCGACGAACGCTTATACGAGGTGGTCTATCCAACGGAAGGGCGTTATCGCTACGTACTGATATTCAACCGCGACGGAAGTTGCCGCTCTCAAGTTAAACTCGATACCCCGTTTTTGTTCGTGCCCTACCAGATGGTCGCATTTCCTTCCGGTACCATGCTGGTTGCGGGACTGCGCTGGTCAGCGGATCGAGAAGTGAAGGCGATGTGGCCGTTCACGGCTCTGTTCTCTTCGAATGGAAGCATGGTCAAGGAACTGGTTTTGCCGGATGACGTAGCGATTCACAAGCTGGGAGCAGAGGGTGATCCAAGGGTAACGAGACCCACTAATCCAAGCAGCAATTCGGCAGTGGCGCGGGGAGGAATGCGTCTTGCGAGCGACGGAAACGCTTACCTTCTGAGAAGACTATCTCCGGCTATCGTCTATTCAATTTCTCCGGATGGATCGGTTGTACGTCGTTTCACCGTGGATCCTAGCGACCCGGATTTTATGCCTAGTAGTATGCAGATCACCGGCGACCGGCTAGCTGTACTGTTCCGAAATGCTCGGTCAAATCGTACGCTGCTTAAGGTAGTAGATCTCCAGGGGCATGACATAGCGGAGTACGTCGATTCTATGGCTGGGGGAAAGCCGCAGCTGGGCATGGCATTTGCCTGCTATTCAAGCCCTCCTGATCGCTTCACATTTCTGGGGACACTCGACGATAACAGGGTAGCTTTAAAGACAGCCGAGCCGCGGAAATGAATGTGGGTGTGCCCGAGCCCACGGGAGCACGTTTATTTTCCGCTATCCATCGCCATGAACAGGTTGTTCAGAGATTCCACCAGCGTAGGGTGGGCGAAGACGCCGTCGCGCAACGCGGTGTAGGGCAGCTTTCCCATCATCGCAATCTCGAGCGCAGACATAACTTCGCCACCTTCAATGCCCAGCACTGCGGCACCCAGAATCTGGTTCGTTTCGGCATCCACAATTGCTTTCATGAAACCGCGGGTCTCATCGACCTCAAGGGCGCGGGCGACGGAGGTCATCGGCAGCCTGGCCACCCGGATGTTCCGCTTCTGCGCGCGCGCTTCGGTTTCGGTCATGCCAATGCGGCCAAGTTGCGGATCGATAAACACGGTGTACGGCACCAGGCGGCCGTCGGTGGTGGCGCTTCCCTTCTCGATCAGGTTGATGCGAATGATGCGAAAGTCGTCGTACGAGATATGCGTAAACGCCGGACCACCCTTGATATCGCCGAGCGCATAAACGCCATTCGCCCCGCCCATAGTTTCGAGGCGCCCGTTCACCTTGATGAAACCGCGATCGTCTGTTTGCACTCCAGCCGCGGCAAGATTCAGCGTGTCCGAGTTCGGCACGCGTCCGGTGGCGACCAGCAGATGGGAGCCGGCGAGCGCAGTCGAATCCCCTTGTTGCTGGACCTCCAACCGAACGCTGCCATCCGACTGGCTCACTCGATTGGCATTCGCGTTCAACAAGACCTCGACTCCATCCTGCTGAAGTATCTTGGCGACTTCTTCCGCGATGTCGGGGTCCTCGCGATTGAGCAGTTGCCCCCCGGCCTGGACGATGGTCACGCGACTGCCGAAGCGACGAAACATCTGCCCAAACTCCAGGCCGACGTAGCCGCCGCCAAGAACCAGCAGATGCTCCGGCACGGTGTCCAACTCCATGATGGAAGTGCTGTCGAGAAAGGGCACGGACTTTAGGCCGTCGAGCGCCGGCACGGACGGACGCGCGCCTGCGTTGATGAAGATCTTGTCGGCGGTGAGCAGTCGCTGTCCGCCCTCTTTTAGCCGGACGAGCAAGGACTTGGCGCCGGTGAAACTGGCTTCGCCGAAGATCAACTCGACATTGGCGGTCTGCTCAATGCGTGCCTGGCCGGCCTCGCGAAAACTCTTTACGATATCGCGCTTGCGCTGCCGGACGCGTTCCATGTCGATGCGGATGTCGCCAGTGTGAACGCCGTAATCGGCGCCTCGCCGCGCCAGATAAGCGACGCGGGCGCTGGCGACCATGGTCTTGGTGGGAGTGCATCCCACGTTGATGCAGGTGCCACCGACATCCTTGCGCTCGATGATAGCCGTGCGCATGCCGGCTTCGGCCAGCGCCGTGCAAAGCGGTTTACCGGCCTGCCCGGTGCCGATCACAATGGCATCGAATTGCTGCGGAGTAGTCATAAGCGCGCCCGAAATAATGTATCGCAACCTTGGAACGTGTAAGGTGACGAGAGATCCGAGCCTGTCAGAACAGCCCCCCGCCTCAGGGCCATGCCGATTTCAGAATCTCGTAACGATAAGCAGCCCCAACCCAATTGCGATCAGATCTTCAGGAATGGCGACGGCGAAGTCCGGCGCGTGCAAGGCCTTTACCAAGCCGACGCGAGCGCGATAACCGCCGAACGCTCCTGCAACGGCGCCAATCGCCGCGACGATCGCTCCCAGCCAAAGCGATGCGCCTCCGGCGATGCCGAGACAGGCACCGCAAAGCAGGCCCAAGACAATTCGCCCGCCCAGCCCGGCGGGGGCGGTTCGCGCGGGGGTGCTGGGAAGTTGATCGGCGACGTATTCAAACAGCGCCAGGATGGTAAAGATGACGACCGCCAAGGTAGAGCCCATCCAGGCCAACGGAGAGCCGGAGAGATTGATCCAACCCAAGTGGGCTGCCCAAGCCACAACCGCCGGCCCCGTCCCAGACCGCAGGCCGGTTACTACGCCAATCCCAAACGTCAGCAACAGCACGAATGCAGAACTCATGAAGTTCCCTCCATCACAACAGTAGATGCAATTGCGAAGGCCGACCGAGAGATGGTGGAATGGATGACGGCCCTGCGGAAGAGATTCAAATCTGGCGCGCGCATCCGTGGACCGACGGCTCCGATGTGTCACGGCCCGGCGGCAGAACAGAGGGCGTTCTGGTTGGCCCTTGCCACCGTGGAGAGCCGCAAGGCGGATATATGCAAAGTTTTGCACATTTGCCTCTATAACGCGTCGCAGGTCGAACGGACGTACAAAACCATCCCCGATGGTCGTAAAATGAAGCCTTTGGCTTCTGGAGGCCTCTAAATGGCCATTCTACGAAATGCTTAAATCACCACATTGAGGCCTGATATGTATGGCACTAAAGTCTTATAGTGCTTCCAAGCCCTCAACCGCGTCATTCGGAAGCCTCCAGCCTCTCCGCCATCTCGAGCAACTGGGTCACGCTGTTCCAGTTCCTGCCGGTTCCGGGTACCTTTAACGTCCTCTCAAGAACTGCCCAGGACATCTCCGGCCGCGCCATGCCATTGGGGAAATAGATGTAGAGCTCGCGCCCGTCCATCCGCAACTCCTCGGGTTCGGTCTTGAGGCTGAGAACTTTGTCGCGGATTTCTGCGCCGGGATCGCTGGCAAGAAAGTACACCAAAAGTCTGCTCGGCTCGATACTGCTGCGCTTGGCGAACGGACTTCTGGCCATTACGTCTCGCAGCTCGCCAGAGGTCCGCAGAATTACCGAGGGGCGAAAGCTAAAGCCCCGCTCAATTGCGTCCTCGATCCGCTTGGCCAGGGCAACCAGGTCGCGCTTGTCAGTCCTGAAGACGACGTTGCCGCTCTGCACGTAGGTTTGTGGGTCGCGCAGCCCAAGCGATTCGTAGACCGCGCGCAGCGCGTCCATCTTGATCCGGTTGTGTCCCCCGACATTGACGCCGCGAAGCATGGAGATAATTACGGGCATAGCAAGCTCCCGAGCGATTCCAAAATTACCGCCTTCTGCGAGGAAAGGATGGAGCGATGCTTAACCTGCATTATCCATGATGGCATCGCGCTTTGAAGGGGCGCGGCCAAAAGTTATGCCCTGATAAACCCATAGTCTATGAGATGAGTTTGAGTCTTTCTTGTCTGACAACTGGCAACTGACTACTGGCTACTGAAGGCCGCTTGCCTTTCGCAACACCGCAAACAGCCGTTCAATGTCGCCGGCATCGTTGTACAAATATGGCGCGATGCGGATTGAATCTCCGCGGACGCTGACAAACACGTTGGCATCATGGAGAAGCTGCGGCAGCCCAGCCGGAATGCCGCGCGCGTGCCGGATACCAATCATGTGCGCCGACCGCTGCTCAGGAGGCAGGACCGCGTAGTCAATGCCGGCCGCGAACTGCGCGACTTTTTCCGTCAGCAACGAGAGCGTTTGCTGGATTCGTTCCACACCCCACGCCAGGACTTGCTGGAGAGCGGCAATCGCCATCGGCGCCAGAACGAATTGCGGAGACTCACCCATATCGAAGCGGCGCGCGCCTGGCCGGTACGCGTCGGTGTGATCGACCAGCCGGGAAAAATCGTCGCTCCCAGCACGCGCGATCCACGACTGCTCGAGCGGCGTGCCCGACTCCCGCCATTTTGGGGCGACATAGAGATAGCCGAGTCCGTAAGGGCCAAGCAGCCACTTATATCCCACGGCCGTCAGGAAGTCCGGCTGGACGCGCTCGAGATTCAGCGGGCTGGCCCCGAGCGATTGGCTGGCATCGATGACCAAGCCGGCACCGACCGCGCGCACTCTCTCGCCGACACGCTCAAGATCGACTTTGCTGCCATCCGTCCAGTGACATTGCGGCACGGCAACGATTGCCGTATCGTCGTCGATGGCCGCGATCAGAGCTTCGGTCCAGTCCATGCCGGGTTCGCGCTGTGCGACCACTACGCGCCCGCCGTTTTTCTTGGCCAACTCATACCAGGCGTAAACATTCGACGGGAACTGCTGATGGAGTATGACGATGGTCTGTCCGCGCGCAAGCGGCAAATTCGCCGCCGCCGTCGCGATTCCATAACTGGCAGCCGGGACCAGCGCAACCGCATCGCTGCCGGTGCCCATCACTTGCGCGGCGAGAGCGCGCAACTCCTCGGAACCCGCGAACCACTCTGGACCCGACAGATTCCAAGGCGAGGCTTTCGTGCGGACGGCACGCAGTCCGGCCTCGGTGACGCTCCGCAACTGCGGCGCCATGCTGGCGCAGTTCAGATAGGTGATGCCATCCGGGATCTCAAACAGCTCCCGGACTGCTTCGATCGGAGTTGGGATAGTTGGTTGAATCGGTGTCATGAGAGCGGTCCACATTGAGTTTACCGCGCATCGAGAATAATCGGCGGGCGGCCATACTTGCGTTGTGACGGCGGCGGTCGCCCAAGGAACCGTCATTTGGTTTCATGTCATGGTGTGCGATGCGAGAGTGTCGCACGAAGCCAGCCGCCGAAAACTATATAATCACCTTTCCCATGGGAGCTTCGACTATCTCTACTGCGGCACGGCCACCCCACTCCAAATTCATCTTTCGCGCGGTCGTGGGAGTGCTGGTCCTCTTCCTGATCGTCTTCCTCGCCTTCGACTTCTGGTTTTATCGGGCGGTGCGGGCGGCACTGCCGCAGGTGGACGGCACGGTCCACCTTTCCAGCCTGGCGGGTCCGGTCACCGTAACCTACGACGCGCTCGGGGTCCCCAACATCGTCGCTGCCAACTTGCCAGACCTGTTCTTTGCCCAGGGTTACGTTACCGCGCAGGACCGCCTGTGGCAGATGGACATGACCCGGCGCTACGCTTCCGGCGACCTGGCCGCCGTTCTGGGGCCGGAGTACGTCAAGCTTGACCGCGAGCATCGCATCCTTGGCCTGAGGCAGGTCGCGGAAAAAAATGTGGCCAACATGGATGTGGCCCAGCTCGCTCACTTCGAGGCCTACGCCGCAGGGGTGAATGCTTACATCGCGCAGCACCAGAAAACTTTGCCGCTGGAATTTCGCTTCCTCACCTACTTCCCTCACGTCTGGACGGTGGAAGACTCGGTGCTGGTGGGATTGTCGATGACCGAATTTCTGAACCACGGCCTGTACAAGGACGAGTTGGAGAAGGAGAAAGTCCTGGCCAAGCTGGGGCCGGAGTTGACGGCCGACCTGTTTGTGAATTCCTCCTGGCGCGATCATCCTCCGGGAACCGACACCACTTCCCTCGAAAACGAGATTCCCGGCGAGACAACTCCCGATGAGGAAGAAGATCCAGCGCCAAAGAAGAAGAGCAGCCGAGCTACGCCAGAGGAAAAGCAGGCCTCTCGACTCGCGACGCTCGCTCCGTCGAAAATGATTCACCACGGAGGCACGGAGAACACGGAGTTTAGATTTCTACGTCTTCTTCTCCGTGATCTCAGTGTCTCCGTGGTGAATTTTCATCCCCAGGATGACAAGGATAATGGGCGGCTTTACGGCGCGCCGCTTCAAAGCGAAGCCAGGGAAGACAGCCTTCATCCCGGCTCCAACAACTGGGTCGTCTCGGGCGCGCACACCGCCTCGGGAAAGCCACTGCTCTCAAACGATATGCACCTCGACCTGCACATTCCCAACGTCTGGTACGAGGCGCATCTTACGGCGGGAGACTTCGACGTCGCCGGCGTGACCTTGCCGGGCGTGCCTTTCGTCATTTCTGGGCACAATCGCTACATCGCGTGGGGCTTTACCAATCTCGGTCCCAACGTCGAAGACCTTTACATCGAGAAGTTCAACGACAAGGGCGAATACCTGACGCCGCAAGGGTGGGTGCAGCCCGAGCACCGCACAGAGATCATTCGCGTGAAGGGCAAGCCCGAGGTGAACGTAGATGTCGAGATCACCCGGCATGGGCCGATCATCAGCGACGTCATTCCGGGAGAGAAGCGCAAGCTGGCGCTCAAGTGGATCATCTATGACCCGCAGGCGGCGGGCGCTCCGTTCTTTGCCGTGGACTCGGCGAAGAACTGGCAGGACTTCCGCGCGGCGTTCTCGCATTTTGGCGCGCCGGGTCAGAATGTCGTCTATGCCGATGTGGATGGGCATATCGGCTACCAGGCAACCGGGCTGGTTCCAATCCGGGCAACGGGCGACGGTTCGGTCCCAGTGCCCGGCGATGACGACGCGCACGAGTGGACCGGATATGTTCCCTACGACAAGATGCCCAGCGTGTACGACCCGCCCTCGGGGGTCATCGCCACCGCCAACGGGCGCGTCACGCCTGATGGATATCCTTACACGCTAAGCATCGAGTGGGGTTCTCCGTATCGCACGGAACGCATCTACCGGCTGCTGAATGCCAAAAAGAAGCTCACTCCGGCCGACATGCTGGCGATTCAGACCGACATTGTTTCGGCGTTCGATCGCTTCTGCGCCGAGCGCTTCGTGTACGCCGTCGATCACACATCGACGTCATCACAGCGCACCAAGTCGGCCGCCGACCTGATGCGGAATTGGGACGGCGCCATGACCACGGACTCAGCGGCGGCGACGGCAGCCTACTTCTCGCGCAAGAAGCTGGAGGAGTTGCTGCTCAAACCAAAGCTGGGCGATGACTGGAAGCAATACAGGTGGTTCATGAGTCCGGTGTGGCTGGAGAACATCTTGTCTCATCAGCCTATGCGCTGGCTGCCGGACGGCTACGCCAATTACGACGCGCTGTTGACCGCCGCGGTGGAGGGCGCCGTCAGCGATGCGGAAGCGCCAACTGCGCTAGCAACGTGGCGGTGGGGACGGGTCCATCGCGTGGACATCAAGCATCCCTTCTGGAGCAATTTTCCCATCCTCAAACGCGCTGCGGGTCCCGGCCCGCAACCCCTGTCGGGGGATGGTGAAACCGTGAAACAGGTCAGTACGCACTTCGGGCCGTCCGAGCGCCTCACGGTTGATTTCTCAGACCTCGACAACTCGACCTTGAATATCGTGAACGGCGAATCAGGAAATATCTTCGACGAGCACTACAACGATCAATGGGATGCCTACTATCACGGGCAAACGTTTGCGTTGCCGTTCTCGGCAACGGCGGTGCAGCAGGCCGGTGTGCATCACCTGAAGCTGGAGCCGTGAAGAAAGTGGTTAGTGGATAGTGGTTAGTGTGGCCTACCTTGTGCCGACGCGGCAAGACCAAACCGGACGACAGGAGCTAAGGGCATCGACTGGGAGCAAGCGAGCGCCAAGGCGCGAAAGACCTTAGCCCAGCGCTTCAGCGCTGGGTAGGTGGACGGAGAGGCTGGAGTGCCGTAGGCACGGCAGATCGGCATTTTGCAAAGCGCACATTCAAGCGTTCACCAAACTAATTAAGCTGGCCTACTGGTCCACCTGCACAATATCGTAAAGCGCCCCGGAGAATGAGACCTGCGTTTTCTGGGGCGCGTCGGTAGTGGTGTCGTAAATCACCTGGTATCCCCCCTCGATCACATATACCGTGTTTCGGTTGGCAATCGCCAGCAAGCCAGTCACCGCCCCTTGGGGCGGCAGGGGCGCGTCCGCGGTGTTGTTGGCGACGTTGACCACCGACAGACACCCCGTGGTCTGATTCAAACAGGTCTTGGCGCCAATGTAGAGCTTGTTGTTGGCCGACAGCGCCATGGTGCTGTGATAACCGTCGCCGATGGCCACCGAGTTAGCAGTCACCCGCGTCATGGTGCTGACGGTCACCGCATCGTAGGTCCCGGCAGGACCTGGATTTCCGGCTACGTACAAGGTTCCGTTGTTGAGCAGGCCAACGCTGGCGCCACCCACCGGCACGGTCGCCTTGATGGTTTGCGATGGAATGTCGAGCTGCTGTACCGATGCACCCGCACTCGATCCGCACTCGACCCCGCAACTGAGCACATAAGCGGTATTGCTGTCGCTGCTGAAGAACGCGTTGACCGGCCTGGCGAACCCAGGAATCTCCACCGCCCTGGGTGTGGTGGCGTTCAAGTCGATCAGGAAAACCGAGTCCGAATTGTCAGCGAATACCAGCAGAAACTGGCCGCTCGGACTGAGGGCAATATAGCGGGCTGAAGGGACGGCATAGTAGTCAGTCACGGTGAATGAGGAGATAGTGGCAACCTCGACCGCGCCGGGCGGTGCGGCCGTGATCGGCGCGTTTCGCACCGGTGCATACACTTTCGTACCGTCCGTGGAGAACAGCGCCATATCGGCAAAGTCAGGAAGAGTCACGCTGCCGCTGAACACCTCGGTGGCGTTGTCCACGAAGTCGAGGGCATTGCTACCCTGGTCATAAATCAAGGTAGTGGTACGGTCGGGGCTTTCCACTTCGAAGGTCAACGAGCCTGCCACCGTTATCGTCACGGGAACACCGGGCACCAGCTGGCCTGAAGAGTTGTAGCTCTGCGCGGTCAAGGGCGTAGTGTCGTTTTGGGTATCCATTATTTGCAAGTTGCCCGAATAGGTATTGCTGACGAAAGCGCGATGCTGCACCCTGCTAGGCGGCGCGGTGGAACTCCCGCCCCCGCCGCAAGCCGCCATGAAAACCACGATTAGTAAGCTGAGGACGAGGACTGGAAGGCGCTTCAAGCGTTTACCCCGGACATCATGATGAATTGAGACGATATGTTGTAAACCGCTGAATTATAACAGAGCGTGGCCCGGCCCCCGGATACTCCGGCGATGGCGAATTCGCGCCATTTGCGATAAAGTTCAATCAAGCTTGGCACAGCCTCCGCAATATCCATGCCTACGGACCTCATTTCGCGTTTGCAGAAGGGCGCCGTCTTATGCGACGGCGCCATGGGCACACTGCTGTATTCCAAAGGGATTTTCATCAACCGCTGCTACGACGAGCTCAACCTCTCGCAGCCCGACCTGATCCGCGGGATCCATCAGGAATACCTCCAGGCCGGGGCCGACATCATTGAAACAAACACCTTTGGCGCCAATTCGTTTCGGTTGTCCAAGCATGGATGTGTGGACAAGCTGGCCGATGTCAATCGCCTGGGCGCGCGCCTGGCGCGGGAGGCGGCGAAGAGTTTCGACGCCCTGGTGGCCGGCGCCGTCGGACCGCTGGGAGTCCGCATCGAACCGCTCGGCAAGATCTCGCTCCAGGAAGCCCGGGCGGCCTTTCACGAGCAGATTGCAGCCCTGAACGAAGAAGGCGTCGATCTGGTCATACTGGAAACCTTCGGATACCTGGAAGAGCTGCATCAGGCCATTCTGGCGGCTCGCGATGTGAACCCCAAGTTGCCGGTGGTGGCGCAAGTCACCATCGACGAAGAGGGCAACTGTCTGGACGGATCGGCCCCCGAGCACTATGCTCCGCAAATCGAAGCCTGGGGCGCCGATGTCGTGGGCTGCAACTGTAGCGTCGGTCCGGTGGCCATGTTGGACGCGATGGAGCGGGTGCGCGCCGTCACTACCGCGCCGCTCTCGGCCCAACCCAATGCCGGCATGCCGCGCTCGGTCGAGGGCCGCAACATCTATCTCTGCTCGCCGGAGTACATGGCGGAATACGCCCGCAGGTTTGTGGATGTCGGAGTGCGCCTCATCGGCGGTTGCTGCGGCACCACGCCCGATCACATTCACGTCATGAAAGCCTTCCTGCGCGCGGTCTCCGGCGGCGCTACCGCGCGAAAGTCGGCTCCGGCTCCCAAGGCCCAGCCGGTCGAGGTGCCGCCGCTCCGCGAACGTTCGCAGATGGGCCGCAAGATCGCCGACGGCGAGTTCATCACTATGGTGGAGATCGTTCCGCCCAGAGGCACCGATGGCAGCCGGGAGATCGAAGGCGCGCGCTTCCTGAAATCGGTTGGGGTGGACGGCGTCAATATTCCTGACAGCCCGCGCGCCTCGGCGCGCATGAGCAACCAGGCGCTCTGCTTGCTGGTGCAGCAGCAGGTCGGGATCGAGCCCGTCCTGCACTACACCTGCCGCGACCGCAATGTGCTGGGGATCCAGTCGGACTTGCTGGGCGCCAGCGCCATCGGCATCCGCAACCTGATCTGCATCACCGGCGATCCGCCGAAGATGGGCGACTACCCCGACGCCACGGCGGTGTTCGATGTGGACGCCATCGGTCTGGTCAACATCGTCCACAACCTGAACCGCGGGCTCGACATCGGCGGCAATCCCACGGGCGCCTCGACCAGGTTCGTCATTGCCGTGGGCGCCAATCCCGGCAGCCCCAACATTGACGAGGAAATCCGCCGCTTTGAGTACAAAGTTGAGGCCGGAGCGGAATTGGCCGTCACCCAGCCGGTGTTCGATGTTCGCCTGCTGGAAGAGTTCCTGCGCCGAATCGAGCACTGCCGCATTCCGGTAGTGGCGGGCATCTGGCCGCTCACCAGCACCCGCAATGCCGAGTTCATGAAGAATGAGCTGCGGGTTTCCATCCCCGACGAGATCTTCGCGCGCATGGCGAAGGCGACCACCGTTGACGCCGCCCGCGCCGAGGGCGTGGCCATCGCTCGCGACATGCTCGCCGCCGTCCGCCACATGGTGCAGGGCGCGCAGATTGCGGCGCCCTTTGGACGCTACTCCTGTGCCGTGGATGTGCTGGAGGCGCTGGGTACTGGAAAACGCGCGACGGTGTAAGTGCTGGCATTGCGACGCTGGGCTGGAGTGTTCTCTACTGGGAAAATATTTCCTGCCGACGCCGATTGACTCCAAATTTTTACGTTCACCGAAACCGTTCTGCACTAGAATTAACCCGTGGAGTTTGAGTTTGCCTAAATTCGAAGAGTCTCTCCAACGGCTGGAAAAAATCGTGACCGAACTCGAGAAGGGCGACGTCCCCCTCGATCGGGCGCTGGAGCTTTTTGATGAGGGCATGAAACTCTCCAGTTCCTGCCGCAAGGAACTGGAGGAAGCCGAAGGCAAAGTGGAAATCCTGCTGAAGCGAAGCGGCAAGCTGCATCCGGAAGCCTTCGAACCCGCGAGCCAACCGGGCGACGCTGCAAAATAGCTGCCGCCCATGAATGCCAACATTGTGTCCCGCTGCAGTTAGAGTGGGGTGCTTGTTCTTATTGGATGGCAACCGCTGTCCCTTCCGCACTCGAAAAGGGTTTGCCATGCGGCCAATCAATGTTGTTCTCGCTCACCACGATGCAGTTGCGGCCGACCGCCTGGCTGCGTCCCTCGGTAAACAATTCCGCAACCTCGCCATTGCAAAGTCGGCCGGCGAAATTGCTTCCGCGGTGGCGCGTCTCCGCGCGCCATTTGCGGTCGTGGACTTGGAGCTGGTTGACTTTCCCAGAGTGAAGGCTCTCTGCTCGCAGTTTCCCGCAACTGCTTTCGTGTGCATCCATCGTCTGGCGGACGATCGCATGTGGTCCGATGCCCTGGCCATGGGCGCGGTGGATTGCTGCCACTCCGGCGACCTGCACGGCATCCTGCTGGCCTCGGAGCGCTACGTGGTGCTCTCGCGTTCGCAGTCCGCGGCGGCGTGAATGGGTAAGGGCGCCATCTCGCTTAAGCTCGCCCATCTGCAGCATGAAGAATGGCTGGCGCGGAGGGCCAAAGTTACGGATGCCTCGATTGCTAAGGCAATGGAGATCCTTGACCGTCCGACAAAGGGCGCTCCTGAAACCGGCGACGAGCTTCCGCAGGGGTATGTCTCAGTCCACCACAGGTATTCCCACAACTCCCGCCGGGCCTAGCGATCTGGCCTCGGAGCGCTACGTGGTGCTCACTCGGTCGCGGTCCGCGGCGGCGTAGCTGAGCGCGGAGATCGGGTCACAGCACCGACTGGCGATTAACGTTTGATGACGGCCTGAATCCGCTCCTCGCGAACGTCGTGCAACACGCGTTCCCAATTCGCACCGGGCTCAGCCGCTCCTTGATGGATCCAGAGTCCGTCCACCTGGACCATCGACGGCGGCTTCTTTTTAGCCGTTTTCGCAGAGGTCTTAGGAAAAATGATGCGTTTCGATCTGTCCAATGGGAGGAGTTTCATCCCATTGATTATGCCACCAGGCAGAATCCCTGGCAGCGCACGCTTCCCGATCCGTGGGTCTTCCGCGAGTATCGGTGGAATCTCAGTCCCGCTTGCGGGACGGAATCCTGGTACCAGAGGTTGATATACTCGGCGTGGAAGACTCCAGCGGAACCATATGCACCTACAACAAACGAAGCGGGGCAGCCGCGGCACAGGCGGCCCACAGTACTATTTCCATGATTTGTCTGACGCTGTTAAGACCTACCTTCGGGCAAAAGGTGCGGTGCGAGTGGCACTGGTCACGCCGTACGGCGCCACTAAATCGGACTATCTCGCCGTCAGTGAGAATCGCAAGCTTGACGCAGACTTTCGTCCAATCTCCGGCGCCGTGGGACATGACCGCATACAACAGGCGCGAGCAGCCCAGAGCATAGGGGAATCGATCAGGGTCTGGTACAACCTGCCTACCGGCGATTTCGAACGAATCGACGTTGACATCGAGATTGTGGACGACGTATTTTACGTGACGCCGCTACGGTACAAATATGCCGGCAAACCAAATGGCCGGGACATAGCTCTCGTTGAGAGGCCTCTCACATTTACAAGCTCCTACATCAGCAGCTTTTGGACACAACAGCTTATCTACGTCAACAAGAGGCAACCGGGAATCGTTGCGTGGTGCCTACAAGAGATTTGCAGAATCGTCGTCGATCACGTTCGGAAAACCAAACTCGCCCACGTTCAGGAACCCGATCTTCTTCGTGCGTCTGGGCCGCTGAAGCACCTCGGGGTTGCATTGGGCGGTTACGTCGGAAAAGGGTATGACTGTGTCACACAGTTCACGTTTATTGACTTCCCGTCATATACGGCACCGGTTGAGATCAAGCGCTTAAGCCGCGACTTCAGTTACCAGCAACGGAAGTATGGCAAGGACGAGTTATCACGGGCGGTCGTGCTTTGCGCCATCCATGATCACAAACAAGTGCCCAAGAACATTGACATCATCGAGCTGCAGGCTCTGTGCAAGTATTCGGAGAACTTCCCGGTTTCGGCATGATGTCTTACCCAAAAATCGCGCCCATAGATGTGCCGATCCCGGCTGAGAGACAGAGCGCGAGGAGGCACTACGGCGTGCATCCGTACTTCACGCGGAGACCGCACAACGTCGTACGCAGTTATATTCTTCGCTACACGCGTGAGAAAGACGTCGTCGTAGATCCGTTCGGCGGATCGGGGGTCACGGCCATTGAAGCGTGGCTGGAAAATCGGGTCGGCGTACAGAACGATATCAACCCTCTGGCGAATTTCATCGCCGAGGGTGTGGTCAATCTGTCTCGCGGTAGCATCCGTGATTACACTAAGGCCCTCTCGGCCCTGAGAGAACGGTGCGAACGGAAACTTCTTGCAGTTGAACGTATGTCACCGGCGGAATTGGAAGTTTTGCGGCAAGATCTCAAGATGCCGCGAAACATTCGATTACCGCGCAGCTCCGACGTCCTTTTCTACCACGAATTATTTTCGCCGCACCAGCTTGCTTCCCTTGCGCTCTTAAAGGATGCAATAGACGGAATCTCACCTTCTTGGCTTCGCCGCGGAATGCTTCTAGCGTGGTCGGCGACTCTAGCGAAGGTAAACAAGACATTTCTCTCCGCAGAAGGTCGGGCCGAGTCCCGCGGTGGGTCGTCGATTTTTAGCATATACCGTTACAAGGTTGCGAAGATGCCTGTGGAATTGCCAGTGTGGCAGACCTTCGAGGAGCGGTTTTCTAACGTTATCGCAGCAAAGGCAGAAATTGACAAAACCATTGAGGTGAAACAAAGGACGACAGGTTGGTACGGTAAGTTCGAAAGTTATGCTGAAGATATTGACGCGTTAGCGCGCCGACTGAAATCGCAGGCTGATTACATCTTCACTGATCCCCCTTATGGCGGCCACATCTCGTACCTAGATCTTTCAACCTTATGGAATTGTTGGCTAGACCAGATGCCCAGCGACTCAGCAAGAGGAAGGGAGCTGATAGTCGGCGGCGAACTCGCGATTCAAGAGTCTTCGTATGTCCGGCGACTTGGAGATGCGGTCACCGGGTGCTTGAGTATGTTGAAGAAAGACCGGTGGATGTCGGTAGTCTTTCAACATTGGAACCCTGCTTACTTCGAGGCCATCCTATCTTCAGCGGCTTCGGAGGGGGCCGAATTGCGCACGGCAATTTCACAGATAGGTGATCCGATTTGGTCGATGCACAAGAAAAAAGGAAGCGAATCCGTGCTCGCGGGAGAGATGATCCTGACCTTCATCAAGTCCGGTCGCCGAACGCTTACACCGGTCAGCAATGATTTTGATGTATCCGATGCTGTCAAAAGGGTCCTGTCCGAAGTCGAAGGGAATGAGATTTACGGCGAGTTATTGTTTAACAAGATCATCATTGCGGCTTGGAGAGAGGGCGCGATCCGTTCCTTGGGAATTGCGAAGTCCGACTTCATCCACTTGATTAAGAAGAACGGGTGGCATTACGATGCCTCGCGTCACTGTTGGGCTAGGGGCCTCGCACGCGGTGAGGCGTCCCTCTTCGCAGACGCCGAATACCAGTAACTATTTCCGCGGCCTACGCCGTCACTGCAGGACGGGCGCTTTTCGCCGCTCTCGCCGCGGCTTTCTGTTGCTTTTGCGCGTCCGCCAGCAGCTTGCGCAAGATTCGTATTCCGCTGTCCACGTGCTTTTCTTGCAGCAGGAAGGGCGGCAAAAAGCGCAGCACGGTGTCCTGGGTCACGTTGATCAGCAGACCCTTGGCGAGTGCCCCTTCCAGGATCGGCTTGCCGGGGACAGTCAACTGCAGCGCCTGAATCGCACCCACTCCGCGGACTTCCACCGCAATGTCGAACTTGTCCACCAGCTCGCGCAGCTTCTGTGAGAAGTATCCTCCGATGCGGCGCACCTGCTCCAGCAGATTTTCGTCCTCCAGGATCGCAAGATACTCCAGCGCGACACGGCAGGTCAGCGGGCCGCCACCGAAAGTCGTCCCGTGCTTGCCCGGAGTGATGTGCTGCGCGAAGCGCTCCTTGGCGAGAAACGCGCCCAGCGGCAGTCCGGCCGCAATTGGTTTGGCAATGCAAACCACGTCAGGCACCACGCCGAAGTGTTGGAAGGCGAAGAGCTGTCCGGTGCGCCCCAGTCCGCATTGAATCTCGTCGAAGATGAGCGCCGCCTGGTGCTGGTCGGCCAATTGGCGGCACGCCTGCAAAAATTCGCCCGACGATTCCTGGATGCCGCCCTCGCCCTGGATGGGCTCCAGCACGACGCCGCAAACCTTGTCGTCCATGGCATTGCGCAACGCTTCCACATCGTTGCGCGGCACGAAGCGCACTCCTTCCAGCATCGGATCGAAGTCCTGGCGATATTTTGCCTGGCCGGTGAGCGCGAGCGCGCCCATGGTGCGTCCGTGAAAGGAATTCTCCAGCGCGATGACGATGCACTTTCCCGGGCCTCCCGTGGCGTGGCCGGCAGCGCGCACCATCTTCAACGCACCTTCAATCGCCTCGGTTCCGCTATTGGAGAAAAAGGCGCGATCCAGGCCCGACGCGGTGCATAACTTTTCCGCCAGCAAGCCCTGGTACTGGTTGTAGTAGAGGTTGGAGACGTGGATCACCTTCGCTGCCTGCTCGCGAATGGCCTTCACGATGCGCGGATGCGCATGGCCGAGCGCGTTAACGCCCAGTCCCGAGAGGAAGTCGAGATAGCGCCTGCCGTCAACGTCGTAAACGTACACTCCCTTTCCGCGCGCAATGGCGAGCGGATAGCGAGCGTAGGTGTTCAGCAGGTATTTCTGTTCCAGCGCAACAATTTCTTCATACTTCAACACGATGATGACCTCGCAAAGAGTTCATTGTAACGCGATTAAAGACGGCCTCGCCTGGGAAGAGAGAGTGCGGAAATTTCGCGCAGGTGGCGGCGAACAATGCTGCCTGTGACCAATCTCACAAATAATTGTTCGCACCCTTCGATAGACTTAGGAACATGGTGATGGAAAAGCAGTTCCGAGAACGCGCCCGAAGCGAACTTCGCGAAATCCGCAACCAGGTCCTCAGCCTGGCCCGTGATCGCGACATTTACTGGAAGCTGGAGCACGATGTCATTGAGCGCAACCCCCAGCTTCACGGCGTCCGCAATGCGTTCCTCGATATGGTGAGGGCGGCCTACGCGGACGCCATGGCGGCCCGCGTACTACGGCTGCTGGATGCGGACAATACCGATCTTTCCTTGCGCCGGGTGCTGACCCAGCTTGAGGAATATCCCCATCTGCTGCACGACAAGGTGAGCGAGCGTGAGTTTGCCGACGATCGCGCCGAGTTGGACCGCGCCGCAACCAATCTGCAGCAGGTCTTGAACCCGCATTTTGCGCATCACGAGCGCACCCTGTCAGCCCTGGCCTCCACTCATCGCGAACTCGACCAGGCGATTGACGCGATCATCTACACGCTGAAGACCTATTACTGGATCATCGCGGACGCCTACCTCGATTTCGAGGTGAGCTATCCCGAGGACCCGTTGGCGATCTTCCGCTTCCCCTGGATCAAACCGGAGTTGTTGAGTTGACTATCGCGCCGCGATCAAAGCCACCGAGATCAGCGCCCCGATGATGCCTGCGTTCTGCGTCGCCGACATGCGCTCTTTCAAGAATATCCGCGCAAGGATCACTGTGCTGGCGGGATAAAGCGACGACAACACCGAAGTGACGTCGAGGCGTCCGCGTTGCGTGGCGGCGATGAAAAGCGCATTCGCAGAGGTATCCAGTATCCCCGAAAATACAATCGGAACCAGGGCCGGACGTAGTGGCCGCCTGTCGCCGGCTGAAAAAACCACGATGAGCAGCATAAGCAATGTGGAAACAGTGCGCGCCGCCACCAGCGGCCAGAACACTCCATGATGGCCGGCTTGTTTGCAAGCGATGAAGAACAAGCCGAACATTACTCCTGCCAGCACGGCCAGTCCCAGACCGCGATGGGTGTCGATTTCACCGTCTGGCCGCGCTATCAGCCAGATGCTGACCAACGCCAGCACAAAACCTGCAAGCTGAATCGGGGCGGGCATTCCTTCGGTGTAGATGCCGGCCAGCACCGGCAAAACTCCCGTGATGACAGCAGCGACCGGCGCGACGATGCCCATGCGTCCGATGGCAAGGGCCCGGTACAGCGCTGCGACGCCAACGGCTCCAGTGATGCCGGCAACCGCTCCCCACAACAACGTTGAACCTGGCGGGAACGGCTCCGCCGTAATCCAGACCAACAGCAGCATCAGCAGCAAGCCACAGGCATGCGCGCCCGCGACCACGCGAAAGACATTGGCGCGCTTGGCGGCGATGCCGCCGGCGAAATCGCCTGCGCCCCAGACGGCAGCAGTGCTCAAGCTGAGACCGGCGCCGGTTAAGGTTCCAGAGGTCATTGTTTAAGGTAGGCTACTTCGTCGCGGCGCTTTTCTCGCGCAGCACAATCGGGCTCTGATCGTAAGGCACGATCGTCACGTTAAGATCTTTGCGATCGTTAAACTGCAGCTCGGTGATGGGAAACGCCACCAGCACAGTTCCCTTTTGCTCGGCGCCCGGCATGATCTTGGTCTCCACAGTCAATGGTTGCGTCGCGTGTTCCCGAAGGTCCGGATAGGCGCCGAAGTAGCGGTCGTAATCGGAAGGTGACGCGGCATCGTCGGACTGGTCGCTCTGATCAGTTTTGAGGTTAGCGGTGATGGACTTGATGTAGAGCGCCTTGTCGCCCACATTCCGCAGCGTAACGTTGAGCACGACCATGGTGTTGGTCATGTCGGCAGGCTGGCTGGCGTACACCGCGTCGATGCCGCCCTGCGCCACCGGCTTGGATCGCTCCAGGAAAGCGATCACCGCCACCACGATGCCAACGACAAGCAGTGCGATGACAACCGGCACGGCGGGAGGCAGGCTGCGTTTGGCGCTGTCGAATTCCTCCGTGATGGGAACATGTCCGGCATCGTATTGCGGTTGAGGCGCTTTGGGCGGAACTTCATTCTCAGCCATGGCTTCCTCCATCAATCATTGGGCCACTGATGCTTCATCGCTTGGCGAAATTCCTTTTCCGGCAAGGTGTTCAGCACGTCCTTCGGGGTGAGCCAGGCGCGGCGTGCCTGAAGGATACCGTACTTGATCTTCTCGAAGTGCGAGGTGTGGTGCGCGTCGGTGTTGATCACGATCTTTACTCCACGTTCCCGTGCCATGCGCAGGTGTACGTCGTTTAAGTCGAGCCGGTCGGGATACGCGTTCAGCTCCATCGCGACTCTGTTCTTCAGCGCAGTCTTCAGGACCGCATCCATGTCGAACGGATAGGCATCACGCCGCAGTAGCAGGCGTCCGGTGGGATGTCCGAGGATCGAGACGTTCTTATTGCTCAACGCCCGCAATAGACGGTCGGCCATCTGTTGCGGCTCCTGGTTGAACGCCGAATGTACGCTGGCCACCACAACATCCATCTGCTCCAGCACCGAGTCGGAGAGATCGAGCTCGCCATCGGCCAGGATGTCCACTTCGATGCCGGCCATGATGGTGATGCCATCTGTCTGCTCGTTGGCGGTGCGAATACGGGCGATGTGTTGCACGGCGCGTTTGTCATCCAGGCCGTTGGCGAAGGCCAGATTTTTCGAGTGATCGGTGATGGCGATGTACTTGTAGCCACGCTCTTTGGCCGCCGCTGCCATCTCGTCGATGGTGCACTTGCCGTCGGTTTCGACGGTGTGCATATGCACTTCGCCGCGCAGATCTTTTAAGGTGATGAGATGAGGCAGCTTGTGTTCTGCGGCGGCTTCGATCTCGCCGCAATTCTCGCGCAGCTCCGGCGGGATGCAGTCAAGCTTGAGCTTGCCGTAAATCTCGTCCTCGGTGGCGCCCGCGACGCGCTTGTTATTGTCGAGGCGAAACAGCCCGTACTCACTGAGCGTGAATCCCATCTTGAGCGCGCGCTGGCGCAGCGAGACGTTGTGGTTCTTGGAGCCGGTGAAGTACTGCAGGGCCGCGCCGTAGGATTCCGGCGGCAAGGTACGCACGTCCACTTGCATTCCGCTGCGCAATTTGAAGCTGACTTTGTTGTCGCCCTTGGCCAGCACTTCGACGATGCCGGGAAAGCGCAGGATTTCTTCGATCAACTCCGCGCGCTGCTCGTCGTCAACGCAGCACGGTCCGGTGATCAGCAGGTCGAGATCGCCGACCGTCTCCCGTCCGCGGCGTAGCGAACCGGCGGGCGTGATCTTTTCGATGCCTTTGATGTTGCGCAGATGCTCGGTCAACTTCTGCGCGGTGCGATCGGCTTCGTCGAGCAGGAACCGCCCCGAAATGCGGCGATAACCCTCAATCGCTTTCAGTATCTTCTGCTCGCTCTTTTCGCTCAGGCGCGGCAGTTCGCGCAGTTTGCCTTCGCGGGCCAGCTTCTCGACGCTCGCAAGATCGCTGACCTGGAAGGCGCTCCACAGCAACGCAATGGTTTTCGGCCCCAGCCCCTGGATCTTTAGCAACTCCAGCATGGACGGCCGGTACTTCACCAGCAAGTCCTGGTGCGGACCAAGTTTGCCGCTCCGGCACAACTCCTGGATGTTCGCAGCCATGCCTTTGCCGATGCCGGGAATCTCCAGCAGCTTCTTGGGTTCGTCGATCAGTCCCGAAACCTGCTGAGGCAGTCCTTCGATGACCTCGGCGGCGCGACGATAGGAACGGATGCGGAACGAGTCGTCGCCGTTGATCTCCATGAGATCGGCGGTTTCATAAAAGACGTTGGCGATGGCCTTGTTGTCCACGCAGAGCACCCGAGGGGAATTGTAACGCGAGCGAAACCGGCACAGCGTGCATGGCCTCGGTTCTCACGTTTCGATCAACATTGGTCCTTTTCCACCTCGGGACCGTCCGGGCCGGGTAAGAAGGGACCCCGACACGTGTGGCAGCAAAGTATGTGCCCCCGCGCAACCTTATGCGCCGCGGAGCTCCTGGCGCGCTCGATAGGATCGAATGCTCATCACAAGCTGGCATATTCCTGCGATAAGAAGCGTCCCCCAGCTTAGGATCAGGAGATACGGCCATCCCCACGGTCGATAACGAAATCGGATAAAGTTGTCTCCGGGTTCCACTTGCACGGCGCGGAAAATGAAGTCCGCGCCCGAAACCTCTTGCGGCTTTCCGTTCACCGTGACCTTCCAGCCAGGGGCCCAGCGGTCCGTAACCACGAGCCAACCAGCCTTACTGGCGACGTAATGAAACGCAAGTGAGTTCGGCCAATACGACAACCGGGAAATCCGTGCCACGGAAGCCAGACGCAACGATTCAGGGTTGACAGTTGGCAATCGTTGTTCCTTGTCGCCAGCATGTTCCCGGGAGATTTGCTCCATCTGCGGCCCGGAATGAATCAGGACTACCGGATTCTGCAATTGCCGCACTCGCTTCTGGTACACAACGAAGTTCCCATCTGTCGGCGGCGCAAACACGGCGGCATCCGTAAACCACATACGATCAGTTCCCAGTGCCATTTGACGAAGTAAAGGGTCATTCTCGACCTGCATGTAGTAACGGTTCCATAAAGCTATCTCATTCTCAATAGTGGCAAGCTTCAGAGGAAGATTCCTGTTGCTCGGCAAACGGCTGGGTGGATCGTTATTCAAGGATGCCGGTGGATCAATATCTCGAAACAAATTGTTGCCTGAGAGATCCATGCTCGGGTTATGTTCTACGTTCATGACGTGCCAAAATGTCCGCATGACAGGAGAATGGGTTGTGAGCCGCGAAATGCGCAGTGTGGCAACCCCGTCAAATATCGCAACAGCTACCAGTAAAACACAGAATGCCGCCGGGCGTAGCTTGCGCGTCCAAAGCAGGAATGCGAGGGCGACAATCAAGCCCCAGGTAACTATTTCATGCAGAATTGCTAACTTGAATATCGGAGGCCGATAGGTCACGAGATGAGTAACGACCTTGAATATCCAACCCGATACTACCGCGAGAACTGCTGCGGATATAACGAGCCGTAACCTTCTGTGATTGTTAGTTTCGGTGTCAAGTGGGTCCAGGTCTCTGGCTCCGAGTGCGCACAAAATAGCGCCTAAGAGTATGGCATAGGTTCGAAAGCTGGAGGCATTCCGAAAATAACGGGTTGGAGGAACGAAATCATACAACCATCCTCTCAAGGGAAGCTGATAGCCTGTCGCGCAGCCCAGGAACAATACTGCCACTAGACATAACCACCATCGCCATCTGGCGCCGCCCAGCAGTCCAAACCATGCGAGCGTCACCACCGCGCAACCCATATAGATGCTTCGCATGGATATGTCCGCCAAAGGCCAGAAACGGCCATGGTGAATGTCTAACAAGCTGAGATATGGGCTACTTAAAGTCGTGACTTCGCCAGCAGGGAAAATATTTTCCCCAAGCGCCGATTCTCTGGGCCTGGTTCCCGTTCGGTCGCTGTAGCCTTGCGTATCCTTAAAAAAAGCGATGTATGACGGAGCCATTACCGCAGCGCCGATAGCGCCCATAAGTATGATCGCCGCTGCGGAATGGGCCGCTTGCTTGCTTAATCCAATCGATGGGTCCCTTTCGCTATCCAAAAGCCGGCCAACAGACCACAGCACGAGGAAGCCGGGCGTCACAACCGTGTAAAGAGGGTACCCGCCGAGCGCCGAGACTCCATAAATGACTCCAGCTTGCACGGCCGCCCAATAGCTTCTACGCAACAACGCTGCATCGAACCGCCAGAGCAGCCACGGAAGCAATGAAACGGAATAGATATGGGCTGTGTGTTCTGCATGTCCGGTATAAAAGCCCGAAGCGGCAAAACCAAGAGCAGCTATCAGTCCGCCCCAAACTGGACAACGCAGATGCCGGCATAGTACCAGGATCCCGATCGGACCCAGGGCCCAAATAAACATCCAATACATAACGAATCCGGCCTGCGGGTTTGGAGACAATAGTCCTGCTGCCAACACAATTGGCGAGGTCGTGCCAAACTCAGGTTCAGCAGAATCAGGCGTGCCGGCTGCAACCCAGGGGTCCCAGAGCAAGAGTCTTCCAGCTTTAACATGATCGGCCAGTAATGAGAATTCCGGCCCGAAGTAATCGGCCCCGTCCCATTGCGGCGCCGACTTGCCCAAGATGAGATCGAGGTTACCGAGACAAAGAACTGCCACGACAATACAGCCAGCCAGCCACCATCGAAAGGTTGCAGAAACCGTCAACCACCATCCTCGACCAGGAAATGTTCCAGGCGGGACCTCGACAGTTCGTTGCCTTGTAGCCGGCATGGCATGGCTCCTTAACCTACTTAGCGCTGGGTTAAGCGAGAAAGCTAGAGCTCATGAAGTTTAGCACTGCGCATCACCATGCCACGGCCACGCATTGCCACTGCCTCGGGTAGGAAGGCGGCGCAGCGCCAAGCAGCAAGCAGCTCCGCAGGGGCTCCGCGCTTGCATTCTTAGAATCTGCGATCTTTCCCGTACTCGTGCAGCGTCATGCCGAACAAATCCGTGGTCCTGCCGGAGGCGAGGTAGCCGTGTTTTTCATAGAAACGCATGGCGCGCTGTAGAGGTTCGGTCGTGTCCAGGGTTACGCGAGAGCAACCCCTGGCTGCCAGTTCGGCTTCAGATTGCAATAGTCTTTCAGCGATGCCACGGCCATGCCACTCCGGCAAGACGGCCATGCCGCGCAGATGCCCCTCGCCGGCATGGACCACCGCGCCGGCGATGGTGCCGACCATCGGGTTGTCGGCCGTGACCGCGACGAAAACGGACATCCGCCCGAGGCGATCCTGGATTGTCTCCGGCGTCAAGACAGTATCAGCGAATGCTCCAGGGGTGTACTTGACGCGATAGGGCTCGAAGGCGATTCTCAGGCATTCCAGAACGCCGAATGCGTCGGTCTCCAGGGCCCTGCGAATTGTGATGCCAGCTTGCAATGCGGTAGGTGTTGATTGAGGTTTGCACAATAGGGTGACAGTTTCATAAAAATTGTCATCACGAGCGCAGCGAGGGATCTGCTTTTGCTTGTCCGCGGGAAAGCAGATTCCTCGCGTCCAAAATCGGGCGCTCGTAATGACAATTCACGGACTATGGGCGCCCGGTTGTATGCTTTGCTGCGTCATTACAATTCGCGATTCTCAATCGGGAGTAAGTATCTGTTGAAACATACATCCACCTACGGATTCCCCACCACAATGCGAGCAAGGTATTCCGCGATTTCTTCCACGTTGAATGTTTGGCCGGTTCGCTCAAGCAATGCTGTGAATTGGCCTATCGGAGAGTTTTTTTCCTGCAGGGAATATCTCAACTCTGACCCTACAACTACCGGCTCGAATAATCCTTGTGCAACTCCCATGTATGAAATGGCTCCATCAAGGCGAACGTCTAATTCGGTAGCGCCATTCTTGAGCCTAAAGCTGTGGCCCTCTAGCGGCCAGAAGGTAATGCCAATCTCTTGGCTGAGAGCTTTTACTTCTTGCAAGAGGTCGTCCCACTGTTTCAGACCCTGCTTATTGATTACGTCCGCATCATGCAGTTTCTCGCGCTGATTCTGGTCGGCCTTCTTTTTCTGTTCGGCCAGCGATTCCTTCATCTCTCGCACAAAGTCTTGTCGTGTCATATCACCTCCGCTTCTTGAATCATACTCACGCATAAAGCAAAACTGAACATCAAATTTGCACCTAAGAGCGAGGTTCATCAGATACCTACTCCCGCTCTCAATAGGCAGACAGCCCAACAGAATTGTATTACCCGCCCGGCAAGACCTGCGCGCTCAACAAGAAACCCAGCCACGGCGGGCTGGGCTTCCTTGAAACACGGCGAAGGACCCTACTGGACCCTCGTCACGTTGCCTGCTTGCGGACCCTTCTGACCCTCGACGATCTCGAACTCGACCTGGTCACCTTCCTGCAAGCTCTTGTAGCCATCGTTGTTGATCGCGCTATAGTGCACGAACACATCCGCACTACCATCCTCACGGCCTATAAAGCCAAAGCCTTTCGCATTGTTGAACCACTTGACGGTTCCTTTCAGTCTCACTTCTTCTTCCTCCTGGCAGAACCCTTCAGCATCCCCACCCCGAGGATGCCGGTCTGGAACTGCGTCAATCAGGTTGAGCCCAGAAGCCAAAGTCGATGGAGGAGTTCTTCCTAGATCACATCTGGCCAATTGGATTGGCCTGCTGAACAGCGTGCTTTAAGTTTGCTCCCGTGGGGTGGTGTTGTCAACAGAGTATACAGACTGTGTCAGTAGCACATGATATGTCCGGTTGCGATAGCACGTGATCTGTCCGCTTTTCCGGCGGCGAGAGTAGGAGACCATGCGAAGCATGGATTTCTACTCGAAGGCCGCGATGGAGCGGGCAA
>JBEKPR010000044.1:0-24781 GCA_049520555.1 Candidatus Korobacteraceae bacterium
CTGCCACCGCGGATGGTAATCACACCCTACAATAAGCATGGAAGGCTCCTTCCTTCCCCAGCGTCTTAGTCCTCTAACCAAGACTACCGGGTTCGAAGCGAGCCTTCTCTCTTATCCAATCAACACATTCGCGCTGTTGGCGAATGTGTGGGATGAGATCCGAGCGACTGGCACCCGGCAGCGTGACGTCACCCCAACCCATTTGACCAAACACTTGACTATAGCTATGATGTTGGTCAGGTAGGACGATATGCTGGAAGTGGCTATCTCTGAATTCAAGGCCAAGTGCCTCTCGCTTCTGCAGCAGGTCCGCAAGACGAAGCAGCCGATTCGTGTAACGCGCTTCGGAAAGCCGGTTGCTGACGTCGTCCCTTCGGCGGACGTTCCGGTAGATCGAAACGCCTGGATCGGCTCCGGCAAAGGCACCGCAAAGATTCTCGGGGACATCATCTCTCCCGCCAATGGCCCAGCCGACTGGGAGGCGCTGCGCGATTGAGGATATTGCTGGACACCCACATCTGGCTTTGGGCATACCTCGAGCCCCGGCGTCTGGGGCCGCACCTCTTGCGCGAACTCCGCAACCAGACAAACGAACTCTGGCTCTCCCCCATCAGCACCTGGGAGGCCTTGGTCCTCAACAGCAAAGGCCGTATCCGGCTGCCTGCCGACGTGGAACCATGGTTGCGCAACGCGACCCTCGCCACGCGCGAAGCGCCGTTAACTCACGAGATCGCACTGGCTGCCAGTCGCCTCCCCTTGCACCAGGACCCCGCCGACCGGTTCCTTGCAGCTACCGCCCAGGTCCTCGATTTCGTATTGGCCACAGCCGATCAGCGCCTGCTGGGCTTAGCGGAAGTTCGGACTTTAGCCAACCGCTGATGTCAGTGGTTCTATAATTTGCTCATGCTCTTACACGGAATCTTTCCTCCCATTACCACGCCGTTTTATCCCGACGGCAAAATTTATTTTCGCAAGCTGGAACAGAATGTCGAGCACTACTCGCGCACGCCCGCGGTGGGCATCGTCGTGCTGGGCTCGACTGGCGAGGCGATCCTGCTCAGCGATGAAGAGCGCCGCGAGGTGTTGAAGTGTGCCCGCGAATCGGCGGCCAACGAAAAAGTTTTGATCGCCGGCACCGGAATCGAGTCGGCCATCGAAACTTTGCGACTGACCGAGTACGCCGCCGAGCTGGGCTACGATATCGCGATGGTGCGCACGCCGCATTACTACAAGGGCCAGATGGCGAACCCGCAGAACATGCTGGCCTTTTATCGCTTTGTGGCCGACCGTTCACCGCTGCCGGTCATCATCTATAACTTCCCGCAGGCCACTGGATACGATATCCCTGCTGAAGCAGTAGTTGAACTTGCCGAGCACCCAAATCTCATCGGCATCAAGGAGTCGTCGGGCTCGATCGAGAAAGTGCAGAAGATGGCCGAAGCCACCCGCCACATCAAGCGCAGCGCGACGGTAACGGAGACCTTCGCTGCCGTGACCGGGCGAATGCTGAACGCAGCCAACGCTGCTTCGGCGAGCGCCGACGGAGGGACCTTGGTGACGGTGGGTGCGCTGGCCGGAACCGGCGCGCAGAAACCGTCTTCAGCCGCGGTCACGGTCGTGGGCGGGCTGAAGACTCGGCAGAAGGAAGTTGGCTTCCAGGTGCTGGTAGGCGCCGCCCAGAAGTTGCATCCTTCGCTCGAGGCCGGCGCCGTGGGTGCAATCCTGGCGTTTGCCGACTGCGCTCCGACTGCGTGCTACGAAATTTACGCAGCGTGGAAAGAGGGCGACGCGGCCCTGGCTCGCGAGAAGCAGGAGCGCATTGCCAAAGCCGCCGAGCGCATCGTGGGCGGCTTAAGCATTCCCGGCGTGAAGTATGCCATGGACTACAACGGCTGCTTCGGCGGCGTCCCGCGCCTGCCGCTGCTGCCGCTAACGGCGGATAAGAAGGCCGAGGTCGAGCAGTTGCTGGAGAACATCAGGAACTGAACAGAAGTAGCCAGTAGTCAGTTGCCAGTTGGCGCACGATGAGCTTTCGACGCGACGATTCAGCAGCTTTCCGCTTTTGGGAAGGTCTGCAAATATTGCTCGAAAGTGCTAGTCGCTCCGCCTCCAATGTGCTAGCTTGATGTTGGTACCGAAAAAAGGTATGCATACCTTCTTTCGGTGCCTTTTGTTTTGCCGCTGAGAAACTCGATGTGTGCACCGGCGGCTGGAACAAAACAGGCTGGCCGAGTGCCCGCGCCTGACGCACGATATTTGAAAACTGAAGTACCAAAGGGCAAGCGCGCCGGGGAGCCCGTCAGCGCAGGGCGGCCGCCTGCGCGGCGGGCACAGCAAGGTCCTGTTCCGTGCTAGCGACGGACGAGGTCACCAGGACCTTGCTGATTTTGATCGACCGGCAGAGGAACAGCCTTGGCTAAATCTACATCGCGCGCTTCTTGCGATTTTTGTTATTGCCTTTCGCTGGAGCCTTGTCGCGCTCCGCGCTTTCCAGCAGGGTCTTGCCACCGCTTTCGCGGGACGTCTTCTGTGCTCCGCGCTGCTGTCGCGACTGTTCGTTGTGGTGCATGTCGAGCGGGTGCGTGCCTGGGTCTTCGCCCTCAGTCTCGCCACTCCTGGGATCGGTGATGAAGAGCAGGTCCGACAGATCGCTGGCGTGCTCTTCTTCGTCGCTGAGAATTCCCTCAATCATGACCCGCGTGGTGGGATCGTGATCGGCGAAGTGGCGAATCATCTGCTGGTAAACCTCGATCACGATGCGCTCGGCGATCAGGTCTTCCTTGATCATGTCCGACAGCGACTTGCCTTCGGCGTACTGCGAAGCCGAGCGTTGCACCAGCGAAGCCGGGTTGAAATCAGGTTTGCCGCCGAGTTGCTGAATGCGTTCCGCAATTTTGTCGGCATGTTCGCGCTCCGCGTCAGCGTGCTCCTTGAACTCGTCGCGCACCGCCATGGCGTGGACGCCGGTGGCCATGAAGTAGTGGTGCATGTAGCGCAGCACGCATACGATCTCCGTAGCCAGCGCTTCATTCAGAATGGAGATGGTTTGTTTCACGTCACCTTCGTAGGTGTCGGTTACGGCGCCGTCTTCGATTTTCTGCGCCGCGCGCTTGCGTATCTCTTCCACATCGGTCACAAAACTTGGCATAAAGGCTGACCTCACAGGGGAACTCCCGCCGGAGGGGCGGGGCAGGTGGTTGGATTCCCAAGGGTAGTCGGGCAGATGTCTGATTCCGCAACTTTATTTGCGACACGCGCCGCAGCCAGTATTTGCGGGCCTAAGTACAGAGGCGCAAGGCGAAGGGCATCATGTCACGGCGGCCTGTACCAGGGAAACCGTGACGGCCTCCCAAAATGGATCGGATGGGCGGCCCATTCGTCGCCCGTGCGAATTCGCTGAACATTTCCGAACGTATCGCATATATTGACTGCAATGCCCACTCTCGCCCTTTCCGACCTGATTGGCGCGCCGGTCATCGACAACACTGGAGCGAGAGCCGGCAAAGTTCGCGAAGTCACGCTGCTGCCGCAGGAGAATTCCAGTCAAATCGCCGGCTTCGTGGTGAAGACCCATCAGGGCGACCGTCTGCTGCCCACCACGTCGCTCAGCCTAATCGATGGCGGCCTGCGCATTACTACCCCCGCTTCCGAATGGAGCCCTTACGCCGGCGGGGAAGGCATGCTCCTTCTGGAGCGCGACCTGCTCGATCAACAGATCATCGACGTCCACGGGCGCAAGGTGGTGCGGGTCAATGACATTGACATCCACGAGGAGTTTGGGCACGAGCACATTGTGCTCAAGGTGGGCGCGGTGGACGTGGGTGCGCGCGGTGCGGTGCGCCGGCTGCTGAAAGGCGTCGTGCCCGCCGCGGTGCTGAACTTGCTGCTCGCCAAGATTCCGCCGCGCATGATCCCGTGGGAATTTGTTGACCTCATCGAGACGGATCCCGCCCGCCGCGTCAAGCTCAAGATTTCCCTCGATCGCCTGGCCAAGCTGCACCCGGCCGACATCGCCGACATCGTGGAAGATCTGGCGCCGGCGGAGCGGGAAGCCATCTTCGAAACCCTGGACGAGGAGGTCGCCGCCGAAACCCTGGAGGAGATCAATCCCAAGATGCAGGTTTCGATTCTTAGCTCGCTCGACTCCGACCGCGCCGCCGACATCGTGGAGGAAATGGATCCCGATGCCGCCGCCGACCTGCTGGGCGACATGCATCCCGATGACTCGCAAGAAATTCTGACCGAGATGCAGCCGGAGGAGCGCGCCGAAGTCGCCGAGTTGATGAATTTCGAGGAAGACACGGCCGCCGGGCGCATGACCACTGACTATATGGCCCTGGGACCCAATGCCAAGGTGGAAGACGCCATCGAGATGTTGCGCAACTTTGAGGGCGGCGTGGAGAGCATCAGCACCATCTACCTGGTCGGCGACAAGGACAAACTGCTGGGCGCCGTTCCGCTGGCCAAGATTGTGCTCGCGCCCCCCGGCACGCCGCTGATGATGTTGAGCACGGGACACCTCACGACCGTGCATCCCGGCGCCGACGAAAAGACCGTCGCCGAACTCTTCGACAAGTACAACCTGCTCACCCTGCCGGTGCTGGATGACGACGGGGTGCTGACCGGCGTCATCACCGCTGACGACGTCATCAACATGCTGCGCGCCAAGCTGTGACGGGGAGGGAAGGTATAATCTGCGCATGAGTCACGCGGTGATACACATCTCGGAAGCGGAAGCTGAAAGCGATTTCGGCGCTGTGCTGGCGCGGGTGCGTGCTGGCGCCGAAGTTATCATCGATAGCGAAAGCGGTGGGGCGCCCGTAGCGGTGGTGCGGCCGGCGGTTCCTCTGCGACGGTCGATCTCCGAATGTATTGCATTGGCCAAGAAGCACGAGGAAGAGACGGGAGAATCGCCGGTCCTCGATTCCGAGTTCGCTGCCGATCTCGAAGAGATCATCCGTAACCGCAAACCGTGGAATCCGCCGTCGTGGGACTGATCCTCGATTCCAGCTTCCTTATCGCCGGCGAACGGCGTGGCCGCACTGCGCTGCAGATTCTCCAAGATATCAGGGCGACACAGGGCGAGATCGATGTGGGAATTTCGGTCGTCACCATCGCCGAACTGACGCATGGAGCGTATCGCTCGAAGACGGACAACGACCGCTTGCGGCGGTTAAGCTTTATCGAAGAATTGTGCCGTGACGTCCCGATCCATCCTATAACGCTGGAGATAGGCAAAGATATCGGGCGGATAGAGGGGCAGCGGGCGGCACAAGGGATATCCCTCTCCTTCGAAGACTTGGCCATCGGAGTGACCGCTCTGCACCTTGGATTCGATGTCGCCACGCTCAATATCCGGCACTTTCAGAAAATCCCCGGCTGAAGATCGTCTCTCCCATCTCTTAGTTGGCGCATTATCCGATGTGCGTTTATTCTGGGAGGTCTCTATCATCTCACCGCAACTCCCAGTGTCATGTCCGATAAGCGACGGCTGAAAGTCTGGAGAATCCGCCTATTGATGTTCCTGGCCGTCATCGGCCCCGGGTTCATCACCGCCAACGTGGACAACGACGCCGGCGGCATCTATACCTACTCCGCCGCCGGAGCACAGTTCGGCTACCTCCTGCTCTGGGTCATGGTCCCCATGACGGTCGCGCTGGTCGTGGTGCAGGAGATGTCGGCGCGCATGGGCGCGGCCACCGGCAAAGGGCTGAGCGATCTCATCCGCGAAGAATATGGCCTGCGGATTACGTTTTTCATGATGCTGGGGCTGGTCATCACCAACTTCGGCAACGTGGTCGCAGAGTTCGCCGGAATCGCCAGCAGCCTGGAGTTGTTCCACATTTCGCGTTACGTGAGTGTGCCCGTTGCCGCCGTGGTGGTGTGGTTGCTGGTGGTAAAGGGCACCTACAAGAGCGTGGAAAAAGTTTTCCTGGCGGCGTCGTTTTTCTACTTCGCCTACATCATTGCCGGGGTACTGGCGGGTCCGAGTTGGAAGGAAGCCTTTGTTGCCACGTTCAAGCCGCCGCACGGTGGGGCCTTCCACCAGTCGGCATACATTTACATGGTCATCGCCGTAGTGGGGACCACGATCGCTCCGTGGATGCAGTTTTACTTGCAGTCGTCGATCGTAGAGAAGGGAATCACGCCGCGCGAATATCGGGCCTCGCGCTGGGACGTGATCCTGGGATGCATCTTCACCGATGTCGTGGCGTGGTTCATCGTGGTGGCGTGCGCGGCGACCCTCTACATGCATGGCGTTCGGCAAATTCGTGACGGCGCCGATGCCGCACAGGCCTTGCGCCCTCTGGCGGGCGAGTATGCGTACATTCTGTTTGCCGCGGGGCTGTTCAACGCTTCTCTGTTCGCCGCGTCCATTTTGCCGATCTCAACGGCCTACACGGTGTGCGAAGGCCTGGGCTTCGAGTCCGGCGTGGGACATAAATTCAGCGAGGCCAAGGTTTTCTACTGGCTGTACACACTGCTGCTCATCGCCGGTGGCGGAGTTATCCTGCTGCCCAACATCCCGCTGGTGAAGATCAGCATTTTGTCGCAGGTGGTGAACGGCGTCGTGCTGCCGTTCGTGCTCATTTTCATGCTGCTGCTGGTGAACAAGAGCGAGCTGATGGGCAAGCACGTCAATGGCACATGGTTCAACCTGATCGCGTGGGCCACCACCATCATCATGATCGGGCTGACGATCGCCTGGTTCGTCACCGGCCAAGCGGGAAGCTAGAGCAGGGTGGGCCAGTGATTCTGTTCGTCCACGGTAGGTCAACGCTAGTTCGGAGAGAGTTGCGAAGTCGGGAGGCCAATCATCTCCGTACGCGCACTTGTTAAGACAGCTTCTAATCGGACGCGTTCACGGGTATAGAAATTGAGCAGTCTCTTGACCCCTGCGAATGCCTCCGCGATCTTCGGCCGCTCTTGCTCAAAATCGGAGAACTGCGATATTTGTGAAACTACGAGCCGGATTGCGGCACTCCTGTGCGTCTGGTGAACTTTCATGTCATCTTCCAACATTGGTTCGAGGGCCTTGAGTCTTGTCGCATCAGTGCTTCGAAATGTGAGATCAACGAAGCCGAAAGGCGACTTATGATTGATGTAGGCGCCGCGCGGCAGGAGGCTACTGTGGATGAAGAACCAGCATCCACCTTTCCAACTGTCCTTCGGGGCTTGCATCGTGACATGTTGTTGCTGATCTTGAAAGAACTCCTGAAAAAAGGCGAAGTACTTCTTGCGGAAGACGCTCATTTCTCGGTCGATCAGTTGGGGACCCGTTGTATGAAACTTGGTTATGGCATCCGCGAATATCGACGCAAGGAACTTCGGTCGTTCCCCATCGTGCCCATTAAACCAACTCTGTAGGGACTCATAGGATATGTGGACTTCATAGTTGTGTGAGTCCTCGGACTCGTAGGCTTCTGGCGAGATGAGCACTGTTCTAAACTCTTTGCAGTACCCCTTTTCGACGGATTGTTGGCCACGCAGCACGTAGCGCTCATATTGAGTTGGTTGTGCCCTCGCATGGACCTTGTTTTCAATCAGCGCCATCCGCGAGCAACCATCTGTAGCGAGAAAGACCCAAATGAGATCAGATTCCCCCAGGATAGGATCCGAGATGGAACGCCAAGTGCCTTGGTGTTCTTTTGGAGTAACGCCGAAGACGGCCCTTCCGAACCAGTCACGGAAATGAGGGTCCGAGTTGAGCTCGATACAAAGAATCCAGTCAATGTCGGCTTCGGAGACTGTTTGGTTGAATGCAGGACCTGCTTGTTCCATGGAATTCATTGTGCTCCTATCAAGCTGGGATCAATTTTTCTTTACCTAAAGCAGCTCGCCCGCGGCAAGCTGCTGCACCAGCGTGCGGTCCGCATCGAGGAAGTCCAGCGCCGGCAAGTCGCGCCGCTGGACCCAGCGGACCTCACGGAAGATGCGGTTCTGCAGCTCGCCTTCGTAATGTTCGACCTTGAAGAAATGCAGTTCCACGGCGTTGCCGTTCACGTAAGTGTGCTGTAGTTGTGCGACCTTGGGACCGATCTCTGCGTGGACGCCCAGCTCTTCCTCGAGCTCGCGCGCCAAGGCCTCAGGAGGCTGCTCGCCGGCCTCGATCTTGCCGCCGGGAAATTCCCATTTCAGCGGCAGTGCCTGATATTCCGTCCGCTGGCAGCACAGGATTTCCTCTCCGCGCACCAACAATGCGGCAACCACCTGCTTGATCAAGGCGCGAGCCTCGCTGCGAATCTGTCTTGCCTGACGATCACGAAATCCTCTCCAGGTAGCGGCCGACCAGATCGGCGCAGTGTTCGACCAGCCTGCGGTCCTCACCGCGAAAGGCAGCCGGTGTGTGGCTGTCAATGTCGAGTTCGCCCACGACTTTGCCCTTGACCATCACGGGCACGACAATCTCGGAGCGGGTTTCGATGGAGCACGCCAGATAACGCGGATCGGCCCGAACGTCGTCCACCACCACAGTTTGTCCCGACGAGGCCGCCGCTCCACAGATGCCCTGATTGAGCGGAATGCGCTTGTGCGGCGTGTCCGCGCCGACATAGGGACCCAGCACCAGTACGGGATCTTCGCCCGGTCGCGCCTTCTCGATCATGTAGAAGCCGACCCAATCGAAGTGCCGCAACCGCTCCTGCAGCCGCCCCACGAAGACGCTCATCAGGTCTTCGACGCTGCCGGCCGCGTCGGCCAACACAGTGAGTTCCTCGGCGAGGCGCTGATAGTTCGTCTCCATGGTTCTCCATTCATATCACACGCCGTGAAGCTGGCGAATCCCGGCAGGCCGTGGAAATAGCTCCGCGTGCAACGCCCAAGCCAAGGCGTGCAGTCCGCCCAGCAGGTTCGTCGCCGGCGTGTTCAGCAGTTCATCGTTGATACAGAACACGCGCTCCTGGCGCACCGCCGGCAAATTGTGCCAGTCGCGCTGCTCGACGATCTTCTCCAGCGGGACGCGATCTCCCGCTCCGCACCAGGCAGCCACGATGACATCCGGCTGCGCTGATGCGACTTCCTCCGCTGTAATCGTCTTGCCGGGCGCGGCCATGAACTCGCCTCCCGCAGCTTCCACCAGCTCGGCCACCCACGGCTGCGACGCGATGATCGGCTTGCCCCATTCCTCGCAGAAGACCTTCACCTTGGATGCAGAAGCGGCGCGCCCGCGGACCGCCTCAATTTCATTTTGCATACCGGCGATCATGGCCTGGCCGCGCTCCCATGCGCCCATCACGCCTGCAATCGCCGCCATGTCAGTGTAGATGTCGGCGAGCCTGCGCGGCGCCAGCCCGAGGAATCGCACGCCCGCTTTCAGGATGGCGGCCACCGCTTCCAGTTGGTAGGGCACCGACGCCAGTACCAAGTCGGGACGGGCGGCGAGAATCTGTTCCGTCTGGGCGGTCCAGGAATCGGAGACAATCAGGCGCGCGCCGTTCGCCACTTCGGGGCACACGTCGGCGCAGTATTTGGTGCAAGCCACCAGGCGATCGAGCAGGCCCAGATCGCGCAGCGTAACCGTGGCGCTGGGCTGGAGCGAGACCACTCGCTGCGGAGTGTGATTGCTGTTCAAGGCTGTTCGATTATACGGAGGGCGGCCCCATGACCGGCAACGCCTGGCGCGGTAAGCTATTGGTGGCGGATTCCGTGGCCATGTATTCTCCCCAGCTTCTCGATCACTTCGAGCGACCCCGCAACTCGGGAGAGTTGCCCGACGCCGATGCTCAGGTGCGCATCGAGAATCCAGCTTGTGGCGACATTCTGGAGCTTGCGATCAGGATGGACGCGGGACGGATTGGCGAGATTCGCTTTCGCGCCAAAGGCTGCGTGCCCGCCATGGCATGTGCCTCCGCGATGACGGAGTTGGCAAAGGGTAGGTCCCGGCAAGAGGCGCGTGCAATCGGCAAGGCAGACATCGTGGATGCGGTCGGAGGCGTGCCGCCTGCATCGGGTCATGCCGCGCAATTGGCCATTGATGCGCTCACGGCGGCGCTGCAGAAACTCGGGTAAAGCCGAAAAAAGCAACGGTTCGGGTAGAGCGGACCTTCAGGTCCGCGTTAAGTCGTCCGCATAATTACTGGCGTGAGCCGCTGAGGGCTATTGCTCCAATGCGCTTCCTTGTTGCTGTGCGCGACGGACAACACACGCTTCAATGATTGAATTCCCGAGCTTTCATTGCTATCTCTAAAGGCTGCTGTAGATCGCCTGTTGCTCGTCATCACTCCTGAGCGATATAGGGAAACTCGATTTTCTCGGCGTGCTCTTCCGCCGCCTTTAGCTCCAGCTGCATAGCAGCAATCGCTTCGCTCTCTCGCTCGATCTCAGCGTCCCGAATCTTCAGGTGCACTAAGGATCCGGTCGGGGCGGCCCTCAACTTCTGGCGGGCAGCTGATTCAACATCGCTATCGGTGCGCGTTCGCTTGCGAAATCGCCCAATGCTCTCGTAGGTGTCGCCGACCACGTCTTTCATCGTGGTGCGAAACCTCAACCCTGTCACGAACTCGACAAATTGCGGGCCGTACCGGTCTTCGGCGAGTCTGCCGAGGGCCTGTTGTCGATGCCTGATCTCTTGTTCCATCCCCTCAAGCTGCTCCGCGACAGCAGCCGGAATTAGATAGTCGATCCAATTTGAGCTTCGCCGTCGATAGTCTGATTGGCAAACGTCGCATCTAACCGAGTGCCGCACATGTCTCCCGCTCGCCCACTCGTCGTGCTCCACGAGTTGAGAGACTAAGTGCCCTTTGCCACAGGGACACGGAATCTCGCGTTCTTGAAGAACGTCATCGCCCACAACTCACCTCGAAACCTGTTTGTACAGGCACGCTTTACTGCGCAATACGACAGATACGAATGCCCTCAGGGGCTAAAGCCCATTCTGTTTACTCCCGCAGCGGCACGGCTGAAGCCATGCCCTTTCAAAGCTAGTTCCTATGCGCCCTCGACTCCCGTGATGATACGGGCGAAGCGTCGCAATAGCCTATACCGTTTCAAGTTCTTCTTCCAACAGTTGTTTGTTGTACAGCTCGGTGTAGTAGCCGTTGCGTTCGATCAGCTCCTCGTGGGTGCCATACTCCACGATTTGGCCATCGTGCAGCACGGCGATACGATCGGCGTTGCGCACCGTCGAAACCCGGTGCGAGATGAAGATGGTGGTCCGCCCCTGCATGATCTCGCGCAGGTGGTTCAGGATGCGATCTTCTGTCTGGGTGTCCACACTGGCGAGGGCGTCGTCGAGCACCAGGATGCGCGGGCTGCGGATCAACGCTCGCGCAATGGCGGTGCGTTGTTTCTGCCCGCCGGAAAGCGTGAGGCCGCGCTCCCCGACCAGAGTGTTGTAGCCATCGGGAAAACTCTCGATGTCATCAGCAATATTGGCGGCCTCGGCGGCCCGGCGAATCTCTGCATCGGTGGCGTGCTCGGCACCGAAAGCGATGTTCTCGCGAATGGTGTCGCTGAACAAGAACGTCTCCTGCGGGACGAAACCGATGTTCTTGCGCAACACCTCGAGCGGGAACTCGCGAATGGGCCGCCCGTCGATCAGCACCGCGCCCTCAGGCGCATCGTAGATGCGCGGAATGAGCGACACCAGCGTGGACTTGCCCGATCCGGTAGGGCCGACAATCGCCAGGCTGGTGCCTGCGGGCACGCGCAGGTTGATGTTTTTCAGCACCGCTTCATCGCCATGCACGTGACCCATGCCGCGCTCGGCGGCGATCAGCGTGTGACCGTAGTGAAAGCTCAGGTTGCGGAACTCGATCTCGCCGCCAACTTCGGTGGGAGCGCCGATTGCAGGCACGGCGGCGTCGGTGACCTCGGGCTGTTCAGTCAACACGTTCTGGATGCGGCCCATGGATGCGGTGCCGCGCTGAAAGATGTTAATAACCCAGCCCAGGGAAATGATGGGCCAGGTGAGCTGCACCATGTAGGTGTTGAAGGCTACGAAGCTGCCGACCGAAATGCGATGCAGCAGAACCTCGCGGCCGCCGATCCACAGCACGATCACGATGGCGATGCCGAGCAGGGTTTCCAGCGTCGGCCACAGCATGCCCATCAGGCGCACCAGTTTGAGGCTGCGCGCGATGTATTCGGTGTTCTCGCGCTCGAAGCTCGCGATCTCCGCTTGCTCCTGCACATAAGCGCGAATCAGCCGCGCTCCGGAAAAGTTCTCCTGCGCCTTGGCCGAGATGTTGGAGAACATCGCCTGGATGCGCTCGAAGCGCTCGTGAATCTTGCGGCCGAAGTACTGCACCACGATGCTGACCACGGGCAATGGCAGGAAGGCGAACAGGGTAAGCCGGGGGCTGATGCTCAGCATGAACACCAGCGCGCCCGCGGTGAACACTACGGTGTTGGCGGTGTACATGATGCCGGGCCCGGCCAGCATGCGTACCGCATTCAGATCGTTCGTGGCCCGGGCCATGATGTCGCCGGTGCGGGTGCGCTGATAGAAACTGTAAGACAGCCGCTCTAGATGGGTGAATAGATCGTTGCGCAGGTCGAATTCAATTTCGCGCGAGACCCCGATCAGGATCCAGCGGGTGAGAAATTGGAAGATGGCTTTGGTGCCGGCGACCGCCAGCAGCAGCGCCGAGTACGTGAGCAGTTTGTGGCGTGTGACTCCCAGGTTCAGATCGTCAATGGCGCGGCGGATGACCAGTGGGAAGAGAATCCAGACCCCGTTGTTGCACAACACGAACAGAGCGCCGATCCAGAAGGTCAGCCGGTACTTGCGCAGATAGGGAAACAGCGGGCTTAGGTTCTTGAACATGAGTGGACAGAAGTTAGATGTTGGCGGTTGGAGTTTCGCTCATAGCTTTTGCCTCTACGTCGGCACCCGCAACAGAAAGTAACCTCCGGCCAGAGCAAAAATGAAGTCGGGCGCCCAGGCCGCCAGCAGGGCGGGCAGTTGATTGGCATTGCCCATGGCCTCGAACAATCCTGCGGTGACCCAATACACCACCGCGATGGCGATCGCAATCACGACGCTGCCCAACGCTCCGCCCTTGCGGCCGGACGCGGCGAAGGGGACCGCCAGTACCGCCATCACCAGAGTGATCAGCGGAAACGCCAGCTTCTTCTGCAACTGCACCTTCAGCCGCACGGTGGTGAAACCACTCTGCTCCAGGTCTTCGATGTAGCGCTGCAGCTCTTGATAATTCATTTCCGCGGACTGCTTGACTTCTTTCTTGAAGTAGCTGGGGTCCTCGTGCAGTTCATTGAAGGTGGCCACATCGAAGGTCCGATAATCCTGGATGGAAGTGCCCGACAGAGTTCGGACCCAGCCCTGCGCGAAGATCCACTTGTTCAGCGCCTCGTCCCAATGGGCGTGGGCGGCGTAGATACGGCGGGTGAGCTGGAAGGTATTGGGGTCAAACTCGAAGATGGAGATCCCGCCGAGCTGGTTGGTGTAGGGATCGAAGACCTGGTAGTAGAAAATGTCGTTGTTCTGTCCGAAAATCCACTTGCGGTCAGCCTGCAAGTAGGTTTGCGGCGGCTTACCCTTGATCTGGTTGCGCAGGATTTCCTGTTCCCGGTTCGTGCGCGGGATGTAGAGTTGATCGAAGACGAACATGGCCGCGGCAAAGATAGCGCACACCACAATCACCGGCAGCGCGGCGCGATAGATGCTGATCCCGGTGGCCTTCATGGCCGTCAGCTCGCTGGATTTCTCCAGCAACCCGAAGGTGATGAGCACGGCCAGCAGCACCGCAACCGGCGCCATCAGGTAAAGCAGAGACGGGCTCAGGTTCAGCAGGTACTCCATCAGCATGATCACCGGCACCTTGTTGCGGACGATGTCGGTCAACAGTTCGAAGAAGGTGAACACCAGCGCCAAAATCAAGAACGTTGCCAGCACCATGCCCAGATACATGGCAAAGTCGCGCAGGATCATGTCGTCCAGAATGAGCGGGAACCTGGCGCTGAAGCGTTTGCGGTGAGGCGAATCTTGCCGGGCACGCGCGCTGCTGGGAAGCGGACCCCGGCGCGTCCAAAATTCTTGCAGCTTCTCCCACATCGTTTTCCACTGCGGGCTCAAGTTGCCGATCTCAATCGGCATTCGGTCCACGCGCCATAACAGCACCAGTCCGCACAGGAAGAAGAAGAGGTTGGCCATCCAGACGCCTTCCCACGGAGGCATCTTCCCTTGCCGTGCCATGGAGACGCCGGTCAGCGAAAAGAAGTAATACACGAACACCAGCAAGATCGTAAGCACGAAGCCGGTGCTCTTGCCGCCTTTGCGGGCCGAGAGTCCCAGCGGGATGCCCACCATCGCCAGCACCAGGCAGGCGGCCGGAAGCGCAAATCGGCGGTGGAATTCAATCTCGTAGTAGCGCGCTTTGCTCAGGTCGTAATTCCACGTCCCGGGATCGGTAGTTTCCAGCGGCGCAGCGGCGCGGCGTTCGCGGGCGGCATCGAGCAACAGCTCGTGCAATCCCAATTCAGCGACCGGAAGCAAGTCGTGCGCATGCTCGGCGTTGCTGGGCATTTGGATCGGGATCTCGGTGCTCTCAAAGGTGGTGATGGAGTACTGGTCCTTGGCCTTCGCTACGCTCTCTTGCTGGGTGCCGTCCTCCAGATGCAAGCGTAATTTGTCGGGCGAGTCGCTCAACAGCGCGCCGCGCTTGGCCAGAGTGACTTTGGGAGAGGACGGGTCGCTGACATCGGCCAGGAAGATGCCCTGCCACAACGACCGGCCACGGAAGGGAATCGCGTCCTGCACATAAAGGACAACGTTCTTGAACTCTTCGTAGAAGACGTGCGGCTGAATTTCAAAGGAGGCTTGCGACGATTTCAGCTTGTCCTGCAAACGATTCAGCGCCACCGCCGACTTGGGCGCCACGTAGATGCTGTTGCCCATGCCCAGCATCCAGGCGCCAACGGCGAAAATCGCGATGGCGCGCACAAACATTCCCACGCCCATGCCGCTGGCACGAATGGCGGTAACTTCGCTGTCGGCCGCCAGCCGGCTGAGGCCGACGAGGATGCCCACCAGCACACCCATAGGCAAGGTCAGGGTGAAGGTGGCTGGCAGGGTGTAAAGAAAAATCTCCGCCACGCTGGGCAAGGGAGCGCTGTTGCGGACAATCAGCTCCAGCAGCCGCCCCAGGTCCCGCATAAAAATAATGAAGGTGAATAACGCCACGCCCAGCAAGGCGTGCGAGCCCACCTCCTTCAGAATGTAGCGGGTCAGAATACGCACGGAACTCTAGTTTAGCGGAACCGCGCATCGGCGAACAGGTAACTTGGGGCCGGTAGCGGGTCAGTCTGGTTTTCAGGCTAGAAACACGGGTTAGCAGTTGACGCAGATGATTCTTTTCGCAACTGCTTTTGAAGCGGCTCGATTGCCTTAGACCTGATTTTGGTGCAGCCGATACGCTCCCACAGGTCAGCCGTTTTGCGGTTGACGGCGTATGACCCTAAGGTGACAAGTCTGGCGGCGGTGTCTTGATAAGCAGCGAACAGGTAGAAGTCGGGGAAGTCAGCGTCATCTTGGGCATTCTCCAAATCGAACTTTGGGGATGTTACGTGGTAGCCTTGCGACTTCAGGAACACGATGACGATCTCTCTGGCCTGATCTCTGGTAATCTCTTGGCTGCTTCCTGAGCCATGGAGCCCAAGTGTCGTAATCAGAATGAGGACTGTGCCGACCAATCGCACCGTTTGTCCGACCTCCTCTCCCAGTGCTTTCAGGATAAGCCCTTTGTCAATCCGCTTCTGAAGAGTTTTTCACCGCAGGAAATCTGGCAGAGATTCTGCTCTCCTCCGTTCCACGCCGGCCCCGACCCTGATACACTTGGGCGGCTAATTTTCATAAATGACTCATAACAATTCTCGGAAGATCCGGTTGGTGCTGCTGTGGCACATGCACCAGCCTTTCTACAAAGACATGGTCTCGGGCGAGTATCGCCTTCCCTGGGTGCGCCTGCACGCCCTCAAGGATTACTACGGGATGGTGAAACTGCTGGACGAGTTCCCCCAGGTCCATCAGAACTTCAATCTCGTCCCTTCGCTAGTCGCCCAGATTCAGGATTACGTCTCGGGCCAGGCGCACGATCCATTTTTCGATCTGGTGTCCAAGCCTGCGGCCGAGCTGACGCCCTCAGAGCGGCACTTTGCCTTGCAATATCTGTTCCAGGCCAACCCGGTCAACATGATTGGGCGCTATCCCCGCTATCGCGAGTTGTGGGAGACCTATCGCGCAACCAGTGAGCGCCCCGAAGGGGCGGAGGCCTACTTTGGAACGCGCGATTACGCCGACCTCCAGGTGCTTTCGCAGCTCGCCTGGTTCGACGAGTTCTTCCTGGAGGGGCCCGACATCGCCGCGCTGGTGCAAAAGGGCGAGGACTTCAGCCGTGATGATCAGCAACTGGTGATTGCCAAAGAGCGCGAAATTCTCGCCCAAGTGCTGCCCGCCTACGCCGCGGCGGCGCAGCGCGGGTCAATCGAGCTTTCGGCTACCCCGTACTATCACCCCATTCTGCCGCTGCTCTGCGATACCAACGTGGGCGCGCAGTCCTCGCCCGGACTGAGCCTGCCAACCCGGCATTTCCACCGTCCGGAAGATGCCAGCCTCCAGATCGAACGCGCCCTGGATTCTCATCAGGCGCTGTTCGGGGTCCGCCCCAAGGGACTCTGGCCCTCGGAGGGTAGTGTCTCGGAGGAGGTCGTGATGCTGGCGGCCCGGCAGGGAATCGAGTGGATGGCAACCGATGAAGGCGTGCTGGGACGGTCGCTCGATTTCAATTTCGCGCGCGAAGATAACGACCATCTTTCTGCCGACGCCGCGGAACGCCTGTACGGCATTTATCGCTACCAGAAGAACGACACGCGAATGCACATGGTCTTCCGCAACCATCGGCTTTCCGATCTCATCGGGTTTGTGTACTCGGGGATGCCCGCGCAAGAAGCTGCCAATCACCTCATCGAGAACATCAAGAGCTCGGCGCAGCCGTTCCTGGAGCGCGGGAAAGATCCCGTGGTTTCCATCATCCTCGACGGCGAAAACGCGTGGGAGTATTACCCGAAATCAGGCCGCGAATTCCTGCGCCGCTTCTACGATGCCTTGCAGCATGATTCGGAGATCGAAGCGGTTACCATCAGCGAGGCCATCGCCCGGAACAAGCCCGATGACTTCAAGCCCTTGCAGCGGCTGGTTCCCGGTTCGTGGATCAATGCCAACTTCAACATCTGGATTGGCTCTCCCGAAGAGAACCAGGCTTGGGACTTACTCTCCGAAGCCCGCGACTACTACGATCGCCATGCGCAGAAAGTCTCGGCCAAGCAACGCAAGCTGGCGTGGGAAGAGTTGCTCATCGCCGAGGGCAGCGACTGGAACTGGTGGTACGGGCCGGAGCATCACTCGGCCAACGATCGCGACTTCGACGAACTGTATCGCCGGCATCTCTCCAACGTGTACCACGCCCTCGAAGGCGTTCCGCCGGAAGAGCTGAACACCCCGATCATCAGCGGAGTTGTGCGTCCCAGCTATATTCCGCAGACGGCTTATGTGCGCGCCCGCGTGGACGGATTGGTCAGCGGATACTTCGAGTGGATGGGCGCGGCCAGCTACACCTCGGACCAGCGCACCGGGGCCATGCACGGCCGACAGTTTCTGCTGGACGCCGTTTTCGCCGGACTGGACGCGGATTCCGTGTCGGGTCGTTTGGACTTCCAGCACAGCGTGCCCGAAGGGCCCTATCGCCTGATGGTGAATCTGGAAGTTCGCCGCGACGAGCATGACCGCAAGTCGCCGATGCAATCCTACCGGCTGGCCGTGGATGCGCACGGACAGACACTGCAAAAGTGGGTGTTGAGCAACGGACAAGAGCGCCGTAAGCTGGCCAGCTTTTCGTCTGACGATGGCAAATCCACCAGCAACGGCGTCGAGGTGGCGCTGCGCGAGATCTTCGAATTCCGCATTCCCTTTGCCCGGCTGGGCGCGCAGCAGGGCAGCCGCATCCGTTTGCGTTTCGCCATCTGGCGCGATCACCTGCCCGTGGACTCGTTGCCGCTGGAGGGCTGGATCGATCTGTTTGCGGTCCCGGAGGAAGAACTGGAGAACAACCTCTACAGCTTTGCCCCGCACGAATAGCGCTATAGCAGTTCCAGCCAAGGTGTATTCGTGCAAGAGCGTTTGTGTCAGGGCACGACTTCAGTCGTGCCGCAGGCCGTTCAAAATATGCTCGGGGCTTTTAAGCCCCGCAAGCGCGTCAAGGCCCTAGGGCTAAAGCCCGATCCTCATCCCAGCTCTTTCGGGACGACTGAAGTCGTGCCCTGATACAAATCACAAATCGACTCTGCCGAGACGCGGTACACCTACTCTGGAATAACTCTAGCTCTGCGGCTCCGCCTGCCGTTTGCTTCCCGCGGGCCAATACACCGGCCATCCGCGCTCCCGCGCTATCTGCTCCAGATCTTCGTTGGGATTGACGCAGATGGGATACTTTGCCATCTCCAGCATAGCCTGGTCGTGCACCGAGTTGCCCAAGGCCACGTCGATCGGTTGGTCAATGTGTTCGCGAATTGCCACGACTTTCAGTTCGTCGGTCGGAACTCGAATCAGGCGATCAGTGGCGCATCCCCCCTCCACCTGAACGCTTGCTGCCAGCACGTGCTGGCGGGCAATGCCGAACTGCATGGCGGCGTATTCCACTAGCCAATTGTTGGTTGAAGAAACCGCCCAGAGATCGCACCCTTGCGCCGTCAGCCGGCGCGTCAACTCCTGCATCTCCGGAAACACCCGCGGGCTGACCACCTCGGTGAAGAACTCTCTCGCCGCCCGCCGTAACAGCCGGCAAGAGACACCGTGATTCATGGTGACCATTTCGCCGCACATTTGTTCTTCGTTGACCCTGCCGGCTTGGTACTGCTTGTAGCGCGCCAGCGCCCATTGGGCAACCTCGCGGCTGACGATGCCACGCTCGATCTCCCAATAGAAGAAGTCGGCCCCGGCGTCGCCGCTCCACAGGGTCCCATCGCAATCGAAGACCGCGACGGCCGGCCGCAGCGCCAGCACTGACTCAATAAACTGCAGAGCTGCGCTGGGGCAGTCGGTTGCGCTCAAAACTGCTTCTCCGAGGAGATCATGTCCGAACGCGACAGGCGTTCATAATCTTCGGGCGTGTCAATGTTGGTGACGGCGCGCGCGTCGTCCACCGGCAGATACTTGATGTGCCGTTGCTGCTGATGCTCCAGATCGCGGGCGGTCGCGTCCAGCGGAGCGCGCAGGAAGGCTTCGATCAGCTCCCGGCCGATCAGGATGGGATGTCCGTGCAGCCGTTCTGCCCCGCGTTGCACTTCGGGTATGACGGCCCATACCTCTGGATCCGCGGCCAGAAAAGCGTCGTGCAGTTTTTGCAGCGTAGCCGGCAACACCGGAGGGCGGTCCGTCAGCGCCAGGAAAGCGGCATCGCGCCCGTGATTCAGCACTTCCCGCACGCCCAGGCGCAGCGAACTGAACTGCCCCCGCTCAGGAGTGGGATTCACCACCAGAAACGCTCCGTGCGCGTAGGTGACCGGCCCAATGGCCGGCGCGTTCTTCCCAGCCACCACGATGACCAGATCGGTCATGGGCTGAAGCAGATCGATGGTCGCCCCGAGAAAGGTGTTGGCCGCCGGCGTTCCTTCGGCCACGGGTGGCCACGGCAGAAGCGCTTTGTCGCGGCCCATGCGCGTGGAAAAACCGGCCGCCAGGACTACTCCGCAGATACTGGGAGACATCGCCATGCCACGAAGATATCAAAGCGCAGTTGCGGAAACCAGCCAATACCACGGCGATGCCGTTATACTTCTGCAGCGGCACGATTGCTTTTGCATCGAACCTGCATGGCGACCCGGACACAATCTCCGAGCGAACAGGACCTGCGCGACCTGGGCTTCGGCTCGGTGGTCTCGCGGGAAAGCCGCCAGCGCCTGCTCAATCGCGATGGCAGCTTTAACGTCGAGCGCCGCGGATTGCACTTCTGGTCGTCCTTCAGCCTATATCACGCGCTGCTGACCATGCCCTGGTGGCAGTTTCTGCTTCTTGGCGTGGGCGGGTATGCGCTGGCGAACACCGTATTTGCATTGGCTTATGTTGCCTGCGGTCCGGCCGCCTTGGCCAGCACCACTCCCGGTATTGAGCAGAATGCATTCTTGCGCGCGTTCTTCTTCAGCGTGGAAACTCTCTCCACGATCGGCTACGGGAATGTCGTGCCCATTGGCGTGGCCGCTAATGTGATCGTGACGATGGAGGCGCTGGCCGGGCTGGCCGGGTTCGCCATCGTAACCGGCCTTCTATTCGCGCGGCTTTCGCGGCCCACGGCGAAGGTGCTGTTCAGCAGCCACGCTGTTATTGCGCCCTATCGCGATATCACGGCGTTCGAGTTTCGCGTGGCCAATGCGCGTTCCAGCGAATTGATCCAGGTCTCTGCCATCGTGCTGCTCAGCCGCTTCGAGGAGGTTAACGGCGTGCATACCCGCCAGTACTACACGCTGTCACTGGAGCGGGAGAAGGTCGTATTTCTCCCCTTGACCTGGACGGTGGTGCACCCGATCAACGAAACCAGCCCGCTGCATGGCGAGACGCAGGAGTCGATGCGCACATCGCAATCGGAATTTCTGGTGCTGCTCAGTGCTTTCGACGAGATTTTCTCAGCCACCGTCCAGACACGCACCTCTTACACGTCCGACGATGTCATCTGTGGCGCGCGCTTCGCCAACGCTTTCATGCTGGACGCCGCGCAGAAGTTTACCGACGGCGCGGGCAAGAACAAGAAGGTTGCGGTGGACATGCGCCTGTTCGACATAGTGGAACCGGTCGATCATGCATTGAATCGTTGATATCCCGAGATTTCCGATTGTCATTCTGGGCGAAGTGAAGGGCCCCTAGAGCAGTCCCGCAAAAGACGTGTCCGGTTTGCACGGGTAGTGCGGGCCTTCAGGCAGGCGTATGGGGCAGGAAGAAGAATCGCTTAAGCCGCTGAGGTCGAAGAGCTCAGCGGCTTAAGCGGGGCCTTTGGACGCGGCGAACGCGGCGCTGAAGAGGCTGTTACGAAACTCGGTTGCCCACGGAATCGGTGGAACAAACCACACGAAAAACGAGTGCCGAAGGCACGGAAGAGCTTAGCCCAGCACGGAGCCGTAGGCGGAGTGCTGGGTAGAGTGGAAAAAATCATCGGAGTCCCGTAGGGACGACAGAGTTTCGTAACAGCCTCTGAAGCGCCGCACTACCCGTGCGGGCGGATACGGCAATCCAGGAACCGCTCTAGGGCGTTCACCCGCTCGGCACGCGTTTGTGCCACTGTGTCGCCTGCTCATAGGCGTGAGCGAGGCGCAGCACGGTCGCATCGGCCCCGGGCTTACCGGAGATTTGCAATCCCACGGGCAGTCCTTCCCGCGTGAACCCGCACGGCACCGAGACGCTGGGCCAATAGAGCACGCTGAAAGGCGAAGTGTTGCGCAGCAGGTATCTCGTCTCGAAGGGCCGCAGATCGTTGATCCCCAGCGATTGAAGCTCCGAAATTCGCGGCGCTGCCACTGGAACCGTGGGCGTGATGATCACGTCCACCTGCTGGAATAGCTCTTCGGCCTTGTTCCTCTCACCATTCAGGCTGCGCCAGTCGCGAATGTAATCGCTCGCGCTGATGCCGGCACAGTTCAGAATTCGAGGCAGCGTGTGCGGCTGGTAAAGCTCCGGAGTCTTGGTCGCCATGGCTTCGTGATACTCGTAAATCTCGGCGTTGAAGATGCTGCGATGTCCGCTGGCTTCGAGCTTCACATCGGCAACCTGCGCCGCCAGAGTCTTGATGACTGCGATGGCCTCTTCCACGCAGGCGGCCACCTCGGGCTGGAGGTCGAAGAAGAAATTCTTGCGAGCAACTCCAACTCTTAGCTTTGCCACGCTGTCGTCGAGCGCAGCCCAATCGTTTGGCGCGCTGGAGCCGGTTTCGGCCACCAGTGCCCCCAGCAGGAGCGCTGCGTCGCGCACCGTGCGGGTCATCGGCCCCGGCGTGTCGAACGATGCGGACAGCGGCACCACTCCTTTGCAACTCAGCCAACCCGCGCTGGGACGATGTCCGACAATCCCGCAAAGCGCTGCGGGACAGCGAATCGAGCCCGCCGTGTCGGTTCCGATCGCTGCGATGCAAAGCCCCGCCGCCACCGCCGCTGCCGAGCCGGACGACGATCCTCCCGTGATGCGTTGCCGATCCCACGGATTTTTCACCGGCCCAAACGCGCTCACGATGCCGCTGCCGCCAAACGCAAACTCGTGCAGGTTCAGCTTGCCAACCAGCACGGCGCCCGCCTGCTTCAACTGGCGGACCACTACAGCGTCTTGCGTCGGAACTCGACCGCGAAACTGATTGCTGGCTGCTGTGCTCAGAACGCCCGCCGTATCGAGCAAATCTTTCAGCCCGACGGGAATGCCATGCAAAGGCCCTCGCCAGCGGCCCGCCATGACTTCTGCTTCAGCCTGCCGTGCCTGCTCCAGCGCAAGCTCCGCCGTGACGGTGATGAAAGCGTTCAGAGCGGGATTCAGCCGCTTGATGCGCGCGAGACATGCGCGAGTGACCTCTACCGGAGAAAGTTGGCGGGTGCGAATCTGCTGCGCGGCTTCAGTGAGGGTGAGCATGGAATTCGGGAGTCTCACAGGCGCCGGACCGGCTTGAATTGCCCAACGTCACCACATAAATCTGAGGCCGGTTAAAACCTAGTCTGGGGTGCATCCTTGCGGTCGGCAAGAAAGTCATCAGGCACATCGACCGTCGTCATCAACTCAAAGAAATCCTGCCAGGATTCGGGTTTGCGTGACAGGATGACATCCCCACTGGCCGTGCGGGCAATGACATAGTTAGCAACATCAAGGCTTAGGAGGAATCTTGGCAATCTCCGCGTCAAAGGCGGCGAGGGAGTCCTTCATCGAGAGGCCGTTCTTGTAGCATCGGTCGAAGAAGTTCAGGGCATCAATGTTGGCGCTCTTTGCCAATTCGACCTTTTCACCAAAGGCCTCTATGTCAAAGGGGTCGGCCACGTCGTCCTTCTCCTCCAACTTCTCGAAGATGTTGAACAAAAAGTGTCCCCGTGGAAGTTTGTTCATAAAACTCCTCCTGTCCTCTCTTGGGCATCTCGCCTAGGATTGTACACTTCGATTCGCCATTGGCTCCTTGTATGCGAATATCAAATGAGGCGTGTCAAGGCGCAAACAGCCACTTCCGCATAAACGGACAATCGTGCAAATTCAGGCGAAGTTGGCGGGTGCGAATCTGTTCGGCGGCTTCGGTTAGGGTGAGCATGGAATTTGGGAGTCTCAATAAGCAACAGACTGGCTTGAATTGCCCAACGTCACCGCATAAATCTGAGGTCGGTTAAAACCTGGTCTGGGGCGGATCCTTGCGGTCGGCGAGAAAGTCGTCAGGCACATCGATCGTCTTCATCAACTCAAATAAATCCTGCCAGGATTCTGCTTTGCGTGACAGGATGACATCCCCCGTCGCCGTGCGGCGGATATATACCTCACAGCCCTGGAAGCGGTAATCCGCAGGCAGACGCACGGCCTGGCTGCGGCCACTGCGAAAGAGTTTGGCAGTATGGGACATGATGCACCTCTTCATAATGACCACAGAGCAATGTCGGGAAGTGGCACAGAGGGCCGCGCGGACCCGGGGCGAAGAAACCACGCGGCTAGCGTTTAGTCTGTTGGTGTAGCGACAGCGATGGCCCTTGCCTGCTGCTTACTCAAACAGGCAATACACGGGCACTCAGCATCTGTACAGAGATGAGTCATGCCATGTAGCCTACCGCCTTCTTTGTCGAACTTTGTCGCGATTACGTCAAAATCTCGCGAATATCCGCTGTTGTAACGACCATAAATCGCGTTTGCGATGAAATCGGCCAGTTGCAATAAGCGATTGTTGGCAGCGGGAACGAAGAATGGCACATCGGCGAGATTATGCACCTCCCTCCAGCGGGTTGCCCCACCACGGAAGTCTCTACCAAGAATCTCCAGCTGTTGCCGATAGGATGATTCAGCCACGACAATTAAACCTCGATGCTCCTCTTGTCCCTGAGCGTTTGCCAAAGCATTTTTTCGAGCGAGGAACAAGTCAAAACGGCTGACTAACTCCTCAAATGCCCGCTCATAGGGATCTTCCTTGATACGTTTCTTCTCAATCGCGATACCAAATACAACCGCTTTGTGCCGGCGGATCACTTGGTAAACGTCGTTTATCAATGAACGCCTTTGCTCCTTTGTTAGCGTGTTAAACGGTGCTGGAATCTTCTCGTCAGGTGCCCGCAGAGGCGCAACGTGAAATTCCACAGGATCAGCAAGGCCGGGAAAATAGCGTTCTTGAATTGCCTCAACGTCTTCGGTCATCCAGTAAATCTCACGTTCGAAAACCGCCAATCCGCCAAGGACAAACGTGTTCGCCTCGGCATGTACTCCCGATTCGTCCAAATAGAGAATGTGCAAGGCTGCGCGCCCCCTAACGCGAAAATGGAGAACCCATTAAAGATTCTCCTAACATCGTACGGATAATATCGACTTGTCGCGTGGTTTAGAGATTAGAAGTAGCCAACAACAGCTTTCGCCGTTACGGACTCCAAGGTGTTGTCCTATTGGCCAAGGTTAGATTACAGTCTCACCCCCAAGATTGTCAAGGACCTAATAGCCCACTGTCAGTAGCACATGATATGTCCGGTTGCGATAGCACGTGATCTGTCCGCTTTTCCGGCGGCGAGAGTAGGAGACCATGCGAAGCATGGATTTCTACTCGAAGGCCGCGATGGAGCGGGCAATGAA
>JBEKPR010000045.1:0-23543 GCA_049520555.1 Candidatus Korobacteraceae bacterium
TCATTGCCCGCTCCATCGCGGCCTTCGAGTAGAAATCCATGCTTCGCATGGTCTCCTACTCTCGCCGCCGGAAAAGCGGACAGATCACGTGCTATCGCAACCGGACATATCATGTGCTACTGACAGAGCACTAACCACTTGTTGACAATGGGGCCGGGCTTCACTAGGATTCGCGCATCGGCTTGTAACTCGAAGTCATCCTAAGACTTACGGAAACGGGGCGAGTCGTTTACAATCGCATAAGTTGCCGCAGTCTGGGTTGTTCTGTCCCTGCGAGCGGAGATAGCGGAGCCACTTGTGATCAAACTGGACCTGATCAACGAAGTCGTCACCAAGACCGGTGTCACCAAAACCAAGGCCGAAACCGCGGTTGAAACCGTATTTGAGAGCATGAAGAAGGCGCTGGCGCGCGGCGATCGCATCGAGTTGCGCGGCTTCGGCGTCTTCACCGTGCGGCCGCGCAAGACCGGCATTGGACGCAACCCGCGCACCGGCGCCGAGGTCAATATTCCCCCCGGCAAAGCGGTTCGCTTTAAGCCTGGCAAGGAACTGCAATCGATCGAGTAGCGGCTCCGGCCAGGCACTCGGCATCGCCCAATGCCGCGGCGCGGAACCCGCGCGCCCGCGGCTTCAACCGGAGGCGCGCGCCGGTCGTTGGTTTCATGCGCGCTTTGTCTATCATCCAAATACACGATGTCTGATCCCACGCCTCCGATCTCTTACACGTTCGAAGTGCCGGCCCGTCCACCGGTCTATATCGTCGCTCCCCGGCCGCGGCGGCCGTACTGGCTGCACATCTTGTTGCTGCTGATCACCCTGGTCACAACGCTCATCGTGGGAGCGCGCCTGCAATACAACTTTCTGCACAACCTGCCGGCGTTTAGCGAAGACTCGGTTGTGCTGCCGCTGTTTCACTTGAAATGGCTGCTTCAGCACCCGGGGAACCTGGTGCTGGGCATTCCCTTCTCGCTGACGCTGATGGGCATCCTGCTGGCGCACGAGTTCGGCCATTTCGTCGTAGCCCAGAGAAATGGCGTCTACGCAACTCTGCCCTACTTCATACCCGCCCCGACACTGATCGGCACGTTCGGCGCGGTCATTCGCATTAAGTCGCCGATTCGCTCGCGGCAGGCGTTGTTCGACATCGGCATCGCCGGACCGATCGCCGGATTTGTCGTCGGGCTGCCAGTACTGTTCTGGGGGCTCGCGCTTTCCAAGCCCATGCCGCCTATGGCGGCTGATTCGGCGCTAAACCTCGGCTATCCCCTCATCTTCAGCCTGGTGCATCGTGTTTTGGCGCCGCTGACGCCACACGCCGTCCCGCTCGGCAATCTGTATCTGCATCCCGTCGGAATTGCGGCGTGGGTAGGGATGTTTGCCACCGCGCTGAACCTTCTGCCCGGCGGACAACTCGACGGCGGACACATCATCTACGCGGTTGCGCCGCGGACCCACAAGTGGGTCACGCGGGCCTGCATCCTCGTGCTCGTACCTCTGGGCATCTTCTTCTGGCCGGGATGGCTGGTGTGGGCCGTGATCCTGGCATTCACCGGCCTGCGCCATCCCAATGTTCCCCAGTGGCCTCCGCTCGGCAACAATCGCCGCTGGCTGGTGCTGGTGGCGGTGCTTCTGCTGGCGCTGACCTTTGCGCTTGTGCCCATCTCGCTGTTGGGGAGCTAGGGACAGATTCCAGGGCCGAAGCACCGCTATTGGATCCAAAACGTTAGGGCGACCATAGGGGCCCTTCGACTCGCGGCAACAGCGGCCGCTCGCTCAGGGTGACACCGCAAAGATTTCCTCACAACCTGCGAAACGCGCGCTCCAACCGCTTGATGCGGTTGCCCGGCAGCTTGTCCGCTGGTGGACAAGGCATCCTGATTCCGGACGCGCGGCTCCTCCACCTAGAACCTCCGGCAATACTAACTCTCGTTGCAGCAAGCACTTGCAGAGAACCGACAATGGCACGCCACGTGTACTTACCAACGTGACGGGACTCCGATCATGGGACAAGAAAACTCCTAACGATCGAATGACTCTCGCGTCTTAGAGGTAACGAGGAGGCAGTATGGAGCGCAGATATCTGGTGGCGGCCCTGGCGATTATTGCGACCTTCGCGGTGTTCTCTCACGGATTTCGGACACTCGAACACGTTTCGCTGCTGTATGGCCAACACGTCGGAGCGGACCTGCAAGCGAAGTGCGACGCTGATGCCTCCGCCGCGTCCCGCTTCGTCGGCAAGGTGCGGACCCATCTGCGTCCGGGCTATCCGGAAGAAGCGCAGATGCTGGCCGAAATGAATCTGCCCATTGCCATGGCACAGGCGAAGGTCGCCGAGGAGGTCGCGCGGCAGAACATGGCAGCTGCCCGGTGCGCGCGAGAAACCGCGCTGCGTGAGGCCCAACGTTCCCGGCGCGAAGCTGAACGTGCTCAGCGTGAAGCGACCAGAATGCGCGAGAGGATGGCCCGCAGCAACGCTTCGGCCGTGCCGATTGCCAATGCGGATGCCGACGTGGACCAACGGGATGAAGATTAACCACGGAGGCACGTTGACCCGGAGCCGCATATTCCGGATGAAGGGCCGCAGCCCTTCCGCACACTGTCACACGCAAGGCGGACAGCGAGCCTTGACCACGTTAACCGAACGTACAATTATTGAGACATGAAACCGCGCCGAGTCCCCGTCTGCCCCAGGTGCGATAGCAATGAGGATGTGAAGAAGATCGCGTACGGGCGTTTGCCGTCAGACGAGGCCATGGAGTTAGCCCTGGACGGATACGTGCTAGGCGGATGCTGCATTCGCCCGGACAGTCCCGAGTGGTACTGCGACGCCTGTGAGGAGACCTTCGGCACGCGGCGAGAGTCCTGGGGTGAATCGCTCAGCAACAGCATTCAGTAGCTGAAACTGCAGCGGCGCCGATCTCGACGCCGCATAGAAATTTGTTCCCCGCTATCTGGCGCCGACCTTCGCCAGCCGCGCCCGGCGCTGCTGCCATTCCTCCCTAGCGAAGATCCGCGGCCCCACCTCAATCAAGCGCGGCAACATCTGGAAAACTGAAACCGGTGTCCATGGCGTTCCCTGGCGGGTGCGGTACCCGCGCCGGTTCAGTTCTTCCGCGATCGCGGAATAAGGCCCATCCTGAATGGTCAGCTCCATCATCAGGAAGAGGACTTCCCTCTCCGTGGGATTTTCTTCCAGATGTGGCGTGTCGTTGGCAACCACCTGCAATCCGAATGGGACCTCCTCCGCGGCGTGCCCGGCCGCCTGATCTTCGGGAAGTTCGCGCTCCCACTCCACCGCAACCAGCTTCCAGCCCTGTCCGGCCTTCTGCGCCAGATCTTCCGGCCCGAATGCGCCCGGCACGTCCTGACGAATGCGCTCAATCCTTGCCATACTCACCCCTTTTCCTCATCTCGCAGAGCGAACGTGCGCATACAGCCGCAGATTTCCCCATATCTCCTTACATTTGCTTCGCCATTCTGACGGTTGGTGCAAAGCACGGTGGTGAGCAGACATACGCTGGCGCGCGGACCGCGCCCAGAGGCGGAAACGTCCGAATTCAGGATCGCTTGTCCAGAAGCGAACAGGCGGAGGCTTAGCTTTCGGTTTGTAGCGGCAGGGGAAATGACGCAACCGAGGTACTCACCGACGGGCACTCAGGCGCTCAGTTTGCCGCCCCTCTTCGACGGCTGATAAACTCGTGGGTTAAACAAGGCGTTCCCTTCCTTACTACCTACTATGTCGAACACAACGGACATTGCAATCGTCAACGGGGCGCGCACGCCCATGGGCCGCTACTGTGGCAAGCTGCGCGACTTTACCGCCATGGACCTGGGCGCGATCGCGGCCACGGAAGCCATGAAACGTTCGGGGGTCGAGCCCGCCGAGATCGATCACGTGGTGATGGGCAATGCGCAGCAGACTTCGGGCGATGCCATCTACGGAGCGCGCCATGTGGGGCTGAAAGCGGGCGTTCCCATCGAAGTTCCGGCGCTGACGGTGAACCGGCTGTGCGGCTCGGGGATGCAGTCGATCGTAACCTCCGCGCAGATGATCCAACTCGGCGAGTCCAGGATCGCCCTGGCCGGCGGCATGGAATCCATGTCGCAAGCCCCGCACGTGATCCGCGGCATGCGCTGGGGTGTAGGGCTGGGCGAAGGCAAGCTTGAGGATTCGCTCATGGTGGCGCTGCTCGACACCTATTGCGGCCTTTACATGGCCAGCACCGCCGAGCTGTACGCCGGGCAGCAGGGCGTAACGCGCGAGATGCAGGACGAGTTCGCGCTGCGCTCGCAGAAGCTGGCCGACGATGCCTACAAAGCTGGACGCCTTCAGGAAGAAATAACGCCGGTCCCGCTGCGCAATCGCAAAGGCGAGCCGACGGGAGAGATGTTCACCGAGGACGATCATCGCCGCGCGGAAACCACGATGGAGAGCCTGGCCAAGTTGAAGCCGGCGTTCGGTAAGAATGGCTCCGTCACCGCCGGCAATGCCAGCGGAATTGTCGATGGCGGGGCGGCCGTCGTCGTCATGCCGCTCGACGAAGCCGAGAAGCGCAATCTGAAGCCGATGGCGCGCATCGTGAGCTGGGGAATCGCCGGAGTCGATCCCAAAATTATGGGCTCGGGGCCGGTCCCTTCCACTCGGATCGCGCTGAAAAAAGCCGGGCTGAAGCTCGAGGACATTGATCTGATCGAGGTGAACGAAGCCTTCGCCGCGCAGTATCTCGCGGTCGAGAAAGAGCTGGGGCTCGATCGCAACAAGGTCAACGTGAACGGAGGCGCCATCGCGCTCGGGCATCCGCTGGGCGCAACTGGCACGCGCTTGCTGATCACGCTGATGAACGAACTGCGCCGCCGCAAAGGCAAGTATGGATTGTCGACGGCGTGTATCGGCGGCGGCCAGGGCATCGCAGTGATCGTGGAAAACCTGCAAAAATAGAGATAGGGACGGCGAGAGTGACGAGCGAAGAACGGGCACTGCACGGGATGGTGTATCAGTTGGAGGCGGCATGGAATGCGGCCGACAGCGCGACTTTTGCCGCGCTCTTCGCGGAGGATGCCGACTTCATCCACATCCTGGGCGGGTATTACACCGGGCGCGCCGCGATCGAAGCCGGCCACCGCATGATTTTCGGGACGATCTACAAGGGCAGCACAGTACGATATAGCGTCGAGAAAATCCGGTTTCTGCGGCCTGACGTCGCGCTCGTTTTTCTTCGCCAGTTTTTGCAGTTTCAAGAGGGCGGTGCTGCGACTGAATTGGAGGCGCGGCCCACCATCATTGCAGAAAAACTCGATGGGATCTGGCGGATTGCGGCGATGCAGAACACACGGATCACGGAAGCGGGCGCGCCGAAGAAGGAAGCCGTAACGGAACGACGATAAGCGAGCGAATTGAGATGCAGTGCTCAAAGAGCAACCGGATGCAAGTTTGTCATCCTGAGCGACGAGCGTAGCGAGGAGTCGAAGGACCCCTATGGTCGCGAGTGATCCTTAATTCGCAACATTGAAATCCTGCCTCTATAGGGGTCCTTCGCTGCGCGTCCGCCCCGCAAGCGGATCGGACGCTCCGCTCAGGATGACAATCGTTGAAGTTTCGATTGTCAATACTTAGATTTGCACAAGGAAGGCGCAATTATGGTCATAAGAACAGTTGGCGTACTCGGTTGTGGGCTGATGGGCTCGGGCATCGCGCAAGTGGCGGCCACCGCGGGTTTCGACGTGGTGGTGCTCGAACAGGAGCAGAAGTTTCTCGATAAGGGCTTTGCCGGCATTGAGAAATCTCTCTCACGGCTGGTGGAACGCGGCCCGGACAAGGGTGGCTTGACCGCCGAGCAGAAGAGCCGAACCCAGTCGCGTCTGAAGGGCACAACCAATATGCAGGACCTCGCCGGCTGCGACATCGTCCTCGAGGCCATCATCGAAAACGTTGAAGAGAAGCGCAAGACCTACTCGAAGCTCGATGCCATCGTCAAAAAAGACGCCATCTTCGCCACCAACACGTCGTCGATCTCGGTCACCGAGTTGATGACCGCGACCAAGCGCCCCGAGCGCTTCATCGGCCTGCACTTTTTCAATCCCGTCCCCATGATGAAGATGGTGGAGGTGGTGAAGACCATCGCCACCGCGCCCGAGGTGTACGACACGGCGTATGAGTTTGCCGTCAAGCTGGGCAAGGTGCCGGTGCGAACCAGCGATAAGACCGGGTTCATCGTGAACCGGCTGCTGGTGCCGTATTTGCTCGACGCGATTCGCGCATACGAGGAAGGCGTCGGCTCCATCACCGACATCGACGAAGCCATGAAGCTGGGCTGCGGCTACCCAATGGGGCCGTTCACGCTGCTCGATTTCGTCGGGCTGGACACCACGTACTACATCACCCACGTCATGTTCGACGAATTCAAGGAGCCGCGCTTCGCCTCGCCGCCGTTGCTGAGACGGCTGGTGCTGGCGGGCTGGTACGGCCGCAAGACCGGCAAGGGCTTTTACGATTACACCGACCCGAAAAATCCGGTGCCGGGAAAGTTTGTGTAGCAAAGGCCAGCAGTTAGCATTTGGCACTTAGCAGTTAGCAAATGCTCTTGCGATGCTGAATGCTGTCGGTAGGACGATACCGAGTCCCACGCAGTGGGACGAAAGAGCTTAGCCCAGGGCTTCAGCGCTGGCTGGACCTTTATTGGGAATCTGAGTGCCGTAGGCACGGGCAGAGCTGGCGCAGAACTTTGTGCCGTCCCTACGGGACTCGGGTCCAATCTTGCAGTTTATCCCGGGCTTACGCCCGGGGCTAACACAAATGCCGCCCTTTGGGCTGGCCCGTTTTTGGGTAGTCAGATTCCGCAGCTTTGGCTAAACGCTAACTGCTAATTGCTAACTACCGAAATCCCAGATCGGGCAACTCTTTACTGCCACGTAATCATTGAAAGGCTGACTTCATGACCGAATACCAAAATATAAAATTCGAAAAGAAAAACCAGATTGCCTACATCACCATTGACCGGCCGAAGGTGCTCAACGCACTGAACATGGCCACGATGCAGGAACTCAGAGACGCCTTTGCGTCGATCAAGGACGACGCCGAGGTGCGCGTTGCGATCCTGACCGGCGCGGGCGAGAAGGCATTCGTTGCGGGCGCCGACATTGGCGAGCTCTCGCAGCAGACGCCGGTGTCAGCGAAGGAATATACGCATCGCGGACAAGCGATCGTGGATGCCATCGAAGATCTTGGCAAGCCGGTGATTGCCTGCGTCAACGGCTTCGCACTCGGCGGTGGTTGCGAGTTGGCGATGGCCTGCACCATGCGCCTGGCGAGCGACAATGCCAAGCTCGGTCAGCCCGAGGTGAAGCTGGGACTGATTCCCGGCTACGGCGGCACGCAGCGGTTGGCGCGGCTGGTGGGCAAGGGGCTGGCGATGCAGCAGATCCTGACCGGCGACATGGTCACGGCGCAGGAAGCCTATCGCATTGGGTTGGTGAACGAGGTGGTGCCGCAAGCAGAGCTGATCGCGCGCGCCGAGGCGATCGCCGCAAAGATCATCGCCAACGCGCCGCTGGCCATCCAGTACGCGATGGAGGCGGTGAATCGCGGCTTCGACCTGACCCTGGCCGACGGGCTATTTCTGGAGGCCACGCTGTTCGCCGTCTGCTGCGCCACCGAGGACAAGAACGAAGGCACGCGCGCGTTTTTGGAGAAGCGGCCAGCGCAGTTCAAGGGGAAGTAGCCTGTCGCCAGGCTAACTGATAAAGGGCCCACTCTGTCCGCAAACGCAGACAGGGTGGGCCTTGTGCCTTGGACGTCAGTGAGCGAAATTGACCCGATGCTCCACGAGTCCTCGGAGGAGCATGTCCGATTGGCAGGTTTGTCCAAGCAAATTACTCAGGTAAATGACACGGCGGTTAAGATCGCCAAAAGTGTTTGTTTGTGTGGACACAACTGGATCCTGCACGGTTTCCTGACCTGGCGCCGTCAGCGGAAATAAGTCTGACAACGGGCAGGTTGATGTCAGCCCAGCACCACCATTATTGAAGGTGCAACCCAGCAGAAACGCAGACAAGCCAGATGGCGACCCACTGCCCGGTACTCGATTTGACACCTGTTGAAAACTAACGTTATTCGCCGTCTCTCGGCCGTGGCAACCGTTGCACGTATTGAGAGACAAATCGCTCCGCGCCAAATTACTAGCTATAGATAAACAGGTGCCGCCTACCGGATGACACCCATTCCAGAAACCTGGGCTGGCAGGGTCACCAGCGTTCAAAGCCGAGCCGCCCAAGAAAGGCCCATTGAAGTTTTGAAGAGGGTCGTTAAAGCTCGCGGGAACAACGTTGGTCCCGTTGAGGATATCCGACTGGTGCAAGTTGATGTAGTCAGTGAGCACAGCCGCGTGGGGCCCCGGGGGTGAATTTGCGCCGTTAAAGCCCCCGCTCGCGTTTTGTGAATCGGGAGTTTGCGCAATGGTTCCTTCTTGGAGAGTTGGCAATCCGCCCACTCCTGCAATCAGTTGAAACTGCCTCTGCTCCCAATTGGCAGAGGGCGCTAAAAATGTTTCATTGGTTCTTGCTTGGTCCAAGGCGCTTTCGAACGGCGGTTTGGTCGAGTCGGCACCTGCGGTAACCACCTGGTCGGTGATCGCCTGCAAGGCAGCATTGAACGCAGGGGTACCAATAGTGGTAACGTCTAGATTGTGCCACTCTTTTGCCCAGTTTTGGACTCCCGTGCACCCCGAAGCCACCGAGGCTGGCACGCCGTATTCAAAAATCACATTGAAGGCGTTTGCCCCTGATGAGCAATACCCGAACACAAACCTTACTTCGCCTCCCGTTGGGGTTGATCCCGCTCCTAAGTCGATACGATTGACGATCGCATTGAGCTGAAACGGGGCCTTACTGACGTCAACATTCCCGTTGCTGTCGACGCCCAAGGCCTGCCAGGGCGCAATGATCTTGCTTGTCATCTCCAACCGCTGGGCGACGGTAAAGCTGTTGACAGGCTGGGCACTCAGCCATTGGTTGAGCCATGCCTGAACCATGGCATCGGCTTGTAGTCTGCTGCCGCCGGTGCCGGTCATCGCAGTTGCCAGTTGGCCAAACGTCCACGCTCCCATCTGCGTGCCTGCTCCCGAGCAGGAATCCCAGGTACGGGTATGATCCGTTACCACCCCCAGATTGGTGATCATGAGCTCACTTGCGGGTTGGATCGTGAACCCTGTGCCCTCCAGAATCTCGGCGTTGAATTGCAGCGCTTGGTGGGATTGTAGAGCGCTCTCGATATCGGCAGGATCGACGAACTCGATCTTGTCCATGCGGACGAAGCGACGTCCCTCGAACACGGGAATTTCCCTGCCGGTGTTAGCTAGATCTTTCCGCTGTTGCTGTTCTCGGGCGAAGGCTTTCCAGTCAAAATCGACCGCAGCGGAGAAGATTCTGGAATCGTCGACCGAGCGTTGCAGAACGACATGCTGGTCGCCAAGCGTCATCGGAACCTGCGAGGCCAAGCGCTCAGCCGGCAGTTCTGGAAACCGCACCGCTAGGATTGTCTTGTACATCTTCCGATCTGGATTTGGCGGCGTCAGCGTGAATTCTTCAACGGGTGGCAATTGAGGATTTTGTTTGACGCCATCATTCGAATTCTGTCCGCCGAATGCGGCGTCGGCAAACAACACAGCGGTTGGAACCATGGTGGCGGGCAGCGAAGCGGCTACGAGTGGCTGACCCGTGATTCTACTTTGTGGCGCGGGCTGGACGCTTGACTGGGCTGTGGTTGAACGCGCGCGGAGTCCAATGGCAAGGGCCATCGCCGCCAATAGACATAATGCAATACTCCAAGCCTGTTTGCGGGATTTCATTTCCTGCTCCTTTTCAATCCACGAGGTTCGTGGCGGTTGCGGATTTGTGTAAGGGTGGACAGGTAAAACAGAGGCATTAGCGCGTCGCTGCTCATCGGACGGGTACAACCCGGCTCAAAAATGGGCTGGAGTATGTGCTAATTCATGGCACAAAGCAAGGATTTTCTAAGATTTTAATGGCGACCACAAAATGTCTCTTTAGTGGTGATATTCAATAAGGAACTAGTATCCGGACCGTCCTGAGTTCATAAAGCAAAACCGGCCGCTGGCGCGACCGGTTTCACTAACCACTATCCACTACTCACTAGCCACTGGCTAATCTCCGTACATCATTTCACGCTCTTCCACTGCGGGCCCGGCGGGCTTGATGCCGCCGATGCTGCCCAGCGGGATGAAGCCGTCGTTGACTACCGGCTTCTCGCCGAGGACGTGTTCCTTGTAGAGCGCCAGCATACGAGCTTTCTCGGCTTCGGCTTTCACACGCTCGTCACGGGCTTTGAACTTCTCCTGGCGTGCGTTCTTGGCGATGCCGAGATCGTCGAGCGTGTGGTTAGCTTCTGCGTTCACGTGCTCGTCAACCAGCTTGAGGGTGTGCGCCGTTGTCTCCAGGCCGACCTTCTTGCCGCCGGCGAAGATCTCGTGACGGCCATGCTCCTCGTACCACTTGGTGAGGGTGGCGGTCATGTGCATCTTCTCGACGATGTTGCGCCAGCCCACGCCGGTGTTGTACGCGCAGAAGCTGATCTCGCCTTCCTGCGTGGCGTAAGGAATGATGCACTGCTCGGTGCGCCGGAAATCGTAGTTGAACAGGTCCTGAAACCACATGCCGGCGATGAACAGGAAGTTCCAGCGATCGCGGCGGCGACGCTCGATGTCGGTCTCGGTGCGGTCTCCGCTGACCTTGCCGTAATCTTTGCCGGTCGCGCCGAAGGTCTTGTCGAACTTCTTCAGCAGGTCGGTGAACTTGAAGTGCTTGGGCGACTTGAAGGGATCGTAATTCTTCAGCAGGGCCAGCGTCATGCCCGCGATGGACATCCACTTGCCGCGCGCCGCGTCGTTCACCTTGGCGATGTCCTTCGCGATGGTGTCGCCGTTGAGGAACGCCGTCACCGGAACCGCTTCCTTGGTTTCCTTGTCGATCATGACAGCCATGCCGACGCCGCAATTCGGGTGGCAGCCGCAGCTTAACGATCCCCAATCTTTGTCGGGGCCGTGAACCAGGTCAGCCCAATCGGAGAAGGTGCTCATGAAGGAAATGGGGAACCAGTCGCGAACGGGCTCGCCCAGTCCGGTCTGGCTCTTCACGTCGTGCGCGAGATGAGAGAGCGTGTAGCGCTGCGCCTGGCGGCGCTCATCGGTGATAGCTTCGTCGCGGCCGGTGAACGATACCGGCTGGAACGAGAGGAACGAAATGCGCTTGGGATTGTCGAGCGCGAACTGAATGATGCGGCCGACCTGCTCGTTGTTCAGGTCGTTGACGATGGTGACCACCGGCACAATTTCGACGCCGGCATTGTGCAGGTTCTCGATCGCCTGCAACTTTACGTCGAACAGATTGCCGACCAGGCGGTGCGAGTTGGCGGCATTACCGATGCCGTCGAATTGCAAATACGCGTAGCGCAGACCGGCTTCAAACGCCTGTTTGGCGAACTCGGGACTCTTGGCGAACTCGATGCCGTTGGTGGCCGCCTGCACGCTGTTGTAACCGACCTTGCGCGCGTAAGCGACCGCGTCAAGGAAGTACGGGGACAGCGTAGGCTCGCCGCCGGAGAACTGCACCGACATCTGGCGCCGCGGCTTGATGGTGATGGCGTTGTCGAGCATGGTCTTGATCTCGTCCCAGGTCAACTCATGGACGAAGCCAACCTGGTTGGCGTCCATGAAGCAGGGATCGCACATCATGTTGCAGCGATTGGTCAGGTCGATGGTCAACACCGATCCGCGACCGTGCAGCACCGTGCTGCTGCCGTGATGATGCAGCTTCTCGTCATTGTGGGCGCGGATGTCGCGGCCGGGGAAAACTTCTTCCAGGTGCTTGAAGAACGCGGTGTCGATGGCCATCACGTCTTCAAAGTGGCCGTGCGTGGGGCAGTCCTTCACCATCAGGATTTTGCCGTCGCGCTCGACGATCTGCGCCTTGATCTCGCCGGCCTTCTCGTTCATCAGAACTTCCAGCGGCAGTTTGCCGTCGATGATCTCCTGGCGAATCTGCGGGACGCACTTGGGGCACAGCGAATCGGTGGCGCGCGGCCACCCCAGCGGCGGCTTGGACTTCTGGTACGACTTCAACAGCGGCTTGTCGGACCACTTGGGTGTAAACGACGGATTGGGATGGATGCTATTCAACTTGTCGAAGACGGCCCATGCGCCTTTGGCGGCAACGGTGACGGCTTTCTCAACATATTTGACCGGCTTGTGCATTTACCCCTCTCGCACTCAAGAAAATGAATTGAGGATGGCCCACCCCACAAACACGGGCCAAGTTCCACACTTCTCTACTGTTACTAGGTTAATGGGCGAGGTTCCAAAGAGCCAACCAAGATGGAGCAAGTGGGCGGATTTAGCGGGTCAGCGGGGAGTATCGAACATTGAATGGTGATCTGGATCACAGGGCTATGTTGTTGAAAAAGCGAGGTATCTGGCGTTCGGATATGGCATCGAGTCCAAGGCTGGTCGAACTCCAATGGCCTTGAACTTCGAGAATTCACCAGCCTGCATATCCCCAGCCAACCGCCCATGTCTTACTTCTTATGTTAGAATGTAAGACATGGAACAGTTCGAAGGTGTGATTACGTCGAAAGGCCAGTTGGTGATCCCAGCCAAGCTACGGCGTGTTTACCGAATCGGGCGGGGCACGCGAGTCCGGTTCGCGCGCATTCAAGGCGGGATCGCTATTTATCCAAAGTACGAGGATGCCATTCAGCATTATCGCGGGATTCTGGCGGGTTTGGGCTTGCCGGAGAACATCGAACGCGAACCGGACCGGGACATTGAATGAGGATCCACGTCCTCGACGCCAGCGCGCTCTATCGCTATCTCACGAACGGCGCAGCCGAGGAGATCGTCGCTCGCGTACTAATGGACGCTGCGGTCGCCGGGAATCCGGTCCTCATGTCTGTGGTGAATTGGGGCGAGGTCTATTACACGCTGGCAAAGCAGATCGGCCTCAACAAGACTGAGAACCTGATGATCGGATTGGCTGACAAGCTTCCGGTTTCCGTCGTTGGTGTGGCAGTAGAAGATGCTGTACGCGCTGCACGTCTCAAAGCCCAGTACAACCTGCCGTATGCCGACGCCTTTGCCGCCGCGCTCACCGGAACTCAGCGTGTACTCGTGACCGCGGACGTAAGCCATTTTGAGCGCGTTCCCAAACTTCGGCTGCTAAAGTTGCCACGCGCCAAGAAGGCGGGCGCCTGACGCATGGCCGACGCGCGGGTTGGCTTTTTCGCGCCAAGGGCGCAACAATACTGTTGGTAGCTAGTGCGTCAGCGCTTAGTCTATATTCCTAACAACTTTATCGGGAACGCTGTATCGTGCATTGAGGAGGAGAATTTCTGATGAGCACTACGGGTATGTGGGTGCGCAAACTGGACTCCGCATCCACCGGCGATCCCCTGGTGTTGGTGGTAGTGGAAGGCACCGACCGCCGTACCCTGGTGCTGGAGCATTTTCCCTTCACCGTCGGCCGGCGCACCGACCGTGACCTGGTGATGGCCGATCCGCGGGTCTCGCGCGAGCACGCGCAATTCGTTCGCGAGACCGATGGCACCTACATCGTGGACCAAAGCAGCCGCCACGGCACGTTCGTCAATGGCGAACGCGTCGAGCGGCGCAAGCTGGCGCGCAACGATCGCGTGGAATTCGGGGTGCAAGGCGCCGCCTACGCGCTGTTCAGCCCGGACCGTTCGCCCTCCAGCGCCGCGCAACAGTTCCTCAGCCAGTTCTCCAGCTGGAAACCGGCCACCGGAGCGGGTTCCGACCTGGAGATGCTCAACGTGTTTCTGGAGGCGGCGCGCAAGCTGAATACCAGTGGGGTGCTGGGCGACGTATTGCAGACCCTGCTGGAAGCCGCCCTGCGTTTGACTCACGCCGAACGCGGCTTCGTGTTCCTGCGTGATCCGGATGGCGAACTTCGCCTGGCGGCGGGACGCGATAAGAAGGGTGAGAGCATTCACGACGACAGCGCGATCTCGCGCTCGGTACTGCGTGACGCGGCCAAGAGCGCGTCCGAGTTTCTGGTCACCGATACCGACGATACCGGCAAGCTGGCGGGGCGCGAGAGTATCGTGGCGCACAACTTGCACAGCGTGATCTGCATTCCCCTGCGCAAGACGGTCATTCAGGACAAAGTTAAAGAGGGAACCCAGCCGGGAGAGCAGGATGTGCAGGGCGTGTTGTACCTGGATGCGCATTTTTTGTCGGGCAAGTTGTCGTCGGTGAGCCACGATATTCTGCGCACCATCGCCAATGGCGCAGCCACCCTGGTCGAGAACGCCGCCCTGGTGCAATCCGAAGATGCCGCCAAACGCTATCGCCAGGAATTGGCCATCGCGGCAGAAATTCAGCAGGGCCTGATGAAAGTGACGGTTCCCGAGGTGCCGTTCGCTAAGGTCAACGCCGTCAGTTATGCCTGCAAAGATATCGGCGGAGACTTCTTTGACCTGGTTTACACCGAGGGAGGGCTGTCGCTGGTTGTGGCTGATGTTTCGGGCAAGGGGGTTTCTGCGGCGGTGGTGGCCTCGATCCTGCAGGGAATGTTGTACTCGCAGTTGGCCCGCGACTCGGCGCTGCCCGAGATGATTGCGGCGGTCAATCGCTTCCTGTGCGACAAAGTGGGAGGCCAGAAGTACGCCACGCTGGTGATTGCCCGCCTGTTGGGAAATGGGGAAATGGAACTGATTAACTGCGGGCACGTGCCTCCCCTGCTGGTTTCAGGAGATACCATCACCCGGCTGGAAGATGGGAACCTGCCGGTGGGGCTGGTCGCCGGCGCCGAGTTTCAAGCTACCCGTCTGCAACTGAAGCCGGGAGATCGTCTGCTGCTGGTGACCGACGGCGTCACCGAAGCCGAGGATGCGGCGGGCGAATTCTTCGGCATGGAGCGACTGGAAAGCTGCGGCAAAGACGGGTTTGCCGCCATCGAGCAGGCGGTCACCAATTTCCGTGGCGATACCGCGTTGACCGACGATTGCACGATCACCGAGATGCTCTATCGGGGGCAAGCGTGAGCCGGACGAAGGGTTTTGACCACGGACTCTGGACGGCAAATTCAGGGTTGCCTGCATCCTAGTGCGAGATTCAGCACGGCGGAAAGCTGGCCGGCGCGGCTTTTTTCGCATTCCGCTTTTGGGCCGGAAGTGGTAGAAGCGATCGGGGAAAAAGCTTCTTCTTCGGCCGTTTTTGTGGTGTAATGCAAGTGTTGTCATTGACAGAGCGATACGAGCAGCAGTCCGAAACTCATTAAGGAAGATGCCACTTTTGCCACTTTTTAGCTTCCGGTCACCGGTCAGTGTGGGGGCCGAATTCGTTTCGCGCCGCTTACGCCACGAGCTGACTGCTGTAGCGGTGCTGTGCCTGCTGGCCTTGCTGGCCGGCGCTCCGGCATACGCGGTGACCCACGCCAAGCTGCACAGGACCCGTCATCCTGTTCTCAGTTCCACCGTTCATTTGCGTTTCAGCCGATATGCCCCGCGAATGTTTCCCGGCTCGCATGACATGCTGGTGACCGAGAACGAAGAGTTGAACCGGTTGCAGTTGCCTCGTATCGCCGATGAGGGAGAACTCATACGATACGAGGTGGAGCAAGTGCTGGTGCCGGTGAACGAGACGGAAGCGCTGAAGCTGGCGGCCGACCTGCCGGAGAGCCGGCGTTACTGCCGGCCATGGACACGCGATTTCCTACAGGATTTCAGTCAGGCCTACTACAATCAATTTCACAGTCCCTTGCAGGTCAATTCCCTGGTGCGCACCATCGAGCAACAACAAAGATTGCGGCGTCACAACCGTTTCGCGGCGCCGGAATGGGGCGACACGGCTTCCACGCACTTGACCGGAGTTACCTTCGACCTGTCGCGCCGCGGCTTGACCGTGGAACAGTACGCCTGGATCCTGGTTTACATGCTGCCCCTGAAAGCGTCGGGGTTGATTGACCCGATCGAGGAGAGCCAGCCCGTTCTGCACGTGGTGGTCTTCGAGAAATACTCGGAACGTTTGGACCAAAAGGACACCTGGTCAGAGGCCAACGAACCTACCGAAGCCAGTGTGCTGACGAGCACCGGCGCCAGCCAACCTTAGCCGTCAGCTTTCAGCCGTCAGCTATCAGCTAAGTCCCGCTATTCGCTAATTTAGTTGTTCATACAACGCTAGAGCACAATCTTGATTCCTATTGCTTAGCGTAGCTTTGCTGAGCGGAGGTGAACCAGGATGCTTTGGACAATTTTTGCGATTCTGTTGATTCTGTGGTTGTTGGGATTTGGTTTCCACATTGCAGGAAGCTTGATCCACCTGTTGTTGGTGGTGGCGGTGATTGTGCTGATCATCAACCTGGTAACGGGCCGAAGGGCCGTGTAACACGGAAGAGTGCCGCCGGCTGAGGAGACCGTGTCGCAACCTCTGCCGTCCCTACGGGACTCGGATTTATTCCCCACTCTACCCAGCACTCCGCCTTCGGCTGCGTGCTGGGCTAAACTCTTTCGCCCCTGCGGGGCTCGGATTTTGCGCAATTGGTTCCACCGCGCCAACTCAAAATGAGTTCTCACGCACACTCTGAAGTCCTCGGTCGGGATGACAAAGACAAAGGGACCTAACGGCACGGCTGAAAAGTGTGCGTGAGAACCTCTGCCGTCCCTACGGGACTCGGATTTATTTCCCACTCTACCCAGCACTCCGCCTTCGGCTGCGTGCTGGGCTAAGTTATGCCGCGCCTACGGCGCTGGATTTTCGGCCAGTAAGTTCCGCTGGCAAATCCCAAGTTTGGTTCTCACGCAGGCTCTGAAGCCGTACCCTGATACAAAATAGTTTATGAACTAGCTACCTACTCGCTAGTCCCTAGTCGCCAGTCCCTAATTGCTAGCCCCTAGCTAATGGCTAGTTGCTGGTTGCTTCTTCCTCACTCACTCCTTAGCGCCTTCATCGGATCTACAAATGCCGCACGCCGGGCGGGAATGAGAGCTGCCAGAGCAGCCACCGCGCCGACCAGCAAAGTTCCCATCAACAGCGTGAGGGGATCGCTGGGGCTGACCCCAAACAGCACGCTGCGCAACAGTCGCGCCAGCAGCAGCGAGACCGGCAGACTTACGGCGATGCTGATTCCGGCAAGCCACAACACATCCACCAGAACCAGCCGCATGACGCTGCTGCGCTGCGCCCCCAAGGCCATGCGAATGCCGATTTCGCGGGTGCGTTGCTCGGTGGCGTAGGCCAGCACGCCGTAGAGGCCGATGGCGGCCAGCAGAATCGCCAGCCCGCCGAAGCTTATGGCGAGCAAGGCAGTCAGGCGTTCGACCGACAGGTTGTCGGCAATCTGCGCGTCCATGGTTCGCAGATCGCTCAGCGCCAGTTTGGAGTCGAGTTGCTGCATGGCGCTGCGAATGCCGGAGAGCGCCGCGTCCGGCGGCTGCCAGGTGCGCACCAGGAAAACCAGCCCACTAGGATTGTCGAGTTGAAAGCGCGGGCGATACACGGTGCGCTTGATGTCGTCGCGCACCCGCGCATGGCGTGTGTCTCCGACGACGCCAATGATCTCGGTGTCCTTCTTCCCTCGCGAGCCGCCGAAGCCGATGAAGTGACCGAGAGCGTTCTGCGGAGTGCCAAAGAAGTGGCGCGCGAAGGCGACATTCACAATCGCGACATTGGGCTTGCCCATGACATCGTCGTCGCTAAAGTCGCGCCCGGCCAGCAGCGGCGTCTGCATGGTTGCGAAATAGCCGGGAGTCACGGCCGGCTGCTCCACGTCCATATCTTCGTCTTCGCGATCGTTGTATCCGGCGATCACGATGTTACCGGTGTCATTGTCGTTGGCGAGATCGGGATCGTCGGTGCCGGCCACGGTGCGCGCGCCCGGGAGCGCCGAAAGCGTCTGCAAGACGCGGCGGTACAAGGGGAAGACCTGTCCAGTCTGATAACCAGCCAGGCGTGGGTCGATGCCGAAGCTGACCAGATGGTCGGTGGCAAAGCCGACATCGAGTGTCCGCAGGTTGTGCAGCGTGCGAACGAACAGGCCGGCGCCGACCAGCAGCAGCAGGCTGAGTCCGATCTGCACCGCAACCAACGCCCGGCGGAAGCGCAACTGACTGCCAGCGGACGTTGTGCTCTGCTGCTTGAGCGAATTGGCAAGGTCGGGATGCAGGAAGCGCAAGGCCGGCGCCAAACTAAACAGCAAGCTGACTACCAGCGCCAGAGCGAAGGTAAAGAGCAGGATGCGCGTATCCAAACTGGACGAAAATGGCAGGTCGGTGGCAGTGTCGCCGGCAATGCGGTGAATGAGCAGGGATGAGACGGCAGGCGCCAAGAGCAGACCCAGCGCGCCGCCGAGCAGGCCGAGCAGCAGGCCCTCAGCGAGCAACTGGCGGATGATCTGCCAGCGTCCCGCGCCCATGGCATAGCGCACCGACATCTCGCGCACGCGTCCCGCCGCCCGCACCAGCAGCAGGCTTGAGACGTTCACGCAGGCCATCAGCAACAGCAGCACCACCATGCCCATCACGATCATTACCGGCGTGCCGATCTGGTCGCGCAGCGGTGAGAAACCGCGCGCGCTGTCCAGCAGATGGATATGCGATTCGTCGAGATAAGTGCGGCGCAGGCGCTCGGAGGCGTTGGGGATCTTAGCCAGCTCAGCTGCGCGCAGGGCATGCCACAGCGGTTGCAAGCTGGCTTCGGCCTGGGTGCGAGTGACGCCGGGCTTCAGCCGGCCCACGACCATCATCCAGTGCGAGTTGAAATCGTCCAGGTCCTGCCAGCGCGGCGTGATGATGTTCTTGGTGGTGAGCGGCACAAAAACTTCTTCGGTGGCGCCGGCGACGACGCTGTGAAATCCCGGCGGCGCGACGCCCACGATGGTGAACGGATGTGCGTTGATGAGCAGGGTGTGGTTGATCACGCCCGGATCGGAGCCGAACTGCCGCTTCCAGTAATTGAAGCTGAGCACCACCACCGGGCTGCTGTTGGGTACATCGTCGGCGGGAAGGAAGAGGCGCCCCATCGCCGGCTGCAGTCCCAGCGCCTGGAAGTAGTTGCCGGAAGCCAGTTCGCAGCCAACCAGGTCGGGCTTGTTGTTCCATTGCACGCTCACGTTCTGCAGGTCGCTGGCGATCAGGCTGTCGAAGGCGCTGCTCTGGTCGCGCAGGTCGCGGTACATGGGATAAGAAAAATAGTCGTGATCGTCGCCACCGAAGGAGTTGAAGTGGCCGCGTATGGAGCCGGTGAATTGCAGACGCACCAGTTGCTCGGGATGGCTGACCGGCAAAGCGCGCAGCAGCGCCTGGTCCAGCAAGGTGAAGATGGCGGTGTTGGCGCCAATGCCGAGCGCCAGAGTGACGACGGCAACCAGAGTGAAGACCGGTGCCTTGCGCAGTTGGCGCAGCGAGAAACGAAGATCGTGAAGAAGCTGCATGATTGTTCCTTTAGCAACTAGCAATTAGCAACTAGCTGTTGGCACTTGGCACTTAGCACTTGGCATTTAGCATTTAGCATTTAGCCGCGCAGCGGCGATATTTGTTTTAGCCGTGGGCGTAAGCCCGCGGTCAAATGCGAAATTGAATCGAGTCCCTTTAGGGACGGCACAATTCTCATGACCTCTGTCGTCCCTACGGGACTCGATCTTAATTTTCCACTTACCCAGCGCTGAAGCGCTGGGCCAAGCTCTTTCGCCCCTGCGGGGCTGGCTCGTTTGTTCTTCACTGCTAACCGCCAGTCACTATCCACTAGCCACTAGCTCCTACTCCGTCCGCAGGGCCTGCATCGGTTCAATCGACGCAGCGCGACGGGCCGGCCGATAGCAGGCGAGCAACGCAATCCCTGCCAATGCTGTTGCCACCATCAATACCGATGGCAGATCGTATGGCGTCACCTGGAACAGCAGGCTCCCGATAAAACGCGCACCCACCCAAGAGGTTGCCAATCCACCCGCCAGACCAGCTAAGACCGGTATTGCCGCCTGCCGAAACACCAGCAAATACAGGCTCCACTTCGGCGCACCCAGAGCGATCCGCACACCCATTTCCTGGGTGCGTTCGGCCACCGTGTACGACAGCACGCCATAAAGTCCCAGGGCCGCCAGCAATAAAGCCGCTCCCGCAAACGAGATCAACACCGCAAACTCGAAACGCCGCTGCGCCAACGACGCGCTGACAACCTCGTCCATCGTCTGCACATTCGTGATTGCCGCTTCCGGTTCCAGTTGAGCCAGAGCCACCCGGACCGACGAAGCCAGAGCGGTGGGATCTGTAGTCGTCCGGATGGTGAAGAAGGCGCCTAGCTGGGGGTTGTCCCAGTACGGCAGGTACACGATCAGGGTCGGTTCGGAGCTGAGTTGTTCGCTACGCGCGTCGGCAATTACCCCAGCGACGGTATATACCTTTTCGGTCCCGTCAGTGAAGGTGCGACCTACCCCATTTTCACCTGGCCACAGCGTGCGCGCCGCAGATTCTGATAACAGCGCGTTGTCCTTGCCCCGATCTTCTTCTCCCAACATGCGACCGGCAACCAGGCGCGTACCTATCGCGGGTAGGTAGTCAGGACTCACCCACCGCATGTTGGCCATGGGTGTTTGCTGGTGCGGATTCGGGTTAGCCGGTACGGCCCTCAGCCCATCGATCCAGGTTGCGCCGTGCAAGAGCGGCACACTGGAAAACCCCGCGGAGCCAACGCCCGGTAATTGCTTCAGCGCCGCCAGCGCCCTGTCATAGAAAGCGCTAATGTCCTCGTCTTTCTTGTAGGTTGCATAGGGAAGATCCAGTTGCAGAGTAAGGATGTGTTGCGTCTGGAAACCGCGATCAATGGTCAGAAGGCGGACCAGACTCTTGGCAATTAGAATCGTCACCAGCAGCAAGGCGGTGCTGGCGAGCACCTCGACCGCAACCAGGGTCTGGCGCAGACGCGCGTGCCGGCGGCTTCCCGTGGCGCGGCCGCTGTCACGCTGCAGAACGGTTTGTGGATCAACTGCCATCGAGCGCCACGCGGGAAACACTCCCGCCAATAGCACCGATAGCACCGTGACCAGTAGCGAGAACCCCAGCACGGTTCCATCAAGATGGATACTTCCGCTGCGCGGCAGACCCACCGGCAAGACATGCGGCACTACGCGCAGCATCGCCCAGCACAAGCCAACCCCCAACCAGCCGCCCGCCAGGGCGAGCAACACACTCTCGGCCACGACGTGCCACAGCAGATCAGCGCGGCCCGCTCCCAAGGCACACCGCAGTGCCGTTTCTCTCTCGCGCAGCACCCCACGGGCCAGTTGCAAATTCGCGACGTTGATACACACGATAAGCAAAACACATCCCACCGCCGCCAGCAGTAGCCACAAGCTGCTGCGGATATGGCCGATCACGGACTCCTTCAGTGGCATCACGTAGGCGCGGAGGTGGGAGCCTTCGGCCTCCTTGGCATGCTGGGTCACAATATCGCTTTCAATCGCGTCGAGCTGTGCCCTGGCTTGCGCAAGTGATACGCCCGGTTTCAGGCGGCCCAAAACGATGTAGTCGAAGTCGCCGAAAACAGACTGCAACCGTTCCGCAGAGATAACCAGAGGTACGAACAAGTCGATGGCACCACTATCGGGTAAAGCGAGCTCGATCGGAGGCAACACGCCGACGATGGTATAAGGCGATCCCTCAAGGTGCACGGTCTTGCCAACAATATTAGGATTAGCGCCAAAATCGCGCCGCCACATGGTATCCGTGAGCACGGCAACGTGGTTGCGCCCCGGCTGCGTCTCTTCTGCTGAAAAATCACGACCAAGCGCCGGCTGCACGCCCACCAGCCGGAGCAGATCCTGCGATGCCATTACCCCCACCCTCGTTGCCGAGTGGTTCCCGAGCGACAAGTTCATGGTGTTGAATCGCAATAGTGCCCAGTCTGAGAACCCGGTTGCGCGCTGCTTCCAGGTTTCGTAATGCATCGCGTTTGCGGGCATCACGGGGTCAGACGCGCTCCACTCCGGCACGATCTCCTGGACCTGCACCAATCGGCCAGGTTCGCGATACGGCAGCGGCTTCAGCATCACACCGTTGACCACGCTGAAGATGGTTACCGTCGCGCCGATGCCCAGCGCCAGCATCAGCACGGCCATGATGGTGAAGCCCGGCGATTTACGGAGCCGGCGAGCGGCGAACTGCAATTCTCGGAAAGCGAAATTCATAGAGACCACCTGGGCCCTACTGCGTCCACGCGCCCCAGGTAGGGGCGCACATCGAACCTGTCGAACCAGCCCGAGGAAACTTTGGCGCCATTCAGCAATTCAGGATTGCTGTTCTCGCGGGCGTAATTGAAGCTGCCAGCCTGCATGACTGCGCCCGACGAGAAGATGTTCTTGCCGTCGGCTGCGTCACCAAAGTCGGGCGCCGACACGCTGATGTTGCTGAGGTCGGGCATGGCGTTGTAGCGGGCACGCAGCGCCACCAATCCGCCGGCATGAGGAATTCCGCTGGGATTCAGCAGCACCGCGTTGGTGACCGAGAACACCGCGATGTTGGCGCCGATGCCCAGGGCCAGCGTCAACACCGAGACCGCCGCGAACCCCGACGACTTGCGCAGTTGACGCAGCGCGTAACGAATTTCGTGCAGAATGGTGTACATATTAGCCTTTGGCAGTTAGCAATTAGCAATTAGCACTTAGCAACTAGCAATTAGCAATCAGCCGTCGGCTCTCCGCCAGTTCCCTGTTTAAGCCGGCGGTAATCGCGCATTTTCTGAACTGACAACTGGCCGCTGGCCCCTGATAACTGCCTTTCATGACAGTGCAAGGTGCTGGCCACGCTGGGGAGCCGAGTTCTCAGTAACTTAGAGGTGGTCGGGTGGCTGGAATGTCCGGCAGCGCAACGTCGATGTTCGTAAGCGGACAAAAACATGGGCGTTAGCGGACCAAAAAACACGAAAGCCCAGCGGTTAGCTGGGCTTTTCTCAATCTCAATTCTAAGTATAGTATAGCACATTTAAGGGAGGAATGAACACGGATTTGGAACTTTGGTAGTGGGTCAGTTTGATTTCCACAGGACGACCGTTATGGTGGAGCTGGCGCTCCCTTCGATTGGAGAAGCTTTTTCAGTCGCCGAAAGAGTGTTGGATGTCCATTTGGTTTTTTCGGGTCGTTAGTAACAGCGACGTGGAAATCCGAAGCTGCTGGGTCTGGATCACGACTGGCGACGTGGATTATGCCCGTTTTCGTGTCGTACCATATATCGACCGAGATCGTGACTGTGTTACCCTTCGAGCTTTTCTGCACCATGCAATTCCCCTAACGCTTTTAGGATAATCCCCTTGTCAATCTGCGTGATGCGGTAGAATTATGTCACGCACTTGGAGGGCGAAAATGTGAAAGCAATTTTGCTGACTCCCCAAAACCCCAGACCATGGGGATCACCACAAGGCAGGGTGCTAGAGGGCTAGCTGGCGGCCTGTACGCCAATGCCATTGCGCTGTGGAATGCGTGGCAAGACAAGGCAAAAGAGGGAGCGCCGCGACAGGAGTAACGCTCCCTCG
>JBEKPR010000046.1:0-21874 GCA_049520555.1 Candidatus Korobacteraceae bacterium
CGGGCGACAATGTGAGCCTGGAGATTGAGCTGATCACGCCGGTGGCGATGGAGAAGGGCTTGCGGTTTGCGATTCGCGAAGGCGGACGCACCGTGGGCGCCGGCACCATCACCGAGATTATTGCGTAATTTTACGGGCGCGACGCGTACCGCCGCGCTCACTCACAAGCCGCAGGGCAGGTTGCGGAGACGCACACTGCCTCAACCGAGATCTTTGAGAGAAACTAACGTGATTGGCAAAGAACGAATCCGAATCCGGCTGAAAGCATACGACTATCGCGTTCTCGACCAGTCCACCGGCGAAATCGTCGATACGGCGAAACGCACTGGGGCGCAAATTGCGGGACCGATCCCCTTGCCCACGGTGAAGAACAAGTATTGCGTGTTGCGTTCGCCTCACGTGGACAAGAAATCGCGCGAGCAGTTTGAAATTCGTACTCATAAGCGTCTACTCGACATTCTCGAGCCTACGCAGCAAACCGTGGACGCGCTGATGAAACTTGAGCTTCCCGCCGGCGTCGATGTCGAGATCAAGGCGTTCGGCAAGGAACATAGGTAGCAAGAAGCAGTTAGCAACTAGCAATTAGTTTTCAACTAAAGGCCAAGTGTTAACGGCTAAGTGCGATAGATAACAAAGCTTCCGCGGCGCAAGCCCCCGGTGCGATCAACACCGGAATGAGGAAGCGGAGTTGAGGACAAGCAAATGGCAGTCAGTGGAATTCTGGGAAAAAAGGTTGGCATGACGCAGCTCTTCGATGACAAGGGTGATGTCCACCCCGTTACCGTGCTGCAGGCTGGTCCGTGCTTTGTGACGCAGCGCAAGACAGTCGCCAAGGACGGCTACGAGGCCGCCCAGATCGGGCTGGTGGAGTTCGTGAAGGAGTCGCGCCTGACGCAGCCGATGAAGGGCCATTTCGCCAAGCACAACCTTCCGCCGATGCGGTTCCTGCGCGAGGTGCCGATTATCGTCGATGCCGACAATCAGGATGGCGCCAAGGTTGGCGACAAGGTTCTGGTCGACATTTTTGACGGGGACAAGTTTGTGGATGTGGTCGCGACCAGCAAGGGCCGTGGTTTCGCGGGCGTGGTGAAGCGCCACAAGTTTGCCGGCGGCGCCGCTTCGCATGGTTCCATGTTTCAGATCACCGGTTCGATTGGTTCGTCCGCCTTCCCGTCGCGCGTGTTTAAGGGCATGCGCATGTCGGGGCACATGGGCGTCGATCGCGTAACAGTTCGTAACCTGCGCGTGCTGGGCGTAGACAAGGACGAGAACCTGCTGGTAGTCGAGGGCGCGGTGCCAGGGCCGAAGGACGGTTACGTAATGATCGCGAAGGCCAAGAAGCCGCCCAGAGAGCGTCGTGGATTTAGCGGCACCGGTACAGTCGATCCGTTGAAGGCGTCGAAGCGCCAGGCGGCGAAGAAGAAATAGGGGCTAGTGGTCAGTGTCTGACAACTGACAACTGGATTTGGAAGAGACTATGGCGACGATTGATGTAGTAAATCTCGGCGGCGAAAAGGTAGGTTCCTTCGAACTGGCCGACGAAGTATTCGGCGCGGTGAATGAGGACCTGTTGTGGGAAGCGGTGAAGCACTATCGCGCCGGGCAACGTGCGGGCACCCACGCCACCAAGAACAAGAAGCTGGTGAGCGGCGCGGGTAAGAAGCTGTGGAAGCAGAAGGGCACCGGGCGCGCACGTGTGGGCTCCATTCGCTCACCGTTGTGGCGGCACGGCGGAACCGTCCACGGACCGCAGCCCCGCTCCTACGATTACGCTTTTCCACGCAAGAAACTGCTGGGCGCGTTGCGCTCCGCATTAGCGGCCAAGCTGGCCGATGGCAAGCTGGTCGTTGTGGAAAGCTTCGAGGTAAAGGAACCGAAGAGCAAAGAGTTCCGCAAGACGCTGCACAAGTTGAACGCGAAAGGGACGACCTTGCTGGTGGAAAGCACGTCCAGCGAGAATCATAACCTTCATCTGAGTTCACGCAATCTTGCGGGTGTGGAACTGCTGGCGGGCAACCAGGTGCATCCCTATCACCTGCTTCGCTACGAAACCACAATCTTCGCTCGCCCGGCGTTGGAGAAGTTGCAGAACTCCCTGAAGGCTGCGGCGCCCAAGCGCAAGCACGCGGAGGTGGCGTAATGAAATCGGCATATCAGGTCCTGCGCCGCCCGGTTATTACTGAAAAGGGTTTGGGGGTAAAGGAAACCGAAGCGACCCTGGTCTTCGAAGTTTCCCTGAAGGCGACCAAGACCGAGATCAAGCAGGCGGTACAAAGCATTTTCAAGGTGAAAGTGGATTCGGTGCGCACCTCGACTTTTGCAGGCAAAGAGCGCCGGCGCGGCAAGTTTACGGGATATCGTCCCGATTGGAAGAAAGCTTACGTGCGGTTGAAGGCGGGCGAGAAGATGCCCGAATACGCCGAAAACCTCTAGTGAGTGGCTAGTGCCTAGTGGTTAGTGGCTGGAAGCAATTTGAGAAACGAGTAGACACATGGCTATCAAAACCTACAGACCGGTTACTCCGTCGCGGCGGTTCACTACGAGCACGGTCAGCGATGACCTGACGACGAACCGTCCGTACAAGCCGCTGACCGAGCCCAAGCAGCGCACCGGCGGACGCCGCAATTCCGGCGATCTGACCATCTGGCACCACGGCGGGGGACACAAGCGCAAGCTGCGCATCATCGACTTCAAGCGCGACAAGTTCGGAATTCCCGCCACCGTCGCCTCCATCGAGTACGATCCCAATCGCTCGGCGCGCATCGCTCTGCTCAATTACGCCGATGGCGAGAAGCGCTACATCGTATATCCGGTGGGACTGCAGGTGGGCGCCAAGATCGTCAGCGGTCCCGAGGCCGACATCCTGGTGGGTAATGCGCTGCCGTTGCGCAACATTCCTCCTGGCACCACGGTCCACAATGTGGAGTTGAAGCCCGGCAAGGGCGCGCAGATGGCGCGCTCGGCTGGGGCGCAAGCTCAGTTGGTCGCTAAAGAAGGGGACTACGCGCTACTCAAGCTGCCTTCCGGCGAAACCCGCAAGGTACTGGTCGATTGCATGGCCACCGTGGGGCAGGTTGGCAATATCGATCACGAAAACATTTCCATCGGCAAGGCCGGCCGCACGCGCTGGCTGGGAATTCGCCCGACGAACCGGGGTGTGGTCATGAACCCAGTCGATCACCCACATGGTGGCGGTGAAGGCAAGACCAGCGGCGGACGTCATCCGGTGACCCCGTGGGGCAAGCCGACGCGTGGCTACAAGACTCGCAATAACAAGCGGACCGACAAGTTCATTGTTAACCGCAGACAGAAGTAGGACTGAGACGATATGGCACGTTCAACAAAAAAAGGCGCGTTCATTGATTCGCACCTACAGGCCAAGATTGACGGCATGAACGCACGCAACGAGAAGAAGGTTGTGCGCACCTGGTCGCGCCGCTCCACGGTGATTCCCGAGATGGTGGGACACACCCTGGCGGTGCATAACGGCAAGAAATTTATTCCGGTGTATGTGACCGAGAACATGGTCGGGCACAAACTGGGCGAATTCAGCATGACCCGCAACTTCAAGGGGCACTCGGTCAGAGCTGCGACGGAAACCGCAGCCAAGCCCGCTCCTCCGGCGAGATAAGGAAAACGACATGGAATTCACCGCCAAACTGAATTACGTGCGAGTCTCGCCGCAGAAGGTGCGCCTGGTATTGGACCTGATCAAGGGCCGCCGGGTGGAAGAGGCGCTGGACACGCTGCTGTATGCCAAGAAGGGCATCGCTCCGAAGCTGTATAAGCTGCTGCGCTCGGCCGTCGAGAATGCCAACTACGCGAGTGCGGAAAAAGGTTTGGACATCGATGTCGACCGGCTCTACGTGAAGCGCGCCGTGGCCAATGATGGGCCGCGCATGAAGCGTATTCGTCCGGCCCCGATGGGCCGCGCCTATCACTATCAGCGGCGCATCTCGCATGTGGAGATTGCCCTGGAGGAGAAGGCGGGCCGCAATGGTGAGGCCGGATTGGTGCAGACGGTGCAGGAAGGCGCGCCAGCCAAGAAGCCAGTCAGGAAAGTCGTGAAGAAAGCGCCTGCCAAGAAGAAGGCTGCGGCCAAGAAACCTGAAGCTAAAAAGCCGGCGGCGAAGAAGCCGGCCAAGAAGAAAAAGAAGTAGAGATTGAAAAAAGCGGCGATGCCAGAGTGCGATCGCCGCGGAGAAGAAACAGATTATGGGACAGAAAGTCCATCCATACGGATTCCGCCTCGGCGTTACCAAGCCCTGGAAGTCGCGCTGGTTCGTAGTGCGCGACTACGACAAACTTCTGCTGGAAGACGTGAAGCTGAAGGCCGAGTTGAAGGAAAAGCTGAAGTCGGCGGGCGTTAGCTCCATCGAGATCGAGCGTCCCGGCAACAAGCTGCGCATCATCATCCGCACCGCGCGTCCGGGCATCATCATCGGCCGCAAGGGAACGGAAATCGACAAGCTGAAGCAGGACATCCAGAAGCGCACCAATCGTGATGTTTTTGTCGACATCCAGGAAGTGCACAAGCCGGAACTCGACGCGCAACTCGTGGCCGAGAACATTTCGCTGCAACTGGAGAAGCGTGTGGGATTCCGGCGCGCCATGCGCAAGGCCGTGGATTCGGCGCTGCGCTTCGGCTGCAAGGGAATTAAGGTCCGCGTTAGCGGCCGGCTGAATGGCAACGAAATCGCCCGCTCCGAGTGGTACTTGCAGGGCCGGCTGCCGCTACACACTCTGCGCGCCGACATCGATTACGGCTTTGCCGAGGCCCATACCACCTACGGCATCATCGGCGTGAAGTGCTGGGTCTACAAGGGCGAGATCTTCAAGGAGCGCAAGCGCGAACCGCAGGGCGTACAAAGCGGAGCGTTCTAACCGTAGTGGCCAGTTGCCAGTTGTCTGAAAGAGGGCAACGAACCATGGTTACTGAGAACTGACAACTGATTACTGGGAACTGAACTTATGTTGATGCCAAAGAAAGTGAAGTATCGCAAGCAGCAGCGCGGCCGGATGACTGGCAAAGCCTGGCGCGGTGGCGAGCTGTCGTTCGGCGACTTCGGCTTGAAGGTCATGGAGCCGGGTTGGATCACCGATCGGCAGATCGAGGCCAGCCGCGTGGCCATGACTCGCTTCGTCAAACGCGGCGGGAAAATTTGGATCCGGCTGTTCCCGGACAAGCCAGTCACCAAGAAGCCGGCTGAAACCCGTATGGGCAAAGGTAAGGGAGCTCCGGACCATTGGGTAGCTGTAGTGCGTCCGGGCAAGATCCTGTTTGAAATGGAAGGGGTATCGGTCAGCGATGCCACGGAGGCGATGCGGTTGGCGTCGCACAAGCTGCCGCTTCGCACCAAGTTCGTGCAGCGCGAAGGCGTGCACTAGCAAGCAGTCGCCAGCGGTCAGTTGTCAGTTCTCAAAAAGAAACGCGACGAGACATAACTGGTAATTGATACGAACAGAAAGGTAGGTCGGTTGCGAGTCAGTGGCACTGACAACTGATAGCTGACAACTGACAACTGGGTTTAACGATGGATGTAAACAAAATTCGCAATTTGACCGATATCGAACTGGCCCATCAGCAGCGGGAACTGTCTGACCAGCTCTTCAAGATGAAGTTTCAGTTGAAGATGGGACAGACCGAGAGCCTGAAGAAAATCCGCGAGCTGAAGAAGGACATCGCTCGCGTGCAGACAGTGTTGCGCCAGAAAGAGCTGGCGGGCGGTAACGGGCTATCTGCGAGCGCAAGTAATCCTGTGAAGAATACAGTGACGGCGAAGAAGGCGGCCAGCAAGAAGGCTGCGACGGAGAAAAAGTAACATGGCCGAAACAACAGCAACCAGCACGGCAAAAACCCCCGGCCGTCGCAAGACCCTGATTGGCGAAGTGGTCTCCACCAAGATGGCCAAGACCATCGTGATTGAAGTTCGGCGGCAGAAGGCCCACCCGTTCTACAAGCGCGTGGTGGTCCGCAGCAAGAAGTTCTACGCCCACGACGAGGATGGCACGGCGCATCTTGGCGACTTCGTAAAGATTGAAGAGACCCGTCCGCTCTCCAAGTTGAAGCGGTGGCAGTTGAAGGAAATTGTGCAGCGCGCGGCGTTGATAGCGCCCGTCGAGGAGCAGCCGGCGAGTTAACCCGGTCGCATTGGCTCCGCCGCGGTGGTGGAGCAAGGAGAAAAGATTATGGCAGTGATGATGAGATCCATGCTCGACGTCGCCGACAACTCCGGTGCGCGCAAGCTGCAGATGATTCTGCCGCTGGGCGGTTCCACCGGCCTGGTCGCCCATTTGGGTGACGTGGTTACGGCCTCCGTGAAGGAAGCCTCTCCCGACGGCACCGCCAAGAAGGGCACGGTGGTAAAAGCCGTGATTGTGCGCACGCGTAAGGAGCACCGACGCCGTGACGGCACCTACATCCGCTTCGATCAGAATGCGGCGGTGTTGATCAACGACGTGCATGAGCCGGTTGGAACGCGCGTGTTCGGGCCGGTGGCCCGTGAGCTGCGCGAGAAGAAGTTCTTGAAGATTGTTTCCCTGGCGCCGGAAGTGCTGTAGCCAGTTGTCGGTTGCCAGTTGGTCAGAAGAGAAGCGACTAGCTAATTGCCAAGTGCTAAAGGCCATCGGATAGTTGCTAAGAGGATTGAACAGAAATGCAGAAGAGCGTAGATATTCGCCGCAACGATCAGGTGCGGGTGATTACCGGCCGCGACAAGGGCAAGGTAGGCCGCGTGCTCCGGGTCATGCCGGACGAATCCAAGGTGCTGGTGGAGCACGTGATGATGGTGAAAAAGAACGTGCGGCCCAACCCGCAGAAGAACATCAAGGGCGGCATCGCAGAGCAGGAGAGCCCGATTTCCATCAGCAATGTGATGCTGATGTGCAACTCATGCGCGCGCCCAGTGCGGGTGGGTCATGAGAAACACGGCGACCGCCACTCTCGCGTATGCAAGAATTGCGGGACCACGTTGGAGAAGTAGCACTTGCACTTGGCTAAGTGCTGAATTGATTTCCTCACGAACCGGTAGCGGTAACAAACCGAAACCGTGAGAAAGGTAGAAGCAGGGAATGGCAGACGAAAAGAAACCGAAAGCGCCGCAGGCGGGTGCAGAAGGAAAGCCGCAGGGCAAGCCCCAGGCAAAGAAGGCGAAGCCTGCGCAGGCCGAAGTAGCGGCGGAGGTGGCATCGGGCAAACCAGCGCGGCCGAAGGCGACCAATCGCCAGACCGCCCGCATGCGCGATCGCTATTACAAGGATGTATTGCCGGCGCTCATGAAAGAGTTCGACCTCGACAACCCCATGGCGGCTCCCAAGCTGGAAAAGATCATCGTGAATATGGGCGTGGGCGAGGCGACGCAAAACGCCAAGCTGATCGATCCGGCGGTGGGCGAAGTTGGCCAGATCACTGGGCAGAAGCCGGTGATTACGCGGGCGCGCAAGTCCATCGCGGCCTTCAAGGTGCGCGAAGGGATGCCCATCGGCGTGATGGTCACGCTGCGCGGCGACCGCATGTACGAATTTTTCGACCGCCTGGTGAACGTGGCGCTGCCGCGGGTTCGCGACTTCCGCGGAGTGCCGACCAAGTCCTTCGATGGACGCGGCAATTTCACCTTGGGTGTGCGCGACCAGTTGATCTTTCCGGAGATCGATTACGCCAAGGTCGAAAAGCTGAAGGGCATGAACATCACGATTGTGACCTCGGCGGGCACCGACGACCAGGCGCGGGCCTTGTTGAAGCATATGGGTATGCCGTTTAGGCAGTAGCCAGTTGCCAGTTGTCAGTGGGTAGCAACTCGCGAAGAGCGAATAGCGAAAGGCGAAGAGCGTAAAGGAAACAATGGCGAAGACATCCAGTATTGCCAAGGCGAACAAGAAGTCCAAATTCCCGGTCCGGCAGCACAATCGCTGCCATATTTGCGGACGTCCGCGCGCCTTTCTGCGCAAGTTCGGTATCTGCCGTCTGTGCTTCCGTGGTCTGGCCCTGAAGGGCGAGATTCCCGGGGTCATGAAGTCGAGTTGGTAGGGCAGTGGCGAGTAGTTGGTGGAGAGTGGTTAGGTAGTCCGTCGCGGCTGGTTCTTTCCCCGGCGTTGATGAAGCGCTGGCGCGAAGAGTTCGTGCGAAAGCTAACGAGCGACGATTTGAGGAGATATACAGCATGAGTTTGACCGATCCGGTCTCAGATTTTTTGACCCGCGTTCGCAATGCCATCAAGGCGCGGCACCAGAAGGTGGATGTTCCGCATTCCAAGCTGAAGGTGGAGATGGCCCGCATCCTGAAGGAAGAGGGCTACATCGCCAACTTCAAGGCGACTGAGGAAGAGGGCCGCAAGGTCCTGCGGGTGTACTTGAAGTACAGCCCCGATAACGCGTCGCCAATTTCCGATTTGAAGCGGGTTTCGCGTCCCGGTTGCCGAGTGTATGTCGGACACACGGAGATTCCGCGCGTGCTGGGCGGCCTTGGGATCAGCATTCTGACGACGCCCCGGGGCGTGATGACGGGGCGCCAGGCGCGCAAAGAAGGCGTCGGCGGAGAGGTCCTCTGCGAGATTTACTAGCGCTGTAGCGCTTCCGAGTGCACGAGAAGCAGGTCCCTCGACTCGGTCGCCGCGGCGACCTCGCTCGGGATGACAACAGTTTCAGGGGTTTGCTAAGAGCTAAAAGCTAAAGGCTAATTTATGTCAAGAATTGGAAGGAAGCCGATTCCGTTGCCCAAGGGCGTCACCTACGCTGTAGAGGGCAATACGATCCGGGTGAAGGGGCCGAAGGGCGAAGTCACGACCCACATGCCAGCTGGCGTCAAACTGGAACAGACCGATGGAGTCTTAACGGTGGTTCGCGAAGACGACTCCAAGGCGGCGGTGCACGGGTTGGTGCGCGCTCTGGTCAACAATTCGGTGGAAGGTGTCACTCGCGGCTGGACTAAGGAGTTGGACATCGTCGGGATTGGCTACCGTGCGGAGATGAAGGGTAAAGGTACTGTGGTGTTTACCTTGGGATATTCCCACCCGATCGAGTACCCGCTACCGGCGGGCATTGAAGTGACTGTCGATCCCAAGCAGACGCACCTGACGGTTAGCGGCATTGACCGGCAGAAAGTGGGATTCGTTGCTGCCGAGATGCGCAGCCTTCGTCCCCCTGATCCGTACAAGAACAAGGGCGTGCGCTATAGCAATGAGCGCCTGAAAAAGAAGGTTGGGAAGACCGGAGCGAAGTAACAGTTGTCAGTAGCCGGTAGCCAGTAGCCAGTTAATGCTGGTCAATGACAACCGACGAAAAGCGAAGAGCGATTCATGGCGGGATGGCGCAGGAGCGCACCGTTACCCGGTTCAGAAACCCGGGATGAGGAAGAGAGACAATGATCACGAAGTCTTCAAAAGATCAAACGCGGCAGAAGGTCCACTCCCGAATCCGCAAGAAAGTTCTGGGCACGGCGGAGCGTCCGCGGCTGAACGTCTATCGTTCGGTGAACCACATTTACGCTCAGGTAATCGACGACACGCAGGGTGTGACTCTGGTCTCGGCGACCTCAGTGAAGAAAGTCGGCAAGGGCGAGAAACGTCCGACGGGCGGCAATGTGGGTTCGGCGAAAGATGTAGGCAAGATGATCGCCGAGCGCGCCAAGCAGAAGGGCATCGAGAAGGTGGTCTTCGATCGCGGTGGATATCTTTACCACGGACGCATCAAGGCGCTGGCTGACGCCGCACGGGAAGCAGGACTGAAGTTCTAAAGGCGGGGGTTAATGGTCAGTGGCTAGTTTTACCTGCTGCCAACCAGTGAAAGGCGAAAGCAGGTCCGCGATTTGCTTCACTCGCTCGGGATGACAAGATTTGAAGGCGTGATCGCCATAGGGCGCCGACGCCAGGAGACACAACGCGAATGCCAACAGTAAAGAAAAAGCTTGACGCCGGTCAGTATCAACTGAAGGACCAGGTGGTCTCGATCAACCGCGTCACCAAAGTGGTCAAAGGCGGCAAGAACTTGTCGTTTGCGGCGCTGGTGGTGGTGGGCGATCCGAGCTCGGCCGTGGTGGGATACGGATCCGGTAAAGCGAAAGAAGTTCCGCAGGCGATCCGCAAGGGAATCGAAGCGGCCAAGAAGAACCTGCTGCGCGTGAACTTGACGCAGACCTCGATTCCTCACCAGGTGCTGGGCCGCTACGGCGCAGGCATGGTGATGCTGAAGCCGGCTCCCGAAGGCACCGGCGTCATCGCCGGCGGTGCGGTCCGCGCGGTCATGACTTCGGCAGGAATCCAGAACGTGCTAACTAAGTCCATCGGTACCACCAACCCGCACAACGTGATCAAAGCTACGTTCAACGCGCTGTCCCGTCTGCGCGACCGCAAAGATGTGGCCAGTGCGCGCGGCAAGGCCGTCGAGGAGCTTTAATATGGCTCGTATTCGTAAGAAGGCACAGGTAACGCCGGCAAAGGCGGGCGCGAAGATGCAGCTCAAATGGGTGCGTTCGGCAATTGCGGCCCCGGTCAAACACAAACTGGTGGTCAAGGGATTGGGTTTCACCCGGTTGAATCAAGTAGTCGAACGTGAGGACACGCCTTCCATCCGCGGCATGGTGGCCAAGGTCCCGCACCTGGTAGAGATCGTGAAATAACAGTTGCCAGTGGCCGGTTGCCAGATGTCAGTTACGGCAACCAGCAATCGGCAATTAGATTGTCGTCAGGGGACACGGTACTGACGACCGACGACTGACAACTGAACAGACAGGTACAAAATGAATCTCAGCAATTTACGTGCACCGCGAAAAGCGTCGGAGAACAAAAAGCGTGTTGGCCGCGGTATGGGCTCGGGCATGGGGAAGACTTCCACCCGCGGCCACAAAGGCCAAAGGTCACGCAGCGGCTCGCGCATGATGCGCGGCTTCGAGGGTGGCCAGATGCCGCTGCATCGCCGCCTGCCGAAGCGCGGCTTCACCAACATCTTTCGAGTCGAGTACGAAGTAGTCAACCTGGAACGGCTGGCAGGCTTGGGCGAGAGCGAGATCACGCCCGAGTTACTGCGCAAAGCCGGCGTCGTCAGTTCCAAAAACACGCTGGTGAAGGTGCTCGGTCAGGGCGAGTTGTCCAAAGCGATCACGGTACACGCGCACAAGTTTTCCAAGTCGGCCCAGGAGAAGATCGAAAAAGCGGGCGGCACAATCAAAGTTGTGAGCAGTTAGCAGCCAGAACTGATAGCTGACCACTGGCAACTGACAACTGGGGTTTTATGCTTGAGAAGTTGGCCAACGTATTTCGCGTTCCCGATCTGCGCAAGCGCATCTTGTTCACGCTTGGGCTGCTGGCGGTTTACCGCTTCGGCGGACACATTCCCACGCCCGGTATCAACGCCGATCTGCTGTCACAGTTCTTCGACCAGAATCGCGGCACCTTCCTCGGCTTCGTCGATCTGTTCAGCGGCGGTCAGTTGCGCCGCTTGACGATCTTCGCCCTTGGCATCATGCCGTACATTACCGCGTCCATCATTCTGCAGTTGATGACGGTGGTGTACGAGCCTCTGGCCAAGCTGCAGAAGGAAGGCGAACTGGGACGCAAGAAGATCACCCAGTGGACCCGTTATCTCACCCTGTTGCTGAGTGCGGTGCAGTCGCTGGGCATTGCGATCACACTGGAGCGCCAAACGATAAGCGGAGGCACCGCCTTCGTCAACAACCCGGGCGTCGGCTTCGTGCTGATGACCATGTTGACGCTGACCACGGGCAGCGTCTTCATCATGTGGCTGGGCGAACAGATCACGGAGCGCGGTGTCGGCAACGGCATGTCCTTGCTGATCTTCGCCGGTATCGTGGTTGGCCTGCCGCGCGGCGTGATGGATTTGTACGAGAAAGCGGCATCACAGGCGTGGGGGGCATTCACCGTTCCGGCCATGCTACTGCTGGTTGTGCTGATGGTGGCGGTAGTCGCGTTCATTGTGTTTGTCGAACGCAGTGAGCGCCGCATTCCCGTGCAGTACGCCAAGCGGGTGGTCGGCCGCAAGATCATGGGCGGGCAGTCAACCCATCTTCCCCTGCGAGTGAACTCTGGCGGTGTCATGCCGGTCATCTTTGCATCGTCGGTGTTGACCTTGCCGCAGACCGCGGGCGCACTGTTCAAAGACAACCGCTACTTCGGACCCATGCTGCGCGCGTTGTCCTGGGGCGAGCCCCTGTATACGCTGCTGTATGCGGTGGGAATCATCTTCTTTGCCTACTTCTACGTGTCCATCGTCTTCAACCCGACTGAGGTTGCCGACAACATGCGGAAGTACGGCGGCTTCATTCCGGGGATTCGGCCGGGTGCGCGGACGGCCAACTATATTAACGACATTCTGACGCGCATTACCTTGGTCGGCGCGCTTTACCTGATTCTGATCTCCTTCATTCCGGAATGGATGATCACGGGCATTCACCTCAATCATCTGTACGGTCCCGTCGGAGCATTCTTCGAGCACTTGCCGACATGGGTGACCAACGGTCTGGGCGTGAACTTCTACTTTGGCGGCACCTCGCTGCTGATCGTCGTGGGCGTGGCCATGGACACCGTCAACCAGGTCGAGTCGCAATTAGTGATGCGCCATTATGAAGGTTTCACCCCGCGTAGCGGACGCATTCGCGGGCGCAGGGCGACGTGGTAAAGAGCAGTGGTTAGTGGTTAGTGGATAGTGCATAGACAGTGGCGAGTGGGGGCGAATTTTTCTATCCTCTAGTCACTATCCACTGGCCAGTGCAGTTCGAAGCTACCGGGAGGCTTCGGCCCGCCTCGGTGGGCGAGAAAGGGCCTGAGGTTCGGGCTCAAGGTACGAGGCATGGAAGTGCAGACTTCCTCGGCAGTGGGCGTTAAGACAAACCAACAGTTAGTCGGTCCCATTGTGCTGTTGGGTCCGCCGGGCGCCGGCAAGGGAACGCAGGCGAAGCTGATCGCTGAAACCTACGGCATCCCCCAGATCTCGACGGGAGATATCTTGCGGGACAACGTAGCCCGAAAGACCGAATTGGGCGTAAAGGCCAAGGAGATCATGGCACGCGGCGACCTGGTTCCCGACGAACTGGTTTGCGGTATGGTTGCTGACCGTCTGATGCAAGCGGATTGCATCCGCGGGTTCATTCTGGATGGCTTTCCGCGCACCGTGCGGCAGGCCGAGTGGTTGGATGCGCAGTTGGAAAAAATGCGGGCAGGCAAGGACGGTAAGGGGCAGCAGGCGTTCGCGCCGCCGGTTGTGATCCGCTTGGTAGTAGAGTATAATCAACTACTGCAACGGCTTACCGGGCGTCGTTCGTGTCCCACCTGCGGACTGATTTATAACGTCTATTACCAGCCTCCCAAGGTCCAAGGCATCTGTGATGTCGATGGTACGCCCTTAGTGACGCGTCGGGATGATACAGAAGAAGTTATCACCGAACGCCTGAAGGCCTATGAGCAGCTTACCCTGCCCCTGGTGGAATATTACGGTGCTCGGGGCCGATTGATCGAAGTGAACGGCGACCAGCCGGTGGAAGCGGTAATGGCGCAAACGTTCAAAGCGATAGAGAATGTCAATCGTTTGTAAGTCGGCCTCGGAAATTGACAAGATGCGCCGTAGTGGGCGCATCGTCCGCCAAGTGCTTGAGGCCGCACGAGAAGCGGTTGCGCCTGGGGTTTCAACCATGGATCTGGAGCGCGTTGCCGAGCGCACGATCCGGGATTTAGGGGCCAAACCTGCATTCAAGGGGTATTACGACTATCCCTGCGTGCTATGCACATCGGTGAATGACGAGATTGTGCATGGTATTCCGTCGGCACGGCGGATGCTGAAGGCCGGAGACATTGTTTCCCTTGATTGTGGCGTCGTGCTGGATGGCTACTACGGCGATTCAGCGATCACGGTTCCAGTAGGCGACACGATAACGCCGGAGTTGCAGAAATTGCTCGAGGTGACGCGCGAGTCTCTATTTCACGGAATAGAAGCGGCGCGGGTGGGTAATACGGTCGGGGACGTGGGCGCAGCTGTGCAGCAACTGGTTGAGGCCAACGGCTTCAGTGTGGTGCGCGAGTTTGTCGGGCACGGCATCGGTACCAAGTTGCACGAGGACCCGCAGATTCCGAATTACGGAACGCCCGGGCACGGCCCGAAGTTGCGCGACGGCATGGTCTTGGCAATCGAGCCTATGGTGAACATCGGCGGGCCAGGTACGCGGGTGCTCGACGATAAGTGGACGGCAGTGACCGAAGACGGCAGCTACAGCGCCCACTTCGAGCACTGCATCGCGGTGACCAGGGATGGACCGGTGATTTTAACGGAGTAGAGCAGTTGTCAGTAGCCGGTTGTGCAGCTATCAGCCGGGGTGATCTGGTACTGGCCACTGGAATGGTTGCTGGTCGTTAGCACGCAAGCTGTGCCAACTGGTAACTGAATACTGACAACTGACAACTGAAGCTCGGGGTTGAATGAGTAAGGAAGACGCGATTGAGGTAATGGCGGTGGTGGTTGAGCCCCTGCCCAATGCCATGTTCAAGGTGGAATTGGAGAACAAGCACCAGGTGCTGGCGCACGTCTCGGGCAAGATGCGTAAGAACTTTATTCGCATACTTCCCGGCGATCGGGTGGCGGTTGAGTTGTCGCCCTACGACCTGACCCGGGGCCGCATTGTGTATCGATATAAGTAGCCAGTAGCCAGTTGTCAGTCGCCAGTAACTGAGAACTGAAAACCGAAAACTGGCAACTGAGGTTTTCATGAAGGTACGGGCATCAGTCAAGAAGATTTGCGATAAATGCAAGGTGATTCGCCGTCACGGGGTGGTTCGCGTGATCTGCGAAAACGCGAAGCACAAGCAACGGCAGGGATAAAGAAGTGGTTAGTGGCTGGTGGATAGTGGCTAGAAAAAAATCACCCCATCAAACTAACCACTATCCACTAACCACTATCCACTGATTTTGGAGCAGCTATGGCACGTATTGCAGGCGTGGATCTTCCGCGCAACAAGCACATCAGCATCGCCCTGACCTACATTTTCGGGATCGGGAATTCGCGCGCCAAGAGCATTCTCGGCTCGGCGAACGTGCAGACCGACAAGAAGGTCAGCGACCTCAACGAAGATGAGGTAAACCGCATCCGCCAGGTCATCGAAGAGGGCGGCAACGTCGAAGGCGATCTCCGCAAGGACGTCTCGATGCATATCAAGCGGCTCATCGAAATCGGGTCCTATCGTGGATACCGTCACCGCCGCAGCCTGCCGGTTCGCGGACAGCGCACCCACACCAATGCTCGCACCCGTAAAGGCCCGCGCAAAGGCACGGTAGCGAATAAGAAGAAAGCAGCAGGGAAGACATAGCACATGGCGAAACCAGCGGGATCCGCCGCAACGGACAAAAAAGGCAAGAGCAAGAAGTTCAAGAAGAAGGAGCGCAAGCACGTTCCCAATGGACTCGTGCATATTCAGGCCTCCTTCAACAACACCATCGTCACTATCACCGATCCGAACGGAAATACAGTGTCGTGGAAGAGCTCGGGTTCGCTCGGCTTCCGCGGGTCGCGTAAAGGCACGCCCTTCGCGGCGCAGCAGGCTGCCGCTAACGCCGCCAATCAGGCGCGAGACCACGGTATGCGCGTTGTGGATGTGTTGGTAAGCGGTCCGGGTTCGGGGCGCGAGTCGGCGGTGCGTGCTTTGTCGGCCTCTGGCTTGGATGTCCGTTCGATTAAGGACTCAACGCCGGTTCCGCACAACGGCTGCCGCCCGCCGAAGAGACGCAGGGTCTAGAAGAGAGTGGCTAGTGGTTAGTGGATAGGAAGGCAGACTAGCACATGCCGCTGGCCGGAGATTTTGGGCAAGTGTCGAAATGGTTGGAGGAGACATCTAATTACTAACCACTAGCCACTGATCCCTAACAACTGACCGGGACGAAGGGACGCCAAGCGCCCGTAAACCGATCGATACAAGGGCGGACAAGCTCTGCCCGTTAAGGAGAACGTAACTTGGCAAGGTACAAAGACGCAGTATGCCGCCTTTGCCGCCGCGAGGGCATGAAACTGTTCCTCAAAGGCGCAAAGTGCTTCACCGACAAATGTCCGGTCGAAAAACGTAATTTCGCTCCCGGCCAGCACGGCAAAGACCGCAAGGCCAAAATCGTCGGCTACGGGTTGCAACTTCGCGAGAAACAGAAAGCCAAGCGCATCTACTTCACCCAGGAAAAGCAATTCCGCAATTACTTTGAACGCGCCGCCCGGACCCGTGGCGTCACCGGTGAAGTGCTCCTGCAACAACTGGAGCGCCGCCTCGACAACGTGGTCTATCGTCTCGGCTTTGCTGTAGCGCGGCGGCAGGCCCGTCAGTTGGTTCGCCACGGTCACGTGCAGATCAATGGCAAGAAGGTGGACATTCCTTCTTACCAGGTGAGTGCTGGCGAAGAAATCTCGGTGCGCGAGACCAGCAATAAGCTTGCACTGTTGGAGATTGCGAAGGATTTTGCCAGCCACCAGGCGCCGCCCGCATGGCTGGAAGTCGACCGCGACGGCTACAAAGGGCGAGTGGTTTCATTGCCGACCCGGAACGACATCAACTTGCCCATCAATGAGCAGTTGATCGTGGAACTTTATAGCAAGTAGTACGCCCGCGGGGCGCAGAGCGATCTGCGTCGCGCTCTCTACAATCTTCGAGCCAGATCAGCCGGTGTGCGCTTGCATGAGACGCCAACCGCGCAGCATGGCCGAACTGAACAGACAGGAGTTAGGAATGCTTTGGAAAGGATTTCAGAAACCCAAGCGGCTGGCTACCGACACCGAGACCTTGACCGACCAGTACGGTCACTTCTGGGCGCAGCCGTTTGAGCGCGGTTTCGGTACCACCATAGGCAATGCGTTGCGCCGCGTGTTGCTGTCGTCCATTGAGGGCGCCGCGGTCACCGCGGTCAAAATTGAAGGTGTGCTGCACGAGTTCCAGTCGATCCCAGGGGTGGTGGAGGATGCGACCGACATCATTCTCAACCTGAAACAGATTCCCTTCCGCCTCAACGGGGACGCACCTAAGGCCATTTACTTGCGCGCCGATCAGCCGGGCGTAATCACTTCCGGCATGATCGACGCCGATGCTGACGTCGAGGTGCTCGACAAGGACGTTTACATCGCCACCGTCAGCGAAGGTGGCAAGATCGATATGGAAATGCGGCTGAAGCGGGGCCGAGGTTACGTTTCGGCGGACAAGAATTTCGACGAGGACCTGGGCCTGGGATTCATTCCCATCGACTCCGTGCACTCGCCGGTGCGCAAATGTAACTACTCGGTCGAAGCTGCCCGTTTGGGACAGATCACCGATTACGACAAGCTGGCCATCGAAATTTGGACAAACGGTTCAGTGACTCCGGCGGATTCGCTGGGGTTGGCCGCGAAGTTGCTGAAAGATCATATGAACATCTTCATCAACTTTGAGGAAGAACTCGAGGCGCAGGCTGCCGGGCTGGGCGACAAGCCGGAAATCCGCAACGAGAACCTCAATCGCTCGGTGGAAGAGCTTGAGCTTTCCGTGCGCAGCTATAACTGCCTGAAGAATGCCAACATTCAGACCATCGGCGAGCTGGTGCAGAAGTCCGAAGCCGAGATGCTGAAGACGAAGAATTTCGGCCGCAAGTCATTGAACGAAATCAAGGAAATTCTGGCTTCGATGGGCCTGGGGCTGGGCATGAAGATCGACGACCAGGGAAATGCCGTTCCCGGCAGTTCGTCGGGGGCATCGCAGGGCTATTCGCTGCCGTCGTCGGGCTATGGAAACGATCCGAATTTCTAATTACAGTTGTCAGTAGCCGGTTGTCAGTTGTTAGACTGCGCACTGCTGCCGATAACTGACAACTGGCTACTGGCAACTGACTACTAATTCCGAAGGATCACAGAAATGCGTCATCGTAGAGCAGGATGGAAGTTAGGACGGAACACTGAGCATCGGCGCGCGTTACTGCGCAACCTTGTGACCTCGCTAATCGTGGACGAGCGCATTGAGACCACTGTCACGAAGGCCAAGGCCATGCGTCCTCATGTGGAGAAGATGATCACGCTGGGCAAACGCGGCGATGTGGCGGCGCGCCGGCAGGCAGCGTCGTATCTCATGACGCGGGATGCGGTGGACAAGCTGTTTGACACCATCTCACCTCGTTACGGCGACCGCGAAGGCGGTTACCTGCGCATCATCCACGGCGGTTTCCGCCAGGGAGATGGCGGCGACATAGCCTTCGTCGAACTGCTCGGCAGCGAGAAGACCCTGGACGAGAAGCGCCAGAAGCGCGCCGAACTCCGCGCCAAGCGTGCTGAAGAGACCCGCAAGGCCATGGAATCGGCCGAGGCCGAAAACAAGCAGATGGAAGCGCAGCAAGCCGCCAACGAAGACAAGAAAGAAGAGTAGAACCAGGTTCGCCGGATTTCCCGCCCTCGGAGAGGAATTCCCTAACCGTCAGCACGCTTTTGGGGAAAGATCCGCGTGGGGAGACTCGTAGAGGTGCGGTCCGCCAGCAGTGAACCTTTACATTCCATGGCCGCCGCCAACGTACATCCTCTGTCCGGTTACCCAACGGGCTTGATTCGAGGCAAGGAAGACGATAACGTCAGCAACATCTGAGGGATTGCCAATTCTGCCGAGCGGAATTGTGGGCAGGATCTCCCGCTCGAGTTCTGGAGTGATCCACCCGGTTTGCACCGGTCCGAGCGATACTACGTTGACATTAATTCCGAACTTGCCGAGTTCGGCTGCCGCACTCCTTGTGTAGCTCTCAAGCGCAAACTTACTCGCCCCGTACGTGATCTCAGGAGGAAAGCGCTCGGCTCCGGCAGTGCTCACGTTTACGATCCGGCCCCACCGCGCTCCTCGTTCAATGTGCCTGCGCGCAAACTCTCCCATCATCAAGGCTGCCGCTCGGGTATTCACCGCAAACACTCTATCCACGACGGCGGCGTTTATACTTGTGGGCCGATCTGTCCACAACTCGACGAGCTTGTTGTCCAGTTCCGCACCTGGTGGCACGAACGTGTCTCCCTCCCAGTAGGCCGCATTGTTCACCAGAACTTCGACCGGTCCGAGCAAACGCTCTGCCCGGTCGAACAGCGTTGGGACCATGCTCGCGTCCGAGAGGTCGGCCTCCCATGCGTGCGCCTCTGCACCTATTGTGCGCATCGTAGCCAGCACCTCGTCGGCGGATTTGGTTTGTTGAGAGTAGTAGAACAACCCACCCGGTGAGCCGCCGTCGTCCGCTTCTTTCTGTTGCGCTCGGCTATTACCTTGTCGAAAGTAGTGCAAGAATACCCTTGAACCCTGCGCAGCAAAGGCCCGCGCAACTCCCGCACCAATTCCATGAGGATTGTTGGCCCCGGTAATCAGAACGACTTTCTCTTTGAGCCCTGGATCAATCATGATGGGTACCCGAGTCGGAGGTGTATGCGCGCATGTTGCAACCATTATCACCGCGCAAGATAGGAACGGCTACTGCTAGCCATTAGAAAGATTTTGAAGGACTTGATTCTTGAGGCAATCAGGCGATTTCACTCACCAATCGGTCAATGAGTGTAATCGCGATTCAACCGTGTACTTGCTCTAACGCTCACGATCGAAGCCTATCACGCGGACGAAAGCTCGGGCTGTTCGACGCGGGCGCGACGGCGATTGAAAGCCCGCAACGATAGCAGGTAAATGATCACCTGAAGCACTGCCGCACCGCAGGAGTCGAGCAGCACGTCCTGCCATGCTCCGGTGCGGGACGGGATAAAGCTTTGGTGAATCTCGTCCGCCGCCGCGGTCACAACGGTTAGCAGCATGGCGAGCAGCACCCAATCCCAGCGCCAGAAATCGCGCAGGCATGTCCCCCAAGTCCGACGCGAGAGTGACCGGAGCCGATCATAGTTGGTGTTCTTGAGTGCGAGAAAAACCAACGCGCTGAGGATTCCGTATCCGGCGAAGTGTCCCGTCTTGCGTAGTATTTCGTCGAGCCGTGACACGAAAGACTCGTCCACGTGAGGAGCCACCGCTGCGATCACCGTGTACAGCACACCTGAGGTGTTGCTGGCGGATGCGAAGTCCGTGGATTCCAGCCGGATCACTCCCAGCCACACCAGGACCGGCCACCAGCGGTGTGCCAGCGTGCGAAATGAGGGTTTCAGCAAACGGGCTCGCTTCGAGGGCTACCGGCGTTGACTCACGATGGTTGCCGAACTGGGCTGATGGTCACTCAACGCGGTAATTGGGGGCTTCGCGAGTGATCATTACGTCATGCACGTGACTCTCGCGCAGGCCGGCTCCGCTAATACGTACGAAGCGCGCTTTCTGCTGCAGTTCGGCGATGGAGGAACAGCCTGCGTAACCCATTCCGCTCTTAACTCCGCCTACGAGCTGATACACGATCATGCCGACCGTGCCGCGATAGGGAACGCGTCCTTCGATGCCCTCAGGCACCAGCTTGGCGAGACGATTGCCATCGCTGCCCTCCTCTGACAAGACTGGAACCGAGGAATCCGCATCGATACTCTGGAAGTAGCGTTCGCTGGAGCCTTGGGCCATCGCCGCCAGTGATCCCATCCCGCGATAGGCCTTGAAGGAACGGCCCTGGTAAAGAATGGTTTCGCCCGGACTTTCTTCGGTACCAGCGAGCAGCGAGCCAATCATGACGCAGCTTGCGCCTGCTGCGATCGCCTTCGTGATGTCTCCGGAGTACTTGATGCCGCCGTCCGCGATGATAGGAACATCGGTGTCCCGTACGGCGCGGGCAGCCTCGGCGATGGCGGTGATCTGGGGAACTCCGGCGCCGGTCACGATGCGAGTAGTGCAGATCGATCCCGGACCAATGCCAACCTTGATGGCATCAGCTCCGGCGCGCGCCAGTTCACAGGCGCCATCGAAGGTGCCGACGTTGCCCGCAATGACATTGACGTCGGGCAGCGCCGACTTGATGGTCTGGATAGCTTCGATCACCCGCGTCGAGTGTCCGTGGGCACTGTCGATGGCGAGCAGATCGACTTTGGCCCGCACCAACTCCTGGGCGCGTTCGAGGAAGTCCCCGGTGGCGCCGATGGCGGCGCCCACCCGCAGCCGGCCGTGATCGTCCTTGGCGGCGGTGGGATACTTCAGGCGCTTCTGAATGTCCTTGACCGTGATTAGGCCCTTGAGGTTGTAATGATCGTCCACCACCAGCAGCTTCTCGATGCGATGTTGATGCAGGATCGCTTCCGCATCGCTCAGGGTGGTGCCGACCGGGACCGTGATGAGGTTTTTCTTGGTCATCACTTCGCTGATTGGGATATCGGTCCGGGTTTCGAAGCGGAGATCGCGATTAGTGAGGATACCGACCAGCTTTTTGTTCTTGGTTACGGGCACGCCCGAGATGCGGTAGTGGCGCATGACCTCCAGCGCATCGGAGATTTTCTCGTCGGGCGACATAGTAATCGGATCGACAATCATGCCGCTTTCCGAGCGCTTGACCTTGTCCACTTCGCTGGCTTGCTGCTCGATGCTGAGATTGCGATGAACGATGCCGAGCCCGCCTTGCTGCGCCATGGCAATGGCCATGCGCGCCTCCGTGACGGTGTCCATGGCCGCACTGATCAGGGGGATGCGGAGCTCGATATTGCGGGTCAGGCGGGTCGTCGTCGTCGCCAAGGCCGGAACCACATCGGACTTGGCAGGCAACAGCAACACGTCATCGAAGGTAAGCGCTTCAGGCACCGGAAAATGAATCATGGCTTTAGGTCCGCGGAAGGGTAATTTCTTATTGTAGAGTTGCGCTGGCGGTTAGGCAAACGCGGGCGCGCTAGTGTCAGTAGCACATGATATGTCCGGTTGCGATAGCACGTGATCTGTCCGCTTTTCCGGCGGCGAGAGTAGGAGACCATGCGAAGCATGGATTTCTACTCGAAGGCCGCGATGGAGCGGGCAATGAA
>JBEKPR010000047.1:0-21159 GCA_049520555.1 Candidatus Korobacteraceae bacterium
TTCATTGCCCGCTCCATCGCGGCCTTCGAGTAGAAATCCATGCTTCGCATGGTCTCCTACTCTCGCCGCCGGAAAAGCGGACAGATCACGTGCTATCGCAACCGGACATATCATGTGCTACTGACAACCCCACAAATTTCTGATAGACGAAGTTGGATTGTTGTAGTACCATCGCGGCCCATTGCCCAGTCCGGGATGGGTGCGCCACCTTCGGAATGCTCCTGCCCCGTTCGCGCAATAGACCAGTAGAGGAGAGATAAATGAAGTTCTTGAAGACTTTTGCGATGGCCACGGTTGTGCTTGTGCTTGGGGCAGGCATCGCCAGTTCACAAACATGGGCGCCGCTGACCCATCAACCACCTGGCGTCACCCTCGGCCCCATGCTTCAACTCAGGGATGGCAGAATCCTTGCCCACGAAGAGCAGTCGGGGAACGCCCGAGACTGGTGGATACTGACGCCCGACTCCACCGGCAGTTACGTGAATGGCACGTGGAGTTCCGGCGGACAGTTGCCTGACAACTACGCTCCTTTTTATTTCGGTTCGCAAGTGCTTAACGATGGTAAAACCGTCGTCATCGAGGGTGGGGAGTACAACTTTGGCACTGCGGATTGGACCACCCTTGGGGCGATCGGAACCGTCTCCGGTAGCACTTTCACTTGGGCGTCGAATAGTCCACCCAGCGGTTGGGGTACCATTGGCGATGCAGAGAGCGTGGTTCTGGCCAACGGCAATTACATGCAAGCCAACTGCTGCACCCCCCAGAACGCGATTTTCAATGGCCCGAATTCTTGGACGGTGACAGGTTCGGTGAAACAGCCCAGCAACGATGAATCCGGGTTTACGCTGCTGACCAACGACAAAGTGCTGACCGTGGATGCGAAGTCTGACCCCAATTGCAGTACCAGCACGGGCTCCGAACTTTATGATCAGGGCACCGGCGTATGGTCGTGCGGACCTAATACCTTCAGCCGACTTTATAATCCGGCCGACGAAGAATTAGGCGCCGCAGTGCTGATGTACAACAACAAGGTAATACAGTTCGGTGGGAATGTGGTGGCGACGAATGTCTACGACGTTGCAGCGAACACGTGGGCGAACGGTCCGACTCCCTCGGGCGGTCTGGACCAGGCAGACGGTCCTTCCGCGCTGGAGCCGAACGGCAAAGTGTTGGCGATGCTTAGCCCTGGGCTATTCCAGTCAGGTTGCCAGTTTGTCGAATACGATCCGGTTGCTAACACCCTTTCCAACACCGCCAACCCGGCGAATTGCCCCAGTGATTCGTCCTTCGTTGGACATCTGATGATTCTTCCCACGGGTCAGATCATGTTCACCGACCTCAGCGGAACGGTTGAGATCTACACGCCTGCCCCTGGCTTCGCCGCCGGCGTGAAGAAGCCTTTCATCGTTAGCGCACATACCAACTCACCTATGCTGCCTCTGAACAACGTTCTGGGGGGGTATTACTTTAACGGTCTGACCGAGAACAATGCTTACGGAGATGACTATCAGGGCCGTACGAACTACCCACTGGTTCGCCTCACCTCCTACAGCACTGGACAGGTGTACTTCGGCATCACCCACGACGAAAGCACGCATTCCATCAACCCCAACAGCGGGCTGATAACGACGATGTTTGATCGACCGGCGGGACTGCCGACGGGTTCCTACAAGACCGAGGTCATCGCCAATGGCATCGTGTCGTCAAACTATGTCGTTTTCCTCGCCCCTTAACTCAACCCTGCAAAAGGCGCCACGCTCCAGCGAGCATGGCGCCTTTTTTATTGGGTCGTTTCTGGCACAACGATACCCGCAACCTGCACTTCGTTCCGCGGATGATTCTGTCCGGCCCTACAACCACCGATTAAAACTTATTCCGGCCTCCGAGCCGGCGAGTTCCATTTGTTTTGCAACACGTGAAGATGGGAACTTATCCGTGCGAATCGGGTTTCAGCACTCGTAGTTCAAATACTCGCAGGTAAATTGACACTCGATTTGCAAGGCAGTGCCGTGGCGCGGATGTTGCGAAAACTCGGAAATCTCTGGCTGGCGATGGTGACGTCGAACGCGCCATTTACCGCGGCCACGGCCTACCTGGCGGCGTTGATCATGCAACGAGTGTCGAGGAGCGTTGGACAATGACGATGAAAATGAAACTGATGCACGCGGCTGCGGTCCTCGCGGTGCTGGCCGGCAGCACTCTGGTTTACGCGCAGATGGGGCCGCAACAGGGCGGCGGCCCGTACGGTCATGGCCCGGGGCAGCACATGACAGCCGAGCAGCGGCTGCAGCACATGACCAGGCAGCTAAACCTCACCGAGGCCCAGCAGCAACTGATCAAGCCCATCCTGGAGAGCGAAGACAAGCAGATGCAGAGCTTGCATGAGGACTCCTCCCTGTCACAGCAGGACCGCATGAGCAAGATGATGCAAATTCGGCAGGGCACCTCGGAGCAGATCAAGCCGATCTTGAATGCCGAGCAGCAGCAAAAGTACGAGCAGATGATGAACCGCCAGGGCCGCGACCGCAGCGGACCAGGCCAGAATCAGCCGCCAGGAGAAGCTCCGCCACCTCGGCAGTAGTAAGGAAGACGAGGCAGCCGACTGGCGCGCGTTACAATCTGGCACGAGAGAAAACCTGTGATGCGCTACTGTCGGCCTGTCATCGCCATGATGTTCTTGCTGTTTCCGCTCGCCGTTCTGGCACAACACGGAGGCCGGCACGGCGCCTCCACCGGTAGCGGCGGCGGGACCACTGCGCCGCCCGAAGATCCCGACACGGCGACCTTCAAGCATGCCGTTGCGGTGCAAGCCAGCGTGGAACAGGCTGGGCAGTTTCGCCTGATGATCACGAGCACGGAAGCGGCGCGGCAGCAGGCACACGACGTTCAGAACCTGGGCCCGAACGCAAGCGATTCAGTGGCTCTAACCCGCAAGGCGACTGCGCTACAGAGTTCCGTCGAGGAAGCACAGAAGGAAAATCGAGCCTTTCGGCAGTCGCTGTCGGATTCACAGGAAGCCGGATTGAAGAATCTGACCAAGAAGCTGACCAAATCGAACGCTGCCGTCGGCAAAGGCGCCAAAGCCATCTCGCAGCAACTGGAGCAGGGCACGCTTACCTCCGAGTGGCTGATGAACGCCGCCGCGAATCTGGAAAAGGTGCTTGTCGCGTTTCGCTCCGCTCAGTTCAATCTCGGAAAGCAGATGGGTATCCCGTCGCCTTGAATCATCGCTGACCGGGAGACATTGAGGTTGCGCCGCTCAACCGTACGGTCTCTAAATCAAGCCAGCGTTCCCCATTGCCTTTGACGAAAGTGAGTGAACCGATCCGGACGGTGCGCGTGTCACCGTTGGCCTGCCAACGCTGACGCGCGATGACTTCCAGCTTCTGGGCCTCCTCCACGGTATCGGTCTTCACGATGGTGAGATGGGGCATGTAGGGCCAGGGTTCTTCGTAGGCTAGCGCGCCCTGATTGAGCAGGTCGTGCAGTTCGCGCATGCGATAGGCGCCACGCGCCACGCGCAGGAAGACGGTGGGCGTAATAGGGACAAAGCTCTCCACGTCCCCCATGGTGATTTCGAAGGGCGCCACGGTTTGGCAAACCTCGCGGAACACGTCCAAGGCTTGCGGTCCGGTGCCGCGCAGGGGCCGTGGAGGCAGCACCGTGAGGTGAGCGTCGGCATGGGTGTGCGCTGGATGCAACTCGCGGCGCAGTTCTTCCACGAAGATCCCGACCGGGCAGCGGACGTACGCAACCGCGGCGTAGAGAAGGCCAAGCATGTAAGGTTACATTATAGCGGCCACTCTGCTGCAGCGCTCTGCCGCTCGCGCCTGCTCGGTCCGGCTTGGTTGCGATACGTCGGGCCCAGGGGCCGACAGGTTCGTCTTGAAGCATGAAAAATCCATAGAGGCAGATGGACGAAGACGTGTCTTTGCTGGTTCGTGACTGCCGTCACAGACAGCAACCTGCGGTTCGTAAACACTAGCATGGACCCTCGCTATGAGGTCGCCCGCAGGGATTCTCGGAGCAATGACACGTCGCAACCGGTCAAAACTCTGGCAACTCCTGCGGGCTTTGTGATTCCCTTTCATTTCACCCACGCTACGTTACTGTACGTTGCCAATATCCTTTAGTCCTGAGTGTGTTAGACAAAGATCAGTCCAATTGTGATATATTCCCGCAATCTCAGGAGGCAATATGAAACGTAGAATTGCGTTTTTCGCAATTATCCTTCTCGCGACATTCGCGGTCGCTCAACAACCCGATGCTCCCGCGCCGCCTGCGGCGCATCACGGACACGCGACTCAGCCGGCACAGTCACCAGATAAGATCTGGTTGGACCTTATGGAGGGCAACAAGCGCTTCGTGGCTGGCAAACTGAAGCCGCGCACCTTGGTCAGTGTTCGCGAGTCGCTGACGAAGTCACAGCACCCGAAAGCTATGGTGCTGAGTTGCTCCGACAGCCGCGTACCTCCCGAGTCGGTCTTTGACCAGACTTTGGGCGACCTGTTCGTGGTGCGCGCAGCCGGAAACATCGCTGGTCCGCTGGGGCTCGCCAGCATGGAGTATGGCTTCGATCACCTGGGCAGCACGGTGTTGGTGGTGTTGGGACACACCAAGTGTGGCGCGGTTACCGCCGCCTGCTCAGGCGAGAAGATGCCGACCTCAAACCTGCAGGCCATGGTGGACCAGATTGATCCTGCGGTGATGAAGGTGAAGGGTTCGGCGACGGGAGACGCCCTGATCGAAGCCGCAATCAAAGAAAATGTACACCAGAGCGCAATGGATGTGCTGGCGCACAGCGAGCTTCTGCGGCATGCCAAAGAACAAGGCAAGTTGACCGTGATCGAGGCGGAGTATCAGTTGGACACCGGAGAAGTGGTCCGGCTGGACAAGGCGTCGCGGTAGAGACTGCGTTCCCGCCGGTGCTCCGGCGGGAACGGCAAGACCATGCCGTCCCAGTCGCCGCTCGCCGCTGTTTTCCTGTGTAGTGAAAGAGACCTAATTGCCACGGTCCTCCCCCTGGGCCTCCGTGACAACTCTCCAACCCTTGGGATTGAACGTCGTGGCGGCCGATGTTGTCGGCGCCATCGAAGACTAACTTATGCAGAAAGGCCTCAAGAAAGTTGCCAGCAATCCAGACCTGCCACAGCGGAGTGCAGAGCGCGCTCAGTCCAGATACAGCTTTGGTAGATCAGATGTTAGGCGAATCGTTGTCCAAACAATTCAAAGGCAAGGTGGAGAAGATGAAATTACAATCGCTCATGAGTCGAGTTTGGCTGTTAGCCGTCCTAGTCTTGTTCTCCGTAAGCATCATGTCCAACGCTGCCGCCCAAGTAGCGTTGCCGGCGCAATTCTCAGCAACCGCCATCGGCCAGGCCGGTGCCGCCGCCGGTAAGAGCATTGGTGTCACGATATATCTCACCGGTTTGACCAGCGACCAGGACATCCAGGAATACACGGCCACCCTTAAGAGCAAGGGCCAGGATGGGCTGGTAAGTGCTCTGGAGAAGGCTCAGGACGTAGGCCGTGTCGCTCCCACTGGCTCTGTGGGCAGCGGCTTCCGCATCGCCCGTGTGCATCCGGATAAGAATGGCGGTGTACGCATCGTGATGGCGACGAATCGCCCCATCTCCTTTGGCGAGCTTTCCAACAGCAGCCGGTCGCGGGACTACCCTATCGGAATTGTTATTCTCAACCTGGATAAGGACGGCAATGGTGCAGGCTTGCTGTCTGCAGCATGCAAGGTCAAGTTTAACAAGAAGGGTGAACTGGAGGTCGAGCACTACGGCCAAAAGCCGTTGCGGCTGGCCAATGTGCGCCGAGAGAAGTAACCGTTTCGAGAGTGTCAAATTCGGTCTGGGATTGGCAAGCGACGGGAAGCAAGATCAAGATGGTTGCAACCCTCGGCATGCTTTCGCGTTCACGTCCCATATAAGCATCGAAACTGTTGCTCAGAAATGGCCGAGGTGAAGGACAAACGAACGCTTTTGGAGCCTCGCAGTTCATGACGGCTGTACAAGCCTCTGCATCAACCGGAGCGGTCGGCTATGTCATCAAAGCGTGCCTCTCTACCGACCTGGTCCCAGCAATTCTTGGAGCGATGCAGGGGCGTACCTTTGTGCTGAGCTTCACGCCGAGGTAGGGTTACAATCCAGCCTTGAGTAGTCGCGAATTGGCTGCGACACTTCCAACGTTATGGGGCCGAGACGACTGCCAGCTCTGCATAACAATTTGGGACAATTCGTCTCCTGAGCCGAGTAAACGACGGATGATGGTCTCGATGAGAATTGCGCAAGGAGTTTTCACATCCGTCGTTGTTAACCCTACCACTTGGCGTGCCAACTGGGCATGGGGTTTGCCGTTAATCGTGCTGACCGTGCTCATCCATGTCCTGGGCCTCGGACTCATGATGCACGCACTTGCTCGCGTTTCCAGCCGCACTATCCATCACCGTTACCCCACGGCTATTTTCCTCCTGGTCATAGGTTGCACGACCTGGTTGGCCACTTTTCTGCACGCGATGGAGGCAGGTATCTGGGCTACCGCCTACCGGCTTCTCGGCGCCCTACCTGACAATAGGTCCGCGATACTCTATTCGCTGAACGCGATCACCAGCTACGGGCACACGAATCTGCTTCTGGAAGACCACTGGCAACTCCTGGGAGCGCTGGAGGCGTTGAATGGATGGCTGCTGTTTGGTCTAACCACAGCCTTCCTTCTTAGCGTCGTCCAGGGAGATTGGGGGCTGCGTCACGGGAGATCGCGCAGATAAAGTCAGATCGTTCTTTCTCGTAAGCGCAGCTCTCGACGCCCGCCCTGGCGAAAGTGACAGTTCCCCATCATTCGTAATCGTAGTGACTGGCAGACGAAGTAAGACTGTCCCGGCCGGAACTGACCGGGACCGGCTGAAAAGAAGAAGTATGGATTTGGGCGCAAGTGTTCGAGGGCTGACTCTGGGAGGGACGAAAGACGGCGCGCAACAATACTTCGCTTGGTTCAAGTACGAATTCTGGCGCTTCGTGTTTGTCCAGCAGATAATGGGCAAGGAAATCCAAACCTTCCTCGATTACCGGCCGATGCAGCGGGGCGCGAGCTTCAGCCTTGACGCGATCAAAGCGGAGATGGGGAAAAGGGTGGCCGAGGCGGAGGCGGCGTCCTGGTGGAGCACGCCGCAAAGGGCGTGTTTCTTTGGCTGAGCCGGGAACAATGAAGGAGCAGAACGCATGTTGAGCTATCCACGCATTTTCTTTCTGGTCTCGTTGCTGGTGCTGTGGGTCGCGGCGCAAGTCGGGACATGGTTGCGGAGACGGCGGCCGCTGAACCAGGGGGAGCGGGAAGATTTCAACGTTGTGGAGGCCGCTACTCTGACCCTGCTCGGCCTCATCATTGGGTTCAGTTTCTCCATGGCGATCACCCGCTACGATCTACGCAAGAATTACGAGGAAGCAGAGGCCAATGCGATTGGCACGGAATATGTCCGGGCAGGACTGCTGCCGGCGGCGGATGCGGCAGGAGTGCGTACCCAGCTTGGGAAGTATCTCGAGTTGCGTCTCAGGTTCTACCGAACCCGCAGCGAGCAAGAGTTGCAGCAGATTGATGCCGATACCGCGCAACTGCAGAGAGAGATGTGGTCGGCGGTACAGGCCCCAGCCGTGGCGCATCCGAGCCCTGTGATCGCACTCGCCGTTGCCGGCATGAACGATGTGTTGAACTCGCAGGGATATACCCAGGCGGCCTGGTGGAACCGCATCCCTCGTTCGGCATGGACTTTGATGATGGCGATCGCCGTCTGTTGCAACCTATTGGTCGGCTATGGAGCACACGGCGCTGGAGCAAGATCCGGCCTGCTTGTTGTTTTGCCGCTGGTGGTCGCTCTCGCGTTCCTTCTGATATCGGATATCGACAGCCCGCGCCGCGGTTTTATTCACGTGGTTCCGCAGAACCTCGAAAGCCTTTCCCAGTCGTTGTCCAAGTAATTATTTCTCGCGCTGGCTGGCTGACAAGGGGTTAAGGGAGAACCGAAATGCGTCTCAGGGCGACGGGTCCTGTCATTGATCTTTTCAGATTATTGGAGAATCAATATGTACCGGCATCTTAGATTGTCGTTCACCAGCATCGTTCTCATCCTTTCCGTCGCATTTGCAGCCGCACAAGAGCAGTCACCCAAGTCAAAGCGTTCTACCGTAGGCCTGGTGCTCCAAGGCGGTGGGGCGCTGGGACTTGCCCACGTGGGTGTCATTACCTGGCTGGAGGAACACCATATTCCGTTTGACCATATCGCCGGCACCAGCATGGGCGGCCTGGTTGGCGGGGTCTATGCCACCGGACACAATGCCGCTGAGATGCGCCAGATCGTGAACGAAATCCCCTGGGACCAGCGCCCTTTCCGGCGACACGGTGGTGCGATACAGGAACACTTGCTCATCCTTGCGGTAGTTGGTACGCAATCGAATGACGTCGCGCTCGTCGGCGGTGATGAAGATCAGCTCGTACTGCCGAAAGAACCCAAGGGTCGCCGAGTACGACTGGCCGGCTTTGTAGCGAGCCTCGATCGAGAATGCAACATGGTCGTTGTCACCGAATTGGAAACTGACAATCGGGTGACCAATATATTTCGGTCCCCAGGTGGTGAAAAAAAGATCCGCGAAGCGAAGTTGCGATAGATAAACGGTCCGGTCGCTCCAGCAATCCGAGTATTCGATCTCGGTGTGATAGTCACAGTTGCGCAGATTGTGGATGGTAACTCGATCACCATTGATCTCGGCCCAGGCGGTCCGGCTAGTGTCGGCCTGCCAATCGCCGTCGTTCGACGGCTTCAGGCTGAGCCACCACGTCAGCACGACACAGAAGCCGGCAAAACAGAGAGCGGCAGCCCAGAGCCATCGTTTGACCTTGACCAGGACCGCGATAATCGCGAGAACATAGATCACGGTCAACGGAATACGCAACGCTGCTATCCGAAAATCAACGTAGAGGGCTGCCACTGCCCAGAGAGTGAGCAAGGCGAGAACCAACCACATGATCACGAGTCCAAGCATCCGCAGCGGTCTGAATCCAGTCGGCGGCGAGGTAGGCCGAAAGCGGAAATCCTTAGTATTCATAACATTCGGAATCTTGAGGTCAAATCTAATCCCCCTCCATTGCCTCTATGCGGCACGGTAGAATCACCCGACCAAAGGAACATCCTAAATGAACTTGCACACCATGGTGCTATGCTCGGTACTTCTACTCGTCGCGCCGCTGTTTGGACGGGAAAAAAGTGATGTCATCGTCATGAAAAATGGCGATCACCTGACGTGCGAGATCAAGGGATTGAACTCCGGCGTGCTCTACGTGAGTCTCGATTACCTTCTTGGCACAAGTTCAGTTCAGTGGTCGAAGGTGGATGGTGGTGATCGCTGGGGGCGGCGGCCGCAGCTCGGGAGGGGATTTCGGGGGCGGCAGACGGAGATGAGCAAAATGGCAACAGCCATGACCGACTCTAATCCTGACAAGCTTGGAATTCGGTACCCGAATGGAGCTAGGGATTAATTCCCGCATTACAGACGATCTAGTTAGTAAAAGGGAGAAAAACTATGCTGCAACAAATGCGTACTAGAATGGCAAGAGTCGGCATGGGACTGGCGCTGATGCTGTTCGTGTGCGGTACGGCGCTGGCACAGGATGTAACCACCAACGCCATGCCGGGAACGGATTTCACCAAGTACCACACTTACAAGTGGGTCACAATACAAGGTGCCACGTACCCAAATCAGATCGTAGATGCACAGATCAAAGATGCTGTGGATTCGCAGTTGGCGGCGAAAGGCTTAACGAAGACGGACGGTGATAAAGCCGACCTCTATGTTGGTTATCAGGCCTCCGTCGATCATGAAAGACAGTGGAACGCGTACGGCATGGGCGGGGGCTTACGCTGGGGTGGCGGCGTGGCCAACGCCCAAAGCTCGACCATCAATATCGGGACCCTTGTTCTGGATATGTATGATCCGTCGAGCAAACAACTGGTTTGGACCGGGCGTGCGACAAAGACGCTCGATGCCAGCGCCAACCAGGAAAAGAAGCAGAAGAATCTGAATAAGGCCATGCAGAAGTTATTGAAGAACTTTCCCCCCAAGTAGAAACTGGGCTGACAAGAATCACAGAACGTTACGAGAGGATACCTATGAGGAATACAGCGCGGCGAGGGTTTATAACTCTGTTATTGGTTCTGTCGGGTGCAGTAGGCATTTGTCCCGCCAATGCACAAAATCAGGCACTCCAGCAACGTGTGGCCGAGGTCAAGCAGGCAGCTGCGAAAAACAAGCAGGCCCTTGCGCACTACACTTGGGTCGAGCAGGTAACGATCAGCCTCAAGGGCGAGCAGAAAAAGCAGGAGCACTTTCAGGTGCGCCTTGGCCCGGATGGAAAGCCACAAAAGACCTCGCTTGACCCACCTCCAGCCGACACATCCACTGACCAAGGCGGGAGGCGTGGCCGCCTGAAGGAGCGTGTGGTCGCGAAGAAGAAGGCGGAGTACGAGGACTATGCGGATCAGATGAAGGCGTTGGCGCAGCAGTATGTGCCGCCAACTAGAACGCTGCTGCAGCAGGCCTATCAGCGCGGAAACATTGCAATGAGTCCGGCAGCGGGCCCTCCCGGTCAGGTTCAACTGGTCATTCGTAACTACTTGAAACCTCAGGATTCGTTGACCCTGGTTTTCGACAAAACGCAAAAGGCGCTGCTTCGGGTTCAAGTCGCCTCCTATATGAGTGATCCGAAGGATGCGATGAACTTGACGGTGCAGTTCACCAATTTACCGGATGGAACGAACCATGTCTCCAACATGGTGATCGATGGCGTCAGCAAGCAGTTGAACGTTGCCGTTCAAAACGCGAATTACCGGCGCCTCTGAGCTTCCGTTTATCGCTAATGAAGGCATTGGGATGGACCGGGCTTGCTGACATGAACGGCGGGCTGGTATTCCGTATTTCCGCATCTACGATCTGCGATCCACCTACGCGACTCTGATGGGGTTTTGGCACACTTTTCACACAGTTTTAGCGGAGTTTGCATCGAAAAGGGCATCGCTCCGTGGTTCAGTTGTTGGAAGTGGTTTAGAATCAGGGAAGCAAAACAGTCGGGGCGTAGCGCAGCCTGGTAGCGCACCTGCCTTGGGCGCAGGGGGTCGGAGGTTCAAATCCTCTCGCCCCGACCAATCGTTTCACCAATGTTGATTCGCTGTACTGACCGGTGACGAGCCAGTCAAACCGCACCTGAGTGCTCGACCGTGAGCGTGCAATCAGGAAGTTTGACTAAGCCATGCGGGTGGTAGAAAATACTTGAGATGCCCGCTTTCCGGGCATCAGTCTTCTCGCAAGTGTGGGCCTGTGGCGCAGCTGGGAGCGCGCTTCCATGGCATGGAAGAGGTCGCCGGTTCGATCCCGGCCAGGTCCACCAAATTCTAAACAACTGGCAGCGGACACCCGCCACTTCTGTCTAGAATCCTTCCTATCTTCCGAGTTTCCCTTCAGCGCCGAACTCTGCCCAGCGCTAGTGTCTGGCAATGCTACCGGCCTTCTGATCGGCGATCCACTTGGTGACCCGCGCGTGCAGAACGTCGAGCGGCAAGGGTCCGGCATCGAGCACTTCATCATGAAAGCTGCGGATGTCGTACTTCGGGCCGAGGTCCTTCTTCGCCTGCTCGCGAAGTTCGAGGATCTCCATCTGGCCTAGCTTGTAAGCCAGCGCTTGGCCCGGCCACGCGATGTAGCGGTCCACTTCGGTCTGAATGTTGGGCTCATCCATGGCGGTATGCTCGCGGAAGAAGTCCACCATCTGCTGGCGGCTCCAATGCTTGTAATGGACTCCAGTGTCGACCACCAGCCGAATCGAGCGCCACATTTCGTTTTCCAGCCGGCCGTATTCGCTATACGGGTCCTGATAGAAGCCGACGTCCTTGCCCAGCCGCTCCGAGTAAAACGCCCACCCTTCGGAGTAGGCGTTGTAGTTTCCGTACTTGCGGAAGGGCGGAATGCCGGCCAACTCCTGCGCAATGGAAAACTGCAAATGATGTCCGGGAACACCCTCGTGATAGGCGATGGCCTCGACATTGAGCAACAGGCGGTGCTCGGGATCGTACTCGTTCACGTTAATCCGCCCAGGACGTACGCCGTTGCCGGTCCCGGGCGAGTAGTCGGCCGGAACTTCATTGGGCGCCCGGTACGCTTCCATGGGGACCACCACCAGTTTGTTCTTCGGCAGCCGGCCAAACAATTGGGGCAGCTTGCTGTACATCTGGTCGGTGTAGTGCTGATACAAGTCGAAAATTTGCTGACTCGAGGTGCCGTGCAGCTTGGGGTCCTGGCGGATGTGTTCATTGAAGCTCTTCAAATCGGCGAAACCCTGCTGCTTCGCTATGACCAGCATCTGCGTCTCAATGTCGGCCACCTGCTTCAACCCCATCTGGTGAATCTGTTCAGGCAGAAGCTCGGTGGTGGTCATGCGCCGGACATCGAACTGATATCGTGCATCGCCGTCGGGCAGTGACCAGACCCCCATTTCCGTCCGGCCTTTAGGGGCATAGTCGTTCTTCACAAAGGCGGCAAACTTCGCGTAGGCGGGATTGACTTCGGCCTTGACCGTCTTCATCACCGCATCGCGCAAGCGTTGCTGCTCGGCTGCTGGAATCCCCTCGGGAAATTTCAGTACCGGCTGGCTGAAGGGGTTCTTCTCTTCCTTGGCGTCGGCTATCTCCTGCGCCTGGACCGCCACCTTCTCCAGCAGAAACTTGGGCGGCATCAGATGGTCGCGCAAGCCGAGCTTCATGTTGGCGGTCACCTGATCGAACACGCGTGGTAGTTGGTGCAGTCGGGCAATATAGTTCTCATAATCTTGCACCGTCTTGAATGGCATCTGCCGGGGCATGGAAGCGTAATTCAGGTGTACGCCATTCATCTGGTCAACTGGCATCTCCCAGTGATTGAACTTCGCGCCCTCCACCGCCTGACGCAGGTCGCGCACCATGAGTTGCCGATTGAGCACCTCCTCTTCGGGGAATCCCGAGGTGTCGATCGCCTCAAAGACTTTGAGTTGTTGTTTTGCATACTCCACCTGTTTGGCAATCGCTTCGGGCGAATAGTCACCCAGGCGGTCGTTGTAGCGGGTGTCACCCACATAGGTCGCTAATTCAGGATAGGTGCGAAGCGCGTGTTCCCATTCAGCCTGCAAGGCATCACGCAACTGGGCGCGCCGTGCCTCGAGGCTATTGCTGTTGCTCTGGGCGGAGAGGGCCGCAGTGCAGGCGTAAACAAGTAATGCAACAACAAACAGTCTCATGCTCGGACCTCGGACTTAGAACGAACACAGTAGCCGTCGGCTGGCGGGGCTTTAGCAGTTCTGGCACACGCGCGCGTTAGGGCTCGTTTCCGCACTATATCAATTCAATCCTCCAGCAACAATTCCTTCCACCTGATCTTCCCAGTCCCGCGCACGAAAACACTTTCATAATCGGTGAGCAGAACCGGGCGACAGTGGGCAATAGGTTGCCGATGCGGACGAGGCAGGACCTCTGGTGCAAGACGGCGCAGATGTCACATCTCTATGTGAACAGAATGTGTCAAGCAGGCTGAAAACCGGGCAAATCCTGAAAAGACGGGCTCCCGCCAACGGGTAGAGTCCCAATCTGAAACTAAGACACTCCGGCGAACGAATATCCTTGACTTCATCGGCGAGGAAATGGTCTGATGATTTGCGATAGGGTTCGCAGTGGCTTGTACGCATCCGGGAGAACTGGCGACTTCTTATTTGGTACGCGAGGGCTCGCACGAAGGAAATTGCCACTTCGAAAGAGCCGAGGCTAAACCTCGTAAGTTGTCAGGTATCCTAAATGCAATGTAGGCGCGTGCGAGTTTTGCGGTATTTTCTGCTTTCCTGTTCTCTGACTGCCGCGGTTTACGCGCAGCAACCTTCCACGCCAAACTCTTCGACATCTTCATCGGCTGCCTCGACCGCTGCCCCGGCCCAAAGTGCTGTGCCGCCCAGTGAACGAGTAATCCTGAAAGTCGGAAATGTGCGCATCACCCAGGCGGAGTTCGAGTCTCTAATCAGCACGTTAGAGGCGCAACAAGGACCGGCCGATCTGAGCCGTCAAGCCATCGGCGAGAACTACGCGTCGCTGCTGATGCTGGCGCAACAAGCTGTCGCCCATCACCTGGACTCGACCCCCGATGTGGTCCGGCAACTGGCCATTGATCGCGACCAGATCCTGTCCAACGCCGAGTTTGCCAGCCTGAAGGCCCAGGTCAAGCCCACTGCGGAAGAGATCAGCGCGTATTACTCCGCCCATGTGGACGACTACGACGTGGTGTTGGTGCGCAGGATCTTCATTTGGAAGAAGATCGGGCAGGGCATGAGTTCCGCCGACGCCCATGCGCTGGCCGACGCCATCCGTCAGGCTTATGCCTCGGGAAGCGATCCCAAGAAATTGATCCACGATCCCAACAGCGTCGTGCTCGACGCCGAACCGCTGAGCTTCCAGCGTGGTGAGTTGCCGGAAAAAATGGCCAAGCCGGCATTTACCGTCAAGCAGGGTGAGTGGGCCGTGATTGACGACAATGCCGACACCCTGGTGCTTTTGCAACTGGTCGAGCGCAGCCGTCGAGATCTGAAAGAGATGTCACCGTTCATCGAAAAGAAATTGCAAGGCGAGAAATTGAAAGCAGAGTTGGACAATTTGAAAAAGCAAAGCGGTGTTTGGCTGGACCAGGGTTACTTTGCGCCTGCCCCGCCGACGCCTGGTTCCAGTTCTCAACCTCAAACTTCAGGCCCCCCGAACCCAGTGCATAAGGAGAAAGATGAAGACAAACGACAGAACTAAGACATTATGGTACGTTGCGCTACCGATCCTCATCGTGGTAGCGTGTGTCCTCCAACCGCAGGCCCGGGCCCAAATGACATCGACGGGTATCGACTGCTCGCAGATTGCCGCCCTCCACCTGTTGAAGCAAGACAACATGCGCGCCGGCCTTACTCTGATTGAGTGCGGCGTAGTACAAGGCGGCCGGCCTTCCGGCTCAGGCGATGAGGTCACTGGCGACAGCCCTCAACCGCCCAACATCCTGGTCAGCAATCGGACCTGTACTTCAAACAGCAGCTGCACGCATAGTGAAAGCATGGTATTCGCCAGTACCCGGATTGGAGACCACACGGTGGTGGTTAATTACAACGACGAGACCGGCAGCGGCAGCGACTATTCCGGAGTGTCCTACTCGCTGGATGGCGGCTCCACCTTCACTCAGATTGTTCCGTCACCGCTTGGCACGGGCCACGGGACTAACTTCGGAGATCCCATCGTGGTTTACAACTCCAAGTTAGCCATGTGGTTTGCCGGCGACTTGGCGACCGGCTGCGGTGGTCAAGGCATCGGCACCTGGAAGTCTCCCGACGGCCAGAATTGGACGGTCTCAGCGTGCGCCCATAACGGCGGTGCAGACGACCGTGAGTCGATGTGGGTTGACAACTCTCCATTCAGCGCAGTGTACGGCCGCATGTACGTTTCCTTCAATAACTTCAACGTGGGTGGAGGGGCCCTGTTTGTGACCCACACGGACGATGGCGTTACCTGGAGCACGCCCGTGCAGGTCGCCAATGGCTCACCCTTTATTCGCGATGTACAGATCACCGGCACCTTGCCAGGCCATGGCTCTCCCAATGCTCTTTACAGGAGCCCGGTATTTCTTGCTGGCATGGATGAAGGTGGCGGGGGTATGAGCACCCGCCAGAACATCATGTATCGATCCACCGATGGTGGCGCCACCTGGACCTCGGCCACTTTGGGTGCTCGCTTTAATCCCGTGGGTGACAGCACCTGCGGCTACTTCGCAAAAGTCAATCCCATCTGGCGGCACATGGGCTGGGGCGAGCCGGCCGTTGGTCCCAACGGAGTGATCCACTATGCCTACGCGGGCAAAGGACAAGCCAGCGGTGACAATGGGGACATCTACTACGTGCGTTCCACCGATAACGGCCTCACCTGGTCCACGCCGATCAAACTTAACGACGACACCGGCGGCCAGTACAAGACCCAGTGGATGCCGTCCGTCTCCGTCAACTACAGCCCCGCCATCCCCTTGCCGCAGACCAAGGTAACCGTTTCCTGGTACGATCGTCGCGCCGCCACCACGGCATGCAATGCGGCCACCGATCCGGGATGCAGCTACGAGCGCTATGGCGTTCAATCGCCTGATAACGGCGTCACCTGGGGAGCGAACTTCGCCATCAGCACCGGCTTAATTCCTCAGCCACAACAGGACGATCCCTTCATCCAGAGCTGCTACGCGGGCGACTACGACTACAGCACGGCGTTCGGTAACACTGCTTATGTAACCTGGACCGACGGACGCGTTGCCATTGGCGGCGTCAACGTACAGACCGTGGAATTTGCGCCGGTACCCGAGCCGTAGAGCGGTTCTCTGCGCACATCGGACTAACCAAAGAGGGCGGCTAACCGGCCGCCTTCTTTTTGTTGCCGCGGCGTTTGTGGTGATTGAGGGTAGCAGGCCCGCGAATTGGGCCACAGTCTCGTATGTTCTCAGCCTCGGCGGAGATTTGTGCGGCCATCTCCCCGCACCCCAAGTGTCAGGCGCTCCACGTACGCTGGTGGACCGCGTCATCGCCCGCATTGTGCGATAAGCGGCGACCCCGCCGAGCCGCCCGGATTTCATCACTACACCTACCCAGCCGTTGGGCGGCCTTTCCGGCTAAGAGCCGACATACCCCCCTCCCCCTGATGCTCGTAAAATCTTGAAAACACACGCTAAGCCCGGAAAAATCCCCGCAAAGGTAATTATCCCTTGACAATACGTACACAAAATTGTAGAGTCGTAGAGGCTAGATTCGGTACGCCCCGGTTTTGGATGGGGCGACCGCCGAGGGACCTCAACATGCGACTCCCAGATACTGTCTTGAAGACGGTCGGCTTTCTCTCCGCGAGCACGACGCAGGTCAAGTACGGCGGCACCGGGTTCGTTATCGCAACCCCGAGAAGCGATGGGGGCGCCTTCCTGCATTTCGTGACCGCAAAGCACGTAGCGGACGAATTGGGCGATGCACCGTTCGCGCTGGGCGTAAATCGCAAAGACGGTGAACCAGCGCTGATTCACGCGGACGGTGTGAAATGGTATTTTCATCCCACCGAACCCAATGCCGTTGATGCAGCGGCGTGTCTGTTTGCCCCAACTAATTACGCAGAACTCGACCTGCAATTGATTACCGAACACCACTTCGCGCTCAAGGACAAGATGCCTGAGCGGGGAATGGGCATTGGAGACGAGATCGCCGTGGTCGGCCTGTTCACAAGATTTTGGGGGCAGAAGCGATTATTCCCAATAGTCCGAACCGGAAACTTGGCGATGTTGCCGACCGAGAAGGTGCCTGCAAAGAATTTTAATCCGATGGAGGTATATCTAGCCGAGGGGCGTTCCATTGGCGGACTTAGCGGCTCTCCGGTGTTCATTCGCCAAACCGTCAATCTCATGCTGAAGGGTGAAGACGGCGACGATATTCCGTTTGCTGGTCTGGGACAGCTCTATCTATTGGGCATGATGCACGGTCACTGGGAGCTGCCTGCGTCATTCACGAAGGGCGAAAATGGCCGAGGCCGTCAATATGGGCATTTCGATGGTCGTCCCAGTTGATAAAATCAAAGAGATTATCTACGGCCAGGAGATGACTGCCATGAGAGACGAAGTGGAGCAGGACCTAATTCGGCAATACGGCCCAGTTGCCGATTCCGAATTCGGAACTCAGGTCACACCGGAACATGCGGAGATTCCGATTCCAACCAAAGACCAATTTCTTGACGATCTGACGAAGGCGAGTCGGAAGATCAAGCCCGAGTAATAGCTATCGCTCCGAGTACCACCAAAACGCGATTCCCGCGAACAATGCAGCCGGGATGGAATAGATGACGAGCGTGAGGGCTCGTGTAGTCGTCCAGCCGTACCAGCCTCGGTACCAAGTAAGCCTTAGAATGACAATCAGCACCCAGCCCGCAGCGGCGACGAGCGCGACTAGCTGCTTTTGGCGATTGGTGGGAGCGAATTTTGGTATCCAGCGTTTCACAGAACAAGGAGTATCTTATGAATAAGAACACTTACAAAGTAGCAGAAGAGATCAGAGAAAAACTTGCGCAGTATGCGAGCGCCACCTCTGAGAACGAGGCGAATTGTGCCCTAACGATTGCCTCGTCCCTTTGGGTTAGGTCTTCTGCTGTTTCAGACCGTTCACCGTTACCCGAACCTCACTAAGCACTTTCTCGATGCGCTCGGTTGCTAATTGGTGGGTCTCGACTCTTTTGGCAATGGCGTCTAGCTTAACTTCTAGGCTAGCGAACGCTCTCTCAAGTTTAGTGTCAAGTGATTCGGCCATTTGCTTCTCCTGTATGCGTACCGCGATTCCATTCAGAACGGCTCAACCTCAACCGGAGCACGGCGGATAACAACATCCCGCTTTTCGATCTGGTGCATGAAGGTCTGAAACATCGGCTGAGTGTCGAAGCGATGATTGTACCGGAAGCTGTACTCGTCAAGATAAGTTTGTAGATAGTGACGGCCAACGGAATGGTAGACGCCTCGCAGTCCATTTTTTACGAGCGACCAGAATCCCTCAATCGTGTTCGTGTGCGTCTCGCCAACCACATAGACCTTCTCGCTGTGATTGATTCTGCGGTGCTGATAGCCCCGCGAATCGAAGCAGTCATAGGACGGGAAGTCATCGGTGAAAACGAGGGACTGAGGCAGAACATGCTCTTTAACCAAGCCAAGCAGCGTGTCAGCCTTAACGTCAGCCGCAACTACGGCCCTGACCTGGCCCTTACGTTGAACCATGCCAACGACGGTAGTTTTTCCGTGCCTGTCTCCGACCATTGGACGGCCCGCATTGCCCTTGCGCTTGCCGCCGTAGAACATTTCGTCCATTTCGACTCGGCGATTGAATCCACCAATCGGCCCGGGGTTTTCAGGGTTGAGCATGGAGCGAATCTGTTTGAACATGCGCCACGCGGTTTTGTACGTTACGCCCGTCTCGCGTTCGATCTGCTTTGCGGAGATTCCGCAGCGAGTAGCAGACATGAGATACATCGCATAAAACCAAGTTGTGAGCGGTGTTGGGCTCTTGTGAAAAATCGTGTTGGCCGTGGGATGAACGTGATCGCCGCAATGCTCGCAGGAATAAGACGGGCTGCTCTTGAGGCGGTAATGCTTCGTGATCTGCTCGCAGTTTTCGCAGTAGATGCCGTCGGGATACAGGCGGTTCTTGAGCCACTCTAGACAGGTGGCTTCATCTGGGAACTGGCGGTCAAAATCTTTCTTTGTGTACCGCTCCATTTTTGGCTTTGGTTCTTGGCGATGATGGCTCTTGATTTTCATTGGCTTACCTACCGTCAAGAAAAACTGTAGCAGAGTATCTACGTATTGTCAAGGGATAATTACCCCCGCAAAATCTTGAGCCCCAAAGACTTATAGGCAAAATCTTGAGCCGCAAGGGTTTACGGCCCATTGCGAAGAGGGAAGAGTTCCCTAAGGACTCACGGCTTCTTGCGAAGAGCGATGAGTTCCTGCTGGCAAACTCCGCTCCCGACTCGAAGCAAACTTTCTAGCCAGCGCCAGCTGATGGCTGGCCCAGCCCTGTACTTTTCAAAGACCTCAGCCGAGCGGACCGCGCTTCCGCGTTTCCGCTCGCATCGGGCACACTGGCCCTACTTAACAGCATAGGTCACCGGCGCAATTCGTCAAGATCACGAAAGGACTAGCGGCAAGACTGTCCTTTCGTAACCAGAAGCTATCTCATAAATCGGTTTGTATCAGGGCACGGTTTCAGCCGTGCCGGCGGGTGCCCCATCCTGTCATCCCGAGCGGCCGCGAGTGCAAACGGGGTCCCCAGCAAGCACGGGGGAAGCCTGCCCTGAGCGAAGCCGAAGGGTGCTTGCTGGGGTGTTAGAGCGAGGGCCGTCGAGGGACCTGCTTTCTTCCGCTCTCTTTTGGCTAGGGTGCGGATTCTTGCACACAGACCCCACGAAATAGCGGCGCAAGAATCTGCTACTCACGGTGCACAGACACGCATACTATGCTCCCATGATCTTGCGCTTGCGACTGTTGCTGCTGCTTCTCCTCTTACTGGCCTGCCGAGCTGCCGCCCAGAGTGATCCTCAGAATACTGGTGCGTATCGCGTCGGTGGCAGTATCACCGCTCCTAAACCAACCTACGCTCCCGACCCGGAGTATTCCGAGGAGGCCCGCAAGGCCAAATATCAGGGCACGTGTGTGTTGTGGCTGGTGGTCGATGCAGATGGATTACCCCAAAAGATCAAGGTGCAACGCGCGCTCGGTATGGGGTTGGATGAAGAAGCGATCAAGGCCGTGCAGCGGTGGCGCTTCCAACCAGCTACCAAGGATGGGCAGCCAGTGCCGGTCATGATCAATGTCGAGGTAAATTTTCGACTCTACAATAGCCTGACCCCGCATCCCGACAGCGCTGGCCAGCCACCCCGTTTTCCAGGCGTAAACACCTCCAAGTATCCACTCCTCGTGCGTGTCAGCGACGTCTCGTTTTCTGCGAGAGCCGGAGCTACCGCGGCGGCCGCGAGCTATAAAGCGTACATCACAGATGCCGGCCAGGAGCGGCAGGTGGCGATCTTCTGCATCACGGAGTCATCGGAGTGCCTGGTTCTCGATAAGGGAACGTATCCAGCTCGATGGGAAGAAAACATGAAGAGCCTGGAAATTCTGGGACTGAGTGGTGGCCAGGGGAAGTGGAAGAAGACGGAATATACAGTCGACAGCGAGAATCGCTAACCGGTCGCTCACAAAAACTCTGAGGTGAAGAGCCGTCACTCAGCTTTTCCCGATAGCGAGTCCTGCTTTGCGGGACGAAAGAGCTTAGCCCAGGGCGGAAGCCCTGGGTCAGGTGGGGAAAAAACCGAGTCCCGTGACCAGGGCCCCGACGAGCGCAGCCTTTGCGCTTGTTGGGGTGATTTGGCGCCAACCGTAGTCGAAAGCGGGTGCCCCATCCTGTCATCCCGAGCGGCCGCGAGCGCAAACGGGGTCCCCAGCAAGCACCGGGGAAGCCTGCCCTGAGCGAAGCCGAAGGGTGCTTGCTGGGGTGTTAGAGCGAGGGCCGTCG
>JBEKPR010000048.1:0-20880 GCA_049520555.1 Candidatus Korobacteraceae bacterium
AGCAGCGAGTAATGTTCCAGAGTCTTGGTCCTCACAACCCAACTCTGGTGCCCAAACCCGGCGGTGCTTGCGCACCGCCCAGGAAAACCTCGCGCTTGACAACGTCTTCGTTCTTATCGATGGGGCAATGGTTTCCCCCTCTCCAGCGCCGCTTGCACCACGACCTTCGGATTCGTCGCAGGAACCCGCATCGTCAGCACGCCATCCGCGTATTGCGCATCCGCTGTCCGTTCTCCGTCGGTCACGTATTGCTTGCGCAGTTGCAGTAGTCGCCGGTACCACTCCAGTATCTCGCGGTTCTCCGGCGCAGTTGCCCATGTCAATTTCGAGCGGCGAAATGTCTCCGGGTCTTCCGGGTCAGGTACCTCGCGGAAATCAAAGCCCTTGAACTCGCTGCGACGACCTTGGCTGACCGCCTTGCTCAGTTCCGGATCCTCGAAGTCGGCGAAGTATTGGAAGGGAGTCTTCCCGTCGTATTCCTCTCCCATAAATAACAGCGGGGTGTGCGGGGCCAATAGCAAGAAGGCCGCCGCCAGCTGGCGTGTTCCACGTGGAACCATAACGCTAAGTCGTTCGCCCTGAGCGCGATTGCCCACCTGGTCGTGGTTTTGCAAGCTGATGACATTGGCCGGCAGCGGCACGTCCCTCGCGCTGGTGCCGCGTGGACCATTCCAGAAAGGATAATGCTGACCCTGGAAGACGTATCCTTCGCGCAGTGCACGGGCGATCTGCTCGGGATCGCCAAAGCCCTGGTAATAACCCTGGCGCTCACCGGTAAAGTACGCGTGCACGGCATGATGAAAATCATCGCTCCACACCGCGTCCAATCCACAGCCGCCGTCGCGTGCCGCTCTGGTATAGCGCGAATCGTTTTCGTCGGTCTCGGCGATCACATTGATCGTGCGCCCCAATTCGCCGGCCAGCGCCTGCCCCCGCTCCTGGATCTCCGCGAGGATGTACTTCGGCGAATCGTCTTTGATGGTCTGCACCGCATCCAGCCGCAAGCCGTCGAGGTGATACTCCCCAATCCAGTACAGCGCGTTCTCCACTACGTAGCGGCGCACATGCTCGCAGCCCGCGGCGTCGTAGTTCACCGCCTCTCCCCACGGCGTTTTGTGGTGCGCCGTGAAGTAAGGACCGAAGTTGCGCAGGTAATTGCCTTCCGGGCCGAGATGGTTGTAAACCACATCGAGAATCACCGCCAGCCCGCTGCGATGCGCGGCATCGATGAATCGTTTGAATGCCTCGGGACCACCGTAGCTCGCCTGCACCGCGTAGGGCGACACGCCGTCGTATCCCCAATTGCGCACGCCCGGAAAAGCCGACACCGGCATCACCTCGACCACCGAAATCCCCAACTGCTTCAGGTATTCGAGCTTCGCAATGGCGCTGTCGAACGTGCCTTCCGGCGTGAAGGTCCCGACGTGCAGTTCGTAGATAACGTAATCGCGGAGGGCGAGCCCGCGCCATCCATCGTCGCTCCAGTGGAACGCCGAAGGATCTGCGATCTGGGATGGACCATGCACACCTTCGGGCAGAAAGCGTGAAACCGGATCAGGAATCGGCGGCCCGCCGTCGAGAACATAAGCGTAACGATCACCCGCGGCGGCCGCAGTGATGGCAACGAAGTCTTCGCCATCGCGCCGCATCGGGATGTTCTGCGGCCCTGCGCCCTCGCGCGTCAGGCGCAGCGTGATCTGGTTTGGAATCGGCGCCCACACGCGAAATTCGGCTTCCTTGCCGCGCAGCGTAGCGCCGTAAGAGAGAGTCTGATTCTTGGTGGCCACCCAACATCAGACGTGCGCAGGTAGCGATGGGATGCTTTCGATCGCCTTTGCTGGATAGAATCAGGATGCATGTCTCTGGTTCTCGCATCCGCTTCCCCACGCCGCGCCGAGCTATTGCGCAACGCCGCGATCCCGTTCACGGTTGATCCAGCCCACGTCGCCGAGCAGCCCGCCGCGCACGAGAAGCCCGTTGACTATGCGCAACGGCTGGCCCACGACAAGGCGCGCGCGGTGTTCGCTCGCCATCCGCAAAGCGCGGTGCTGGGCGCCGACACCGTCGTGGTCGTCGACCAGCATCTGCTGGAGAAACCCAACGATAACGCCGATGCCGCGCGCATGTTGCGTCTGCTCTCCGGACGAACTCATCAGGTGATCACGGGAGTATGCCTGGTTGCGCCCGACTTTGAGCAAACCGAAGCCGAGATCACGCAGGTCGTCTTCAGCCCACTCTCGGAGGGTGAGATCGCTGCTTACGTTGCCAGTGGCGAGCCGATGGACAAAGCGGGAGCGTATGCCATCCAGGGCATGGCTTCACGCTGGGTGAAATGCATCGAGGGTTGCTACTTCAATGTGGTGGGTCTTCCGCTGCCGCGTGTGTATCGCATGTTGCGGGCAGGCGAAGCCGCTACCGGCCGGGCGCTACTCTGACGGATTTGCAAGAGGGAAGGCGCGACGGGGATGATGGGAAAATTCAGAGTTCCGCGCACATCGCCGGGAACGCGGCGCAATGTCGCAGCTACGACTTCTTGTCTTCGGTTGGGGGCGGGTTTGGGGGCGGAGTTGTCGCCGCGTTATTCTCGTTCACCGACGATTTAAAGTTGCGAATGCCTTCACCCAGGGCTTTGCCCAACTCCCCCAGCTTCTTCGGGCCGAAAATCAGCAGGACGATAACCAGGATTACCAGCAGGTGCATGGGCGCAAACAGTCCTCGTTCCATAGAGACCTCCGTAAAGACAGCCCGGTGCATCCACGGTCAGGCAACGGGTAGCAAGTTTCTAAGCGAATTCTAGGCTTTCGCCTGGGGCGCGTCAAAACATCTCGCAGCGAATTCTGCTCGCTATTCGATGGCCTCAATCAACCCGGCCAGCAAGGCTGCCCGGCGCGGCAGTTCGGCGGCAGTAATCGATTCGTGGGGGGCGTGTGCGCCTTCCCCAACCGCGCCTAACCCGTCGAGCGTCGGAATTCCGATTCCCCCGGTGAAGTTGCCGTCCGAGCCGCCGCCCACCGCGATCTCCGCCAGTGGAAAGCCCAACTCGCGGGCGATCTTCCGCGCCAACTCGTACAGCGCGACCACCTGTTTCGTCCGCTCCATGGGCGGGCGATTGATGCCGCCGTCGATGTCGATCCTGCATTTCGGATTGACCGGCCGCAGCCCGCGTACCTTGCGTTCCATCACCGCGCCATCCGCTTTTTTCGCGATGCGAAGATCCACCTCGGCCACGGCTTCCGCCGCGATGACGTTGGTGCGCGTGCCTCCGCGGACCACTCCAACGTTGAGCGTGACGCCGCGTTGAACATCGGTCAGCCGCGAGATGGCCTGAATTTGATGCGCCAGTTCAAGGATCGCGCTCTGCCCTTTTTCGAAGTCGAGTCCAGCGTGCGCCGCCTGTCCCGTGATCTTCATGACGAACGATCCGACCCCTTTGCGCGCCGTCTTCAAGGCGCCTCCCGGGCCAGCCGGCTCGCAAACCAGGACCGCGGCACATTGGCGCGCAATCTTCTCGGTGAGCGCGCGCGAGCTTTCGCTGCCTCCTTCTTCGTCGGAAACCAGCAGTACCGTCACCGGGCGAGGCAAGCCGCCGCGGACTTCGCGCGCCGCCCAGAGGGCGAACATCATCTGCGCAATGCCGCTCTTCATGTCGAAAACGCCGGGGCCGTAGAGCCGCTCTTTCTCCTCGCGCCACGGCATCGTCTGAAGTGTTCCGACATCGTACACGGTATCGAAATGGCCGAGCAGCAACACCGGCTTGCGGCCTTTGGCTCCGGGGAAAATCACTTGCAGGTGGTTCCCGGCTGAGCGTTGACGATGAATTCTGACGCGGCCACCCAGGCACTCGAACTGCCCTGCCAGGTAAGAGCACAGCGCGTCGCAAGCCTGCTTGTTCTGCGTAGGCGACTCGCGCAGCACCATCTCGCGCACGCTCGCCACCATTTCGCTTTGCCGCGCCGTCAACCATCGCAGCACTTCACTGTGATTCGCATTCGGCTGCCGGCCCATCGGTTTCGCCATATTCTTCTTCTGCTCCTATGCGCTGCAATCTGCCCGCCGGCCCGGAATGTATAATCGTGACTTTCACGGGACTAAATAATGAGTGAAGCGGTGAACCCGACGCCTGAGGGCGGCGACAATCTCACGCTCGACATCCAGGACATACTGCGCATCCTGCCGCACCGCTTTCCGTTCCTGCTGGTTGATCGCATCATTCACATCGCCCGCACCAAGCGGATCGTCGCAATCAAGAACGTTACCATCAACGAACCATTCTTTGCAGGACACTTTCCCGATAATCCCATCATGCCCGGCGTACTGGTGGTGGAAGCCATGGCGCAGGCCGGCGGGGTCCTGCTGTTGACCGAATTTCCTGATCGCGCCGAGAAGCTGTTGCTGTTCACCGGTATCGAGCGCGCGCGTTTCCGGCGGCCCGTGATACCCGGAGACCAGCTTCGCATCGAAGTGGACGTGTTGGCGTGGCGCGGCACCGCAGGTCGCATGCAAGGCAAGGCCTACGTCGGCGACAAGCTGGCCTGCGAGGCGATCGTCACCTGCCGCCTGTTGAATCGTCCGAAACCGGCGGAAGCTGCCCCGGAGCTGGCTCCCGCAGTCGAGCAGTCGTAATCTTCAGATGAACATTCATCCGACGGCCATCGTCGATCCCTCCGCGAAAATTCCTGCATCTTGCAGCATCGGACCCTATTGCAGCGTGGGTGCCGGCGTGGAGATGGGCGAAAACTGCGAGCTGGTTTCGCATGTCGTGTTGGGCGGTGCCAGCCGGTTCGGCAGCGACAACAAGATCTATCCTTTCGCCGTGCTGGGAATGGATCCGCAGGACATCACCTACGCGGGAGAGCCGACACGGCTGGAAGTTGGCGACCATAATGTCATCCGCGAATATGTCACCATCACGCGCGGCACCGCCAAAGGCGGCGGGGTGACCCGCATTGGCAGCCATATATTGATCATGGCCTACACCCACATCGGGCACGATTGCTTCATCGGCGATCACGTCATGCTGGTCAACGCTGCCACCCTGGCAGGTCACGTGACGGTGGAAGAGTGGGCCGTGGTGGGTGCGCTGTGCCCGGTACACCAGTATGTTCGTGTGGGCGCTCACGCCTACGTCGGGGGTGGGACGACCCTCACCCGAGATGTGCTGCCGTACTCCATGACCAGCGCCGAACGCGACACCCACGCCTACATGCTGAACAAAGTGGGCTTACAGCGTCGCGGGTTTTCGGGCGAGCGGATTGCCCGTCTGCATCATGCATTCAAGGTTTTGCTGGCCTCCAAGCTGAATACGTCGCAGGCGTTGGAGAAGCTGCGCTCGGAAGGCGCGCAAGGCGACGATGTGGAGTTGTTATTGCGGTTTGTTGAAACCTCGCAACGCGGCATTATTAAGTAGGCTAGAAACCAGGGCCTCACCCATGTCCGACTCATCGCAAAAGATCGGCCTTATCGCTGGCAACGGCAAATTCCCCCTGCTGGTGCTGGATGCTGCTCGCTCCCTGGGTATGCAAGTCGTCGTCGTCGCCATCAAGGAGGAGGCCTCGCCCGAAATCGCGCAGCGCGGGGCGGCCGCCGTTTACTGGCTGTCCTTAGGCGAGCTATCGCGGCTGATCGACACCTTCAAACAAGAAGGCGTTACCCGGGCGATCATGGCCGGGCAGGTCAAACATAAGCAGATCTTCAGCAACATCAAGCCGGACTGGAAGCTCGCCAAGCTTCTGCTTTCGCTGACCACTCGCAACACCGATTCGCTGATCGGAGCGATCAGCAAAGTTCTCGCCGAGGAAGGGATCACGCTGATGAATTCTACGGCGCTGCTGGAGCCCATGCTGGCCGGCGAAGGAGTCTTGACGCGGCGCGGGCCGACCGACTCCGAACAAACCGACATCACCTATGGACGAGCGGTCGCACACCATCTCTCGCGCTTCGACATCGGCCAGACGGTGGTGATTGCCGAAGCCGCGTGCGTTGCCGTGGAAGCCATGGAGGGCACCGACGCAACCATCCTCCGTGCAGGCGAGATCATGCAGTCGCCATCACTGGGCAAGGAGCCGTCGACCTTGAGCCGCGCCTTGACCGTGGTGAAGGTCGCCAAGCCGAACCAGGACATGCGCTTCGATGTGCCGGTGGTCGGCTTGAAAACGATCGAGAGCATGAAGCGGGCCGGCGCAACCTGCCTTGCGCTCGATGCTGGGCGATGCCTGTTGTTGGATCAAGAAGCCCTGCTGTCGGCGGCGAATGACGCAGGGATTTGCGTGGTCGCCGAGACGCCGGTCAGCCACATCCCTCACCACAGCGTGTAGAGATTTTCGCTAGTATTAGACTGTTATTCAGCCGCGGTGAATCTGCTTCTCTGATTTTTCAGCGGCGCAATAAATCGACGAAGAGACATCGTTATGCCCTCCAAGATACGCAAGCCCAAACCCTTCAGCGCCGCGTCGGCGGTGAAGGCCGCAGCCCGTCATGCCATTGGAACTCCTCCGCCCACGCGCGCCGAGCCAGCCAGCAAGAAGCGCAAGCTCAAGCAGGACAAACACAAGCCAACCCTGCACAAGCTTCTCGATGAAGCTGGAGAGTAGTCCTCCTCTACAATCTCGATGGGAGTTCTTGCCGAGGTGATTTTGCAAGTCTCCAACGGCTATAGCTTGCGCAACCAAGCAATCATCGCGATTCTCCGAAGTAGCTGGCTGCTGGCCCTAGCTTGTATTCTGGGCCTCGGCGCGCACGCGCAATCCTCATCTCCATCCCAGCAGACGGACGAGCACGCCGGTATGAACATGCCAACCCAGGCAGACTCGATGCAGCACATGGGTCACGAGCTGGATTTGGCCCGTGACTTCCTGATGCGCGAATCGTCGGGGACCGCGTTTCAACCTTCGGCTTGGCCCATGCCAATGATCATGACCAGCGTCGGCCAGTGGCGCTTGATGTGGATGGCGCAGGCGTTCCTGGTCGACACGCAGCAGACTGGCCCGCTGGGCGCCGACAAGTTTTACTCGACCAATTGGGGCATGCTCAGCGCGCTGCACCGGCTTGGCGGCGGCGACGTCATGCTGCGCACCATGCTCAGCCTGGAGCCCGCGACTGTTAGCAACGAGTTCTATCCACTGCTGTTCCAGACTGGCGAGACCGCGTACGGCAAGCCCATCGTCAACGGCCAGCACCCGCATGACTTGGTCATGGAGTTGAGTGTGCAGTACGCGCACCGGCTTGGCCAGCACGCGGTTTGGGACGTGTACTGCGCGCCGGTTGGCGATCCGGCGTTAGGGCCAGTGGCCTATCCGCATCGCGCCTCGGCGCTGGAGATCCCGCAAAGCACGCTCGGCCATCATTGGGAAGACTCGACGCACATCCTCTACAACGTGGTCACCGCGGGAATGTCCTACCGGGCGGTGCGGCTGGAGGCATCCGGCTTCCACGGCGCCGAGCCTGATGAGAACCGTTGGAACATCGACTTCGGGCCGATGAACTCCTATGCCGCGCGGCTCACCGTCACGCCGGCCGCGAGATGGGTGGCACAGTTTTCAGCCGGCCATCTTGTCCACCCGGAGGCGCTGGAGCCGGGAGACGTCGTACGCACGACGGCCTCGGTGGAATACACTGTGCCGCGTCCGCACGGTAATGCGTGGGCGACGACCCTGCTGTGGGGACGCAATGGCAAACAGGCGGTGCATTACGGCACCAACGCCGTATTGGCGGAAACGGTCGTGCCCTTCAACGAGGAGAATTTCGTCAGCGGCCGTTACGAATGGTCGCAGCGTGACGAATTGTTCGCCAATGATCCCGCGCTGGCGCAGCGGCTATTCGAACAAACCGGCAGTCACTGGTTCGATGTCAGCGCTTACACGATTGGCTACACGCGTGACATCGGAATCTTTCACAACGTGGAGACGGGACTGGGCGCGAATGTATCGCTGTACGGTGTGCCGGACGCCATCAAGCCGTACTACGGAGACCACCCGCTGGGCGTGAATGTTTATCTGCGATTGCGGCTAAAGGAGAACCGGTAGAGTGAGAGTAGCCGCTCATTTCAGGCATGAACACGGATATCGAAGGCGAAGAGCTAAGAGCGAACAGCGGAATTCTCCAGCGGCACTTCCACCACCATGCGCGTGCCCTGGCCGGGCCCGCTTTGGGGAGTAATAGTCCCGCCGTAAGCTTCAATCAGCGCTTTGGAGATGGCGAGACCCAATCCGTATCCACCGGTGTCGCGCGCGCGCGAGCTGTCGCCGCGATGAAAACGTTCGAAGAGGTGGGCCAGCTCCGACTGCGAAATTCCCGGACCGTTGTCCTCGACCTCGACATAACCCCGCGGACCATCGGAGCGCGCGCGAAGCTGCACGTTTCCGCCGGCAGGACTGAAGCGAATGGCATTCTCCAGCAAGTTGGACCAAACCAGTTCCAGATCGTCGGCGTCGGCGCGCATGGGCATTGGACCGTTGCTAACGAAATGGATGGTGACGCCGCGCGCGCGCGCCACGGGCGCAAGGTGCTCCAGCGCGCTCTCGCAGGTGGCGGCCACTTCCACCGCCTGCAGATCGCGGCGCGCACTGCCCGCCGCCCACTGTTCGGCGCGCGCCAGGCGGAGCATCGAGTGCATCAGTTGTTCCAGCCGCGCCATGTCGTCGAGCGCTTGCTCCAGTCCAGCGCGGTACTCGTCCTCCGCGCGCGGCCGTTGCAGTAGCGATTGCAGCGTGGACTTCAGGATTGCAACCGGCGTCTTCAACTCGTGAGCGGCATTAGCCAGAAATTCGCGTTGCTGAGTGAAGGCGCGATGCAGTCCCTCGAGCATGGCAGTCATGGCTTGTGTGAGGGGCGCGAGTTCCGTGGGGCTCAAAGCCGCGTCGCTGGGATTCAGCTTCCAGTTTGAGGCATTGACCAAGGCCGCGCCGGCGGTCAGTTCGGCGAGTGGGCGCAATCCTCGCCGTAAGCCCCAAACCGCAATGCCTACCGTGACCAGCAACAACAGGCCACTGCCGGCCGCAATATAGATGCCAGCATGTGCGACCGCGCGCGTCATCTGGTCGGTCGGCGCCGCATAGGTCACGGTCAACACATCAGTCGAAGGCGCATCGCCTTCGCGATCGAGCACGGGAACTTTCTCCAGTCGTACCGCGCGATAACGAATGTCATTCACGGTAAAGGCGGTGTGTTGCCGGTCCTTCTTGGGGATCGCCTGTAAATCCTGCGGCCAATTGGGAGACCGCGCAAGCAAGTGTCCGTCGCCGGTGGTCACCTGGTAAAGATCGGGATGCTCCTTCTCCAGCGGGGGCGGAACCAGGTCGTCTTCGAAGATCAAGGTGGGATGCTCATCTTCGGAATAGCGCACCAGCGCGGCGACGCTCATGGCGCGTCCATGCAGGCCGGCGTCGAATGCGTTGCGTAATTGGCGCCGGGTGAAATACACCGCCACCGAAACGATGCCGATGGCCAGCAGCAACTGCGAGATCACAACCGCTGCGATCAATCGGCGCTGAATGGAGGTTCGTCGCATATTACCCGCGAAGCATGTATCCCTGTCCGCGCAGAGTGTGAATCAGTTTGGTGTCTCCGCTGTCCTCGAGTTTACGACGCAAGCCGGAGACGTAAACCTCGATGACATTACTGAACCGTTCCCAGTTGAAGTCGTACAGATGTTCGAGCAACTCGGTCTTGGGAATCACCGCGCCCGGCCGGTGCGCCAGATATTCCAGAACGCGGTATTCCATCGCGGTGAGGCTGACAAGTTTTCCCTTGCGGCGCACCGAGAGATCGGCCGTGTTGATTTCCAGATCGCCGACCTTCAACAGCGCTGCGCTCTGTCCCTTGCCGCGCCGGATCAGGGCTTTCGCCCGCGCCAGCAGCTCTCCCAGGTCGAAGGGCTTGGCGACGTAGTCGTCGGCGCCAGCGTTCAACAGCGCCACGATCGACTCCTTCTCGTCGCGCGCGGTCAGCACCAGCACTGGGACTGCCGAGCCCCCGCTTCGCATGCGTTGCAGCACAGAAAGGCCGTCGAGTTTCGGCAGCATCAAGTCGAGAATCACCAGGTCGTACGGATTTGACTCTGCCATGAACGCGCCTTCCTCGCCATCGAGCGCAACATCCACTGCGTAGCCGGCACTTTCGCGCAGACTGCGGGCGACGTTTTCCGCCAGCCGGGCCTCGTCTTCGATAATCAATACCCGCATGGTGCTTCTATCCTATGCCAACGCTAAGGCAGGGAAGCTGAAGGCAGCCTTAAGGGACCGCTGCCCCGCGTTCAGCTTGGGTTAAGGTACGTTCCGGCATCCTAAGTTGAGTCCGCTGTGAGGGAGCCGTGTACATGAGCCAGAAGATTGTCGCGCTCATCGCGTGCCTATTGGTTGCCACCGTCGCATCGCGTGCGCAAACCCTTCCACCCGCTCAGACCGCGTCGCCAGCAACGATCAATGCACAAGCGCCGGCCGCCAAGGTTTCGCTGACGCTTGCCGACGCCCTGGCGCGGGCCAAGGCCAACAGTCCGCAATTTCAGGCGGCACTCACTCAACTGGGAATCGCTCGCGAAGATCGCGTGCAGGCTCGGGCGGCGCTGCTGCCGGGCGTGGACTATGACAACGGTTTCATTTACACCCAAGGTAATGGCACTCCGTCGGGTCGCTTCATTGCCAACAATGGTCCGCACGAGTACCTCAGCCAGGGCGCGGTGCAGCAAATAGTTGGCCTGGGACAATTCGCGGACTACCGGCGCGCCGCCGCGACGCAAGCCCTGGCCCGAGCCAAAGCCGAGATCGCGGCCCGCGGATTGATCGTCACTGTGGTGCGGGCATTCTACGGAGTGCTGGTTACGCAGGGCAAGATGCAGAGCACGCAAGCGGCCGCCGACGAAGCCCAGCGCTTCCTCGACAACAGCCGCAAACTGGAGCAGGGGGGCGACGTCGCGCACTCCGACGTCATCAAGGCGCAGATCCAGGCCAACGATCAGCAGCGCGCCTTCCAAGATGCGAAGCTTAGCGAACAGAATGCACGCCTGAATCTCGCGGTCTTGCTGTTCCCGAATTTCTTTCAGGACTTCTCGCTGGTGGACGATCTTGCAACTGCGCCGGTGTTGCCCCCGATTGCCGAGGTGCAACCGATGGCGCAAAAGAACAATCCCGAGCTGAGCGCCGCCTTCGCAGCGCTCGAAGCCGCCAACCACGAAGTCATGGTCGCGCGTGCGGGGCATCTGCCCACGCTGGTGCTCGATTATTTCTACGGCATTGACGCGAACCATTTTGCCGTCAGCACAGACGGCATCCGCAACCTCGGTTACTCGGCCGCCGCCACTCTCAACATTCCGGTGTGGCACTGGGGCGCGATTGAAAGCAGGGTGAGACAAGCCGAACTGCAGCGCCAACAGGCGCAGGTCGAGTTGAGTGCGGCGCAGCGTCAGGCGCTCGCCGATTTGCAGTCGTTCTACGCCGAAGCCGAAACTGCGCGCGCGCAACTGGACACCTTGCGCAACTCCGCCGAGCTAGCGGCCGACAGCCTGCGGCTAACCAATCTGCGTTACCAGGCGGGCGAGGCCATCGCTCTGGAAGTAGTGGACGCGCAGAACACCCTGACGCAGGCGCGCAATAATTATCGCGATGGCGAGGCCCGCTACCACGTGGCCATCGCCAACCTACAGACATTGACAGGGGCGTTCTGATCATGAGAGCGCAACGCATCATCAACAGGCTGACGTTCTTACTGTCCCTCACCCTTGTCTCGGCAATGCTGGTTTCCTGCTCCAAAAGGCCAGCGGAAACCGAGCCGGTAGTCACGGTGCAGACCGCCATCGCGCAACACGGCGCAATCCAGCAGATCATCAGCGCCGAAGCCGTTCTGTTTCCCCGCGACCAGGCCGCCATCACTCCCAAAGTTGTCGCGCCGGTAAGAACGTTCTACGTGAATCGCGGCAGCCGGGTGCATCGCGGGGAATTACTCGCGGTGCTGGAGAACCGCGATCTTGCTGCTGCCGAGGTCGAGAACAAGGGCACGTACGAACAGGCGCAGGCCGCCTACGGGCTTGAGACCTCGGCGGCTTTGCCGGAAGAGTGGCAGAAGGCTGAACTCGATCTGAAGACGGCGAAGGAGACCTACGCTGCACAGCAGAAGGTTTATGACAGCCGCAGCAATCTCTTCCAGCAGGGCGCCCTGCCACGCAAGCAGCTCGACGAATCGGCGGTCGCGCTGATTCAAGCCAAGGCGCAATACGAAATGGCCGAGAAGCATCTTTCGGCCCTGCAATCGGCTGGCAAGCAGCAGCAGATGAAGGCGGCGCGGGGACAGCTTACCTCGGCCAAAGGCAAATACGAAGGCGCTGCGGCGCAGCTTGGTTACACGGAAATTCGCAGCCCAATCGACGGCGTGGTCACCGATCGCCCCAGCTATCCCGGCGAGACGCCTCCGCCCGGCACTCCGCTGCTCACCATCATGGACACTTCGTTGGTGACCGCGCGAGCCCACATTCCGCAGAGCGAGGCCGCCGGGCTGAAGCCGGGAGACGCTGCAACTATTGCTGCGCCGGGAGAGGTCCGCGTACAGGGTAGAGTCACGCTGGTGAGTCCGGCGCTCGATCCCAACAGTACGACCGTCGAAGTATGGATCGAGGCTGCAAATCGCGATGGGCGGCTGCGTCCGGGCACGACCGTCAACGTGCAAATGGTGGCGCAAACCCTGAACGATGCCATCGTGGCGCCGCTGTCCGCGCTGCTGAAGACTCCTGAGGGACAAACCATGGTGATGATCGTCAGGGACGATCGCGCTCATCAAGTATCGGTGGAGACGGGCATTCGCCAGGGCGATCGCGTGCAGATCACCAAAGGCCTGAGCGGCGGCGAGACGGTCATCGTGAGTAGCGCTTACGGCCTGCCCGACAACACGAAAGTGAAGATTGCGGAACCCGCGCCGCCGGCAAACGCCGGCAACTCCGACTCCAAGAACGGCAACGCCAAGGACTGAATGTGCGCATGAATTGGAAATCCATGCTCCAGCGTTTGCGCACCAGCGGTCCGGCGGACCAGCGCTATTGGTTCACTCGCTACGCGAAATCGCTAATCTTTCTCATCCTCGTTCTGGTGATGGCTGGAGCCTACCTCGCGTTCACCATTCCAATTTCGGTTTTTCCCACCACCGATTTTCCGCGCGTCGTCATCGGCGTGGACAACGGGGTGATGCCGATTGACCAGATGATGGTCACCATCACGCGCCCCATCGAAGAGTCGGTAAACAGCGTCCCCGGATTGCAGCAGGTCCGCTCCATCACCAGTCGCGGCTCGGCTGAAGTGGACCTCTTTTTCGACTGGCGCGTGGATATGGTTACCACGCTGCAACTGGTGGACGCGGCGCTCTCTCGCATTCGCTCCCAGTTGCCGGCGACGGCGCTTATTCAAACCCACCGCCTGAACTTCTCCAGCTTCCCCATCATTGGATACAGCCTTACGTCGGATACGGTCCCGCAGACGCAGCTCTGGACGATGGCAACGTATGATCTGAAGCCCCGCCTCAACCGTCTCGATGGCGTGGCCACCGTGGTGGTGCAAGGTGGACAGGAACCGGAATTTACCATCACTCCTGATCCTGCCAAGTTGCTGGCGGCCAGTGTGACCGTCTCCGATATTCTCGACGCGGTACGGCGAACCAACCTCATTGACTCCCCCGGCCTGATGCAGGAGAACCATCAGCTTTATCTCGCGCTGGTGGACGGCCAGGTGAAAGACCCGGCGCAACTCTCGCAAATCGTAATCAAGGCAACGCCAGCCGGAATTCCCGTGCGGGTTGGCGATGTGGCCGCGGTTGCTCCCGGTGTGAAGCCCGTGTACACCATCGTGACCGCCAACGGAAAGCCCGCGGTGCTGCTCAACATCAACCGTCAGCCCGACAGCAATACAGTGGCAGTCGCAGACGAAGTGCATGCCGAGGTCGACCGGATTCGGCAGTCACTGCCGCCTGGAATCCACATTGAGCCCTTCTACGATCAGTCGGATATCGTGACCGCATCCATCCGGAGCGTGCGCGACGCCATCCTGATCGGTCTGGTGCTGGCCTCGATCATCATGGTCCTGTTCTTGCGCGACTGGGGAGCCTCGGCGGTGGCGGCGCTGGTCATTCCGGTCACGGTGCTGGTTACATTCATCGCCCTCAAACTACTGGGTGAGGGTTTCAACCTGATGACGCTGGGCGGACTGGCGGCGGCGGTGGGACTGGTGATTGATGATGCCATCGTCGTGGTCGAGAACATCACTCTGCACCGCGCCGCCGGGCAGGGACGGGTGGAAGCGATCGACAGCGCGCTAAGCGAGATCACCGCGCCACTGATTGGTTCGACGATTACCCCCATTGTTGTTTTTCTGCCGCTGATCGCGATCGCCGGCGTGACCGGCGTGTTCTTTCGCGCCCTGGCCATCACCGTGGCCGTGTCGTTGCTGACCTCTCTGGGACTGGCGCTGACGTTGACACCCACCCTCAGTCAGTTTTTCATTCGCCGCAGAAACACGGATAGCGTTCCTCGCGAAGATTTCGGCGAGTGGGAAAAAGTCCTCGCCGCGGAAGAGACCGCCCTGAGTGGACGCTTCCGCCGCGTCATCGAGTTCTACGAACGCTGGCTGCGCTTCGCGCTGGATCGCCCGAGGTGGATTGCCATCTTCTCCGCAGTGCTGGTGATTGCGTCCTTCTTCTGCTACAAGGCGCTCGGCTCAGACCTGTTGCCGGCGATGGACGAGGGCGGGTTCGTGCTCGACTATCTCACTCCCGCAGGCACATCGCTGGAGGAGAGCAATCGCATGATCAGCCACATCGAGCGCATGCTTCGGCAGGTTCCCGAGATTGAGAGTTTCTCGCGGCGCACCGGTCTGGAGCTCGGTTTGGCTGCGGTCACCGAAGCGAACCGGGGCGATTTTGCGGTGAAGCTGAAAGATAAGCGCAGCCGCAGCGTGGACGAGATCACCGAAGAACTGCGGGCCGAGATCAACCAAAAAGAACCCGCCGTCGAGGTCGAGTTCGTGCAGGTGTTGCAAGACATGATCGGCGATCTGTCGAATGCACCTGAGCCGATCCAAATCAAGCTGTTCTCGCCCGACGCCGCGCTCTTGAGCCAGTGGGCACCGCGGATCGGCGATGCCATCGAAAAAGTGCGAGGGGTGGTGGACCTTCGGAACGGAATCGAGAACACCATCAGCGGGCCGGCCACCGTTTTCCAAGTTGATCCGACAGTAGCCGCGCGCGCCGGATTCACCCCGGAAGAAGTGGCGACGGATGCCTCCGCTATTCTGGAAGGCGAGCCAGCGGCCACGCCCGTGATCGCGCAGGACATCGCCTACACCATTCGCGTGCGTTATCCCGAGGCCAGCCGCAGCTCATTGGCGGCGATGAGCAACACCCTGCTCAACAGCGCGAGTGGGCACACCGCGACACTAGGCACACTTGCCAACATCACCCAACTGCCGGGGCAGACGGAAATTCGCCGCGAGAACCTGCAGCGCGAGGTGGCCGTCACCGCGCGCCTGGAAGGACGCGATCTGGGCAGCGGTGTCGCGGCCGTGCAGAAGGTGGTCAACGGCCTGCATGTGCCGTCGTCCATCCGAATCATCTACGGAGGGACCTACGCGGAGCAGCAGCAATCGTTCCATGACCTGGTGCTGGTGCTGGTGCTGGCCGTCCTGCTCGTATTTCTGGTGCTGCTGTTTGAATTTCGGACCCTGGCCGCGCCGCTGGCGATTCTGTCCTCGGCGCTGCTCTCCACTTCAGGCGTATTTCTTGCGCTGCTGATAACCGGCATCACCTTCAACATCGCATCGTTCATGGGGCTTATCATGGTGATCGGCATCGTGGCGAAAAATGGCATTCTGCTGCTCGACGCCGACCAGCGCTTTCGCGCTGCCGGATACTCTGCGCACGACGCCATGATGCAGGCAGGCCGCCGCCGTTTGCGCCCCATCGTGATGACGGCCATGGCTGCGGTCGCCGGTATGCTGCCCCTGGCGCTGGCGCTGGGCGCCGGTTCGCAGATGCTGCAACCCCTGGCCATCGCGGTAATCGGAGGCATCACTATTTCGATGGTGCTCTCGCTGATCATTACTCCCGCGGTTCACTTTTACCTGAGTCACGAAACCGGTCCTACAAAAGCCGATTGAAAGAGGAGAAACTATGAAACGGATTTTCGCATTGTTCCTGGCAGCCACCCTTCTGGCCGCCATTCCCGCGTTTGCGCAGAAACAATACAAGGTAGTCAATACGGTCAAGTTAGGTGGCGAAGGCGGTTGGGACTACCTCTATTACGACAAGGACGGGCAACGCCTGTTCATCACGCGTGGAAGCCACGTGATGGTGGTCGATGCGAATACTCTGAAAGTGAGCGGCGATATTCCCGATCTCTCCGGCATTCACGGGGTCGCGCTTGCGCCGGAGCTGGGCCGCGGCTTTGTCAGCAATGGCGGAGATAACACGGTTACCATCTTTGATCTGAAGACGCTCAAGAAGCTGGACAGCGTGAAGGTTGGCGAGCGGCCGGACGCGATACTCTACGATCCGTTCACCAAGCATGTCTTCACCTTCAACGCGCGCAGCCAGGATTCCAGCGTGGTGGACGCTGCCAGCGGCAAGGTGGTGGGCACGGTTGCGCTCGGCGGCAAGCCGGAGTTTCCCGTCACCGACGGCAAAGGCAAGGTGTACGCCAACATTGAAGACAAGAGCGAGATCGCCGCGATCGATGCCGCCAAGCTCGCGGTGTTGAATCGCTGGTCAGTGAGTCCGTGCCAAGAGCCCAGCGCTCTGGCGTTCGACGTGACGCATCATCGCCTCTTCGCCGGATGCGACAACAAGATGATGGCCGTCGTTGACTCCGATACGGGCAAGGTCGTCACCACCGTTCCCATCGGGGCGGGCGTGGATGCCGGCCGATTCAATTCCAACACGCAGCAGGTATTCATGTCCTGCGGCGGTGATGGAGTGTTGACCGTCATTCACGAAGACAGCCCCGACAAGTACACGGTCACACAGAATTTGGCCACCGCCAAGGGCGCGCGCACCATGGCCATGGACTATGCGAGCAATACTGCCTATCTCGTGACCGCGCAGCGCGAAGCCACACCGCCGGCTCCGGGACAGCGACCGGCCATGGTTCCGGGCAGCTTTGAGTTAATCGTAGTGAAAGCGGAATGAGCAACTGGCGATTAGCAACTAGTGATTAGCGACAGATGATTGATTAGTCGCGAAGAGCTATTTGCCTTCGGCCTTCTTGGCGCTGGGCGGCAGCAGATTGTTCAGCCGCAGATACATCGCGGCAGCGCTGTAATGGTCGGCCCAATCCGCGGCGAGAGAGATGAGTGCCGCAGCGCGAGTGCCGGTGTGTCCACCATAGAGTTCCACCGGCTGGGCTAGTGTCGAATCATCCGCCTTGGACAGGACCTGTTCGCAGTAGGTGAACGAATCCTTCAGCGCCTTGGTCAGCACCTCTTTGGAATCGCTTTCACTCAGTTTCAACTCTCGCGGCTGCTCACCCGCCACCCGCGCGCACAGAAAATTGTTGGACTCGGTAATGTGCATGACCAGGTGCGCGAAGGTCATCTGCGGTGGCGTTGGGCGGTAGCTGTACTTGTCGGCAGGCATCTCTTCGGCGGCGCCGATCAGGTTTTTCGACTGGCGCTCTTCCAATTGCCGCACCGTGCTGACTACCGGATTGCTGGCCGCTTGGGCGGGCGCCTTGGACTGCGCAATCACGCCGGTCGCCAGCGCCAATAGCAGAGATGCAATGGTTACGACTTTCATGTCTCCCCCACACTCACAAAGCTGGGGAAAAGCATACCGCATTTGGCGGGCGGCTGTGGATTAACGTTATCCGCCACGCTGAAATCCGCATTAGGAACTAGCACTGTGCCGCATCAATCGCAGCAACTCCAGCCCCGCCTCCTGGGCGTCGCCATGTTTGAAATCCTTCTGCAACAAAACGGTAGATGCCTTGGGCGCCAGCGATTTCAGCGAAGCCGCCGCGCTGTCGGCGGCTCGGGAAGAGCTGTCCGGACCGAGGACAATGTAGTCAACTTTGGCGGCGCTCAAAAGGGTCTTGGCGTCATGCATCCTGCAAGTGGACAGCACCTCGTATCCGTGATGCTGGAGCAGCGTTCTTACAAACGCGCAAAGGTCAGGCGATTGGTCCACGAAGAGGACTACGGGACCGGCCTTGACGCCGACCGGCTGGGAGAGAGCAGGCTCTTTGAGAAAGGAGACGATGGCTTCCTCTTCCGAATCGTAGATGCGGAAGATGGTCGCGAGTTTGGTCAGTTGCAGCAGGTTGGTGAGGAACGGCGGAGGAGCGGCCAGACGCAAGTCGCCGCCGCGATTTCGGGAATGCGACAGGAACCGCACCAGCAAGCCCATGCCCGTGCTGTCCACGCGGGTCACCTCGCCAGCCTGCACTACAATGCGCGACGACTCGAGCAAGCCATGGTTGATACAGGCTTCGAGCGTGGTAATTTCTTTGCCGGTGACGATTCTTCCGGCGCACTTGATCACAAATACTCGGCCGCAGTGGCGTGAATCCAGAGACAGTGACATGCGTATTTCCCTTACCCTGAGTTGCGTGTCGCGAGACCTGTCATTTTTCGCGCACGAGAAAATTCTATGGCCAACACTCTATCATCCCGCCAAAGGATGTCAGGAGGGTTTGCCGTGCCGACGGTCCGCCGGGCGCCACAGGAAAGTCACATTTAGGAAGGAGGAGTTTGCGGCTGAGATTCGGCCTTGAGCGGCGGATTGGTAGCTGCCAGCTGGTACGACTTGGCGGGCGCCTGCTTTTCCTCCAGCTCGATCTTCAGCATCTCGCTTTCGAGTTGGCGCTTGAGATCGTTACTCATCTGCCGGAACTGCGCCATGTACTTGGCGATCTGCCGGGCAATCTCCGGCAGCTTCTTGGGGCCGAAGATTACCAGCGCCAGCAACAGAATGAACAGGATATCGGGCATGAGAAAAAAAGCTTAGTCGCAGATCACAAGAAAGAAATCCCTACTAAGGCTTTTTTTCTTCCGTTTTGCCGGCGGCTTCGTCTTTGGCGTTCATGGAGTCTTTGAAACTCCTGATTCCCTCACCTAAACCCTTGCCGAGTTCCGGCAGCTTCTTGGGTCCAAACACCAGCAAGGCAATGAAAAGAATCACCAACAGGTGCATGGGCTGAAACAAATTATCAAGCATGGACAACTCCTTCCGTAAGAATACCGTAATCCTGGAATTTCTGCAGCCCTATGCATTGCCTCACCCCGGTGTGTGAGCTTCGTCACTTCGCGGTTGGCGCTAGCGCTTGGCGGTCAGAGAGGCCCGAAGATCGATGGACTGCGCGCCATCGAGAGTGATGCCGGTGGTGGGCATCGCGTTTAAGTCAGCCGAGTTCGGAGCCATAAGCGACCAGACGAAGAGCACCTTGTGGTGAAGGGTGGCGTAAATGACTTGCGACCAGCGCTGAGCCAACTCGTCGTTGGACGCATGCGAGGCAATGGTTCCATGAAACACCATGAATAGATGATCGGAGATGGAGACCAATTCATCCGAGCCGATCTCGCCAAATTCGGAGAGCACTTCCAGACTGGCAGAGACATTGTCCACGGCATCTTTGTCGGTGACGGAGGCCGGAATTCGCATCACCAGGCAAGCGGGGTCGAGTGCCCGCAAGGTGATGGTCGGCCTGGCCGCCTGTTCGGCAGCGCTGGGGGCATGTTGCGCGATCCGCAGCAGGGTCTTGGAGCAGGCGTGCAGGAATTCATGTTCGCGCAACGCGATGGCTTCGCGGGGCGGATCGTCGGTGGCTTCGGCTGGGAAAACGTCCCACCCCTTGGGAAACTCGTACTGTAAGCCCAGGTCAGGATTGCGGTACACGGCGCCGCTGACGCCGCCTAGGGGAATGCTCTCCAGCGCTGGCTTGGCTTTGACAGCCGCACTGGCCAGCGATGTCGGGACCGTGGGCCCCATGTAGAGATCGCCCTCCGGCTTCACCGGTTTTCCGTCCGCGGTAGTGAGCGTGCCGTCGTCCTGGGTGCAATAGAAATGTGCCGCGTTTATGGCGCGCTTGGACTTTCGTAGAAAGTCCTGATCGTTGGAAACCACCAAAATCTTGAGGTTGTAGTTCTTGATCCGCGTCCAATAGAGCACGGCGTAATTTTCGCCCTTATGCCGCGCCGAAGAATAGAAATGGCCGGTGGTGCGTACCATGTAATCCGGAATGGGGTAACTGCGTGTCCTTCCCGGCTGGCTCCCGGAAGCCGCCCAGTTATTGAATTCCTGCTGTTGCTGCTCCGGTGTCGATACCTCTAATCCTGGGCGTGGCTCGATCGTCGTGATGGTGATGGTTCCGGCATGGGATGCGTTCTCGAACTGAAGAGCCAGCAGAGCGTGCTGTCTCTCCGGCATCAGCGGCAGCATGATGAGGTGGCCCTGCGCCGCAATGGGAAGGTCGAAAGCGAAGCCAAAGTAGTCGCTGGTGTAAGTCGTATTGGAAAGGTGACCGTTTTCCGGCAGCAAGGCCTCGTCGGCGGCATGGGGGCTGGGAGGTTTGGGGGGAGCGTCAGGATCGGGCAGCGGGCATTGCGCGCGCATCGTGGCCACGAACCCAAGCAGCACGGCAATGGCGAACACGAACGGCTTCAGTCCGCGCTTTGTGCCCAGCGCCACTGGAATATGGCTCAGCATCTCGACGGCCCCTGCGTCCGGGAAATACTCCGCGGGCGGGAATTGGCTCATGATGGCAGCATTTTCCCCGTTGTGCAAGTCAGGACCAGCCGTTTGTCAGTAGCACATGATATGTCCGGTTGCGATAGCACGTGATCTGTCCGCTTTTCCGGCGGCGAGAGTAGGAGACCATGCGAAGCATGGATTTCTACTCGAAGGCCGCGATGGAGCGGGCAATGA
>JBEKPR010000049.1:0-18447 GCA_049520555.1 Candidatus Korobacteraceae bacterium
TTGAACCCCAGCACCGGCGCGATCACGGGCACGCCGACCACGGTTGGGACCTCGAACTTCACGGTGCAGGCTGCCGATTCGGAAACCCCGCCGGTGACCGCCTCGGCGCCACTCAGCATCGTCATCAGTCCGGGAGGCGGCGGCAATCCGGGCGCTCTCAGCGGACACTATGCGTTCTACCTGAACGGCTTCAACGCCAGCGGCGCGTGGACGCTGGCGGGTAGCTTCATCTCCGATGGCAACAGCCACATTACCAGCGGCGTGGTGGATGGCAATTCGGTGACCGGCCAGCCGTTCAACACCACCGTCACGGGCACCTATTTTATTGCAGCCAACGGCTTGAACACACTCACCATCCAGGGCCAGTCCTATGGGCCGGTCACGTTTGCGTTTGTGCTGGACGCGTCGGCCAACGGACGAATCATCGAGTACGACGACACCACCGGCCAGGGCAGCCGCGGCTCCGGCGTCTTGCGCAAAGCCAACTCCAGCGCATTCTCGCTGAGCGCTCTCAACGGTAGCTGGGTGTACGGTGGGGCGGGAGCCAACTATGCCGGAGTACGCACGGTCTGCGTGAGCGAATTCACGCTTACGGCTGGGAACATCACCAACGGAACAACCGATTGCAACGAGGGCGGGACTTATGAGACCGCCCCCTTCACTGGCACGATGTCAGCGGTAGACCCACAAAGCGGCCGCTTTACAGCCACAATATATGTTGGTCATGACACCACCCCGCAGGCAGGCTACGTGGTCTCGACCGGCGAGATGCTGATGGAACAAAGTGATTCCCAGCATCCGCAGGCGGGCACAGTGCTACGCCAAAGTGGGCCGTTCAACAACGGCTCGCTGAACGGGCTCGGCGTTAGTTATTTCCAGTCGGTCGGTGGCGACGGGCACGACAGATCGGACGCTGCGCTCGCTAGCTGCGATGGTAACGGCACCTGTAATATTCTTGCCGAGGATTACGACGACGCCGGCACCATAACCCAGAAGCCGCCAGGGCAGGCACCCTACACGGTGGCTGCCAACGGAGCGGTAACCTTCAGCGGAGGCGGCAATCCTCCGGCGGGCTTCCTGATCAGCCAGAACAAGGCTTTCTGGGTAAGTGCCGGCAACAGTCCCAACCTTGGTTGGTGGGAGCCGCAAACCGGCGGGCCCTTCTCGAATGCGTCGATCTCCGGAACGTACGCCGGAGGCTCGCTGGCGCCGCTGGACTACACAAATGGCAGGAATGAAGTAGATGTGATCTCGGCCGACGGTCTCGGCACAATTACCGTGAACGGAGACAAAAGCAAGTCCGACGGTCTTAATCAGGAGCTTGGCGGAATCGCTAACTACTCGATCGCTTCCAATGGCAGGGGCACGGCAGAGTCGCCGGGCGACCCGGCTCTGAGCGTTGTTTACGTGATCTCACCCACCAAGTGGCTCCTGCTGCAGCCCAAGACGGACGCTGAGGTGGGGGTGTTTGAGCACTGAGCTTCTATAGATCGATCCCCTTGAACTCCTGGCCGGCGTCTTCCGACGCCGGCCTTTTTCAGTCTCGGTCGCGGCACGTTCCGCTCTTATTGACGGCAAGCCGCACAGTAGCCGCCCACCTCTAAGCGGGACACCAGAATCTTGAAGTGGCAGTCTTTTTCCACTTGCTGCTTGAGTTTGTCGTAGGTGCTGGTTACGAATTCCGTGATTTTCCCGCAGCGCAGACAGGCGATGTGAATGTGCTCGCGGTTCATCTTCCGCTCGTAGTAATGGCCCTCCCCGCGAATGTGCATTAAGTCGAGTTCGTCGATCAGCCCGTGGCGCTTGAGCAATTGCAAGGTCCGGTACACCGTGCTGCGGTCCACGGAAGCGTCCACGCGCTGCACCTTGCGCAGGATCTGGCTGGCGTCGAGATGCTTGGTGGCGGTTTCGATGACGCGTAGAACCGCGCGCCGCTGCTGCGTGATGCGAATGCCGCGCTCACTGAAGTAAGCCTGCAGACGGCCTGGAATCTGGGTTTCCGGCAGAGGCATACGGTCGTGTCCTCCGGTGTTGCAACTGGTCGCAAGACGGCTGCGACGAAATCTTCGCGTATTCCTTGACAGCGATCTGTGTTTCCCGACAGCATAGACAGGTTAGCAGCAGATGCGACCGAGTCGCAACTAGAAACTTAGCAATCGGGAGAGGGCAGAGTTGGGGGGAGCAGTTCTGGCATCGTGGGTGCGGGCGGCGCTGGCGCGAATCGGCGGCGCCGCGCTGTTGCTTACGGGAATGCTGCTGCCCTCCTGCCTGCAATGTCATGCTCAGGAATATCCCTACTTCGTCACCTACTCGCAGGAAATGGAGGAGCCGGGGAACCTCGACATCGAATGGTTCAACGCAGTGGGCAACCCTCCGGGTGGCAACCGCTTCATGGGCTCGGATGTCGAATTCGAGTATGGCCTGAAAGGTTGGTGGACGACCGAGTTCTATCTCGACGGCCAGGCCACCCAGAACGACAGCACCATCTTCACCGGGTTCCGCTGGGAGAACCGCTTCCGCCCGCTTTCCCGTGAGCACTGGATCAATCCCGTGCTCTATGCCGAATTCGAAGACACCAGCGCCGACAAAACTCTGCGAGAGGTCGTCGGTCACGACGGCAGGTATGACTTCCTTGTGCCCAACCGGCTGGCGCACATGGATAAAGAGCGCGAGCTTGAACTGAAGCTGATTCTGGGCAGCAACCTGCACGGTTGGAACATCAGCGAAAACTTTATCGGCGAGAAGAATTTTGCGGGCGACCCGTGGGAGTTCGGTTATGCCTTTGGGGCAAGCCGTCCCCTGCAACTGGCCGCCAGCGCGCGCGAATGCGTTTTTTGCGCGGAGAAGTTTCAGGCGGGCGTGGAAATGTACGGTGGCCTGGGCGACGCCAGCGGCTTCGGGCTGCACCTGACCTCGCAATACCTGGGCCCCACCGTTAACTGGGCTGCCCCGAATGGGATGACCGTGACGTTTTCGCCGCAGTTTGGGCTGAATGGCTACAGCCTTCCCGTGTTGTATCGCTTCTCGGTGTCGTACGAATTCCAACAGTTCTTCAGCCACTTCCACCGGAGCGGGCAATGACCAGCAGGCCGGCCCCATTCTTCATCGCCGCGTTGCTCATTCTCTGGTGCGCGATGGCCGCATTTGCCACCTCCAATGGCGCGTGGCTGAGCAACGTTTCGCAGCGCGAGCGCGAACGCGTCAATCCCTATCGCGACCAGTCGGACGCGGTGGCTGCCGGCCGCCGAATCTTCCTCGATCACTGCGCCCACTGTCATGGCCAGGACGCAGAGGGAACCAAGAAGCGGCCGTCGCTGAAGAGCTCTCGTGTGCAGCACGAAGCCACCGACGGCGACCTGCATTGGTTGCTGGTGAACGGGAACCGCAGCCAAGGTATGCCATCGTGGGTGAAGCTGGGCGATCCTCAGATTTGGCAGGTGATCTGCTATGTGAAGTCGTTGCATTGAACGTGACGAGGTCCGCTGAGTCCGTGAGGAAAATTTTGAGTGTGCCTCTGACGAGGAGAATTGGACTTGCGGCCCTGGTTCTACTTGCGGCGATACAGTTCATCCCGGTGAATCGGACCAACCCCAAAGTGGATCCATCGCAAACCATCTATGCGACCTTGCCGATGCCTGCCGAGGCGAAAGCGGTCTTCGAGCACTCCTGCAAGAACTGCCACTCCGATGAAACTTCGTGGCCTTGGTACAGTTACGTAGCTCCGGTCTCGTGGGTGATCGCGCGCGATGTACACCAGGCCCGGAAGGCGATGAATCTGTCGGAATGGGGTGGGTATTCGGCGAACCAGAAGACCGACAAGCTGGAGGAAATCTGCGAACAAGTTACCAACGGGGACATGCCGGACCGAAAATACACGCTGATTCACCGGCCGGCCCGGCTTACCGCGAAAGAACGCGATCTGATATGTCAATGGAGCGAGGACTCGCGGGAATATTAGCGGGCGGTCAGGAAATACTGGGCTTCGCCCTCGGCTGTGCCTAAGCCGACAAGCCCAAGGCGGGCGCCTGTAGTGAAGATGAGAAGGTTGATTGTTGTCCTGCGGGTCCAACGGTTATTCGCGCAGCGTAAGCGTTACGTTCCGGCATCGGCCGCGCAAGGTTATTCCAGGGCTGTATCCCCGGTCCCGATGGCGAAATACGCCTCCACGGCAGTCTGCACGGCGGCCTGATCCAGGCGTGGTTCTCTCTGCTCGTAACGCGCCGACCAGCGAATTTGATTCACAATGTCGCGGGGATAGCAGGCCCGCAGCGGCTCCTTCAGATGGCTTTGGATGCGATCGATCAACGCATCGACAATGTCCGCTTCATATTGCAGTTGGGCTTCGCTGCAAACGGCGCGGAAGATCTGGTGGAATTGCATATGCGAAACCGCATCCACCTTGATCTTGGTCTGAATTCTGCGCAAAAACGCGGCGTCCACCAGGGTGGCGGGGTCCAAATTGGTGGCAAATACGACGAACAGCTCGAACGGGATCTCGACCTTCTTTCCTCCCGCTAAGCTGAGGAAGTCGATTCCGCGATCCAGCGGGACCACCCAGCGATTGAGCAGTTCGTCGGGGCGCAGGCGCTGGCGGCCGAAGTCGTCGATGATCAGCACCCCATTGTTGGCTTTCATCTGCGCCGGAGCGGTATAGAACTTGGTAATCGGGTTCAGTTGCAGCTCCAGCATTTCAATGGTGAGCTCGCCGCCGACCAAGACGTTGGGGCGACGACAGAGCACCCAACGCGCATCACTCCCGTGCGCTTGCGAGTCACCAACCTGGGCGTGAACATGCGGGTCAAAGACCGAGATAACTTGCGCATCGACTTCCACCGCAAACGGTACCCAGACCCGATCGGACGCAAAGGCGTTGGAAAGGGCTGTGGCAATCGAGGATTTTCCCGTGCCGGTTGGTCCGTAGAGGAAAATGGAAGTGCCCGAATTCAGTGCGGTCCCCAGCTTGGCCAGTGTCTTGGCGTCCAGCACCAGATGGGCGAAGGCGCGGCTGATGTCGGGGGGATGGATTTCCACATTGCGGACGCTCTGTTGGCGGATCTGTTTTACGTAACTGGTCAAGGAAACCGGAGCCGGGCCCGAGTACTGGTTCATGGCCAACAATTCCAAGGCCCGCGATCTGCCGGGAGACGTGATGGCGATCTCGGGAATATTCCCGATTATCCCGGTGACTTCGCAAAGGTGCTCGGCCCGCAGCCGGTGCAGCAGTTCCTTCACCACTCCGAAGTTGAGCCGCATCTGCCAGGCCAATTCCTGAAGCGACATAGGGCCGGCTACATACAGGATTTTTAGCGCCAGGTCTTCCAGGAAGGCTTGGCGGACCCCAACTTCCGCAAGGGACTCGGGAGATGGCGGTGCCGCCATCCCCGGTTTAGTTTTAGGAGCAGGTTCAGTTAGGACCGCTGAAGAATGACCCATGGGTGACTCCCGACTGCAAGGGCAGTGCTGCCTGGAATCTCCAATATATCACCCTACTCAGCAAACGCAGCACGCTTTTGCCGTGGCCCGCCAACCGCTTCCCTCGCACAGGAGCAGAACGAAAAGCAGGCCAATGATCTCGTCGGGCCCCACCTTCCCATCCAAGCCAAGTCAAATTTTTGGGGACCGGTTGCGGCGATGGGGCTGCTAAAATGGCGTCAATTTACTTGTTACTTGCCGGCGCCGAGTAGTAGCCGCGCGCACTCTCCGTGATCGCGGCGCTCGGTCAGTCTGGTGAGGAGTTGCGTCATGAAGTCTGCAGTTCTTACTTCGATTATGGGCTATGTCGCTCTGCTGGCCATCGGCAGTGGTGTGCTGTGGGCCATTTCCGCCCAGGGACCGGGTGCCACCGTGCAAGATCGCGCGACCGCGGGCCTGATCTTGTTGGTAGGCGTCGCCATGGGCATTACCTGGATGCGCAGCCGAAAACGCATTCGAGCGCTGGAGTACCAGGCGCGCCGGGCGCGCACCCGCTTATACAGAATGCAAAAGTAGCGCCAGATCCGAACGGCAACAAGCCTTTCCGCCGGCACACTCTGGTCCACGCTTCCGGGCCGGTCCCGTGTGCTACATTGTGCTACATTAACGGTCCGGAGGTGCACCTCAATGTCCCAGAGTTCACGATCGATGTTTCTGGCTGATGCGGTGTCGGTTATGCAGCGGGTTGCAGCCACGGCCATGGCCATCGCGCTTCTGGTCTGTTTGAGTACGCACCTTGCCGCCGCTCAGGCAACGATCGAATACGGTAACGTCGCGACCGGCGCTGGCACCGGCGCAGCCGGACTCGGCAACAAGGTCGGATCGGCGCTGTCCCAGGGCACAAAGCCGGCTTCCGCAGCCGCCTCCCGCAAACGCGCGGCCGCTGTGGACGAACCGGAGTACAATCCCGCGGATGCCAACCGGCGCGCGCTGGAGCAGCGTGCAGGACAGGATGCCGCCAAGCTCAGCTTCAAGTCTGTGCCCGCCAATGCGGTGGTGCGAATTGATGGCAAGCCGGTTGGGGAGACACCCCTGCTGATGTCCTTGGCTCCGGGCACTTACCAGATTGAAATGGAAGGTCCGAGGATGGAGTTTGGCAAACAGCAGCTTACCCTGGGCACAAAGGAAACGCGCGAAATTGAGCTGCATCTATCGCCGGGGCCCCGTTACCCCGACCACATTACGTTGCAATAGACGCATCTCCAGGAATACAACGACCGCAGCGTCACCGCGGTGCTGTGCCCTAAGGAGCGCAGCTAAACTACTTGTTTGGGGTCGGTCGTTTGGCTGGTGATTTCTTCCAGCCTTTGGTGAAGTCTGTCGTGTTGCAGTTTGGGTACTTGTTTTGTAGTCGGCCACTCTCTCCGTGCAAAAGATATGAGCGCTATGATGGCCCAGATTGTGGCCATCACAACCAGGCATAGCAGTACCAACGCAACATTGGCGCCAAACGAGTTCATAATAGCCCCCGTTCCGGTTTAACGAAATGCGCCACAACAGAAGCCTACTTGCGCTAAGGTGTCTTGTCTAGACCATGGAGGTGTTGTCACACTACACACTATTAACTCATTAAATACAGCTTTAACCTTAGCGCTTTAGTGCGGAAAGTAATGAGTGGAACTTCCGGGCTGGCGCCAGCTCGACTAGGGCCGCGATAATGTGCTGAGGAAGAGAAGCAACGGGACGTAGATTGTACACTCCGTTCCCGCAGCTCCAGGAGCGGACGTCGAAGGCCTCCGCTGGCAGCTCAACTATAACTTCTGCAAGAAAAGGCATCCCGACATGTGCCGGGATGCCGGTTAAATTTTCAGACCGCTCACATGCCTCCCGGTTGCACGCTCGGCGCTACACGCCCGGCGGTTTTTGCTGTTTCTTCTGTTCTTCTTCCTGCTTCTTTTTCTGCTCAGGCGTCAGGTTCGGTTGCTGATGTGGCGGCGGCGGAGATGGCTTTGCCGCTGCCGGTGGAGGCGTGGGGCGACTCGGTGGTTGCGCTACTGGAGGACGGTTCGTCTCAGCGGGCGGTGCCGGGCGATTCGGCGGTTGTGCTGCCGGAGGACGGTTCGTCTCAGCGGGCGGCGCGGGGCGATTCGGCGGCTGTGCTACTGGCGGACGATTCGTCTCAGCGGGCGGCGCGGGACGGTTCGGCGGCTGCGCTGTGGGCGGACGGTTCGTCTCAGCGGGCGGTGCCGGACGATTCGGCGGTTGCGCTGTGGGTGGACGGTTTGTCTCAGCGGGCGGCGCGGGGCGATTCGGCGGTTGCGCTGTGGGTGGACGATTCGTCTCAGCAGGAGGCGCGGGGCGATTCGGCTGCGCGGCGGGCGGAGTGGGTTGTCCTGGGCGGCCAGCATTGGGCGCGTTGGCGGGATGGCCAGTGGTCGGCGTCGCCGGCTTGCCGGGAGGCGCTACCTTGACCATCGGGTGCGCAGCCGCGGCGGCGGCGGGACGTAAGTTTTGGATCTCGTGCTGCGCCAGAGGCTGTCCGGGATGCGCTGCCAGGGCTTGCTGCTGTTTTGCAAATGGCACCGGTGGTGGAGGCGGCGTCCGCTTCGCGACTACCTGCCGGTTCATTACTGCTGCTGGCGGCGCGGCCACGCGGTTCGCGGTGGAAGCTTTCGCTCCCAGCACGCTTTGCTGGGTGGGAACCACGGCGACCCTCGCGCTTACGGGCGCACTGGCAATCTGCTGTGGGTTTACGGCAACCGCCGCGCGGGCGACGGGCTGCGCGCTGGCAAAAGCGCGTTGCGGAACCACCGTCACCGCACCCTGAACATTCCGGTTCACGTAGTTCACATTGGTGATGTTCGTGGTTCGATTATTGATGATTGTGGTGTTGTAAACATTGGTGATTGTGGTGGTGTTGACCGTGGTGTTGCTGACATTCACCTGGTTCATGTAGCCGCGGCTGACTTGGTAGGGGGGCACGTAAACTTCGCGCGGACCCAGCGGAAACCATCCCACATTGCCGCCGAACCCCCCGCCGCCTCCGCCGATGAAGACCACCAGCGCGGGCGCGTACACGGGCCGCACATTCACTGGTCCGGCTATCCAGCCCCAGCGGCCGCCCACCGTTACCCAGCGTCCATAGTGGAAGGGGGCGTAGCCCCAAGAGGAGTCATCAACCCAGGTGTATCCCCAGGGAGCAATCCAGTCCCAGTGGCCCTCGCGATACGGCGCCCAGCCTACGGCGACGCTCGGATACCAGACGTGGCCGTAGTCCCGATCGTCGCGCCAGGTGCCATTGTCATCCAGGTCTTCGTAGCCGACGACATCGCGCGATACATATTGCGCCGAGCGTGAATTATCGTCGCGATGATCGCGGCTGTCGGCCCAGTTGTCGAATTGGTCGGGGCCACCCAGGTCTTCTACATCGGCGTTCAGCGAATCGGTCCCTCCGCTGAAGGTGGCTTTTTGTCCGGCGTGCAGCGTGTAGGTCTGGCCGTTGCCGGTGGCCTGGCCTCCGCCGTCGCGCAGGCTGACGACGGTGTAGCTGCCGTCTTCACTAGCGTCCAGCCGGTAGTTTCCGGGCTGGGAAACCGTGAACGCCAGGTTGGGTGTATCCACCTCGATGGCATCGTCCTGGTCGAGGCGGCGCACACGAAGGTTGATCGTACCCGACGAAAGTTGGATCTGCACGGTATGGTCATCCAGGTTCAGGAAGGAGAAGCCGGTGTTCTGGCTCAGGCGAATCACGGCCGATCCCAGTTCCACTTCGGCGCGCGAGTCTTTGTCTGCCCAGAGTCTGTCGCCGGTCGTCATGGGGCGGTTGGCAACAGCTTCGACCCAATCGTTCTCGCCGGCGGGCTGGAAGGAAACCGAACCTTCCATGTAGCCGAGTCGAGCGACGCGAGTGGGGGGATCATCCTGCTGACCTTGGTCTTGAGCGGTGGCTCGCGCGGGGAAGACTGCGGTCGAGAGCGCCAGGGCGAGCACTGCGCTCCACCAACCTAACTTCGCAATTTCCTTGGTCATAGAGTTCTCTTTCTGCGACCGCTTTTGGTCGCTCAACTCTTTGTCGCAAACTTGGGGAGTCGAGGAACTTCGCCAGCTCATATGATAGACCTTAGATGCCGAACTTCATGGCCGCAGCCACGTTCCCCGAATTTCTGATTATGTGGGCGCAGTCAGGCAGGGTCGCGCGAGACTCGGGACCATCCTACAGTCGCCGCTAATCCTGCCACAGACAGGGCGTATGAAGCCCTATCTGTGGTATGATTCACAGGTGAAGAAAACCGGGAGCCTGCGCAAGGTTGTAGACGAAACAACCCAAGTGCGTTGTGCTCTCGGCAAAGGTGTCATCTGCGAAGAGGTATGGCAGGACTCTCAGGGCGCAGTCGTCAAGTACAACCTGGCGTTCATCAATCATGTTCTTTGTGCCCGGGACAACGGCAGGGTACTGGGTTACGACAACAACCACGGTGATCATCATCGGCATTTCGCCGGTACCGAGGAGAAGGTTGCTTTTATCAGCTACGAGAAGCTGCTGGAACGATTTCTAAAGGAAGTGCGGGAACTCCGCCAGAAGAGGGAGCCGATATGAAGTTGAGAATCAATACGGATGGATTTGAAGGCTACGCGAAGCGGTCCTTGGAGCGTGCCCGCAAGCTGGATCGACGGGAAGCGATCCGGCCGGAGATCACCATCACTTTCGAGGACCCACTCGCTATGGTCGAGGTGCTGACGGCGGAGCGTCTCCGGCTGGTTCAGAGAGTGCGGACAAAGTCGTCGTCGATCACCGCGCTGGCGGCCGCGCTGAAGCGTGATCCTAAATCCGTCCGCCGAGACGTGCTGAAGTTAGAGCGGGCGGGAGTGGTCCGGACCCGCGAACAAATCAATCCTGGCCACGGGCGCGTGAAAATCGTAGAACCTGTGGCCCGCGAATACCGCCTCACCGCGGTACTTTAAACCAGGCAGTCCTTCGCCAAATCGGAATGCCGATGGCTAAGAAACTTCGATAAGGCCACAACTCTAACCTGCGTACTTCAACCAGCGCCGCAGTTCGGGCAAGGTCGGCCGCTTGCCGTACATCAGGATGCCAACCCGGTAGATGCGCGACGAGAGCGCCAGCAGCCCGTAAATCGTGGCCAGCATCAGCGTCAGGCAAAGCCACACCTGCCAGGCGGGCGGTTGCTCCCCCACCACGCGGATAAACATCAGGATCGGTGCGAAGAAGGGTACCAGGGAAAGCCAAACTGCCATCGGTGAATCAGGGTGCTGCATCACCGGATTTGCCAGCAAAACGGACAGCAAGACCGGCAAGAAGACCAGCCATTGCATCTGCTGCGCTTCGTGATCGCTATTTACCATGGCTCCCAGCGCGGCATACACCGTGCTGTAGAGAAAGTACCCGAGCAGGAAGAAGACCCCGAACCACGCGATAGCGGAGACCGCGATGTGCACATTCGACAGGTACGTCTGCGCGGCCACCATTCCCGGGGTAGAGAAGAGAGCGCCAATTACCAACCAGATCAAGATCTGCGTCAAACCGACCGCTCCCACCCCAAGAATCTTCCCGGCAAGCAGCTCTTTCGCGGTGACCGAGGAGAGGAGTACCTCCAGAATGCGCGAGTTCTTTTCCTCAATGATAGAACGCATCACCGACATCCCGTAGATCAGCACATTCATGTAGAGCAGCATGACCATGATGAATCCGGTCACAAACACCGTCATGCCGCTGGCGCCTTCATGGCCTTTGGTGATGTGCACGGTCCTAAGTACCACCGGGGTGAGGAGCGTCTCCACCTGCGGTCCGGTCATGCCCTTCTGCGCCAGGTATTGCTTCACCAGCGCGGTCCGCAACGCCGAGCGCACCGCCGCATTGGTCTGAAAGTCGGTAACATCCCTGGCGCTGTAGGTGGCCTTGTGATTCGCCAGGTCATCCTCGTTCAGCCACAGGAAGCCGTCGATGGTTCCGGCACTTACCTGCCGGCCCAGGGCGTCGTGCAATTCCGCCGTCGGCGTGGTGCTAACCTGCACCACGAAGTTGTCTTTCGGCGTTGTTTTCTCCGGCTGTCCCGCGGAGGATACCTCTGGTGGTGGAGCGAGCAATTCCTGCTTCACCGCCGCCGCCAAATCCGCATTCGTAGCCACGACGACAATGCGCCGGGCGGTGTCCGATTTGATGTCCGCCAGTTTCGCCGGGACCAGGATGCTGCCGGCCATCAAGGCAGGCAGCAGCAGCGTAAACAGGAGAAATGTCTTGGAGCGAATGCGCTCCAGGTACTCGCGATGGACGATGAGCCAGACCTTATGCATTTTTCCCGACAGCGTCGATGAAAATCTCTTCCAGCGAAGGTTCGAGCAGCTCAAAACGGGTGATGCGCGCCCGGTCGGCGGCCCGGTGCAGCAACTGTTGGGCGTCCGCTCCGGGTTTCAAGCGGATTTCTACATAGTTGCCGTAATTGTTGAACGACTCCACCAGATCGTTGCCGTCCAGTTGGGGATCACCTTCATATTGCATCTGCACGTGGTTCTTACCCCAGCTCGCCTTGACTTTTTTCAGATCGCCTTCCAGGATGGAGCGGCCATGGTCAATCAGGCAGATGGCATCGCACAGTCGCTCGACCTGGTCCATACGATGGGTGGAGAACAGTATGGTTTTTCCCGCCTTTTTCAATTCTAGTAAGACGTTCTTCAACATGACGGCATTGCCGGGATCGAGGCCGGCGAAGGGTTCGTCCATGATGACCAGATCGGGATCATGCAGCAGGGCAGCGATGAATTGCACTTTCTGCTGCATGCCCTTGGACAGCTCTTCCACCTTCTTGTGGGTCCATTCGTTGAGCTGAAGCCGCTGGCACCAGGCCAGCGAACGCTTGCGGGCCTCATGCTCCGGGAGCCCATGCAGGCGGCCGAGGAATATCAGCTGGTCAAGCACCTTCATTCTCTTGTAGAGCCCGCGCTCCTCCGGCAGATAACCGACGCGCTGTAACTGTTGGCGGTGAAATCTCTCGCCAAACAGCCAGACTTCCCCATCGTCGGGCATGGTGATCCCAATCATCATGCGGATGGAAGAAGTCTTGCCGGCCCCATTCGGCCCCAGCAGCCCATACACGCTGCCGGCGCGGATGTTAAGCGACAGATGATCGACGGCGGTGAAGTGATCGAAGGTCTTATGAATGCTGCGCAGTTCTACGGCATTAACCATGCATGGTCCCGGTTGCTTGAGCCAGGACGCAACTATACTGGGGTTCGCCCCCGGGTGTCGAGGAACTGCCGCACCGTGACCCGGTTGCCCGGTTTCTCGCGGCTACGGCTCAGGTGATGGATCTGACGCTGGTCACCAGCGACTACGCCGCAGCCGATCGGGCCGCCGTGTACAGCTCTACTGATCGTTCGAGACCGGACTGCTCACTGGCTCCTGGGCCTTCCGTCGCCGCTGCTGAGATTCAAGGCGTTTCTGCAGCGCCAAGTCAAACGTTTTCTGGGCTGCCTGCTCGCATCGCAAAATCCTATTCATGTCGGTTTCTGAAGGAAGAAAATCCACATGCGATGCACTGTCGATGGCGGTGCAATTTTCATCGACGAAAAGACCATCTCGCCAGCGGACATTGGAGGCCCAGTGTGGGCGCTGATGGGTATTCCGGTGAAGGTGAACACCAATTCCGGTGGCAAGCCGAACGGCGTTTCGGAGCGAAGGTGAACAGCAGTCGGAGCGAAGCGACGCTGGCACGGTGACTGTGGAGTAAGTGTTCGGAATCGTCAAGCGAAATTGTCCGGGGCGAAGCGGAGGCAGGTTCGGCGGGGATTGGGGGTGCAGGAGAAAGGGGCGGCAGCCCCTTTCCCCTGCTTTCTCGCCGGAGAAGAAGGGATTCATGGGGCGCTCCCAAGATAAGCACTAACTTAAGCTGTTTGGGCTTGAAGTGGCGTGCCAACTGCCGAGAACCCCGTCTGGCCAACTATGGTTTTGCGATTGGCCGGTGGTTATTGAATGACGAACTTAGCAACAACTAATTGCCCGTTACGCTCGCCCTATGGCCGGAGTTCGGTTCAACTCCGATCAGCGATGATCGGCGGTAGACGTTGATGCCGCCGGGATCACGCAACTGATCCTGGATATCTCCGCCTATTTGCGCCGTAGACCGGCCACGATTCGCTCACAGCCCAACCACGCGCTACTTCCCGACTATGTCACCGCAAGCGGTGACGCGGTTCACGGACAAACAGGCGGTTTGCAGTTATTAGGTATGTTTGTGTGCCGCAAAGCGCCTTGTATCCGCCTGGAGGGAACTCCGTACAGATATCATGCCCGCTCCTCCGGATGGGGATTCCGGCACATCCCTCCTCTCCAGGACTTACCGGAACTACGAGCTTCCAGGCTGTCTATTTCTGTACTCAGGTGAATGCGAAAAGGGAGCAGTATGAAGAAAATCGGCCTATTGAAAACGACCCTCATCCCGTTTGTATTTTGTGCCGCGGTGGCGCTGAATTCGCCCGCACAAACCGTGACTGTGCTGCACAACTTTGCCGGCTCGGATGGCGCCAACCCCGCGGTTGGGCTGGTACTGGCAACCGACGGCAACCTCTACGGCACAGCCTCCACCGGAGGAAACAACGGTACTAACGCCGGCACGGCTTTCAAAATCACTACCAGCGGCACCCTGACCACGCTGTACAACTTTTGCCAGCTGCAATACTGCGATGACGGAGCGCAGCCGATGCAGATCATCCAAGGCAGGGACGGGAATTTCTACGGCGTGACCATCTCCGGCGCCAACGGAGAGACCGGCGGCGTCATCTTCAAACTGACTCCCAGCGGCAGCGAGAGTGTGCCGGCTAAGTTTTGCAACGGTACTTACGGTTGTGGCTCCGGTCCGCAGGTTGGGAGCCATCCCACCTCCCTGATGCAAGCCAATGATGGAAACTTCTATGGGGTGACCAGCGACGCCGGGCTCTACTCGACCGGCGGCCTCTGGCAACTGGTGGCGAATGGCGGGGGGTTCACTTCGCTGTACATTTTTTCCAGCACCTATGGCGTGAACCCTAGTGTGACTTTGGTGCAGGGCGCGGACGGTCAGCTCTACGGCGTGGCCTACTACGGCGGCAACGGCCTCCCCGACTGCGCCAGTTCCTGCGGCACCGTCTTCAAACTCACGCTCAGCGGCAACCCCACCTTGCTCCACAGCTTTTGCTTGCAAACCAACTGCACGGACGGCGCGGAACCTACGGCGGCGCTGGTGCGGGGCAGTGATGGGAACTTCTACGGAACGACGTCTGCCGGTGGCGCCAATTACGCGGGTGTGATCTTCAAGGTCACCCCTAACGGTACATACACAATACTGCACAGCTTTGCCGCCGCCGGCGAAGGCAACAGTGTGGTCGCTCCGATGATTCAAGGCTCGGACGGAAACTTCTACGGAACCTCCAACGGCGGCGGAGCCCACGGCCTGGGCACCATCTTTGAAATCAGCCCCAGCGGGGACTTCACTACTCTCTATAACTTCCAGGGTTCCGATGGCGCCAATCCGCAGGGAGGGTTAGTCGAGGTCAACGGGACCTTCTATGGGACAACCTACGCCGGCGGCGCCAACAATGACGGCACGGTCTTCAAGTTTCAGCCGGTCTACTACACGCTTACGGTCACCACCACCGGACAAGGCAGCGTGACCAGCACGGACGGCTTCATCAACTGCCCCGGCGCCTGCAGCCATTCCTATGTCGATAACGCCCAGGTAACGCTGAATGCCCTACCCGCAGCCGGCTGGAACCTCAGCACCTGGGGCGGGGCCTGCAGCGGCAACGGCGCCTGCACCGTGACCATGAGCCAGGCGCAAACCGTAAGCGCCACTTTCGTACAGAGCACCTACACCCTGACGGTTTCCATCGCCGGCAATGGCAGCGTGACCAGCACCGACGGCTTCATCAACTGTCCCGGCACTTGCAGCCATTCCTATCTCAGCTTCACGCCGGTGACCTTGAACGCCGCGCCGCAGTCCGGCTGGGCCTTTGCCGGCTGGACCGGCGCATGCAGCGGCGTGGGCGCCTGCAATCTGACCATGACCGGCAACCTGGGCCTCACGGCGGTGTTCATCGAGCCGGGCCACGGACTCGAATTCAGCCCGGCCACTCCCTGCCGGCTGGTTGACACTCGCCAGACCGGCGGTGCGATTCAGGGGGGAAGCTCGCGGGACTTCCCGATCCAGCAGGAGGGCGGCTGCAACATTCCCGCCACTGCCGCCGCCTATTCGCTGAATGTCACCGTGGTGCCGCAAGGTCCGCTGGGATACTTAACCATCTGGCCCACGGGTGAATTCCGGCCGGTGGTTTCGACCCTGAACTCGGCGGATGGCCGGGTCAAGGCCAACGCCGCGATCGTGCCGGCGGGCACCAGCGGAGACGTCAGTGTGTACGTCACCAACACGAGCAATGTGATCCTCGACATCGATGGCTACTTCGCGCCGGTATCGGGTTCCACGCTGGCCTTCTATCCGTTGCCGCCCTGTCGCGTGGCCGACACGCGCGACTCCACCAAGCCTACCGGCCTGGGTCCGCCGCAACTGTTTTCCCAGACCCCGCGCGCCTTTCCGGTGCTCAGTAGCACGTGCATTCCCACCGGGGTCAACCCGGCGGCGTATTCGTTCAATTTCACCGTAGTGCCCGGGGGCCATTCTGTGGGCTATCTGTCGGTGTGGCCGACGGGCCAAAATCAGCCGGTGGTCTCGACTCTGAATGACCAGACGGGAACCATCGTGGCCAACGCGGCCATCGTGCCCGCCGGCACCGGCGGCGAGGTCTCCGTGTACGCGACCGATAACACGCAATTGGTGATTGATATCGATGGCTACTTCGCGCCCGCGGGCCAAGGTGGGCTGTCGCTGTATCCGGTGGCGCCTTGCCGGGTCATCGACACCCGCCATGTGGGCAACGGTCAGCCTTTCACCGGAACCCTGACTCCTCCGGTGGATGTGGAGCATAGCCAGTGTGGACCACCGGCTGCGGCGCAGGCGTATGTGTTCAACGCGACGGTGATCCCGGTTTCCAGCCTGGGCTACTTGACGCTGTGGCCCGACGGCGGCAATCGGCCTACGGTCTCGACGTTGAACGCCTCGGATGGATCGATCACCAACAACATGGCGATCGTGCCCACCAATAACGGCAAGATCGATGCTTATGCCGGCAATGGACTCACACAACTGATCCTGGACATCTCCAGCTTCTTTGCGCCGTAGGTTGGCTGGGCGGATTAGTGCCCCGGTAAAGATCGTGCCCGCCCTGTCGCCAAAGACGGGCGACAAGGGTGGGGCACCCAAGTAAAGACTCACGCCGAAAGGCTGGGCCACCGGCCCAGCGGGTCAATGAGCGCTATGGCGATTTTTCAACATCACTCGGTCAGTATGTCGCTAAAGGCGGCTCTATGGAGACCTTACCGGTGCCTAGAATAAAATAGCCTTGATGCCCGTTCGACAGGATTACGTCCGCTGTGGCGCAATCCTTCAGGTAATGAATCCTGCGAACCGGCAGCGTCGTGACCTCATTTATGACCGTGAGCTGCTTCCCATGGCAGCCACCTTCATCGCCTGCCCCTTCAAAAACCGGCGTAGACGCCTTGGCTATGACGACGTGCTTGCGGTCGTCATGCACATCCTTCAGCCACAAGAAGCAGAAGAAAGCAAAGAGCAACGCAATTGGAATCGCAGCCCCGGCGACAAAATGCAGCCATTTGCTCAGCGTAGTCATGCATCCTCAGATTGCTTGTGATATGGGGATGTTACAACAACAACCCCACTACGTCGTACAATGCGGCCCTGTGGCAGCCGTCCTTGGGAGGAAGCCGAATGGTCGTGTGGTGGTTTGTTTTCGGGATGTCCTTCGCCGTCAGCATACTCGAATGGGTGATCCTGAGCAGTCGTCGTCGTGACCAACTCCGCCACATGACCGTGGTACTGGCTATGGTGTTCAGCACGGCACCAGCTTTGCTGGGAATTTGGTCCTTACTTCACTTCCAACGGATGCTGCTGGTGCCTGCCAGCACGGGTCACAAGGTTGTATTTACCGGCTGCCTTCTAGCCACGCTAGGCGGTTTCGCGGCCCTGACTTGGGTTGTCATCGAACGAAATTGGCTTTCGTGGATAACGCTCGCCATCTCAGGCTGGATGTTCCTTGTTTGGATGCTGATGATGCTGGGCGATTGATTGACGGGGTTTTGAGTGTAACGGGGATTTTTCACCAGCTAGTAGGACTCGAAGTTCGGTGACATTACGTCGTGCGGCGGCACAGCCTCTTTACCGAAGCAGTTCAGGCGACCGTTCGCGTTGACGTACATCTGGGCAGGCAGGGGACAGGCCATTTTCTCAACGCGCTGCCTTGACCAAGACGTCCCACCTTGGCCGGAGGGATCGCCATCGAAAACCAGACCGTAGAGCTTGCCTTCTGGCGTGTATACCAGCCCAGCAGAAACATCGGAATCAATTCCCTGCAGGTCGTATCGCACTCGAAATGGCCTACCCCCACGGAAAGCCTTGAAAGCGCATTCAGTGGCAGCCTTCGGAGTCCCACGGACTCCTACCCGTCCACAATTGGTCGCATGGGGACCGCTTAGCTTTCGGCTCTGGCTTTCCCAAGCGTCTCCAAAAGTGTGGAGGGCAAACGCTCCGAATCTCCTTTCCCACACTGGCATATTCCATAGTATCCACCCATAGTTCAGCCAGACGAAGAATCCAAAAAATCAGGGCGGCGGCAACGGCGGAACCCATCACCGTAAACAACCGCCCACGTCTTACCGCCCTTTTGCCAGTGAAGACCACAAACCATTAGACACCAACGACGCTCGAAGCGGATCGATGAGCGCTGATGGCAATTTAATGGTGCCTAGCAACAAAGCATCCCAGTCCGGCACGTCCGCGACAATTGGTGATAACAGATGGGATGAGAAGGCCGGTCTCCGACGGGATGCTGTAGGCTCCCAAGTTATCGACGCGCTCGAAGCGCAAACAGATAAAGGAGACCGGCAATGAAAAAGAGTAGCACCGCAAGGGCCGC
>JBEKPR010000050.1:0-18349 GCA_049520555.1 Candidatus Korobacteraceae bacterium
TGGACATCGAGGCCGATATACTGGATGCTATCCATGGGGTGTTCCTTTCGTCGGGCTTGGCTTACTGCTTCCCACAGCAGCCATAGCCTACTTCGAAAGGGGCGCCCTTTTATAATGCGTGGCCCAGACCGTTCAAAGTGGATTCATCCTGTGGTTGCGTGCTGCCGCCGCAGTGTGCCCGCGGTGTGCAAGTGGCAAATGGCGATCGCCAGCGCGTCGGCCACGTCTGGCGGGTCCGGAGGCGCGGGCAAATCGAGCAGGCGGGCAACCATCATCTGCACCTGGCACTTCTCCGCCTTGCCATATCCCACCACGGCTGATTTGATCGACAGCGGAGAGTAAGCAACCACCTGTAAACCAGCTTGCGCGGCGGCCAGCATGGCGACTCCGCGCACGTGCCCCAGCTTAAGCGCCGACTTCACGTTCACCGCGTAGAAGACGTCTTCAATGGCCACCTGCTCCGGCGCATAGGTGGCGATAATCTCGCTAAGCTTCTCGCAGATCTTCTTGAGCCGCAGCTCCAGCGGTTCACGCGGCAGCAGCCGGATGGCGCCGCTGCAAAGGTGATGCAGCGAGCCCTCGCCGTCCTGCTCGACCACTCCGTAGCCGGTGTATTCGCCGCCACAATCGATTCCCAGGATGCGCATGAGCTTCCAGCCTGTCGCGAGTGTAGCAGGAGACACAGCGGATTCAGGGGGTAAATCGAAGACGGCAACGGGCTAGTAAACCGGTGGGACAACGAAACACGGTCGGCAGCGAAACCACCTCTGCAGGCACGGCCATCCGCAGTTCGACGGAGCGGCCCAGATGGCCCATCCCACCCGCGACAGTGTACTCCCGAATGCAGAAATCTCGCGATGGCTTTACTATCTCTGTAGAGGGGTACTGCCGAACATGAGAATCGGGATTCTAACCGGCGGCGGCGACTGCCCCGGACTGAACGCCGTCATACGGGCTGTGGTGCGCAAAGGCATCATGCACTATGACGACGAGTTTGTCGGCTTCCTGGAAGGGTGGCGGGGAGTTTACGAGAACAAGACCATGGACGTGGACATGGATGCGATCTCGGGCATTCTGCCGCGGGGAGGCACCATCCTGCGCACTTCGCGGACCAACCCGGCCAAGCGTGAAGGCGGACTGCAGCACTGCATGGAAGTCCTGCGGGCCAATCGTGTCGAAGCTCTGGTCGCCATCGGCGGAGACGACACCATGAGCGTGGCCCAGCGCATGTACGAAGTGGGTTTGAAGGTGGTCGGCGTTCCCAAGACCATCGACAACGACCTGATGGGGACCGACTTCTGTTTTGGTTTCGACACCGCGGTGAACACCGCAACCGAAGCCATTGACCGCGTGCATACCACCGCGGAAGCGCATCAGCGCGTGATGGTGGTCGAAGTGATGGGCCGCGACTCGGGTTGGATCGCGATGTACAGCGGGATCGCCGGCGGGGCGGACGTCATTCTTATTCCCGAGCGTCCCTTCGACATCGAAGAAGTTGCCGAGCGCATTCGCATGCGCCATGCGCGCGGCCGTTACTTCAGCATCATCGTGGTGGCGGAAGGCGCGAAGTTCGCCAAAGATGGCAACGCGCCGGTGGTCACCGACATGGGCAAAGACGAGTTTGGTCACGTGCGTCTGGGCGGCATCGGCCAAATCCTGGCGAACGAGATCGAACACCGCACCGGGCTGGAGACGCGCAACGTCGTGCTGGGCCATATCCAGCGCGGAGGCACGCCCAGCGCTTTCGATCGCGTGCTGGCGTCGCGTTACGGAATTGGCGCCATCGACCAGGTCCACAAAGGCGAATTCGGAGTAATGGTCGCGCTCCGCGGAACCGACATTGTCACCATTCCGCTGGTCGATGCCATCCACAAAACGCGGCCCGTCGATCCGGAACTGGTGGAAGTCGCCATGGGATTGATCGATCCCATTCCTACCGCCCCGGTGAATAAGTAACCCAGCACGGAATTTCGGGGAGATCAGCGATGCAACGTCACCGAGCGCTGTTTGTTCTTGCGATCGGAATGCTTTGCTGCGCTTCGGTAAATGCGCAAAGCCCGTTTGCTCCGAAAATTTCGGGGCCGCTGTCGCAGCGGGTCGTGGCTTACCAGATTGACGCGAAGTACGACCCTGCCAAGCACACCGTTGATGCCACCGAGACGCTGACTTATCACAACCTGACTGGCCAGGCGCTCGACCGCTTTCCCTTTCACCTCTATCTGAATGCGTTCCAGCCGAAATCCACCTGGGTGCAGGAAGCGCATCGTGACGGATACTTCCGAACCAGCAACCTGGAGGAATGGGACCAGAAGGACAACGGTTCCAATGAGATCACCTCATTTGAGGTCGCTGGTATGGGCGATCTCACCCGACAGATGAGGTTGATCTCTCCGGACGACGGCAATGCAGACGACAAGACGGTGTTTGAGGTGAAGCTGCCGCGCCCGGTGCAACCCGGCCAGGATGTGCAGTTCAAAATCAAATTCAAGGCGACCTTTCCGGAAGTGATTGCGCGCACCGGGTATAAGCGCACCTTCCTGCTCGCCGGACAATGGTTTCCCAAAATCGGGGTGTGGTGGCATGACCAATGGAACTGCCACCAGTTTCACGCCATGACCGAGTTCTTTGCCGATTTCGGCACCTATGACGTGAAGATCACGCTGCCGAAGAATTACGTCATTGGCGCCACAGGCGTGCAGACGAGCGGCAGCGATAACGGCAATGGCACGAAGACGGTCACCTTTCACGCCGAAGATGTGCATGATTTTGCCTGGACCGCCGACCCGAATTTCAAAGTTGTCGAGAGCCAGTTTGACGGCAGCGTCGGGAGGGTGAAAATTCGCCTGCTCACGTATAGCGGCCACAAGAGTTCGTGGCAGCGCTATGTTGATGTCATCCGAGGCACGATGGAGAAATTCGACCAATGGTACGGACCCTACCCTTATGCTCAACTCACCGTGGTTGACCCGCCGCACGGGGCTGGCGAGGCGGGAGGTATGGAGTACCCGACGTTCATCACCGGCGGCACGAGCTGGTATGTCCCCAAGGGGGACCTGCACGAACCGGAAGGCGTAACCGAGCACGAATTCGGCCATCAATACTGGTACGGAATGGTAGCCACCAACGAGTTTGAGAATGCCTGGCTCGACGAGGGCATCAACAGTTATACCGAAGTGAAGGTGATGGACGGCCTGTTCGGTCGCAACACCAGCGCGCTGAACCTCTTCGGAATTCAGGAGGGCGACGGCGAAGAACTTAGATCTTTTTACCTGGGAGATGCGGGCTTCGACTCGCTGGCGCGGGCCAGCTATACCGACATGAGCATGGGTTCCTACGGCGCCGTCAGCTACGGCAAGACAGCAACCATGCTTTCCACGTTGGAAGCCATCGTCGGCGAGCAGGCGCTGCGTAACGCCCTCCACATCTACTTTCTGAAGTACCGCTTCACCCATCCGACGCAGCAAGATTTCATGCGCACGGTCAACGAAGTTACCGGCCAGGACCTGAACTGGTATTGGGAGCAGGCGGTCTACGGTACGCAAGTCATGGATTACGAGGTCCTGCGGGCCACATCCGATCCCGTGGATTGGTACCAGCAGGACGCGACCGAGAAGAAAGGCGCCACCACCTACGAGACACAAGTCATCCTGCACCGTAAAGGGGACTTCATCTTCCCGGTTGAGGCCGAAGTGAAGTTCGACAATGGAGAAAGCATCCGCGAGCGATGGGATGGCCAAGATCGCTGGGTCCGCTACGTTTTCCACAAGAAGGCGAAAGTCGCTTCGGTGGAGATCGATCCCGACCACAAAGTCACCATGGATAGCAACTATCTCAATAACAGCCGCACCACCGAGCGGCAAAAGGGCGCAACGGAAAAAATCGCGGCCTACTGGATGTTCCTAACCCAGTTCCTCGCGCAGATGCTGAGTTGGCTGGTATGAAAGCGGGCGACATCGCCGGTCACCGTAAAGGACTGCTCGCTGCCGGAGCCAGTCTGCTATGGCGGCGCCAGGAGATCTTGTGGTGGGTGTTCGCGGTAAATGTCGTGCTGGGCGCGCTGGGCACGCTGGGAGCGGCTAGAACGCTGAATGCTGCTCTGGGCTATAGTCTTGCCGGAGATCAACTGCTCAAGGGCTTCGATCTTGGCATGTTTTACGAACTGTTAAGGCTGCCCGATGCAGACTTCCTTCCCTCCAGATTCACGGCATATGCCTGCGCATGCCTGTTTGCTGCGTTCGTGCTGTTCATCAGCGGAGGCATACTAGAGGTCTTTCGCCAGGAACGCAGACTCAACACTGGCGATTTCTTTGCCGCCTCGGGTGTATTTTTCTGGCGCTTTGTGCGCCTGGCATTATTCATGCTCGTTCCGTTCGCCCTTCTGCGCTTTGCTTATCGCGATGTCAGGAACTGGTCGGAATACCTCGGAGATAAAGCAGTTGCCGATCAGGTTGGATTTCTGATTCTGGCGGCGGGCATTATCGCGTTAGGGCTGCTGGCTGTCATCGTGCGAGTGTGGTTCGACATCGCGAAGGTTCGAACCGTAGCCGAAAACGAGAGCGGCATGTGGCGCACTGTGTGGATGGCGTTCGACATGACCCTCCGTCACCTTGGCACCCTCCTGTGGATGTATCTCCGCATCAGTCTGGTCGCAGCGATTACGCTGCTCATTTGCTTTCTGATTTGGACCAAGCTATCACCCACCGCGATTCCGGCGACGTTTATCCTGCTGGAATTTGTGATTGTGTCGCAGTTGGCGGCCCGGCTGTGGCAACTGGCCAGCGCTACTGCATGGTACAAGCAGTACGCCGAGGCGGTTCCCGTCGATTCGGTGGCTTTTGCGATGCCCCTGCCGGAAGAGGCGATCGAACCAATCGAGACACCCGTGGTGCCTGAGCCGGATTTGTCGCCACTCAACGAGCTCGAAACGCCAGCAACGGAAACGAGCCAAGATATCCCGATTAGAGACGATCTTTGAGGATTTGTTCCACGTCTCGACGCAGCTAGGCAACCTGCCGCTGCACTCTGATCCGGCTTTCGTGCTTGCGGGCGGCGGCCAGGTCATAGGCAAGCTGCATGTGCAACCAGGTTTCCGGCGTGCTGCCAAACGCCTTGGTTAGCCGAATGGCCATCTCCGGGCTAATACCGGCCTTGCCGTTTACTACGTTGTTGAGGGCCTGACGGCTTACGCCGAGGGCCTTGGCAGCTTCGGTCACGGACAGTCCTAACGGCTCAAGACAGTCATGCCGGACAATCCGGCCGGGATGCACAGGATTTTTCATGGGCATGGTGTTTTCGTCCCCTCTAGTGATAATCAATCATTTCAACGTCGGCTGCATCAACCCCATCAAAACGGAAAATGATCCGCCAGTTGGCACGCACCGTCACTGACCAGAACCCTTTCAAATCGCCTTTAAGCGGGTGCAAATGATACCGCGGCAGATCCAAAGCTTGGGGCGCAGTGGCGGCATCGAGGACCGTGAGAATTCGTTCAACTGTCTCCACCAGGTCCGGCCGTATCTGGCTGCGGTCGCCGCGCTCGTAAAGCCGCTTCAACCCTCGATGTTTAAAGCTCTTGATCGTCAGGATTCCACCGTAAAGTAATACTTGTCACTTGTCAACGTGAAAAGCTGCATAACGCGGCCTCAATTGGCCCCTCTGAAAGGACCCGGAGCCTTTCACCCACAGAATAAACGGGGCGCATGGCGCGCCCCGTCTGGTTAAATGCGAAAGTAACGTGAGGCCGGCCTACTCGTTTGCCCCAAATGTCTTCAGGTCTTCCGGTCCCTCTTGCAACACCACCTCTTCTTTACCCTGGACCAGTACCCGAACCGATTCCACCACGTCAGGATTGGCCAAGGTGGTGATGTCTCCCGTGGCCATGTTGTTGGAGAGGGCCGCCAGAATACGCCGCATGAGCTTGCCGGACCGTGTTTTTGGCATGTCTGGAACCACCAGGATCCGGCGTGGACGGGCGATCTTGCCAATCATGGTTTCAATGACGTGGTTCACCTTCTCCACAATCTCCGGCGTCGCCTGTACGTCCGGCTGCAGGACGATATAGACCTCGGGTACGCGGCCCTTGATCTCGTCCACCACCGGCACCACCGCCGCTTCGGCCACTTCAGGAACCGTCAGGCACGCCGACTCGATTTCCTTGGTGCCCAGGCGATGGCCTGCCACGTTGATGACGTCATCCACGCGTCCGAGGATCCGGAAATACCCATCCACGGCCAGCACAGCCCCGTCCGCGGCAAAGTATGGCCAGTCCTGCCACCTCTTGCTGTTGGTGTCCTTGCAGTACTTGGCGTAGTACTGGGCGACGAAGCGCTCGCGATCGCCCCAAATGGTCTGCATGATCCCAGGCCAGGGATTGCGGATGCAGATGTTGCCCGCCTTCCCCGAACCGGCGTGCACTTCCTCTCCCATCTCGTCGTAGATCATGGGATAGATGCCGGGCACACCTGGGCCCGCGCTTCCCGGCTTCATGGGATCCAGCGCCGGCTTAGTGCTGCACAGGAATCCTCCGTTTTCGGTTTGCCACCAGGTGTCCACAATCACGGCTTCACCCTTGCCCACGGTTTCGTAATACCAGCGCCAAACCTCGGGCTCGATGGGTTCTCCCACCGTGGTCATGTGCTTGAAATGGTACTTGTACTTGGTGGGTTCATCGTGACCGGACTTGCGCAACATGCGGATCGCCGTAGGCGAGGTGTGGAAGATGTTGACATCCAGGCGCTCGGCAATTCTCCATACCCTGCCGGCGTCGGGGTAGGTAGGGACGCCTTCGTAGATGACGCTGGTGGCGGCCAGGGCCAAAGGTCCATAGACAATAAACGAGTGCCCGGTGATCCAGCCGATGTCGGCCATGCACCAGTAAACATCTGTGGGGTGAATGTCCTGGATGTATTTGGAGCAGCCGGTCACATAAGCCAGGTAGCCGCCGGTGCGGTGTTGACAGCCTTTGGGCTTGCCGGTGCTGCCGCTGGTGTACATAAGGAACAGCGGCGCCTCCGAATCCATGGGAACGGGAGCGACGATTTCGCCTGAGTATCTGGGCAGGATCTCGTCAACCCAGAAATCGCGCCCTTCCACGAACGGTGTAGCGGACGCATTCTGGCCTGCGTGACGCCTCCAGACCAGAACCTTCTCCACGGTCGTGCCTTCCTTCTTGGCTATGTTCAACGCAATATCGGCGCCAGCTTTGTGGTCGAGCAACTTGCCATTGCGATAGTAGCCATCCATGGTGATCAGAACCTGGCTGCCTGAATCGGCGGCGCGCATGCCGCAAGCCTCGCCGCTGAAGCCGCCAAACACCACCGAGTGAATGACCCCCAGGCGGGCGCAGGCCAGCATGGTAACCGGCAACTCGGGGACCATCGGCATATGAATGGTGACGCGGTCTCCAGCCTTCAGACCACAGAAATCGCGCAGCAGCGCGGCGAATTCATTCACTTGCACATAGAGTTCGCGGTAGGTGAGGGATACGGGCCCCTCGGATTCCGGCTCCGGAACAAAGATGATGGCCGCTTTGTTCTTGTACTTGTCGAGATGCCGGTCCACGCAATTGTACGAGGCGTTGATTTTGCCGCCTGCGAACCACTTCCAGAATGGCGGATCACTAGTGTCGAGCGTCGTGTCCCAGTACTTGTCCCAGCTCAGCAGATCGGCGTATTCCCGGAAGCACTCCGGGAAATTTTTCTCGCTGAAGCGTTCGTTGACGTCGGGATCGGTCAGATTTGCCTGACCGACAAATTTTGCGGAAGGATAATAATATTCTTCCTCCCGCCAATGGACTGCGATCTGAGCCTCACTGGTTTCGATCACTGCGTTCTGCTTCGGAAGAGGTCGAGCCATATCAATCACTCCTTAAGATTTCTGAATTTGTAATGCAACCCCGGCGTTTCTTTGCCTGCGCTTCCTGGGCTGACGGAGCGCGCTCTCGCCCCCCGTGCAAGCCCATATGATGAAACATCCTCTACGTCACTGCAACACCCTTTGCCCGTCCCTGGCGCTTCCAGGTAGGGCCTTACATGGCCCGGCCCGCCATGAGGCGGGCCGGCCACAACTGCCTGTTTCACTTGCCCTTCGAAGACCCCACTGGCAACGGCTGGTTGTCCAGCGCCGCCCTCATCTGGTGCCATGCGTGTCTGGCTTCTTCCACCGAGCCCTCGTCCTCGATGGTGGTAATGTCGCCGGGGTTCTTCTCCTGGGTCACCGCCTTCAGCACGCGCCGCATGATCTTGCCGCTGCGCGTCTTGGGTAGCATGTCCACGAAGTTCAGTTCGCCGATGACGGCAACTGGCCCGAGTTCATGGCGCACCTGGTCGAGCAGCTTTTGTTTGAGTTCCTGCGACGGAATGAAGCCCTGTTTGAGCACCACGAATGCCGAGATCACTTCGCCGCGCAGCTCGTCGGGCCGCCCAATGACCCCCGATTCCGCAACCGCGGGATGGCCCAGCAATGCGGTCTCGACTTCGATGGTGCCGATGCGATGGCCGGCAATCTTGATGATCTCATCGGCGCGACCGGCAAACCAGACATAACCATCCTGGTCGATTTGCGCCGAATCGCCGGTGTAATAGACGCCAGGAATAATCTGCCAATAATCGCGGCCGTAGCGTTCCGTTTCTCCCCACAATTCCGGAGTCAATCCCGGAAAAGGCCGCTTGATCACCATGATGCCTTTTTCATTGACCCCGCAAGGTGTGCCGTCGAGCAACACCACTTCGGCATCAATGCCCGGCATGGGCAACGTCGCGGAGCCCGGCTTAATCGGCAACATTCCCAGTCCATAAGGATTGCCGAACATGGGCCCACTGGTTTCGGTCTGCCACATATGATCGATCACGGGAATCTTGTTCTTGAAAACTTTCTTCTGCAGCCACTCCCAAGCTGGCGCGTTCAATACTTCGCCCGCGCAAAATACCCGTTCCAGATATTGGTGATCGGTCTTGCCCAGGACGGCATCGCCGTATCGCATCAGTAGTCGCACCGCCGTGGGGGAAGTGAAAATCCCGGTGACACGATACTGCTCGATGAGTGTCTTCCAATTGGTTTCCGGGGCCGGATAATCCAGGGCCCCTTCAAAAACGATGGTGGTTGCACCCGCAATCAACGGTGCGTACACGATGTAGCTGTGACCCACGATCCAGCCGATGTCGGAAGTTGACCACCAGACGTCCGTCTCTTTCAGGCCGAACAGCCACTTGCCCATGGCGTCAATATGGACTTGATAGCCGCCATGGGTGTGTACCGCCAGCTTGGGGGTCGCGGTCGTACCGGAAGTCGCCAGGATGAAGGCCGGCTCGTTGGCTTCCATGCTGACATAGTCGCCGCTTTCGCCGGCGCCGTGCTCCAAGAACTGCTCCCAAAGAATGTCGCGTCCAGAACGCATTGGGGTTTCCCCGGGAGTCCGCTTTAGAACGATAACGTGCTCAACCTTGTCACCGGCGTTTTCCAAGGCCTCATCGACGATCTCTTTCAGGCGGGTATCCTTGCCCTTGCGATAGGTCACGTCGGCGGTAAACACCAATTTCGAGCCGCTAGCCTGAATACGGTCGCCCAGCGCCTTGGCGCCAAAGCCGGCAAACACCACCGAGTGGATGGCGCCGATGCGAACTGTCGCCAGCATCAGGATGATCGCCTCCGGACTGGTGGGCATGTATACGGTGAGGCGATCGCCCTTCTTGATGCCCATGCCACGCAACGCTGCCGCCACCCGCTCTACCTCATGCAGCAAATGTGCGTAGGTATAAGTGCGGCGCTCGCCGCGTTCGTTGAGGTAAACCAGGGCGGCGTGTCCGCCCCAACCGCGTTTGACGTGATAATCCAGCGCGTTGTACGCCAGGTTGGTCTGTGCTCCGACAAACCACTTGAAGGTGGGCGGCGTCCATTCCAGTACGCGGTCCCACTTACGAAACCAATGCAGCTCGCTGGCTGCGCGTCCCCACAGGGCGTCCGGATCCTGCTTGCCTTCATCGATCCACTTTTGCACCACCGGACTGACCAGGCCATGGGCGGCGGCACGAGTGGCCGGCTCGACCGCCGCTCCCTTGGTTACGCCCAGAGGTACCGATACGTTTGTTACAGCAGCCATGGGAAGAGACTCCTTTTCACCCGATAGCGGAGGTCGAAATAACCGTCAAGAATCAAGCACAAATTTGGCCGGACTGTTTTTAGCAGTCCGGCCACCATCTCACACATGCTTGGGACGCTTTGCCAGGAACTCCGCGATGAGTGCCACGGCGGCCAGCACCGCCGCTGTATAAAACGCCATCTGGTAGTTGTGGTACTTGTCGTATAGCAAACCGCCGATGCGGCCACCAAGGAGACCGGCCACACCCCAAGCGGTGAATAGCAAGCCGTAGTTGATACCAGCGTTCTTGGTGCCCCAGAAGTCGGCAGTGGCGGAGCCATTCACCGAGAGCTGAGTGCCATAGCACCAGTACACGATGAACAACATCACGAACAGCGCCACCACGTTGCCGCCCACCTTGTACAGAATGGGCATGGCCAGCATAGAGATGCCGATCATTAAGCGCAAGACGTTGATGCGGCCCAGGTGGTCCGACATCCATCCCGATAAGATACGTCCAGAGGCGTTGCCGACCGCCCCCACCACCAGGCCAAAGGCAGCCAGAGTGGTGCTGGGGATACCTACGCTCTTGGCGAAGGGCACCAACTGACTGATGACCATGAGACCGGCGGAGCAGCCCAGCGCATAGGCCACCCACATAAAGTAGAACGTCGGGGTGCGCAGGGTTTCACCCGGAGTGAACTCGTAGGTGGTTGCGGCCGCCTTGGCGGTTTGCGGCGGCGGTGTCCAACCCGCGGGTTTGTAGCCAGCCGGAGGGTTCTTCAGCAGGAACGCGCCAAATATGGTCATCACAAAGAAGATCACGCCTAGGACTTGGAAAGTAGAGCGCCAGCCGAAGGACGGGATTAGATAGCTGGCGGCCAGCGGGCCGAAGATGGCCGAACCGCCGCCATAACCGGCGACCGCTAGCCCTACCGCGAGGCCGCGCTTGTCGGGGAACCACTTGGCCATCACCGGAATGGGTGTCGCGTAGCCAAAGCCGTTGCCCAATCCGCCGATCACGCCGAAGCAGATGTACAGATAGGTCAAGCTATGGGTAAACGCGCACAAGAAGAAGCCCAGGCTCACCAGCACTCCGCCGGTGAGAGATATCCAGAAGGGGCCGAACTTGTCCTGCAGTCGGCCTGCGACAATGAAGGTGAGGGCGAACACCACCACCGCAATGGTAAACACCATCGAGGTGTCGACGCGGTGCCATTTGAACTCTTTCTCTAACGGAGCGATGAACACACTCCAGGCGTACAACGAGCCTAACGCAAGATTCATCGAGAGCCCGCCGATGACCCGCCACCAACGGTTCAATCCGGTGCTGCCAATCTCAACCGAGTCAACGCTTGTTGCTAAAGCCATTTCGATTTCTCCCTTCCTACCGAACCAGAAAGTTAATATCGGGGTCCCCTGAGAGCAACAAAAACTGCTACGTCGAAATACTTAGGGCGAATTGTACGCGTGTTGTAGAAGGTATGGAGCGGTTATCCTGGAATTGATCAGCAATCGCAAACGCGACCTCCTGAGAACCTGTATGCTGCGAACCACCCCTGCCTGGTCTGGGCGGACCTGGCCGAGTCACAAAACCGTCGGCGGGAGGCGACTTGGGGTAGAGGAGAGTGGTCAAGATCCTCATCCTTACGGTGCAAGGTTGCAAACCGAAATTAGGATTCCAGTCTTCCAGTCGGGAACGTGGGTTCCCGCCTGGACCCGACAGGGTGAAGTTATAAGACCTTCGCCTCCCGCCTGTTTGAGCCGTTGTGGGCGGAATTTTCCTTCGCGGAAGGGCCGGCGGTCTGTGACTCCGGATACGGCTGCTTGTGATGTGGGTCACCGGGCCTCCGGTTGGGCCCTCCCAAAACCGAGGCTACCCCCTCCGGGACGTACTTGTACCTTGGGGTTGCCTGAGGTGATACCATACAAAGTGTCATCCGGAGGACAATGTGGGGTCACCTTACGGCTTTGAGCTGGTAGAGAACTGCCTCATCTGCAAGCTGCGTAACGACAGCTTCTTCTGTTCTCTTCCCAAGACTGCACTAGAAGCGTTCGACAAAATGAAATATACCGCTTCCTATCCGGCGGGAGCTGTGCTGTTTGTGGAAGGTCAGGCGCCGCGCGGAATCTACATGCTGTGCAAAGGCCGGGTCAAGCTCTCCACCACGTCCGCCGAAGGCAAGACGCTGATTCTGAAAATCGCCCAGCCGGGTGAAGTACTGGGCATGCACGCCACGGTCTCCGGCACGCCTTATGAGATTACCGCTGAAACCGGCCAGCCGTGCCAATTGAATTTCGTCAAGCGCGACGACTTCCTGAACTTTTTGCAGAAGCACGGAGACGCCTGCCTGAAAGCGGCGCAACACCTCAGCAAGGATTGCCAGAGCGCCTATCAGCAGATTCGCAGTCTGGGCCTGTCGCATTCCGCGCCCGAGCGCTTGGCACGCCTGCTGCTGGAATGGACCTCCGCCAGTCCCGAACAAGTCGAGCCGCGAGTCAAATTGGCGCTCACCCACGAAGAGATTGCGCAGATTATCGGCACCTCGCGAGAGACCGTCACGCGCGTGCTGGCGGACTTCCGCAAGCGCCAGATCGCAGTGCTGAAGGGATCCACACTCACCGTGCGCAACAAAGCCGTGCTGGAAAAACTGGTCGGGGCGTAGGCCTCTCCGCGCGGGTTAGAGAATTCCACCCCAATTTCTGTTCGCCTGTCATCCTGAGCGATGACCCCACTACCAGAATTTACAGCGTCTTCAAATTCCTGCCGCTTTCGCCTACAATGATTGAATAGTCATAGCGCCCTCCGGCGCTATTTTCCTAGGATTTCCACATACATCTGCGCGCCAAGCAAAAGCGATCGTATCGCTCTCGAAGGAGCAGCCGTGAAGAAAGTCGGAATCATTTTTGGCATGGAGACTACCTTTCCGCCCGCGTTGGTGGACAAGATCAATGCGATGAATGAGCCTGACATCCAGGCTGAGCTCGCCACCGTTGGCGAAGTCCGTATGGCGGAGCCGTCTCCTTACCACGTTATCGTGGACCGCATTTCGCACGACATTCCCTTCTATCGCGGCTATCTGAAGAATGCGGCGCTCTCCGGCGCGATCGTTATCAACAATCCATTCTGGTGGAGCGCCGACGACAAATTTTTTAACTTCGCGCTGGGAACCAAGCTGGGCGTTGCAATTCCGCAAACCGTTCTGCTGCCGCACAAGATGCATCCCCCGGGCACCACCGAGCGCTCCATGCGCAACCTGCAATATCCCATGCCGTGGGACAGCATCTTCAGCTACGTCGGATTTCCCGCATTCCTGAAGCCCTTCGACGGCGGCGGCTGGAAGGACGTGTACAAAGTGAACTCGCCGGAGGAGTTTTTCAACGCTTACGACCAGAGCCGCGATCTCTGCATGACGCTGCAGCGCGGGGTGAATTTCAAGGAGTATTTCCGCTGCTATGTGGTCGGCCAGGAGAAGGTGCACATCATGCACTACGATCCCTCGGCGCCGTTCCAAGAGCGCTATGTGAAGAATCCGCCAGCCACCGATGCGAAGCTGCTGGAGCGCGTGGAACGTGATTGCCTCACCCTCTGCCGCGCCCTGGGCTACGACCTCAATACAGTTGAATTTGCCTGCGAAGACGGCATACCTTACGCCATCGACTTCATGAATCCTGCTCCCGACGCTGATGTAAACTCGGTGGGCCAGGAAAATTTTGATTGGATCGTGAACGCCGTGGCGGAACTGGCGGTTCGTAAAGCCAGGGAGCACACCGACCTGCCTCCGGAATATCGCTGGAGTGCGTTCCTCAATGGCTACGCGGCGGAGGCGGATTCCAAAGCGAAGCAGAAGGCTGCGAAAACGGCATTCAAACCAACGGCCAAGCGAGCGGCCAAGGAATAACCAGATGGATCGCCCAAGCCTCAGCATCGGCATTGAAGAGGAATATCAGACGATCGATCCGGAGACGCGCGATCTGCGCTCACACATCGCCTCTGAGATTCTCCCCAAAGCCAAGCTGGCGCTGCACGAGGCGGTCAAGCCGGAGATGCACCAGTCGGTCATCGAGGTGGGCACCCGGGTTTGCAAGAACATCAAGGAAGCCCGCGAGAACATCCGGTCTCTTCGCCGCGAAATGATCACCCTTGCCGGTGAGCACGGCATGTTGCTGGCGGCGGCCGGCACCCATCCCTTTTCCGACTGGAAGGCGCAGGAGATCTACCCCGACGAGCGCTATCGGCAAGTTGTGGAGGACATGCAGCTCATCGCGCGCGCCAATCTGGTTTTCGGATTGCACGTGCACATCGGCATTGAGGACCGCAACACCGCCATCCACATCATGAATTCCATGCGCTACTTCCTCCCGCATATCCTGGCGCTGTCGTCGAACTCGCCCTTCTGGATGGGCATGAATACCGGGTTTAAATCGTACCGCTGCAAAGTGTTTGAGCGCTTTCCGCGGACCAACATTCCCGACGTGTTCGCCAACTGGGCGGAATACGAGACCTTCGTCGGCCTGCTGGTCAAGACCCATTGCATCGATAACGGCAAGAAGATCTGGTGGGACATCCGTCCGCATCCGTTCTTCGACACGCTCGAGGTGCGGGTGTGCGATATCCCCATGCGGCTCGACGAAACCCTCGCCATCGCGGCGCTGATTCAGGCGACTATGGCCATGCTCTACGAGTTGCATGCATCCAATAAGAGCTATCGCATCTACGGCCGCGCGCTCATCATGGAGAACAAGTTCCGTGCATCGCGCTACGGAATCCAGGGCAAGCTGATTGATTTCGGAAAAGAGGAAGAGGTCCCCGTCCGCGACCTGATGCTGGAATACCTTGAGCTGATTGACCCGGTGGTGGATGAGTTGGGATCGCGGGAAGACATCAACTACATTTACCAGATGCTCGAGATGGGCACCGGCGCCGACCGCCAGTTGAAGATGTTCGAAGAGACCGGCGATCTGAAGAAAGTGGTGGACTACATCGTGGCCGAGACGCGAGTCGGGGTCTTCGATCAGACCGCCGCGCCGCGGTAGAGGAAAAACGCAATTTTTCGAAAGGACCGTCTTGATTCAGCCCGTTCTGACCGACCTCACCAAAACTACATTCGATACTGAACTCTCTCCTGGCGCTCACAACGCGGTGCATACCTGCCTGCGAATTCAGCCATCCGAAAAGGTCACGCTCATCACCGACAACGCCTGTCGCGACATTGCGGCCAGCATCGCGCAGGAACTGCTGCAGGTCGGCTCGCCCTTCAAGGCGTTCGTACTGGAGGACCTGGCGCCGCGCCCGCTCGTCGAGCTGCCGCCGGAAATCGCGACCGACATGGAAACCAGCCAGGTCAGCATCTTCGCCGTCCGCGTGCAACAGAACGAACTGAAGTCGCGCATGCAGATGACCGACATCGTGAACCGGCGTAAGATGCGGCACGCCCACATGGTCAACATCAACCGCCAGATCATGCTGGAAGGCATGCGCGCCGACTTCAACCGCGTGGATGCGCTCAGCAAGAAAGTCGTGGAGATCGTCAGCAAGGCAAAGGAAATCAAAGCCAAGAATCCGGCGGGGAGTGATTTCTCGGCGATGCTGAATCCTAACTACCGCTGGGTAAAGACCAGCGGCATCATCAGCCCCGACAAGTGGGGAAACCTGCCCGGCGGCGAGGTGTTCACCGCTCCCGGCGAAGTGAACGGAACCTACGTCGTCGATGGCGTGGTTGGCGACTACCTGTGCGAGAAATATCCCGACCTGGCGCACCAGCCTTTGACGATCCACATGCACAACAATCGCATCACCGAGGTCTTCAGCGACAACAAGATTCTGGAAGAGGAGTTCTGGGCCTACACCCACACCGACGAAAATAGCCATCGGGTCGGCGAGTTCGCCATCGGAACGAACCTTGAACTCAAGCACGTCATCGGGCAGATCCTGCAAGACGAGAAATTTCCCGGCTTGCACATCGCCTTTGGCAATCCTTATGGCGCGCACACCGGCGCGGAGTGGTATTCCAGCACCCACATTGACGTGGTGGGCACGCACTTCGATATCTGGGTTGACGGCCAACAGATCATGGAGAAGGGCCGCTTCCTTATCGAGGCCTGAGATGGTCCCAGCGCTGCGCGAGCAGTTCAACCGCAACTTCACGCCCGAAAGGTACCGCCAATTCCTCCAGCGTTTGGATCAGGCCTGCGGTACGCACATTGGCTTCCGCGTCTCAGAGACGCCGTGTTTTGTGCCCAAAGCTTTGCTCGACCAGATGGCGCAGTATGGCCGTGAACTGGTGCTGCAACTGATGGACAGTCCAGAATATCGCCGGGCGGCCGACGCCTCCGTTCCGCCGCAATACAACGTGCCCAATGAATCGCCGCGGCCGATGTTTGTGCAAGTGGATTTCGGCGTGGTGCGCAACGCGGCGGGAGAATTGACGCCGAAACTCGTCGAGCTGCAGGCCTTCCCTTCCCTGTACGGATACCAGGCTGAAGCGGCCCATCAGTACATTGCGACTTACAATTTGCCGGCGGATCTTGGCATCTATCTCAGCGGTTACGAGCCCGACTCGTATTGGAAGCTGATGCGCGAACTAATTGTGGCTGGGCACGATCCGGAGAACGTCATCCTGATGGAGATCGATCCGCAGCACCAGAAAACGCTGCCCGACTTCCTGGTGACGCAGCGCGAACTGGGCATCGCAATCGTTGACATTCTGTCGCTGAAGAAGCGCGGCAAAAAGCTCTTCTACGCCAAGGGCGGGCGCGAGATTGAGGTCCAGCGCATCTACAACCGTTGCATTGTGGATGAGCTCGAACGCAAAGGGGTGACCCTGCCTTTCGATCTGCGGGATGAACTCGAGGCCGAGTGGGCGGGCCATCCTAACTGGTATTTTCGGATCAGCAAGTTTTCCATTCCGCACTTGCAACACGAGTGCGTGCCGAAGACGTGGTTTCTCGACCATCTCACCGAACTGCCGAAGGACAACGAGAATTACCTGCTGAAGCCGCTGTATTCGTTCGCCGGAGTTGGCATCAAGTTTTCACCGACGCAGGCAGACATCGACGCAATCCCCAGAAACCAGCGGCACGACTACATTCTGCAGGAGCGGATGCGCTTCGAGCCGGTGATTCAAACCCCGCACGGTCCGACCCAAATGGAAATCCGCATGATGTTTGTGTGGCCTGAGGGCGGCGACCTGACGCCCGTGCTGCCGTTGGTGCGCATGGGACGCGGCATGATGATGGGCGTCGATCACAATCGCAACCTGGAATGGGTGGGCGGCTCGGCCGCACTGTGGGTGTGAATAAAGTAAATTAAGCGAAGGTGTAGACCAAGCCGTCCCCGAGGGACTCGGGTTGTCTTCGCACTCTACCTTGTTGCCCGACGTGAGTTCGCTGACGGTACTTAACAGAGGACGCCAGTCACGCGGCGGGAAACGCTTTATCCTAGTTGATACACGAAAGCCTCAGAATAGACATGGAAGCGTGATGAGGGTCACCGCAAAGAGAGTGCCCTGCCTGTTAGAGTGACGCCGTCATAGGCTTTGCTTCATGACAGAAAAGAGGCCAGTATGCCGCCAACACGAAGACAGAAATCGACTTTTGACCCTACTAAGACTCCTCTCAAAGGGTATGGTACGCAGACAGTGTGGATGGGAGCGGGCTACGTAGCTATCATTGAACGCGACGGAGCCGGTAAGGTAGTAGGTCTAAGAATAAAAAAGCAGGACCCAGTACAAGTAGGACCAGATGGATATGATGATCCAGGAAATAACCCAAAAGCCATACTCGCCGTCAACGCCCTTACTGCTATGACTTTGTTGTCAACAGCAATAGATAAAGGAGAACCGTTGAGAGCAAGTCTCGAAAAAGCGATCCAGGCGGTTGCCGGTGCCCTCGAGAAAGAAATAGCCACCACACGCTGATCGGCAGTCTAGATTGGGGAAGTTGGGGCGGACACTCTGGCAGATGCCTGCACCGGTCACCTACGAGAAGATAGCGGTTCCGAGCGCGCAACAAACTGTGCGGTTACGTTTTGAACGCAACCGCACAAACTCATCATTATGATAACGGGGTTGTTTAGTCGGCCGTAGCCTTTGCGGTCTCGACTGCGGCTCCATTTAAGTTTATCAGATACTCGTTGATGGCCTTGATCGGGTGCCCCTCGATAAGAGAGAAGGCGTTGTCAAGCGAAAGCTCTCCTGAGCGGTGCGCGAGCATCGCTGGTTTGGTCCGAGGTTCGCACGGCTGAGGACTAAACACCGGAGAATCTCGCGATTG
>JBEKPR010000051.1:0-18313 GCA_049520555.1 Candidatus Korobacteraceae bacterium
CCCGCAAAGTGCGCGGAATTCCCACTTTCCCACAGCGACCACGACGGCTATATGAGTAAACCCAAGAATCAAAACCGGACATTTCACTTGCTACAAAAAGCGGACATTTTGACTTGCTACGAACAGTTCGCAATCGCCACGGTCCGCAAGCGCCCTCAGACGAACAAACTTTCTCCACTGTTCGAAACAGCGGGGCCCTGAAGCCGGCCTGAACCCCTGCATTGTTCATCTTCCTCGCCGCCAGAAGTGGCGATCGCGGAAGTCTCGCCGCCAGTAGTTTCGTGGCCTATCGGTGTCCCAGGAGAAGGCCCCCTTGTGCACCGTGATCTGCGGTTTGCCGCCTTCCCCTTCCAGAATGATGCTGACTATGTCGAAGCGGCACGGCGGACGGTCGCCGGGGATGCGACGAACATATCGGCGAGCGACCGATAAAATGTGCCGCCGCTTGCTCCGATCGACTGCGGTCACGGGTGGCGCTAATCCCTCGTTCGTTCGGGTCTTCACCTCGATGAAGCAGAGGATGTCATCGTCCCACCCAATCAGATCAATTTCGCCCCGGTCATAGGGCACACGAACGTTTGCGGCAACGATTTTGTAACCCAGGCTGCGCAAGTGCAGGTACGCCTCGAGTTCGCCGCGCTTGCCGGTCAGCAGATGTTTGGGCTTGCGCGACGGCAAGAGACGACTAGCGAATTCCAGACTGCGGATGACGAACTTGGTCAGCGACACCATGAGGCGAGTGCGCCTCCGATACGCCTGACTCTACTGGTTTCTGGCCTCTCCTGTTGTGATGAGCATCACTGGAAGTCGTGCTTTGGGGAAGGCGCAGTCCGCCATCCCTTTGGGAAATTCCGTTAACCTGGTTGCCAGCCGGAGACAAAGCCGTCAGAATCAAGAATCGCCGGTTGAGGTTGGTTTGCGTGCCGGTTTGCGACAGTCGCCCGGCAGCGATGCCAAGATCGGTTCAGGGATCCACAGGAAAGGTGCGCGTGGAACATCTGGCAGTAGCGGATTTCGTTTTCGGAGTAGCCGCGTGAAGAGTCAATTCTGGACTACGCCGAACCAGATCACACTGCTGCGCCTGATCTTCATCCCGTTTGTCATCATTACGGTGTTTGATGGGCAATGGACTTGGGCGCTCGGTCTTCTGGTCGCGGCGGCCCTCAGTGACGCCCTCGACGGACTGCTGGCGCGCGTCTTGCAGCAGCAAACCATGCTGGGGCAATATCTGGATCCCATCGCCGACAAGCTGTTGTTGAGTTCGCTGTTTCTGGTGCTTTCGTTCGTCAAGAAGATTCCGTGGAAGTACACCGTCCTGGTGTTCAGCCGCGACCTGTGCATTGTCGCTACCGCCGTGGTCTTGTATGCCACGGTCGGGTTTCGCGATTTCCGGCCCAGCATTTATGGCAAGCTGAGTACCGGTTCCCAGATCGCGGCTATCTTCTTCGTTGTTCTGGCGCAAGTGTTGCGCGCTCCTTGGGTGGTGTATCTGGAAACGTTCTTTCTCTACGCCACCTTTACCTTCGCGACGATTTCGGGCGTCCACTATGTCTTGATTACAGGACAGCGTTTACGCCATCAGGACCAAAAGCCAGTCGCCTAGCCCGACGCCAGAGTGCGGCAAGCTGACTTGGGCTGCGGCCATCGTATGACCACCGATCGCCATCATCGTCTGCAAGTGATCATCGCGTTCGCCTTGGTGTACCTGTTCTGGGGCTCGACCTACCTGGCCATCGGAATTGCCGACGATGAGCACCTTCCGCCTTACGTGCTGTGCGCTATGCGATTTCTGATCGCTGGTCCGCTGATGCTGGCCGCGTGTGCCGCCTTGGGCCGCAGCATTCGCATTACCCGGACGGAGGCAGTGCGGCTGGCCACCATCGGCTGCTTGTTGCTGGTGGGCGGCAACGGAGGTCTGGCCTGGGCGGAGCAATGGGTCCCTACAGGGCTGGCAGCGCTGATCGTAGCGATTACGCCCATCTGGTTTATGGTGCTGGAAACCTTCGTCTTCCGCGGAGACCGGCTTTCACGCCGCGGTTTGATCGGGCTGGCGCTGGGCATCGCGGGCATTGCCATTCTCTTCTGGCCCAAGTTTGCCGACCGCAATACGCTAGGCACCATGCAATTGGTAGCTTCGTTCACCCTTTTGCTCTCGTCCATGAGCTGGGCCATCGGTTCGGTCCTGTCGCACAAATGGCACATGAAAGTTGACCCGTTCGCAGCAACCGGCTGGGAAATGTCGTTTGCCGCCATCGGCAATGTCCTGGTCGTATTGGCGACGGGCCAGCAGCATCGCATCGTGCTGACTTCCCGCGCGCTGATGGCGGTGCTCTACCTGGTGGTTTTCGGCTCGTGGGTCGGCTACACGGCGTACATCTGGTTGCTGAAGCATGTGTCCACGCAGAAGGTGGCGACGTACGCCTATGTGAATCCCATCGTCGCGGTCTTCCTGGGATGGCTGGTGCTGCGCGAGCGCTTCGATGGATACATCTTCGCCGGGAGCGTCGTAATCATCGCCGCCGTGGCCTTGGTCACCACGGCAAAAGTTCACCGCCGCGAACCGGGTGAGCAAGCGGTAGGCTTGCCCGAACTGGAATCGGAAGTGTAGGGGCTAACGCTTACTTCCGTCTCCAGCGCACCCCATCCTTGGTGTTTTCCAGGATGATGCCGTTCTCTCCCAACTGCGCTCGGATAGCGTCGGAGCGCGCGAAATCGCGCGTCTTGCGCGCTTGCGAGTGCTCGGCAACGAGTCCCTCGACATCGGCATCGGAAAGCGCCGCAGCCTTGGCCAACTCGGCTGTTTGCGGGCTGATCTTGTCCTGGAAGCCTTCTGCCTTTGCCCATTCGACGATTGCGCGCACCTTGGCGGCATCGTCGTCCTTCAGCACCGCAAAGATCTCTTCGAATTCTTCGAGCACTCTGAGCAGTTGAGGTACGTTGGCTTTCCGGACTTCTCCGGCATCGGCGGCAGCGTTGACGTCCCTCACCATGTCAAAAATGGCGCCCAGCGCGTGCGCCGTGTTCAAGTCATCGTCCAAGCCGGCGCGCATTTCGGCCGAAGTCCTCTCCGCAATTTCGGCAATGATCACGTTGCCGTCGTCGGCGAACTGCGAAGTCTCCAGCCGCAGCTTGAAGTTGCGCAGACGCTCAACCGAATTGGCCGCCTGCGTCAGCCCGTCAAAGGTGAAGTTGAGCTGTTTGCGGTAAGGGACCGACATCAGCAGAAAGCGGATGGACGATGGCTTGTGTCCCATCAGGATGAGATCGCGAACGGTGAAGAAGTTGCCCGCGCTCTTGGACATCTTCTCGCCTTCCACCAGCAGGAAGCGCGCATGAACCCAGACGTGCACGAATGGTTTGCCGGTCAGCGCCTCCGACTGCGCGATCTCATTTTCGTGATGAGGAAAGATGAGGTCTTCGCCCCCGGCATGAATGTCGAAGCTCTCGCCGAGGTACTTCATCGACATTTGCGAGCACTCGATGTGCCAGCCCGGGCGGCCAGGGCCGATCTCGGTGTCCCATTGCGCCTCGCCCGGTTTCGGCGCCTTCCACAGCGCGAAGTCGCGGGCATTGTCCTTGTCGTATTCGTCCACGTCCACCCGCGCGCCGTCGTTCATGCCCGCAAAGTCCCTCTTTGACAGCTTGCCGTACTCGGGGAACTTTGCGATTCGGAAGTAGTAGGAGCCATCTTCCGTGCGGTAGGCATACCCCTTCTCCACAAGTCCGGCGATGAAGTGCGCCATCTCCTGGATGTGGTCGGTGGCGCTCACCAGGAATTCGGGACGCTGAATGTTCAGCGCGTCGGCATCTTCCAGAAACGCCTGCTTGTACTTCTTGGTGTACTCCTGGACGCTGACGCTCGACGCGGCGGCGTTGCGGATGATCTTGTCATCCACGTCGGTGATGTTCATCACGTGCTTCAGCTTGTAGCCACTCTGCTTCAGAAATCGCCGCAGCGTATCCACGACAATGAAGGTGCGGAAATTGCCGATGTGGCCGTAGTCGTAAACCGTGGGCCCGCAGGCGTACATGCGGACCAGATCGTCTTCCAGCGGACGGAACTCCTCGACTTTTCCGGACAGCGTGTTAAACAGCTGAAGCGGCATGGACCTTCCCTGTGCAGGTGGAGAATCTTTGATTGTAGGGGGCTGCGAGAAAGGGGGTCAAGAATGGGGACTGGGCTGGAAGGTTCGGAAGGTCGGGAGAAGGCGGCGCTCGATCTCCTTGGTCTCGGGCGTCGGTGTCTTGTCGCCGCGGCAGGGCCCGTCGAAATCGATCTTAAGAGTCTTTCCCCGGAGGTTGAAGAAGTATTGATCGGGATAGCAGACGCCACCACCGCCCGGACCATAATAGTAAAACGTGTAGCGACCGGTCTTGATCGGTTCGGGCGGCGATTCACTACCGGTCGGCGCCCCCTCGATGAAACTCTCTAGATCGAACCGCGTCGGTTGAAGCCACACCCAAATTGAAGCGTCCGCGAATTTCTTGTGCTGTAGCTGTAGCAGCCGACCTTCATGAACAGCCTCGCTCAGGGTTCGCCAATAGTCGGGCGCACTCTTGTATTCGTCGAGCCACGACTTGGCGCGCGGAGTGTAGGCCGGCGGATAAGAGAAACAGAAACCATGGGCCCGATCGATGTAAACCACCCATCCCTTAGGAGTGTTCTCCACTGGGCAGGGAGCGTGCGTTGTTTCTTGCGCCATCGCGGCAGCGACAGCAAAGCACAGGAACCCGGCAATTCCAGCAAGACCGTTCCTCACGAATCCCTCTCGCGACATAGTGTCGCCGACGAGCCCTCTACAGGATAGACCTTGAGTCGTTGACTCAATTGCAATTCTGTTTGCTAACGGATTCCGACCTGGCCGCGTACGCTCTCGATCAGCTTGCTGGAGTCATAGCCGACTCCATCCTTGAACACCGTCTCGACATTCTCGATGTCTTCGATCTTTTTGGAGGGATCGCCCTTGATCAGAACAAAGTCTGCATCTTTGCCGGCCGCGAGCGTACCAATGCGGTCCTGCTTGCCGAGATAGATCGCGCCATTTCCCGTGCCGATCTGGATGGCTTCGACTGGGGTGAATCCAGCTTCGACCAGCAATTCGATTTCGCGCTGATCGCCGAATCCAGGGAGCGTGGCGCCATTCCCGGTTGGATCCGGCCCTGCGAGCAGCAGGCCGCCAGCCTTCACGAACGCAAGTTCGAACTCCAGCTCTTTCTTGAACAAACCGGTTATGGGTGAATCCATTGCGATGTGGGCGCGCGCGGTGAGATAACTTTGGGCGGATTCAGACGACATGGCATCCAGCACCCGCGGTTGCAATTTCGGCCGTCCAGGCACGAAGGCCTCAAACACCGGCAGCGTGGATGTCACTGCCACATGATGGGCGACGAGATCATGGATCAGCGCTTGCACCTGCGGGCCATTGACATCGAGTTTCGCCCAACTGTCGCGCGCGGCGGTCCCCTGTGGGCAAACATCGGGCTTCTTGTCCGCGACAAAGTCGGTGGCGGTGAAGACCGGGCCATGCTCCAGATCGTCGATGCCCATGGCGATGGCTTCGTGCCAGGTGACGGAGCAGAGATGTCCCGTCAGCTTGAATTTGTGCTCATGGGTCTGCTGGATCGCCGCCGCCAGTTCTTCCCGCGTGATGTTCATGTAAGCCTTGTACGAGGTCATCCCCTCGGCGGCCCAGTAATCCACCAGGCGCTTGGCGTCATCAGCGCCGGTCAATTCGTGCATCTGCGCGAACGCTGTGGGCGCGCCTTCCAGGTAAGGCGCGGTCGCATCAATTTTCGGGCCCGGCATCTGGTTGGTATCAATGCGCTGCTTGACCTTGAGATCGGTATACGGTTCCACGCTGCCGGTAGTGCGCAACGTAGTGACACCTGCGGCCAGATAGAGCCGCGGCGCCGTGAAAGGAATTTCTGCGACATAGAGTCCCGGCTCCCCGATCTTGCCGTCGGCCCCGCGTTGTACTGAAACCGAATCTGTGTAGTAGAGATGATCGTGCATTCCAATCAGTCCAGGGATGATGGTGTATCCGGCGCGGTCGAACTGCTGCGCACCGGCGGGCACTTGGACCGTTGCAGCGGGGCCGATTGACTGGATTTTGCCGTTGGCAATCACCATCGCCTGGTCTTCCTGCGGAGCAGCGCCAGTTCCATCGATGACGCGGACATGATTCACCACAAAGACGGGCGCGCTACCGGTTACAAACGGCGCGATGCCGTTGGAATTTTGGGCTTGCGCAACTGCGAGGGAAGTACACAAGAATACGAGCAGGGCCAACCGGCGCATCGGTACACCTCGTAAGACGATCATAATCCGGACGGAAGCCAGCTAGTTTACAGCAAACTGCGCCCCTCCACATCCGCTAGTCCATGCTATGGCGCAGGTCCACCAGCTCTCGTCCGCGAAAGAAATTATCGGCGATAATGAAAGCAAGGTGGGCGAAGGAAGAAGCTGGAAGTGACGGCTCGCGGACTTAAGGAGTAGTAAATGCCGAACCCAACAGAGAGTGCGGTCCAGCCGGGCAAGACCGCGTTTCACTCGATGACGTGCGAGCAGTTGCTGGTGGCGCTGGAGATGTTCGCCAAGAACTGGCTGGCCCATGACGGGTGCTGGTTTCTGGCGGCGGAGGAAAGCCTCGGCATGGATGCCGCTATCGAGTTGGACACGGCGACGTGGCGGCGGTTCGCGGCGACTGAGGCCAACCGTATTATGACGACGTTCAGCATTCCCCCTGCGGGCGGCTTGGAAGCGCTGGAACGCGCTTTGGGCTTGCGGCAGTACAGCTTGATCAACTCTCAGCGGACTGAGTGGTCGGAAGACGGCACACGCCTGCGCCTCTTCATGGATGTTTGCCGGGTCCAGGAAACCCGGCGGCGCAAGGGGCTCCCGGATTTCCCCTGCAAGCCCGTCGGCACCGTGGAGTTCGAGACTTTCGCGCGCACCGTGGACGCTCGAATTCACACCAGATGTCTGCACTGCCCACCGGAATCCCCGGAAGGCAAATACTGCGGCTGGGAGTTCAGCCTGTGATGGTTCTTGGCCGATCCTAGCCTGGTCCGTGAGGCTCTGCCAGGCCGATTTTTGGGGGTTACGCCGTGCTTCGAAGGCGACTATAATCAGCTTAGGAGTACCGCTTGACCAGCCGCTTGAACCAGCCGAACGCTTTTGCCGCCGCCTCCAATCCGGGGTGCGGCGTGGGTGTGCGTGCAACCTGGTCAAGACTGGCCCCCTGCATGGCCCGTCCCAACCTCTTCTCCGGCGACTAGCTAGCTTCCTGTCTTTCGTCTTCCCGTCGGCCTCCCGCGTCTTCTCCAATCCAACCAGATTGTCGTCGCGGGCAGACAGAAGCTCCGGCCCCAAACTGGCGCCGCAAGCCTTTCGCGAAGGAGAAACATCATGACCACCAATACTCTGACCCACGTTGCCGGTCCAAACATCAGGACCACTTTGCCCGGCCCCAATGCGCGGCGCATTCTGGAGGGCGATGAACGCTATGTTTCGCCGTCCTACACTCGCTCGTATCCCATGGTCGCCAAGCGCGGACGTGGCGTCATCGTCGAAGATGTGGATGGCAACGAGTTCCTCGATTTTTCTGCCGGCATCGCTGTGACCTCCACCGGACACTGCCATCCGGAGGTCGTGGCCGCCATCCAGAAGCAAGCGGCTGAGCTGATTCACATGTCGGGCACCGACTTCTACTACGAGAGCATGGTGACCCTGGGCGAGCGTCTGTCGAAGGTCGCTCCCATGAAAGGGCCGCACAAGGTTTACTACGGCAACTCGGGCGCGGAAGCCATCGAAGCTGCGCTGAAACTGGCGCGCTATCACACCAAGCGGCAGAACATCATCGCGTTCTACGGGGCATTCCATGGGCGCACCATGGGGGCTTTGTCGCTGACGGCTTCGAAGCCGCAACAGAAGCGCCGCTTCTCGCCGATGCTTCCCGGTGTAACCCACGTGCGCTATCCCGATGTGTATCGCGGATGTGTGGGTGGAAGCCAGGAAGCGGAGGCGTTCGCGCTGGGCTGCGCCCGCTTCATCGAAGAAAAGCTGTTCAAAACGACACTGCCCCCGGAGGAAGTGGCCGCGATTTTTGTCGAGCCGATTCAGGGTGAGGGCGGCTACGTGGTCGCGCCGACGGTGTTTATGCAGGAGCTGCGGCGCATATGCGACCGCCATGGCATTCTCCTGGTCGCCGACGAAGTGCAATCGGGCGCGGGCCGCACCGGGAAGTGGTGGGCCATTCAGCACACCGGCGTTGAGCCTGACATCTTCTGCAGCGCCAAGGGGATTGCCAGCGGGATGCCGCTCGGCATCATGATGTCCAAGGCGGAAATCATGGACTGGGTACCGGGTTCGCACGCCTCGACGTTCGGCGGGAACCCGGTCTCCATTGCGGCTGCGCTGGCCACCATGGATGTGCTCGAGCGTGAAGCCATCAAGAATGCCGAAGTAGTGGGCAAACACATCATGCAGCGCATCGCCGATTGGCCGCAGCGGCTCGATCTGGTGGGCGACGTCCGCGGACGCGGCTTGATGATCGGAGTCGAGATCGTCACCGACAAGAAAGCCAAGACGCAAGGCAGCGCGGAACGCGATCGCATCGTCGAGCTCGCTTTCGAGCGCGGCGTGCTCTTTCTGGGATGCGGGCCCAACAGCATCCGTGTTGCTCCACCGCTCATCGTGACCAGCGAGCAAGCCGACATCGCCATGGATGTGCTGGAAGAATGCATTGCGATCGTCGGCAAGGAGCGCCGCAACTAGACCAGTTCCGAGCTTTGAAGGGGCACGTGCCCCTTCAATCTCGGTTGACACGACGACCTCATGCAAGTTGACTCCCCGGCTTGCGATTCTCTTCGCCGCATCACCTAGCGCGCTCCCATCGGGGCGTAAGATAATAGAACACTTTTGACCGAGGTCCGCTGTGCCTGAGTTACGCAAAGATCCAATCCTGGGAAGATGGGTAATCATTTCTACCGATCGCGCCAAGCGCCCTAACGACTTCAGCCGTGAGCCGGTGAAATTGAAGGGCGGCTTTTGCCCGTTCTGCTACGGCAATGAAAGCAAGACGCCTCCCGAAGTGCTGGCGTATCGCCCCAACGGGGCGCCGCGTGACACGTCGGACTGGACGGTGCGCGTGGTGCCCAACAAGTTTCCCGCCCTCGGAATCGAAGGCAGCCTGAACCGTCAGGCCGAAGGCATGTTCGACAAGATGACCGGGATTGGGGCGCACGAGGTCATCATCGAAACGCCCGACCACAACGCTACCTTGGCCACCATTTCGGAGAAGCGCATTGAAGATGTTCTGTGGGCGTACCGCGATCGCATCGTCGATCTGAAGAAGGACCGTCGCTTCAAGTACATCCTGATCTTCAAGAACCATGGGATAGCAGCCGGGGCGACGTTGGAGCATTCCCATGGGCAACTGATCGCGCTGCCCATTGTTCCCAAGTATGTCGCCGAGGAACTGGAAGGCTCGAAGCAATATTACATTTACAAAGAGCGCTGCGTTTATTGTGACATCGTGCGGCAGGAGACCGAGTCCGGGGTGCGCGTCATTGCCGACAGCGACAGCTTCTTGACCGTCGCTCCCTACGCGCCCCGTTTCCCCTTCGAAACCTGGATCTTGCCCAAACGGCACGAATCGGCTTTTGAGAATTCCTCCTCGCAAGTTTATGAGGGCTTGGCCAAGGCCTTGAAGAACCTCCTGGTGCGCGCTGACCAGGTGCTCGACCATCCAGCCTACAACCTGGTGGTCCACACCGCCCCGATCCAGGAGCCAGCCATGGACCATTATCACTGGCACATCGAGTTCATGCCGAGGCTCACCAAGACGGCGGGCTTCGAGCGGGGAACAGGCTTCTACCAGAACCCCACACCGCCCGAGGAAGCCGCCAAGTATCTGCGCGAAGCCAAAGTTGAAACTCCGCCAGCGACCGCGGCGGAGCGCAAGTAGGTTTGGGCCGGACCCTACGGTGCATCCAGTCAAGGAGGCCGCATGAACACCAGCCAACCTGGAGTCGCAGCCCCTGCCACGCAGCGGCCTTGGGTCCTCGATCTCACCGCAGGAGAGCGCAGCACTCTGGTCGCAACCTTCGGCGGCTGGGCGCTCGACGGCATGGACGTGATGGTCTATAGCTTCGTCATTCCCACGTTGATCGCAGCCTGGCACATCAGCAAAGGACAAGCGGGCTTGCTGGGCACGGCCGCTCTGCTGATTTCCGCGGTCGGCGGTTGGCTGGCCGGATTGCTCGCCGACCGCTTCGGCCGCGTACGCGTCCTGCAGATCACGATCCTGTGGTTTGCGTTCTTCACATTCTTGAGCGGATTCACCAACTCCTTCTGGCAACTGCTGATGACGCGCGGACTGCAAGGCCTGGGGTTCGGCGGGGAGTGGGCGGTCGGCTCCGTGCTGATGGGAGAAGCCATCCGCGCGCAGCACCGCGGCAAGGCGGTCGGCACCGTGCAAGGTGGATGGGCCATCGGATGGGGCATCGCGGCCATCTGCTATACCGTGCTCTTCTCCGTACTGCCTGCCGCAATTGCGTGGCGTGCCATGTTCTGGGTCGGCATTCTTCCCGCGCTGCTGGTCTTCTACATCCGGCGCAACGTTCCCGAGCCGGAAGTCTTCAGCCAGACCCGGGCGCGCGTCGGCGAGGGCAGCCATTTCCTGGAAATCTTCAGCCCCGCGCTGCTGAAAACCACCTTCCTCACCGCGATGCTTGCCACGGGCGCACAGGGCGGGTATTACGCCATCACCACTTGGTTGCCCACGTTCCTGAAGACCAGCCGCGGCCTGTCGGTGCTCAACACCGGCGGTTATCTGTTCGTTGTGATTGTGGGCTCGTTCGTCGGCTACATCATCAGCGCCTGGCTGGCTGATCACCTTGGCCGCAAGCGGACCCTGATACTGTTTGCCGTCTGTTCGTTCGTGACGGTGACGGCGTACACTTTTCTGCCCATCAGTAACTCGCTGATGCTGGTGCTGGGATTCCCGCTCGGCTTCTTCGCGTCCGGGTCGTTCAGTCCGATGGGCGCATTCTTTACCGAACTGTTTCCCAGCCGGTTGCGCGGCTCGGGCCAGGGATTTTCCTACAACTATGGACGCGCCATCGGCGCGCTGTTTCCGACATCGGTTGGCTACCTCAGCGCGCGCATTACCCTGGGACACGCCATCTCGGCATTTGCCGTGACCGCCTACCTGGTGATGATCCTGGCCGTACTCCTGCTGCCTGAGACCAGAGGGAAAGAGTTGCAGGTGTACGAGTGAGTGCTGACCGCCGCTTCTGCGCGTAGTACGCAAGCTGGTCCGGAATCTCCGCCGGGGGTGCCCCGTTCTAGCCTTCTTTTGGCTAGGGCGGGTGTTTATCGTACGGACCCTCATGCACTCTCCTCTCGCTTCCTTGCGCTCTTCCTAACTGACTACTGACACTGACTACTGGCTACTGGCTACTGACTACTGGCTACTGTTTTTTTCTCGCACGACGCCGCTTCCGCATCCATCAGCCTCAGGTTGGCCGCGGCGCCGTGCAAAGCCGACAGAATCATCCTCGCCCGCCATTCCTCAATCCGCTGCTGCGACACGCCATAGATGAACTGCATGAACCCAATCTGCACCGCAGCCGCGTCCTCCAGATATGGAAACTCGAACGCGTAGTAAGGATCATTCTCTTTGCGGCCCGGATTGGCCAGGAAGACGAACAGGTTGTTCTTGGGTACGGTCTTGCGCACCTTCGCGTGGTAATAGCAAAACTTCTGATCGCGTAAGGCGAGCATGCCGCAGCGCGTCCCGCTCGGCCTGATGTGCTCGCAGACTGCCAGCGAGCTCCCAGCCCCGTCGCCCATCGGACGACTTGGCGTATTCTCTCGACCGCTGGCCGGACTCTCCGGCGTGACATCCTCAATCGTCGTAAGACTCATAGGTGCTACCCCCCTCCCCCTCCAGTAAAGTATTTAGTATGAATACTTTGCCTGCAAAGTATTGATTGCATTATGGTTACCTCCATCCGTAAGTTCCCTGTTTTGAATACTTTGAGCGGACCCACGCAAAGTATTGATTCCAGGCGCTTTGCAGTCAAAGTACTGCGGAATAAGGACTTGCAGTCCATCTTGGATGAACTTGCGTGCGGGTGCCCCACCCTTGTCGCTCTGTCTTGGCGGCAGGGTGGGTACTGGCAACTGACTACTGGCTACTGCTCCTCCATAGACACAAATAGGGCAGGAGCGCCGGGGTGCAGGCGGATCCTACCCTAACCATCCAGTATTCGACTGCCTCACAATCACGTCAAGATTACGAAGGTGCCAATCTGCCTTCCCATTCCCGAAATGGGACTCCCGTCCGGTGCCGTGTCGGCGTCCGTTTTTGATCTGTCATCCCAACCGACAGCTTCAGCCGGAGCGGAGGGATCTGCGGTTCATCCGCTCGGAGTGAACTCCTCGGTCGGGATGACAAATCACCTGTCAGTTGTCGCTTGTCGGTTCCCGTCCGTTCGTCAACCGTTCGAACGAAAATCCCCACACAAGCAAAACCGGCTTGTGTGGGGCACCCGGCAGAAAACAGCCCCCATCCGAAAACCAGGCAATCCTCTTTCTGCTACATCTAGTCTGTAGATATACAGTCATCTTTCATCCACACTCGATGCGATGTCGCGGCAACACCCGAACGTCCTCTTGGCTCGCAACCTGCGTGCGCTTAGAAAACAGCGCGACTGGTCGCAAGAAGTCATGGCTGAGGAATGCGGGCTACACAGAACCTATGTTGGCGCAATCGAACGGGGCGAGAGGAACGTGACGCTTGATACGCTAAATCTGTTGGCTCGGGCTTTTGGGGTTACCGCAGCAGAACTCATCTCGGAACGTCTGCCGAAACGTGCCAAAATTACCACCTGAATTTGCTGCCCGCATCAAGGCAGTCACAAATAAGCGCGCCCGTCTCGTCTTAGACCGCATTGCGAAATATGGGAGTATCACGACGGAAGAGCTTCAAGAGATTGGCTATGTCCACCCGCCACGCGCACGCATGGACGCCATTGACCTCGGATTCCCTATAAAGACAACGACGGTAAAGAGCCGGGACGGTAAGAAGAACATCGCGTCGTACTCATTCAACCTAACTGCAAAACTAGGAGAGAAAGACAGACGCGGGCGTCTCGCACTCCCGAAGAAAGAGCGTGAAGCAGTTATTACGAAAGCTGGAAACAAGTGCGAACTGTGCGGAGCAAGACACGACCTGCAAGTAGATCATCGCGTCCCGTATCAGGTTGCCGGGGAATCATTGAAGAATGACGCCGCTCCCTACATGGCACTTGATGGTAGCTGCAATCGGCGCAAGTCATGGACATGCGAACACTGTCAGAACTTCACAGAGCTACACGACGTTGAGATTTGCCAGCAGTGCTATTGGGCCAACCCGCAGGAACACAAGCACGTTGCTATGCAACCTCTACGTCGTGCTGAAATTGTGTGGGAAGGTAACGATTGTTCCGCTTTCGACAAGTTTGAAGCGAAGTGCAAACGCGAGAGCATCACATTGGCCGATGGACTGAAGAAATTGATTCGGCTAGGAACGTAACGGAAGCTGTGCACCAAAGTGTTCCAATAGCATCGGTTCGCTTGGCAGGTGCTGCAAGGATAACCCGCCGGACAGATACACCGATTCTACTGTTTCCGCTGACTTCCCGTTCAGGGTTGCTTGGCTTGATCTGCCGACATTCAGTAATACGCGCTGCGCGTTCAGACTGGCAGGAAGCGCCTCACCGTACACCTTGTTTCCGCAGTGTCCGTCGTAGCTGAGGACATATTGCACACGTCTTTCGTTGAGTTCCTTCAACAGAGCTATGATCGCCTTTCGCGGCACACCTTGAAAGTACCTGCTATCTCTGCCTTCACTGGTTCCTTGATATGGCGGGTCTAAATACACGATGTCATTTTGCTGCGCATTGGCGAGTACGTCTCGAAAATCTGCACCAATGACCGTGCAGCGACCACTGAGCAGCCTGTGCGCCCCGGTGATCTCAACTGTCATTGTGTCGGGGTGCGTTCCCGTCCTACGTTTGTCAGCCGATTGATTGAACTGTCCTGACGGATTGAATCGCACAGCGTTCTTGACGCAACGGACGAGCAGGAAGAGCAGCATCGCAGGGCTTTGTTTGCGATTGAACTCGGCCCTAATATCGTTAAAGCGGTCAATAACGTGTCCCTCAAACTGCGACTCCCAAAGTCTGCGGTAGGCGCGGCTAAGAGGTTCCGGGCGTTCAATCACTTCTGTCCACAAGTCGGCGAGTGGGCGGAGCGCGTCACCGATGACGAACTCATTACAAAGATTCGCCTGAGCCGCTGCAAGGGTGATCGCTGCCGAACCTGCGAACGGTTCGATCATCCGTTTGAACCGCCCCTTCGGGATAAACGAGAGTATTGCAGGGGCAAGTCGCCTCTTGCTGCCTTGATACGGAACTGGGTGAGGCACCGAATAACGCATGGACGCTGCTAAATGTATACAACACGGGGCCGGTCACATGGAACTGCCCTGCAACGCTGTGGCGTTCAAAAGAGCACATCCCTAGCCCAAGTTGGAACGGTTCAGACCTGGGAAAACACCTACGGATGCGGGCCGTCATCCGCCAGGTGCCCCGGGTCTCGCGGGTTTCGAGACCTGGGCGAAGCGTCAGTGCGGGAAAGCTGTTGGTTGGACAAACTTCAGCTTCAGCACGCTCCATTCGTTCACGCGAACCAGTCCCCTCTCCTGGTACGCGTATGCGCAGAAGCTGCTCCACTGCCATTGCTCCCGCTTGTTCCACCTTTTCCTGCCTTGCACCCGCTACAGGTGGTTACTTTCGTGCGGATACGTAAGTGACATCACAGATACCGCGGCAGCACTTGCCTATCATTGGGGTCTTATGCAGGGCCATCAGCATGAGTTCATTGGTAAGGCCAGTTCCACCTGAAAAGACAGCAATATCACATCAGATCAGATCGTTCAGGAGGGGCCGGTCGCCTCGCAGACCGTCAAGAGCAACACTATCCGCAACACTGCTCGCGGTCGCAAATCGAGCGAAGGGATATGCAGATCCGTGGCTATTATGAATAAAGGTACTGTTGTACGGCTACTGTTCCTGGTTCTTGCCCTGACGCTGCTCGCAGGCTGTGGCGGTCCATCAGCGGCGCTAGCTCCCGCTCAGCGGAGTGCTGACAGCCCTGCCGGCGGCAGCTACCCGCTTAATGCAACGTACACACCCCCAATCGATGCGCCCCCGGCGCAGGCCCTGCCCAACCTGGGCCAGCAGATTACACCGCTGGCACCCTCGAATTCCCGCTTCGAGCCCATGAACCCCGATTTGCCCGACAATCCAGCCTGGCTGGCCGGGCAAGCGGTCACCACCGTGGTGAGTCCGGATGGCAAGACCCTGCTGGTCCTGACTAGCGGATACAACCGCGTTTACAACGCCAACGGCACGCCTTTTAAATTGTCGGACTCGAAAGAGTACGTTTTCATCTACGACATTTCGAAGTACACCCCAGTCAAGAAGCAGGTAGTGCAGATTCCAAATACCTATAGCGGAATTACCTTCGATCCATCCGGCAAGGCTTTTTACGTGTCCGGCGGCATGGGTGACTTCCCCTTTGACAAGGCCGGTGACAATGTCCACATCATTGCGCTGAGCGCCGACAGAATTTGGGTGGAGCGGCCGGGAACCGAACTTGCCTTGGGCCACCGCGCGGGCCTTGGCCTTGCCGTGCCCAACGACGGATTAGTCCCGATAAACAGCATGGTTTTCGTGCAGCCTTGCGCCGCCGGCGTGGCCATTTCGAATGATGGCAAGACGCTGGTGGTAGCGAATTACTATAACGACTCGATAACGGTGTTCCAGGGAGGCTTGGGCAGTTGGTCGAAGGGAACGGAACTCGATCTGCGCCCCGGCAAGAGCGACCCCTCGCAGGCGGGTACGCCGGGCGGCGAGTATCCCTTTTGGGTAGTGGTGAAGGGCACCGGATCGAGCGCGACGGCGTATGTGTCAAGCATTCGCGACCGCGAGATCGACGTGGTGAATTTGGGCCTGTCGCCGAAGCCCAAGGTAACCGCCCGAATCCCGGTGAAAGGCCAACCGGGCAAGATGACACTGAACGCGGCCCAGTCGCTGCTGTATGTCGTCGAAGACCAGTCGGACACCGTTGACGTAATCGACACCGCGACGAATGCGACACTCGAAACCATTCCGGTGATCGCTCCGGCGTCGGTAGTGCCTTCCGCGCTGGCGCAATTTACGGGCGCGAACCCCAACAGCGTGACGCTCTCGCCGGATGAGACGCAACTCTACGTGACCAACGGCAATCTGAATTCCGTCGCGGTGGTGGCACTGGGCGGAAGCAATAGCGGCGATCAGGTAGTGGGTCTCATTCCGACGGGTTGGTATCCCAACTCGGTGAGCTTCAGCGGCGATGGCAAATGGGTGTATGTGGTCAATGGGAAGTCGCCGACGGGTCCGAATACCGGCTTCTGCTATAGCAACGGACCACCGACCCACAGAAATTGCGTTGCTTCGGGTCAGTACAATCCCCAGTTGATCAAAGCAGGCTTCCAGAGCTTCCCGCGTCCCAGCGCGGCGCAGCTCACGACGCTGACGGCGCAGGCAGCCACTAACAACCGGTTCGCCAGCACCGAGAGCGCCAACGACGCCGCAGTTATGGCGGCCGTCCGCCAAGGCGTCAAGCACGTCATCTTCATCATCAAGGAAAACCGCAGTTACGACCAGATTCTGGGCGACCTGGAAATCGGTAATGGCGATCCTGATTTGGCTGAGTTTGGACAGCCGCTCACGCCCAATCTGCATAACCTGGCGCGCAGCTTCGTTACCCTCGACAACTTCTTCGACAGCGCCGAAACCAGCAATGACGGCTGGCCATGGACCACGTCGGCCCGCGCCCCCGATGTGATCGAACGCCAATTCCCGGTGGCCTATGCGGGACGCGGCCTAAGCCTGGATTCCGAAGGCGTAAATCGTAATGTCAACGTTGCAATTCCGACCCTTGCCAAACGCCGGACCGCCGATCCCCTCACCCCGGACGATCCGGATCTATTGCCCGGCCAGACCGACGTGGCTGCGCCGGATGGACCGGACGATGAAGTGAATACTGGCTATTTGTGGGACTCCGCGCTGCGAGCGAACCTTACGGTCCGCAACTATGGTTTCTTCGTGGACACGACTCTCTATCCGGTGAAACCGCCGGCCGGGACCCACGTCGTCCCCATTCCCCTTGCTCGGGACCCGTTCTCAACCCACACGACGGTGGCGTTCCCCGCGAGCGCTTCCCTGACGCCGTACACCGATCCGTACTTTCGCGGTTTCGACAACCAGTTTCCCGATTATTACCGTTACACAGAGTGGGCGCGAGATTTCGATGCCAATTATGCCAAAGGGCAACTGCCTTCGTTGAGCCTGGTGCGCTTGATGCACGATCACACCGGAAGCTTCGCTGCCGCGATTGACGGCGTGAATACTCCGGAGCTGCAGCAAGCCGATAACGATTATGCGGTCGGCTTGCTTGTCCAGAAGATCGCCAACAGCATTTACGCGAGCAACACCCTGATCTTTGTAGTGGAAGACGACTCGCAGGATGCCGGCGACCACGTCGATTCGCACCGCAGCGTCGCGTTCGTGGTGGGCGCCTACGTGAAGCAAGGAGCACTGGTCTCGGCGCAGTACAACACCATCAACTTGGTGCGCACGATGGAAGAGGTCCTGGGTCTCCCGCCGATGAACCTGAACGACGCGCTAGCCAGGCCCATGGCCGACATCTTCAACACGAAGCCGAGCTCGTGGAGCTTTACCGCCACTCCTTCGGCGTTTCTCTACGGTACGGAGCTGCCCCTCCCTGCCAAACCGGCCAGCCTGATCGTGCCCAAGCCGACCCACAACGCGAAGTACTGGGCGCGGGCCACGAAGGACATGGATTTCACATCCGAAGATCGCATGGATTTTGCGGACTACAACCGCATTCTCTGGAGAGGGCTGATGGGCAACAAGCCTTATCCTGCCACGCCGACCGAAATTGACCTGCGCCAGAATCGCAAGGAGCTCCTCGCGCGTTACCAGCGGTCTCTGAAGCAAAAAGCGGCGCACACACCGAAGACTGGCCCGAACTGAGCATGACCAGGCCGGGTGCCCCGATCGGGGAAGGCCGGGTGCCCCTCGATAAGAGAGAAGGCGTTGTCAAGCGAAAGCTCTCCTGAGCGGTGCGCGAGCATCGCTGGTTTGGTCCGAGGTTCGCACGGCTGAGGACTAAACACCGGAGAATCTCGCGATT
>JBEKPR010000052.1:0-17461 GCA_049520555.1 Candidatus Korobacteraceae bacterium
CTCGCGGCCCTTGCGGTGCTACTCTTTTTCATTGCCGGTCTCCTTTATCTGTTTGCGCTTCGAGCGCGTCGATAACTTGGGAGCCTACAGCATCCCGTCGGAGACCGGCCTTCTCATCCCATCTGATTGCGCCAGTCTGGACTCCATTGACTACTTCTGCTCTGGAATGTGATCGGGAAGTTCAGGAGGAGGAATGAGGCCCCAGAGATTGTCTGCATGCATAGTTTTGATCTTGTCCGCATCCAATCGGAATCCAACCTCTACACAGCCCCCACGCACGACCGAAACATCACCCTCTGAAAACATCGACTTCGGCTCGACATTTGCGGTGACATGGTACACGCCAGGGGCAAGTTCTAGATCGAAATGCCCGCCCCCGTCGCTCATCACGGAGAACATTGCGCGGTCAGAATTGCGCGTGGCTATGACGGGGCGTCCCGCAACGGGAACGGCATCCCACGTTTTATCTTTAGGAACTATCCGCGTCACCTGTCCAGTTAAGATACCTCGGTCGGTCAAACGCGCCACACGGTGCAGTAATCCAATTTCGAACTGTGCTTGGGCAATAGGTTTACTTGGACTGTCGAAAGGTAAGATAAACGCGTCCGAACTCTTACCCGACTGAAGATAAAACAGCCACTTGTCCCCAGCGATCATCGCAGGCAAATTCGCTCGCATACACGCTTGGTCAACGACCGCCGATATTTCGCCGGTGACAGGGCCGTCAAAGCTCTCATCGGGTAACAAGCGGAGAAGCTTGTCGAAATCCGAGATGTCGGTTGCCGACAGAATAGTCCCAGCGAACACGCGTGCGTAGCCGCTACCGTCGCAAACCCTCCCAAACGTCAAGACTCCGCTGTGAACACAGTCGATCTTTTTGCCGTGATACTCGCGGAACTCATGGATTTGTGCCCAAAGCGGACAACACAGGCTCAACAGGGTCAACGACAATGCATACACGGTTGGCCGTCGAAAAGTCGTCACGGGTATCCCTCCTATGGATTGGACACCGGACACGCTGCCTTGGAGCCAGGATTGTTGGCGTAAAATCGCCATTTCGTAAGTAATCCACCTATCGTGTTAAAACTAGAACGTCGATGGGTAGGGGAGTATAAAGACTGAGAAGCACGGGCCGCCGGAATTGGTTTGTATCGCAGACCCGAGAGCGCCCGAAAGCGTAGGGAAGCAATGAACCGTCTTTGCGAAGTGGCGTTCTGTGCGATCGCTGCCGTTCTTTGTTCTGGGACCCACTCAAGCGCGACGCCTGCCCCGGCAGACCAGCAAATTACCGTTACGCGATTTGTCATTGAGGGTGCCGATAGCCTATCCACCTCCCAGATTGAGGAAGTCAAGTCTGCGGTGATGGGCAAGCCGGAATCTGCCGAAGTGTTGATGGATACTGCCAGGCACCTCCTCACCGGTTTTCTGGACAGCAACTGTTATATCCGGTCCGACATTCAGTTGGACGTCGTGAACGCCAAAACTTCGCCCGACGAGGCCTGGATGCATGCGACTGTTCGGCAAGGCATTCGGTATCGGCTGCGCAATTTTCGTGTCCAATGGGCACGGGTCTTTTCCGCGCAGGAAATCGAGCAGCATTTGCCGCTCGACGCCATGCGCCAGGGTGACTGCTCGGGCTTGGCAACCGTGCCTGATACGGTTACTGACTTGTACCAAGGTCGAGGTTTTCGGAATGTGCAGGTGCATCCACTGGTGCAGGCAAACAAGGCAACCGAGCAGTTCGACTTGACGTTGTATATCGACGAAGGCAAGTGACCGCGTAAAACAATCCCCGTGCCGGCAAACTCCCGAGAGGTCAGAGGGTCGGGAGCTATACCTTGCAGTCAATTGGCGAAATATCACCATTACACAAGTAATCGGGGACAGGCGTTCCGAGTTTGGAATTGTGAGTGCTATGGCCTGTTGTTGTCGAGAAACGTGAGAGGGAGTGTACAACACAGGTCGGGGCAAAAGTCTCGTGCCCTACAACAGAAAGGACGTTTTGTTTCGACGGCAAAGGCGATGGCGATTATCAGCTTGCCTTTATCGTTTCCAAAAACGGAGTCCCTCAACCCGCAGTCAAATTTCCAACGAACTACTCCCGTAAGCGGAACTAATCTTGCAATTCTGTCTACATGGTGGAACCGAGTTGTCCTACGGATGGCCACCAGGTATTTTTCAACCAGAGTACGTAGGCAGTGGTCGTGAAAGGGCGCGAGAGTGGATTGCGGGGCACCAAGTCGACGGATGCCGCAGTGCATTTGAAGTAGACAAGACAACTCGAATCCAGTAATGTCGGCCAAGACCTTCGGCAAACGGGCCAGAGGGGGCGCGCCCGCGTCGAGCATTTCGCGTCCCGGTTCCACTCGAGCAAAGAGGCCACAGTGCTGGAATGAACCATTTCTCCAAGCAGCCCATTCAGTACAAGCTCCTGGTGCTATTGATTGCTGCGGCATCGTGCGTCCGCGTGTTTGTGTGTTTTCAGCACAATCCGATGGACTATCTGTGGTCTGACCCCCTGCGCCACTGGATGAATGGAGTTCGTTTCCCAAGAGGTGGTTACACAGGGGCAGGCGATCCGATTGTCTATCAGGTGTATGTGTTTGTACTGCACCGGCTCACGGGCGGCAACAAGCTGCTGGTGGGTCTGGCATCCGCAGTGCTTTCCGTGCTCATGCCCTGGACGTACTATCGTGCTGCGCGGAATTTCGGGGTGCGAAAGATACCAGCCCTCTGGGTGTGGGCGCTTATCGCGTGGACGCCATCCCTTCTGACGATTTACCACTACATCATGATGGAGACGCTGCTGCTTCTCCTGGAAGGCGTGGCCCTTTGGATGAGCGCGCGATACCTGCGTAAGGGCGGGACCGAGGCGTTCCTGGTTTCAGTGTTCGCGTGGACGCTGGCCTGCCTGACGAAACCGACGGTGGTTCCTCTGGCGGGGATATGCTTCCTATGGGGTTGGTGGAAAAAGTCCACTTCACTGCGGGACATAGCAATTGCGGCCGCTATGGCCATCGTCATGCTTCTGCCGCAGGCGATTCGCAGTAAAGTTGAGTTGGGCTTTTTTGCGCCGTTTGGGAACCCATGGTTGACAAAGATCATGCTCCGGTCGGGCGCAAAAACGACCCGGTTCCATTTCTACACCCATTCCGATGAGTCTTTAGGTTTCCAGCCCCAGTCTGCCGATATCGAGATGGAATTCAGGTCGCCGAGTTGTTACATAAAACCGCTGTCGCCGTTAAGCTCCTGGGCCATTCGCCGCGCCTCGGTGGATTCCGAGGCAAGCGTAATGATCAACTCCGCACATGGAGAACGAGACTGGAAGGAAGCGTACGCCAGCTTCGATAACGACCGGGATGAGTGGCTGGCGCAATGGCGCGAAAACGTTGTCCTCTTCTTCTTCGCAGCATCCTGGCCGGAAAGCGTTGTGCCAGGGTGGGACGGGCGGATGGAATACATGGGCCGATGGATGTGGGCGCCTTTGATTGTCCTTGTCTTAGCGTTCAATGTTCGTGAGTTCGCACGTCGCCGGTTTGCCTTGATTCCTGTCGCGGTAACCGTATTTACTCTGCTGCTCGCATGCCAAAATGTTGTGCTGACCGAAGGAAGATACCGCAAGCCGCTTGAACCGTTGCTCTGGCTGAATCTGGTTTGGGTCATGAGCGGCGACGGCGTACGGGAAAAACAAATCGAGGACCCAATCGAGGCTACCGAAAGGGCTGTGTGAGGCCTGAAGGATTGGGTTCGATATGTTCAGCAATCGAGTTGAAGATACATTCCTGGGTTAGATTGACCGCAGCTAAATTACCGCACGTCTTTTCATCCTGGCGCAAACGTCCTGTAAGGAAAGATGGGATACAATGAACGCCATCTTAAGCTCGGGATGACCTCGATCTAATCCGGTGGTATCGCCAACGAAACGGAAAAAGGCACGTGTGCGGCGGACACTGCCTCCCCAATTTGCAAAAAACCGCCCGAGCACAGAGGACGCTTTTCATGCCGATCATCGTTCGCGACCGAATCGAGGGACCTCGATCTTCGCCGGTCACGAAGGGCCGTTCCTCGGCTTCGTCCATCCTGCGTCTGCTTCGACCACATCAGTGGTTGAAGAACATCCTGGTGCTTTTGCCGGTATTGCTCGCCCATCAGTGGAAAAACTACGGTGTGGTCAGGGACGCGGTTCTTGCCACAGCGTGCTTCTGCGCCACCGCATCTGCGGTATACATCACCAACGATTTGCTCGATCTCGAGGCGGATAGAAACCATGCGAGCAAGGGACTGCGTCCTTTGGCCGCGGGCGCCGTCAGCAGCAGCACGGCAGTCATCGTGACGATAGTTCTTCTCCTGCTGGCTCTCGTCCTGGCTCTACGATTACCTATTGCCTTCGGCGGCACCGTTCTGATTTACTTCACCGTCTCAAGCTTGTATTCGCTATATTTCAAAACTAAGGCCATCCTGGACATCTGTATTCTTGCGGGACTTTACACGATCCGTCTTTTTGCCGGCGGGGCAGCGACCCATATTCGGATTTCAGAGTGGACCCTGGCGTTTGCGATGTTTTGCTTCCTGGGACTGGCGGCAGTGAAACGTTACACCGAGTTGCAGATGCTGCCGGGAGATCCCAAACAACTGCTTCGCCGCGGCTATGAGCAAACAGACCAGATAACCGTTCATATACTCGGCATGACTTCGATGATGTTGTCAGTCCTGGTCCTTGCTTTGTATCTGCACAGCCCTGAGGTAATGGTTCTGTATCGTCACCCCGAGATGTTGTGGCTGATCTGTCCAGTCTTGCTGTATTGGTACGGAAGGGTCTGGATCGTTGCGGGCCGGGGCAAGATGCATGCGGATCCGATCGTTTTTGCCATTCGTGATCGGGTCAGCCTGTTGGCTGCCGCAGTGATCCTTGTTATCGGATTACTGTGCAAGTGATTGCGGGGGCAATTGCCAGTCAGCTCCCAGACCGGAGGCAACAGCCTTCAGCTTACTCACGTGGCTTCCTCAAAGGGAGCAGGACGGCGTGAAAGAAAAACTCAGCGCTAACCCAGTGAGTATCGGCAGGCCGGGGGAAGTGGATGGCATCGCTGCGGTCATCCTGGACGTTGATGGCACGCTTTACGACCAAGCGGTGATTCGCCGGAAAATGGCGAGCGAATTGATTTCCGCTTATATTCTCAAGCCTGCGGCGGGCTTCAAGCTGTTTCGCTTCCTGCGAAGATATCGCCAGGCGCAGGAGAGGCTTCGCGGACTCGATCTTGATGGCAAGGCCGCGCAAGCGCAATTGCTTTGGGCATGTGAATGTTCCCATACCGACGTGGAGGTGGCACGCGCCTATCTGGAGCGATGGTTTTTCTCGGCCCCGTTAAAGCACATCTGCGCTGCCATCAGACCGGGAGCCGTCGAGTTTTTATCGGCCATGAAGGAGCGCGGGGTAAGGCTGGGTGCTTTCTCGGATTATCCGGCGACCTCTAAGCTTGATGCTCTCGGCGTAGGTAGGTTTTTTGATGCGATCGTGAGCTCCTCCGATCCTGAAGTACAGGGATTCAAGCCAAATCCATCCGGCTTGCTGCTGTGCGCGAAGAAGCTAGGGATCATGCCGCAGCGCGTGTTGTATGTGGGAGACCGGCCCGACGTAGACGCCGAATGCGCTCGTCGAGCAGGAGCGTCCGCAGCAATTCTGGAAGTCGCAGGCCAGCGGGACTCAACGGCGGACCAGTCCTGGTACTCGGCGGCGTCATTCCCGGTACTTCTTGGCGAACTACTGCGAGGAGGGCTGCACTAACCGACGAACCACGCAAAGTAAAGCAGTGGCGGCTAGCGGCACATTTCACGGCGACGACTCGATTCGCAGGATATTACTGTTGAGAAATCCCCATTGCAAGCCATCCGCGCCGAGATTCCCGTTTCGGGATCGGTGGCGCAAATCTCTCCTGAATCGCACCTGAGTCACTGCTCCACCTCATGACTGGGGTATAGGCTGACCGGTTACTCTGAATCGGCAACGTCATCATCTGCTGAGGGAGGCTTGTGTCTATGCGTCACCTGGTTGCCAGCCAAAGGTTGCTTTTGCCATCGCTTTGTCTGGCTGTTTTACTTTCCTCTATTCCGGGCCGGCTGGTCGCAGGCACCGGCTGGGCGCCTATTGATCCCAAGGAATTGGCGATGAAGAGCGAACCGCTTGCGCCCGGCGCCGCGGCCATCATTCTCTACCGCCAGGTCGACCGGGACGACAACGGCACCACCTCGCATGAATTCAATTATGTGCGCATCAAGATTCTGAACGAAGAAGGACGCAAGCATGCGGACATAGAAATCCCTTTTGTCAAGGATGAGAATGATGTTGTGCAACTCAAGGCGCGCACCATACGGCCGGATGGTTCAGTGGTGAACTTCGAGGGCAAGGCCTATGAAAAATCCATCGTCAAGGCAAAAGGAGTGAAGTACCTGGCCAAGACGTTTACCCTCCCCGATGTGCAGGTGGGGAGCATCATCGAGTACTCCTACACGTACGACTATCGGGAATACCGCATCTATGAGTCGCATTGGATTCTCAGCGATGAGTTGTTCACCAAGCATGCCAAGTTTTCCCTGAAGCCCTACAGCAGTCCTTATCAACGCTTCAGCGTGCGTTGGACCTGGCAGGGATTGCCTGCGGGAACCGACCCGCCCAAAGACGGCTCCGATCAGGTTATCCGGCTCGAAGCCTTCAACATTCCGCCCTTCCAGACGGAAGACTTTATGCCTCCTGAGAACGAGCTGAAGTCAAGGGTGGATTTCATTTATAGCGAAGATGCCGTCGAGAAAGACGCTGACGCGTACTGGAAGAAAGTGGGCAAGCGGCTGTATGACAGCGTGGAAAGCTGGATCGGCAAGCGCTCTTCGTTTGAACAGGCAGCCAGCCAGATCGTAGCGCCGGGCGACGCGCCCGAGGTGAAGCTGCAGAAGATCTACGCGCGGGTACAGCAGATGCGCAACACCTCGTTCGAGCGGGAAAAGAGCGCGCAGGAGGAGAAACGGGAAAAAGAGAAAAACGCCGGCAATGCCTCGGAGGTCTGGAAACGCGGACAGGGCAACGGCGCGCAGTTAACCTGGGTCTATCTGGCGCTGGTGCGCGCGGCGGGATTCAACGCGCATGGGATCGTCGTCTCGGACCGGGCCCATTATTTCTTCAACCCCAAGTTGCAGGACAGCGGCCGGCTTGATTCCAATGTCGTCCAGGTGAACCTTAACGGCAAGGACATCTACTGCGATCCCGGCTCCAAATTTGCGCCCTTCGGGCTGCTGCCGTGGGCGGAGACGGGAGTTCAGGGACTGCTTCTTGAGAAGGACGCCACCACCTGGGTGCGCACTCCGCTTCCGGAGGCCGCAGTGTCGCGCGTCGAGCGCACGGCCCAATTACGGCTGTCGGACACCGGAGATCTGGAAGGCAAGCTGACCCTCAAGTACACCGGCCTGGAGGCCATGGTGCGCCGGGACGACGAGCATAACGAAGACGCAGCCGAACGCAAGAAGTTTCTCGAGGACCAGGTGGAGGAGTACATTCCCACGGGCAGCAACGTGGAGTTGACCAACCATCCCGCTTGGGACGATTCGGCTTCGGACCTGGTGGCGGAATTCAACCTCAAGGTCCCCGGATGGGTATCCAGCGCCGGACGCCGCGTGATGTTTCCGGCCGCGCTGTTTGGCGGGCAGGAGAAGCACGTCTTCGAACATGGCGATCGTACGCATCCGATTTATTTTGAGTTTCCCTTTCAGAGAATTGACGACATAACCGTCGAACTACCCGCGGGATGGAAGATGGCCAGCCTGCCGGCACCCGACAAACAAGGCAACCAAGCGATTGCCTACAATCTGAAGCTGGAGGATGACAAGGGCAAGCTGCACATTACGCGAACTCTGAGCATTGGTGTGCTTCTGATGGATGCCAAGTACTACTCGGCGTTGCGAGACTTTTACCAGACTGTGAGGACGGGCGATGATCAGCAGATTGTTTTGCAGCCGGGTACGGCGACCGCGAGCAACTAATGGGCCGGGACTGGTCCTGCTGGGTGTGCTGGCAGGCTTAATGATGGGTCAACCGGCGGCGGCGTTCGGCGACGCCCCGGGCTGGATGCACGCCTTGGTCAATGCATCCGAACCTGCGCATGATGAGAAGACTGACGCCATCCTTATGTATGCGGAAAAAACCGTCAGCGTGCAGAGCGTCGACAAGATCAAGATTTCGGTACGCGAGGCCTACAAGATTCTGCGGCCGGGAGGCCGCGAACACGGCACCGTGGTCGCCATTTTCGATTCCCACGAAAAGATAACCAGCATCCGCGGCTGGTGCATCCCCGCGCAGGGCAAAGACTACGAGGTGAAAGACAAGGATGCCCTGGAAGTGTCACTACCTAAGATCGAGGGTAGCGAACTGATATCGGATATTAAGGCCAAGGTGCTGCGCATACCGGCGCCCGATCCTGGCAACATCATTGGCTACGAGTACCAGATCGAAGAGCAGCCGGTGGTGTTGCAGAACATCTGGCACATTCAAGGTGAGAGCCCCACGCGCGAAAGTCACTATACCTTGCAACTGCCTCCGGGCTGGGAGTACCGGGCGTTGTGGCTCAACTATCCTGAGGCCAAGGCGACGCCGGGCGGCAGCAATGAGTGGCAATGGGCAGTGAGCGATGTGAAAGGGGTGCGGGAGGAAGAAGACATGCCCCCGCTGGCCGGGATCGAAGGGAGGATGGTGATTTTTTTCTTTCCTCCGGGCGGGTCTGCAGCCAGTGCATTCTCCAACTGGCAGCAGATGGGTGACTGGTATCTCAAACTGACCAATGGCCGGGTAGATGCATCTCCGGAGATGAAGCAGAAGGTAAGCGCGCTTACGGCTTCGTTGCCGACGCCACTGGACAAGATGAGAGCGATTGCGCAATTCCTGCAACACGACATTCGCTATGTGGGAATCGAGTTGGGCATTGGGGGCTTTCAGCCGCATCCCGCCTCCCAGGTCTTCGCTCATCGCTACGGCGACTGCAAAGACAAAGCCACTCTGATGGCTGCCATGCTGCACGAGATTGGCGTGGATTCCTATTATGTTGTACTGAACGCCAGGCGCGGTTCGGTCACCGCGGAAACTCCGGCGCAGATGAGTGCTTTCAACCACGTGATTCTGGCCATCAAGCTGCCAGAAGGCCTGAACGACCCGTCGCTGGTCGCCACCCGCCACGATCCGAAGCTGGGCACGCTGCTGTTCTTTGATCCGACCAACGAGATCACTCCCTTCGGCCAGATCGCCGGACACCTGCAGTCCGACTACGGCTTGCTGGTTGCGCCCAATGGCGGCGAGTTGATCGAACTGCCCAGGCAGCCCTCGAAGATGAACAGCGTTGAGCGCACCGCCGTTATGACGCTGGATGCGAGGGGCACTTTGAAGGGCGAGGTCAAAGAAGTACGCACGGGGGATCGGGCCGGGTCGCAGAGGTGGGCCCTGCGCAACGCCATCAAAGAGAGCGACAAGATCAAGCCCATCGAAACCTTGCTGGCCGGCTCTCTCCCCAACTTTCAAATCACCGACGCCAAGGTGTTCAACCTGCAGCTTACGGACCAGCCCTTCGGATTTGACTATTCCTTCGAAGCCGCCAACTATGCCAAGAATGCCGGCGACCTGCTGCTGGTGCGGGCGCGCGTGCTCGGAGTCAAAGGCAGCGGGCTCATGGAAACCAAAGAAAAGCGCCAGTATCCGGTTGAGTTTGAGGGACTGGCGCGCGACGCTGACATCTTCGATATCACCATTCCCCAGGGCTACCAAGTGGATGAATTACCCCTGCCCACCGACGCGGACTATAGCTTCGCCAGTTACCACTCCAAGACAGCCGTCAATGGCAATGTCATTCGCTATACTCGCACGTTCGAGATCAAGGAACTGACCGTGCCCGTTAGCCAGGCCGAGGAACTCAAGAAGTTCTATCGGACTATCGCCGCGGACGAACGGAACATGGTTGTGCTTAAGCAGGTGGGGAAGTGAGCGCCCCGCTCAGCACGTACAAACTGGCCTAAGGCGCTTCGGGCGAGGCTTGCGCTGTCCGGCCTGCCGAGGCTGGCGTCACCTTGCGTGACGAGGCTTTGGCTATCGGGCCGGGCACAGTTTCGGGTCGGAAAAAAGGCCGCGGTTTGGCCAGTTTTCGGGAGCGCCAACCGATGGCTTCGTCGATGGAAAATGCGCCCGCTCCTTTGATTAACACCACGAGGGCCAGAGCGATCGCCAGCAGATGGTATTCAAAACCTTCGCCGCTCTGCGTACCCGACCAATTCATGAAAAAGCCATTCTCGCTGTGCACCTGGCTGATAGCGACCACCATGTTCACCGTGATTCCGAACGCCGCGAAGCGGGTGAGCAGGCCGACAATCAGCGCCAAGCCGCCGAAGAACTCGGCACAGATGGCAAGGAATGCCAGGGGCGCCGGAATGCCCCACTGGAGAAAAGAGTCCGTAGTGGCGTGGAAGCCGAACCCCCCGAACCAGCCCAGCATCTTCTGCGCGCCGTGGATGAAAAATGTCACTCCCAGTACCAGGCGCGCGACCGTGAAGGTCAGGTCGTTGGTAGTTACAAGCGATCGACGAAGCATAGGCGCTTTCCTCACCAGCCTCCAGCGGGCATGTCCTATTTGACTGATAAGCAGAAGACATCTACCCGGCAAAAGATTGCGGCGCCTATTCAGTCCGGCCAAAGGACAAGGGATGGAGGTTGCCTTGGTTGATTGTGTCGAGTGTATAGCCACGCTGCCGGGTGTCAATGAGGTAAGAGTGCCAGCTTTGGCGCACGAACGTGGCGAAAGCGGCTGCTGATGCGTGGCCCTAAAGAATACGGCATTACACGCCTACGGTAAGTAGTTCCCGGTTCGCGTCCAATCTGGCTGCCGCGCGGACTGTCCGCGATCGCGGCGTCGGTCAGTTTCGGAAGGAACTGCGTCGTGGAGTCCGGAATAATCATTCTTCAAAACAGGGACTACCTTTGTGGCCGGCCTTCTGATGCTCCTTAATGATGTGGCTCAACTCCGCATAGGACTTTTCCAGGGCCCTTCGTTCCTCGTCGGATAAGGTTGGGTCCTCCAGCGCGGTCACAATTTCGTCGAATTGTCCCTCAAGCAGTTCGAGTTCTTCGCAAAGCATGGCGACCTCCCCATCATGAGCGCCGTTGCGCCCCGGAAGCGGTTCTGGTGTGAATGGGCGGTCGCTGGACGGCCGCATGTGCCAGTCTGCGTACGGCCGCCCAGCGCTGCGTTACAGTTAACAGTTCTCGAATCCTCGCCCCGCACCAACCGGTGTCATGCGCCGGCCCGGGCGAGCAATTCCTTCTTCCCGAGTCCCAACACTCCGTGCTTCTCGCCGACCTTCTTGAAGGCCTCGATGGCAAAATCCAGGTGATGTTTCTCGTGCGCGGCAGACAGCTGCGTGCGAATCCGGGCCTGTCCCTTGGCCACGACCGGGAAGAAGAAGCCGATCGCATACACGCCTTCGGCGAACAGGTCGCGCGCGAAGTCCTGCGCCAGTTTGGCCTCGTAGAGCATCACCGGCACGATCGGGCTCTCCCCTTCCTTGATGTCGAACCCGGCATCCTTCAGCAGTCCGCGCCAGTACTGGGCATTCCATTCCAGCTTGTCGCGGCGCTCGGTAGTCGCGGTGATCAGTTCCAGCACCTTCAGCGCACCCGCGACAATGACCGGCGCCACGGAGTTGGAGAAGAGAAATGGACGCGCCCGCTGGCGGCACATCTCCACCAATTCGCGCCGCCCGCTGACGCAACCGCCGGAAGCGCCGCCCAGCGCCTTGCCCAGCGTGGTCGTGATCACGTCAATCTTCCCCAAGACGCCGCAATGCTCGTGCGTCCCGCGTCCGGTGCGGCCGATGAAACCGCTGGCGTGCGAGTCGTCGAGGAACACCATGGCGTCATACTTTTCGGCGAGCTCGACGATTTCATCGAGCTTGGCCATGTCGCCGTCCATGGAGAAGACGCCGTCGGTGATGATCATGCGCGAGCGCTTGTCCATGTGCTCTTGCAGCTTCTCCTCCAGATGGCCCATGTCGGAATGCTTGAACGTGTCCTGCATCGCTTTGCACAGGCGCATTCCATCCACGATGGAGGCATGCACCAGCCGGTCGGCGATCATCACGTCCTGCTCGTTCAAGCAAGCTTCGAAGAAGCCGGCGTTCGCGTCCATGCAGGAAGGGAAGAGAAGTGTATCTTCGGTCCCGAGAAATTCCGTGAGCCGGTTCTCGAGTTCGCGATGAATGTCCTGCGTGCCGCAGATAAAGCGCACCGAGGACATGCCATAGCCGCGGCTGTCCAATCCGGCGTGCGCCGCTGCGATCACCTCGGGATGGCTGGATAGTCCCAGATAGTTGTTCGCGCAAATGTTTATGCACTTCTTGATTTTCGAGCCGGCCGGAAACTCGACTTCAATCTCCGACCACTGCGGTGAATGGATGTAGCGCTCTTCCTTGAAGAGGCCGGCGGCTTTGATCGTCTCGATCTCGGCTTGGTAACGATTGCGAAATGCATCAATGAAGGCCATAACGTTCCTCGGTGATTACAAGAATGAGTGCTGTGCCGGCGGCCAAGGCGCCCCGTCCGGCGCCGCAGACGCAAGCAACTTCGGTTGCGGACATGTTTGTCCGGTGTAACCGCGTCTTCACACAGCGACGGGTTGCGCTTTCTGAAACTTGTGTACCAGCGCAACAATTTTCTGCACGGTGTCGAAGGCGTCAGGCGTTGCGCAGGCGTCGGGAATCTGGATGTTGCACTTTTTTTCCAGGAAGCGCTTGAGCGACACCATCGAGAACGAATCCACAATCCCGCCTGAAATCAGCGGAGTGGTCTCGGTGATTTCGCGCTCGTCGCCTTCTTCTAGATACTCCCGGATCACGTAATCGCGAACTAATTTAGTGATTTCATCCATGGTTGTTGTGTCCTGCTTCCTTGGTTGTTGGCTTAGTCATCCATGATGGTGGAGAGGTCCCCCACCGGTTCGTTGAACTCCTTGCAGCGCAGAACGCGACGCACGATCTTGCCGCTGCGCGTTTTCGGCAGAGAGTCAACAAACTCAATCGCCTGCGGCATGGCCAGCGGCGACAGTCGCTTGCGAATGTGGTTCATGATTTCCAGTTCCAGATCGTCGCTTGGTTCATAGCCCCGTTTCAGAGTTACGAATGCTTTCACCACTTCCATATTGACTGGGTCGGGCTTGGCGACCGCGGCCGACTCGTACACCGCGGGATGTTCCAGCAGCGCCGACTCGATCTCGAAGGGTCCGACGAGATGTCCGCCGGTGTTGATCACGTCATCGTCGCGGCCCATGAACCAGTAGTAGCCATCGGCGTCGATGGAGGCGCGGTCCCCGCACAGATACCAGCCGTTCTTGAACTTCGCCTTGAACCCGGCCTCGTTGTTCCAGTAGCCGCGGACCTGCGACGGCCAGCCGGGACGCAGCGCGATCAATCCCGCAATCCCCGGCTCGGTGATGGGTTCGTACGTCTTGGTATTCAGCACCGCCGCGGTGATTCCCGGGAATGGTCTCCCCATGGAACCGGGTTTGATCGGCATCCCGGGGAAATTGGTGATCACGATGCAGCCGGTCTCGGTCTGCCAGAAAGTGTCGTGGAAGGGCTTGCCGAAGGCCTGCTCTGACCAGATGACCGCTTCGGCATTGAGCGGCTCTCCCACACTCGCCAGATACCGCAGGCTCGACAAGTCATGCCGGCGCACGACCTCGGTGCCTTCCTTCATCAGCAAGCGGATCGCCGTAGGCGCCGAATACCAAACCGTGACCCGGTGCTTCTCGATGAACTCGTACCATCGTTCTGCGTTGAAGCCGGAATCGAGCACCACCTGCGTCGTGCCGTTCGACCACGGGCCGATGATGCCGTACGACGTGCCGGTGACCCAGCCCGGATCGGCGTTGCACCAATAGATGTCATCGGGCTGCAGATCCAAAACCCATTTCGAAGTGAGGTACTGCGAAATGATGGAGTAGTGCACGTGCTGCGCGCCTTTGGGCTGCCCAGTGGTGCCGGAGGTGTAATGCAGGACCGAGGGCGACTCGGCCACCGTCGGATAAACCGCGAACTCTTCGACCCGCGGCGCCCGCTTCATGTCGAACGACACTTCGCGAGCTTGCAGCGCAGAGTCGCCTGCATCCACCACGATGATGTGCCGCAAGTTCGGAAGCTGCTCGCGAATCTTGCGCACTTTGTGGAGGTGTTTCTTTTGCGTAACGATGGCCGAGGTGTTCGCGTTTTGCAGCCGGACGAGCAGCGACTCATCGCCGAAAGCCGAGAATAGCGGCTGCGCAACTGCACCCGTTTTCAGGATGCCAAGAAATCCGATGTACAACTCGGGCACCCGGTCCATGAACAGGCAGACGCGTTCGCCGGGCTGGATGCCCAGAGCGCAGACAAACTGCGCCACGGTGTTCGACAAAACCCGCAGGTCATCGAAGGTGAACTGCTGATGATTGCCCTGGAAATCTTCCCAGTAGAGGGCCACCTTGTCTGCCATTCCCAGGTGGCAGATGCGGTCGCTGCACATCCAGCCAATGTTGATGGCCTGGCCGGGCTGGTAGCCTAACTCCCGCTCCGCGATGGACCAGTCGAAGTTGGCGGTAAGTTCCGCATACGATTTCGCGGTCAGTTCTTCGCAGACCGCCGAGTTACTCATAGGCATCTCCGATCCTCTCCGATCATCGCGCCTATGGCCGCTCAAGACTCCAGAATGACCATCGCGCCAGTTTGTTTTGCAGCGGCGGCAATTGAAACTTTGATGTGCCGTACACCCAAGTGTTCCGCTTCCGACTTCAAGCGATCATGCAGAACGACTACATACTCGCCGTTGTTGTCCCGGCCTATCTCCACTTCGCGAAATGTTGCCCAATCGCTGACTCCAACCCCCAGCGCTTTCAGGGTTGCTTCTTTAGCGGCAAAGCAAGCCGCATAGCGCAGCGCCGGATGCTTGCCGGTGCTACAGCGCTCGATCTCTGCGCCGGTGAAGACTCCATTCTCCGGCTGCCAATCGCCCCGCGCCAGTTCCTGCGTGACCCGGCGGTTTTCGACAAGATCGACTCCCAAACCGATGATCACAATGGGCGACCTTTGACTCCTCTGGTGACCCGTTGGCAACGTTGGCTCGTCCAGCTAGGCCGCGCGGACCGTCAGCACGGGACAATGTGCGTGCTGCAACACGTGATGCAGCGTCGTCCACGGTATGTGGGTTGCAACCGCGCCGCTGGGGTGCGAACCCATGATGATAAGGTCGGCGTTGCGCGCGTCCGCCAGCCGTACAACTTCCTGCGCTGGGTCCCCAACTTCAACTTCCATCTCGGGCTGGGACGGCAGATCGAGGTCAGGCGGGACCAGGTGACGCAAGCGGTCACCATCCCGGCGCTTCCACTCGATTAATTCTGCGTCGGACACGGCGTTGTTTTCGATGATATGCAGCATGGTCAATTCAGCCCGATCTTCTTCGGCCAGCGACAGCGCATAGTTCAGGGCCCGCAGAGACCCGCTGGAAAAATCGGTGGCATAAAGAATGTTGCGGAACCGGTCCAGGGACAGCACCCGGACACAGGGTCCAACGGTGAGCACGGGACAGGTCGCGTGGCGCACTACTTTCTCAGCCGTCGAGCCCAACATCAGTTTGTCGATCCCTCCGCTTCCATGGGTACCCATGACAATGAGATCGATGTTCTGGTCTGACACCAGCCGCGAGAGCACGTCCCAGGTCTCACCGGCCTGCATCACGACTTCGTGAGGAAGAGATTGCAACTCTTTGTTCTGCTCCAGTTGGGCCATGTTCTTTTCCGCGTTGGGTTGCTCCAGGTCAGGCAATGCGGGCCACACGTCTGCGGTCGGAAGCGAAGCTGCTCCGGAGATCGCGTGGGCGAGGTAAAGCTTCGACTCGTAACGTTTCGCCAGGGAGATGGCGCACCGAAGAGCATTCTGCGACTCGGGAGAAAAGTCGGTTGCCAGTAGGATTTTGCCAATTGCTATGCGGGAGAGTTTAACTTGGGTAGTCAAAATGCACCTCCATGAAGCCGGGAAGACGCCTATTCACCCGCTTACTCATCCTCTCCCTATTTGGTCAAGAAAGTCGGTGACTGAGGTCACGAGATTTGGTGATAGATGGGTGCTCGTGTCTCCTTGATGTGCAGGAAAAAGATGTGCACGGAAAACAAAAATCCATTGTCCAAGGAAGAAGCCGCCGCCGGGCACAGGTTGGGCGTGATGTTAGCGAGTGAAAGCTACGAACGAAGATGATGGACGCGAACGCTAATTTGGTTTTGACTGGGAACTGATTCCGTCTTGCTTCGGGCACACACCAGTGCCATGCGCTGAGTTGCAATAAAGCAGCCCGCAGGCATCTTCTCCCCGTCGGCAAACATGTCCCCTCCCGTTTTAGGAATTGAAAAAGCAGTTTCACAATGAAATTGCTGGCAACCCGGCGGATGAACGGACACAATGATTTTTGGTCCGAAACTTCCACGACCGTCAACCCACCATTCTTCGGTCCATTCGCCTTTCTTAGGAGAAACTCCATGCCCTCCATGCGCCACGTCTGGTTATCGGTTGTTGGGTTCGCCTGCTTAGCGATTTGTCTGGCCGCTTCTGCGCAGGTGCCGCTGCAGTTCGTTGCCGTAACGCCCTGCCGGGTGGTGGATACGCGCTGGCCCGTCGGTCCGTTCGGCGGTCCGGAAATTCAAGGCCAGACCCAGCGCGACTTCGCGCTCCCCAACGGCGTTTGCAGCATTCCCACAACGGCGGCGGCGTATTCGCTGAACGTCACGGTGGTTCCTCATCCCACCTTGGGATATCTGACGGTATGGCCGACGGGGCAACCGCGGCCGGTGCTGTCCACGTTGAATTCTCCCAATGGGCGGGTGAAGGCGAACGCGGCCATCGTGCCGGCGGGCGACAACGAAGCCATCAGCGTGTTCGCCACCGATACCACGGACGTGGTGCTGGATATCGACGGCTATTTTGTGCCGGCGACGAGCGCGACGCTGGCATTTTTTCCGCTCACCCCGTGCCGGGTGGCGGACACGCGCTGGCCCAACGGGTCCTTGGGGGGACCGATGCTGCAGGGTAGGACGGAACGCGACTTCCCCGTGCTCTCCAGTTCCTGCAACATTCCGGAAAGTGCGCAAGGGTATTCGCTGAATTTCACCGCCGTGCCGAGACCCACCCTGGGTTATCTGACGGTGTGGCCGACGGGACAGCCGCAGCCGACGGTTTCCACCTTAAACGCTACGACGGGTGTGGCCACGGCCAATGCCGCCATCGTGCCCTCGGGAACGGGCGGAGCCATCAGCGTGTACGTGACCGACAACACCGACCTGATTATCGATGTGGACGGGTACTTCGCGCTGGGGGCCTCTGGATCGCAACCCGCCGACGGAGCGCAAGCCTTATCGCTGTACACCCT
>JBEKPR010000053.1:0-16952 GCA_049520555.1 Candidatus Korobacteraceae bacterium
ATCGCGTGTTCGACCACGCGGCGGGCATTTGCGAAGAAATCACGCGCTTTTTCCTTGGGCACGATTCAATCATGCCACGAATCGAGAGTGGATGCCATGCCTGTGGAAATCAAACTGACCCACTACCGGAACTTTATATCATTAGTCGATTCATACGATTACGAGCGACTGTTGTGGTTTTCCCTATTGACATGTAAGAAGTGCACGGCCAAACGCGACAGTAGCCGTACTACTCTCGAAAAAAGGCCCGAATCGGGAATTCCAGGGATGGGCTCAGACTCGGGGTTCATGAATGGTCAGCAGACTTGTCATCACGAGCGTAGCGAGGGACCTGCTGGAAGCCATCTCATAAAAGCGGGGCGGCCCAAAGCGAGGTACCTCAGGGGCCAAAGAGACTGTGCCTTAACCTCTGCCGTCCCTACGGGACTCGGTTCTATTGCCCACTCCACCCAGCGCTGAAGCGCTGGGCTAAGCTCTTTCGCCCCATTCGGGGCTGAATTTTGTGTGATTCCTTCCACTGCCGCGAACCAATATGGGTTGCGACACAGTCTCTGAAACCCAGTCGTAACGGACCATTTGCGGCACCGCTTAAGCCGTCCCCTGATACAAAACGATTGCGCTTTGTGGGGTGGCTAATTGCTAATTGCTAACTGCTAACAGCGGCCATCGTTTGGAATCCTTCCAACTCCGTTACAATCGGAGATGGCGCACTGCGCCGCGCACGAATGGAGGAAGTACAGATGGCACAAGTGAAAATTACGGTCCGTAGAAATGGACCGTTCCGCGTGGAGGCGCCCGAGGGCGCGATCGAATTGGTCGATGCCGACGGCAATGCCTACGACTTGACCGGCAAGACAGCGTTTTCTTTGTGCCGCTGCGGCGGATCGGTGAACAAACCCTTCTGCGACGGGACCCATTCCAAGATTGGCTTCCAAGCCGCGGAAGCCGCGGTGAAGAAGGCGGAGGAGACAGCGCCGCCGCCGCAAGAGCCAAAGCCCGGCGCCTAACCGTGAGGGTTGTAGAGACAAAAGGGCCACGTACCGCGGCTCCCTCTTCGGTAGGCTCACTCACTCAGGAGACAATCAGAAGCGGGTCCCCTCTGCTCGGACTGAAGTCCTTGGTCGGGATGACAAGCTAACAAGATCGCTGAGTGCTGACCGCTATCCACTAACCACTATTCACTAACCACTGACCTCTGGCCCCTGCTTTTCAGTGCACAGTCTTGGTCTTGCGCGACATGTAGTCCATTAGCAGATACTGGCCCAGGGTGTAGGGCGTGGTGAAGTAGGCTTTGCCGCGGCACATCTCGGTGACCTTCTGGACAAACTGGATGAGGCCGTAGTCAGAGGCGAGCATGAAGGTATTGATCAGGATTCCAGCGCGCTTGCACTTGGAAACCTCCTTCAGGGTCTCGCTGACCACCAGCGGATCGAGTCCAAACGCGTTCTTGTAGATGCGGCCATCTTCCAGGGTCAGCGCCGACGGCTTGCCGTCGGTGATCATTACGATCTGCTTCATGTCTTTGCGCTGGCGTTGCAGGATGCGTTGCGCCATGCGCAGGCCTTCGCGCGTGTTGGTGTAATACGGCCCGACCTTGACGCGCGCCAACTGCGACAGCGGCAACTCCTCCGCCGAGTCGTGGAAGAGCACCAGCGAGAGCGAATCGCCGGGGTACTGCGTGCGGATGAGATGCGACAGCGCCATCGCCACTTTTTTCGCCGGCGTGAAGCGGTCCTCGCCGTACAGGATCATGGAGTGCGAGCAGTCGAGCAGGAGCACGGTCGCGCATGACGATTGGTACTCGCACTGATGCACCTGGAGATCGCGGTACTCGATGTTCAGCGGCAGGTGCAGGCCTTCGCGCTGGATCGCGTTCGACAGCGTGGCAGTGATGTCGAGGTTCAGCGTGTCGCCGAATTCGTAAGTCTTGGATGCGCCGCTGGCCTCGATGCCGGTGGCTTGGTCGCGCGTGTCGTGGCGGCCGAAGTTCGACTTGCCGAGCGAGCCCAGCAAATCGCGCAGTGCGCGAAAGCCGAGGAAGTCGAGCCCCTTGTCGGTGATCTCGAAGCGCGCCTGCGATTGCGCGTCGCCGACTTGTCCACCGGCGGTCGAGCTGCGCGAGGGATCGTGGGGCGGATCGACGTTGATGTAGTTTTCCTGCTCCATGCGCTCGATGAGTTGCTCGATCAGATCTTCCATCTGCTCGGGACTCATGTTCTCGATCTGCTCGCGCATTTGCTGGTCGAGCATGTCGCTGTTGAGCAGCGCCTCGGCGATGGCCTGGCGCAGGTCGTCGAGCGTCTGCTCCGCGTCCTTGAGGTCGTAGAAGCCCATGTACTGCTGCTGGAATCCGCTCTGCAGCAGGTAGTCGGAGAGCGCGCCGAGCAGGTCCTCCATGCTCATCTCGGAGGCGGGCTCGGGAACGTATTTTTTGTACTTGATGAATTTCATGAAGAAGCAACTAGCAATTAGCAATTAGCAATTAGCAACTAGCAAACCACCGACGACCTGAACCGACCCAGTCTTCCAGCCACTAACCCTTAGCCGCTAACCTCTAAGCACTAATTGCTAGTTGCTAGCTGCTAGTTGCTTCTAGTTGAACGGCCTTCTCTGGCGGCGAAATTCCCGCTCCTCGTCGTCTTCCTCGCGGACGCGTGGCTTCTCGCGCGGCGGCTGCTTCTCGCCCGCGGTAAACATGCGCTCTTCGCTGCGCCCAATTTTCTTGAGCGCGTACAGCCCTTCGAGGATGAACTCCGCGCCCGAGACCAGCACCTCCGACGGCTCTTTTCCGCTCAAGCCAAGGCCGCTCAACTTGTCCAGCAGTCCCTGGATGCCGCGCAGTTTGTGCAGCATCTCCTGCGCGCTGGCCGAGTCGCGCATCTGAATCTCGCCGCCCAGATCGAACCACTGCACCACCTGGTTCATGTTGCTATTGCCGTGGAAATATTTGTCGTAGGTGCGGGCGACCGCGGCGCGAATGATCTCGCGCACCACATTGTCGGCGCCCTTGAGTTCGCCTTCGTATTCCAGTTCGAGCTTGCCAGTCATCGCCGGCAGTGCGGCATAGATGTCGCCGATGCGTGGTACCACCAGCTTCTCGCCCGAACGAATCGCGCGCCGCTCGGCATTGGAGATCACATTTTCTGTGGCGCTGATGGGCAGCCGCTGGCTCACCCCGGAACGCTTGTCGATGCGCTTGTCTTCGCGCGCGATGAACGCAATCTGCTCGATCACCTGGCTCACGAATTCGGGGACGTGGAGTTGCAGGCCGTTGCGCGCCGTCCACGCTTCTTGCGCAGTGATGGCAATTCCCTCTTCGATGGTTGCGGGATAATGGGTCCGAATCTCAGAGCCGATGCGGTCCTTCAGCGGCGTAATGATTTTGCCGCGCGCGGTGTAATCCTCCGGGTTGGCGCTGAAGACCAGGGCCACGTCGAGCGGCATGCGTACCGGGTAGCCCTTAATTTGTACATCGCCTTCCTGCATGATGTTGAACAGGCCAACCTGGATCTTGCCCGCAAGGTCAGGCAGCTCATTGATGGCGAAGATGCCGCGGTTGGCGCGCGGCAACAGTCCGTAGTGAACGGTGTACTCGCTGCCCAGCTCGTGGCCGCCCTTGGCCGCCTTGATGGGATCGATGTCGCCGATCAGGTCGGCGATCGTGACGTCGGGGGTCGCCAGCTTTTCTACGTAGCGATCGTCGGCCGCCAGGTAAGAAATGGGCGCGTCGTCGGGATTGTTGGCCAGCAATTCGCGGCAGCGGCGACAAATCGGCGCGTAAGGATTGTCGTGGATTTCGCAGCCGCTCAGATACGGTACAAGCGGATCGAGCAGCTCCGCAAGGGCGCGCAGGATGCGACTTTTGGCCTGTCCGCGCAATCCCAGAAGAATGAAATTATGGCGCGACAGCACCGCGTTGACGATCTGCGGCACCACCGTATCGTCGTAGCCGACGATGCCGGGGAAGATGGGCCCGCTGGTGCGCAAGCGCGCAATGAGGTTGTCGCGCATTTCGTCCTTGACGCGGCGGTTGCGCACCCGTTGCTCGGAAAACTGCGAGCTGCTGCGAAGCTCGCCCAGGGTCTGCGGAAATTTGCTCAAAGGCTGGATACCTCCAGGGGTCACGGCCGCCATCCTCGCCTAGCGGACCGAATGCTGCCGAATGTTCGTATTCTACGCCAGCCAGGATTGCGCCCGCGCGCGACGGTGGCGGCGCAGGTTGGATTATCGCAGGGCGAAAGAGGAGCGGTGAGCATTGGGAGCAGGGCACAAGGCGACGGCAAGATGATCTTCGTGAAAAAGGCCGAGCGCGCACGTTGCGGCCGCCGGCAAGGGCGAGGGATCGGCGGGGGCACGTAGTCGCGAAGTCGGAACCGGCCCCGGGGGCGACCGCAAGGTGGGCTGAGGGCGTCTGCGGGACCGTTGGACTCGCCCTAGCTTTGCCACTGTGCAATCTGCACGAACTCCGGGGCCGATCGCGCCGACATGGCGCCGGGCGCGTGTTTCGGCAGGACGCCGAGATACATCGCGGTTTCATCGCAGGCATGGAGGCGCGGACACTTCAGGCAATCTTTGTGCATCTTGTCGGGCAGCGCTTCCTTCTCCACAACCACGAAACCCATTTGGCCGAAGAAGTCGGGGATGCGCGTGAACAGGCAGATGCAGGTCACGCTCTGCCGCTTCGCCTCCAGCAACAGCGCGTCAACCAGCACGCGGCCCGCGCCGCGGCCCTTGGCCCTGGTGGTCACCGTGATCGAGCGAATTTCCGCCAGGTGCATTCCATACAAATGCAGCGCGCCGCAGCCGATGACTTCACCATCGTGCTCAACCACAACGAAGTCGCGAATGTTCTCGCAGATCTCAGCCAGCGAGCGCGGCAGCAGGGTTCCGTCGGCCACGTGGACTTGAATCATTTGCTCGATGCCGATGGCGTCGGGAAGGGTGGCGCTACGTGCTTGCATGGGCGACTCCTGCGTAGATGGATAGTTTCTCTTTGATCGCAGCCAGTGCCGCCCGAACTCGCAACGGCGCGGTCCCGCCCGGCACATCGTGTATGGCCAGGACTTCCTCCAGCGACAACCCGCGGTAGAGTTCGGCATCGGCTGCGATGCCACACTGCGCGTAGTCTTGCTTCGACAGTTGCTCCAACTCGCACTTTTTCTCGAGGCCGAGGCGAACCGCTTGCCCCACCTGCTCGTGCGCCTGACGAAATGGAACTCCCCGCCGCACCAGAAGCGCCGCGAGCGCCAGAGCATTCATGAATCCGCCACTGGCCGCCTGCTGCATCCGTTCAATGTCGAACGAAACGGTCGCCAGAAATCCCGTCGCCACGCGCAACATGCCCGACACTTGCTCAGCCGCGGCGAAGACCGGCTGCTGCGTCTCCTGCATGTCTTTGTTGTAGGCCAGGGGCAGCCCTTTGACCGCGATCCACAACTCGGTCGCGTTGGCAAAAACTCTTCCCGCCTTGCCGCGAATCAGTTCCAGCGCGTCGGGGTTCTTCTTCTGCGGCATGGCGCTGCTGCCCGTCGAAAACTGCTCCGGCAACTTCACGAAGCCAAACTCGGTGGTCGAGTACAGCACCAACTCCTCGGCCCACCGGCTCAGATGCAACGCCACGAACGACAGCGCCTGAATAAATTCAATCGCAAAGTCGCGGTCGCTGGTCGCGTCGATGCTGTTGGACGTGGGCGAGTCGAAGTGCAACGCGTTCGCCATCGCCTCGCGATCGAGCGGCAAGATCGTTCCTGCCACCGCTCCCGAGCCCAGCGGACATTCGTTCAGCCGCTTGCGGCAATCGGCCAGCCGGTCCAGATCGCGCAGGAACATCTCGACATAGGCCAGCAGCCAATGCGCCACCAGCACCGGCTCCGCCCGCTGCAGATGCGTGTAAGCCGGCATCGCGTTCTCGCCGGCATCCTCGGCCTGCTTCACGAATTCGCCCAGGAATTCCACCAGCGTTTGCGAGATGGCGTCGATCTGCTCGCGCACATACAGCCTCAGGTCGGTCGCAATCTGCTCGTTGCGGCTGCGGCCGGTGTGCAACTTGTAACCCACCTCGCCGGCCAACTCCACCAGCCGCTTCTCGACGAAGTGGTGCACATCCTCGATCGCCGGATCGTTATCCTGAGGCATGCCCTCACGCCCGATCTGATCCAGGGCCGACAGCGTTATCGCAAGCTCACGCTCGCTGAGAACGCCCGCCGCTGTCAGCGCGGCGGCATGGGCCTTGCTTGCTGCCACCTCGTAATGCAGCAGCGCGCGGTCGAATGGAAACGAACGCTGCCACTGCTCGAAGTCGGGATTCTGCGCCTGGCCAAAACGGCCAGCCCACATTTTCATTTCACGCTCTCCGCTTGCACCAGCGCCCGCGAGCGCGCCGGCAATCCGAGGATGCGAATGAAACCTTCGGCGTCCTTCTGCTGGTAGCCCGCGCCCATGGTGAAGCTGGCAATATCGGGCCGGTACAGCGAGGTCGGCGATTGGCGGCCGGTGACTTCGATGTTGCCTTTGTAGAGCTCCAGCGTCACCTTGCCATTGACATCGCGCTGCGTGCTTTCCACGAAGGCTTGCAGCGACTCGCGCAAGGGCGTGAACCACAGGCCGAAGTACACGACCTCGGCGTACTTCAGACCAATGTGCTGTTTGAAGTGCGACAGGTCGCGGTCCAGGCACAACGCCTCCAACTCGCGGTGCGCGGTAAGCAGCAGCGTCCCGCCGGGCGTCTCATAGCAGCCGCGCGACTTGATCCCCACGAATCGGTTCTCGACCAGATCGACGCGGCCAATCGCATTGCGTGCGCCGATTTCGTTCAGCACTTCGACAATCGCCACCGGATCGAGAATGGCGCCATTCACCGCAAAGGGCACACCGTAGTTGAACTCGATGGTCACCTGTTCAACTTCATCGGCCGCCTCCTGCGGCGATTTCGTCCACGTCCATGTGGTCGCCAGCGGCGGATTGTTGGGATCTTCCAGTTCGCCGCCTTCATGGCTGACGTGCAGCAAATTGCGATCGCGGCTGTGGATTTTCTCGCGGCTCTGCGCCACCGAGATGCCATGCTGCTCCGCGTAATCCAGACAGTCCTCACGCGACTGCAGCGTCCACTCGCGCCACGGAGCAATCACCTTCAGCTCGCGCGCCAGCGCCTGGTACGCATGCTCGAAGCGCACCTGATCGTTGCCCTTGCCGGTGCAGCCGTGCGCTACCGCGGTCGCGCCTGCCCGCACCGCGGCCGCGACCTGATACTTGGCAATGATCGGTCGCGCCAGCGATGTGCCCAGCAGATACTTGTGCTCATACACCGCGCCCGCCTGGATCGCGGGAAAAACGTAGTCGGTCAGGAACTCGTGACGCAGATCTTCTACGATCGCCTTGCTGGCGCCGGTTGCGTACGCCTTCTCAACCACCGCGTCCAGGTCATCGCCTTGCCCGACGTCGGCAATGTAGGCGATAACATCGCAGTCATAGTTTTCCTTCAGCCACGGAATGATGATGGAGGTATCGAGGCCTCCGGAATACGCCAGTACGACTTTCTCACGCATAGGAACTCCTCGGCGGAAAGCGATGAACGCCGCCTTCCAGCAACAAAACCATGATGGCTTTTTGAACATGCAGGCGATTTTCCGCCTGATCGAAAACCACCGAACGCGGCGAATCGATCACCGCCGCCGCCACTTCATCGCCGCGATGCGCTGGCAGGCAGTGCATAAACAGCGCATGTTTCGCGGCATAAGAGAACAGCTTCGGGTCCACCTGAAAGGGCAGAAATATCTCGCGCCGCTCCGCGGCTTCGTCTTCCTGGCCCATGCTGGCCCACACGTCGGTGTACACCGCGTCGGCCCCAGCGACCGCCTCAACGGGATCGTTGACCACCTGCACTGCGCCACCCGAGGCCGCCGCCAACTCTTGCGCTGCGCTCAGCACGGCCTCGCTCGGCTCGTATCCTTGGGGCGTTCCCACCGAGATGGTCGCGCCCAGGCTGGCTGCCGCCAGCATCAGCGAGTGCGCCACATTGTTGCCGTCGCCGACATAGGCGAGATGCACGTTGCGCAGGTCGCCGAAATGTTCCTGCAATGTCAGCATGTCGGCCAGCGCCTGGCACGGATGCTCCAGTTCGCTCAGGGCGTTGATCACCGGGATCGACGCGTGCGTTGCCATGGTCGTGACGGTGTCGTGGGCGAACGTCCGCAGCACCACGCCGTCAACCCAGCGCTCCAGGTTGTGGGCCACGTCGCTGAGACTCTCGCGAGCGCCCAGCCGCGACTGCGTTTGATCGACGAAGAACGACACGCCGCCGAGGCTGTTGATGCCGGCCTCAAACGTCAAGCGGGTGCGCAGCGAAGGCTTCTCGAAGAACAAGACAATCTGCTTGCCGGCCAGAGTGCCGCGATAGTCCGCGGGGCGCGCTTTCATCGCCGCTGCCAGCTCCAGCACGCAAGCAAGTTCTTCCGGCGTGAAATCCTGAATCGAGATCAGGTCGCGTCCGGAAACGCTTCGCCGCGTGTGCGGCTGGGGGCCTAAGCCCGCGGGAACTGAAGTAGCAATCATGTGGTGTCTCCCTTAGCACTGAGCACTGAGCAATTAGCCGTTAGTTGCTAGCTGCTCGCAATGACTTCTGTACCGCATTCAATCGGATCGCTGAAGAAGCCGGGCAACACTTCGGCGTGTTCCGCGGGCAGGATGCGAACGCGCGCCACGCCCCGCTTCAGCGCCTTGATGCAAGCTTCCAGTTTGGGCAACATGCCGCCGCTGACCGTCGCTTGCTGCACCATGGCCGCAATCGCTTTCACGTCGAGCCAGCGAATGACCGCGCCTTCGGCATCTTTGACGCCGGCAACGTCGGTGAGATAGATCAGCGCATCCGCGCCGCAAGCCACCGCGCACGCCGACGCCATGTGATCGGCATTGATGTTGTAGTACTCGCCGTCGATGCCCAGCGCCAGGCTCGACACCACCGGGACGATGCCGGCGTTCCACAGTCGCTCGATCCACTGCGCGTCAACCGAGCAGATTTCGCCGACGTAACCGAGGTCCGGTTGCTGTTTCTTGGTGGCGCGAAACATTTGCAAGTCGCCGCCGCAAAGTCCCAACGACGGCTGTCCCGCGGCGCCAATCGAGGCCACGAGCCGCTTGTTGAGCTGCCCGGCCAGCACCATCACGGCCACATCGCGCGTCTGCGCATCGGTGACCCGCAAGCCATCAACGAAGGTAGTTTCGCAACCGAGCTGCTTCAGGGTGCGGCTGAGCGCCCCTCCTCCGCCGTGAACGATCACCAGTTTGTGACCTTCACGCCAGAGGCTGGGGACCGTCTTGGCAAATTTCTTGACCAGCTCTTTGTCGTCAAGGGCCGCGCCGCCAATCTTGATTACCAGCTTCATTGCAGCCCTTCTTTCTCGTCGATGCCGAACATCAGGTTCATGTTCTGCACGGCCTGGCCGGCGGCGCCCTTCAACAGGTTGTCGAGGCACGACACCACGACCGCACGCTTGCCGTCGGGCGACAGCGAAAATCCGATGTCGCAGAAATTGGTGTGGCGCGAAAACTTGATCTGCGGCAAGCGCGCCGCGCCGAAGACGCGCACCCAGGGCTTGCCCGCGTAAAACTCGCGCAGGCATTGCTCCAATTCTTCTGCCGGCACCGGCTTCGCCAGCTTCACGTAGATGGTGGAGAGAATGCCGCGCGGAATCGGCAGCAGATGCGGCGTGAATTGCAGCGATCCACCTTCGAGTCCAAGTTGCTCCAGCATCTCGCCGGTGTGCCGGTGTCCAAAAACGTTGTACGCGCTGAAGTCGCCATCGACTTCGACGAAGTGCGTCTTCGCCGACGGCGTCTTCCCTGCCCCCGAAACTCCGGACTTCGAGTCGCAGATGATGCCGTGCTCGACATCCACGTATCCGGCGCGAATCCACGGCGCCAGCGCCAGAATGACCGACGTGGGATAACATCCCGGATTCGCCAGCAAGGCGGCGTCTTTGATCGCCTCAGCGTGCAACTCGGGCAATCCGTACACCGCAACTTCATCGAGGAGCGATGCGTCGTGTGCGTTGGCATCGCTGAATCCGTACACCTCACGATTCGCCGATTGCTTCAAACGCCACGCCCCGCTCAGATCGATCACGCGCAAGCCGCGTCCAATTGCCTCCGGGACCCACTCCCGCGAGAATTCGTGGGGCGTCGCCAGGAACACGACGTCCACCCCGGCATCTTTCATCCGCTGCCACGAGAACGCCTCGAACGGAAAGCCGCCGTTGCCCGCCAGTTGCGGATAAACTTCGCTCAAGTCGCTGACGCCAGCACTGTCGCCGTTGCGCTGGAAGAGCAGCGGCTTTTTGACTCCGGCGTGATGCGCGAGCAAACGCACCAGCTCTAAGCCGGAGTAACCGGTCGCGCCAAACACCGCGGGTTGTAGAGCGGCACTCATGTTTAACTTCGAGGCTCCCAAACAGACCGACGCTTACGCGAAATATCCCCGAATACGCCGGGCCAATTTCTCTGCGACTCTGGCGTCATGCGCGATGACCAGAATGGTGTCATCGCCACCGATGGTCCCCACGACCTCATCCCACTCCTCGGCGTCGATGGCCGCCGATACCGGCTGCGCGCTGCCGGCGCTGGTCTTCACCACCACCAGGTTTTGCGCGGTCTTTACGTCGTACACAAACTCGTGAATCAGCCGCTCGATGGACGGCAGAAAGGCCTCGGCCACCTCGCCCTGGGGCAGCTTGTAGCCCTCCGCGGTCTTCACCAGCCGCAATTCATGGATGTCGCGCGACAGCGTCGCCTGCGTCACCCGGTGTCCGCCCTTGTAGAGCAGGCGCCGCAGCTCTTCCTGGCTGGCCACCTTGCGGCTGGCAACCAGGTCGCGAATGACGGTATGGCGGGAGAGTTTCGACATCGCATAATTATACAGACATATGCATATTTATAATATCGGTAAGTGGATGTCAAGGGGTGGTGTGTCCTGACTAGACCGGCGGGCTGGGGGAGGCTTGGAACAGAAGGACGTGCCCGGCCCTGTCGTAAAATACCCTCTGCTCGCTGAAGCCGTGCCCTGATACAAAACTGTAGCTGTTTGGGATACAGTTGCAATTGCCCGCCTCATGAATATCGCTGAAGCCATCCGTGTCGCCCTGCTGTCGCTTTGGGCCAACAAACTGCGCTCCGTGCTCACCCTCCTGGGAGTGGTGATCGGAGTGGCAGCCGTGATTGCCGTAGTCACGTTCGTCAACGGCATCAACGGATATGTTGCGGAGAAAATCTTCAATCTCGGGACCGACGTGTTCATCATTGGCAAGACGCCCAACGTGGTCACCGATGTTGACCAGTTCATCGAATCGCAGAAGCGCAAAGACGTGACCATGGAGCAGTACCAGGCGGTCGCCGAGGGCTGCGATGCTTGCAAGATTGTGGGCGCTTCCATCCGTCAGTTCAATGGCAAGGTGGTTTACGGCACGCAGAGCAGCACCGACACCATGATTCGCGGTTGGACACCCACCATGGCACAGATCTATGACCTCGATCTGGTGGCCGGGCGGATGCTGAACAATGCGGACGAGAGCACAACTTCGGCTGTGGCCATCATCGGGCAGGACATCCGCGAGAACTTACTGGGCGACACCGATCCGCTGGGCAAAGAAATTCGTGTGGATGGCAAATTGTTCCGGGTGGTCGGCGTGGGCAAGAAGGAAGGCAAGACCCTGGGCCAGAGTCGCGACAACTATGTGATCATGCCCATCGCGACTTGGCTCAAAAACTACGGCGCGCACAACAGTGTGTACATCTGGGCCAAAGCCGACGACGTGGGGACGTCGTTCGAGAAAGCCATCGACCAGGCGCGGGTGATTCTGCGCTCGCGACGGCACGACCGGGTTGGCGAGAAGGACAGCTTCACCGTCGAGACCAATGCCAGTTTCCTTTCGCTTTGGTCCGACCTGAGCGGCACATTTTTCATCGTGATGATCGTGATCGCCTCCATTTCGCTGATCGTCGGCGGCATCGTGATCATGAACATCATGCTAGTGTCGGTGACCGAGCGCACGCGGGAAATCGGCATTCGCAAAGCTTTGGGAGCGCGGCCGCGCGACGTGCTGCGGCAATTCCTGATCGAGTCCATCACCATGGCGCTGATCGGCGGACTGATCGGCGTGGCCGGCGGCGTTGGTATCGCCAAGCTGGTAACCCTGGCGATCGGCATGCCATCGGCCATCAAGTTATGGGCCGTCTTCGCCGGTCTGGGGGTTGCGGCCAGCGTGGGAATTTTTTTCGGCGTGTATCCGGCGCGCAAGGCCGCCAAGCTGGACCCGATTACGGCCCTGCGGTTCGAGCTGTAGAAGAGCAGTGGTTAGTGGTTAGTGGTTAGTGGTTAGTGGTTAGTGGTTAGTAAAGCAGATGCGGCGAAGCGATTACAAAGAGATCCTGCGCATGGCGCTGCAGACCATCGCCAAGAATAAGATGCGATCGGGCCTGACCGTGCTGGGCATCGTGATCGGCGTCATGATGGTCATCGTCATCTCGTCGGTGGTGCGCGGATTGAACTCCAACGTCGAGGGCATGTTGAAGGACATGGGCTCCGACCAGATCTTCGCCTACCACTTTTCGCCCTTCAACTTCGGCCGGCCGACTACCGAGATGCTGACCCGCAAAGAGTTGACCCTCGATGACGCACTGGCCATGCGCGACCTGCCCCACGTGAAGGCGGCCACCTCCAGCCTGCGCATCATGATCCCGGAGTTCGGAGCCGGGACCTACTCGGTGAAATATGAGGGACGCAGGAGCAAGAACACCATCCTCGACGGCGACCTGCCTGCCACCATCCAAACCGACGACTTGAAGATTGTTCGCGGGCGCTGGTTCACGGAAACCGAAAATGAACATCGCAGCCAAGTGGCCGTCCTGGGCAGCGACACCGCCGACAAGCTCTTCGAAGATCAGGACCCGATCGGCAAGGAAGTGAACATCGAAGGCGAGCTGTTCCAGATAATCGGGGTGATGGCCAAGCGCAAAGCGGCCTTTGGCAACGGTTCCAATCCCGAAGACAACATTGTGCGCATGCCCATCGCCACCCTGCACAAACTGCATCCCGAGGAAAAGAAGTACTGGATCACGGTGAAGTCCACGTCGCACGCCGACATGGACACCACCATGGACGAAATGCGCTCGTTGTTGCGGCGGCGCCGCCACCTCAGCCCCGATCAGCCCGACAACTTCGCCGTCTTCAGCCAGGACGCGCTCAGCGACACCTGGAGCCAGCTTACCGGGGGAATCTTTATCTTCATGTTTGCGGTGTCGAGCGTGGCGCTGATCGTGGGCGGCGTCGGCGTGATGAACATCATGCTGGTGTCGGTGACCGAGCGCACGCGCGAGATCGGCGTGCGCAAGGCCATCGGAGCCCGCCGCCGCGATGTCCTGCTGCAGTTCACCCTGGAAGCCATCACCCTCACCGGGATAGGCGGCATCCTTGGGATCGTCATTGGCGGCGCGTTGACGGCGCTTGTCCCGCTGGTGTTTCCTTCCCTGCCCGCGAGCATGTCGTTGTCGTGGGTGCTCACCGCAACCTTGGCTTCCATCATGATCGGCCTGGTGTTCGGAATTTATCCGGCGTGGAAAGCTGCCAATCTCGACCCCATCGAAGCCCTGCGCTACGAATAACACAGGGACTTACACGGTGCCGCCGGACATTACTTCGTGGCAATAGACGACAAAACTCGGAGGGCCCTTCTTGGGGTTGTCAAGTACGCGTGCGGCATTCTGGCATTGGTCTTGTTCATGTGGACGCCCAGAACCGGCAAGGGCATTCTTGTCTATGTGGCCATGTTTGCCGTGTTGGTTGTAATGGCCATTGTCTTGTCTTCTCGAAAGCGTGCAGGATACTGGCCTGAAAAGCCTGAGGATCGTTGAGTGTCTGACGATCTGATTGTGCGGGTCGGGTGGCCGGACTGTCGAAGGATCGGCGGTGCAGCATTACTGCAGCACGTGGCACGAGTAGGTCTTGACGACCAGCCACACTCGCGCCCCGGGCTTGAGTTGCAGCGACTCGCGCGCACCCAGCGTGAGATGCACTTCAAACTCGGGCCCGCACGTCACGACCGCGATCACTTTCATATCGCGCTGTTCGAGCGAGGCGATCGTCCCGTCAAGCACATTGCGGGCGCTGAGTCCATGCGGCTTCGACGACGCCAGCAGAATGTCGCCCGCGCGAATCCCGACGCACAGCGGCAATGCAGCATTCACGCGCACCAACGGAACTTCCAGGTCGAGAGTCGAACCCGCAATGCGGCAGGTCATGGTTCCCTGCTCCGGATGCGAGCCGGTCACCGAACCCGCAAAGATATTCTCGAAGCCGGCAAGCTGCGCCACGGTTTCCGATTGCGGCCGGTGCAAGACTTCGTGCGGCGATCCCCGTGCGAGGATGTGGCCTTCTTCCAGCACAATCGCCTTTTCGCCCAGCGCGAAAACTTCTTCGCGGTCGTGCGTGACGTAGAGAACGGGAATTCGATGCCGCTGGTTCCAGGCGCGCAAATCGTCGAGGATTCGCGCTTTGGTGAACGCATCCAGCGCGGTGAGCGGTTCGTCGAGCAGCAGCACTCGCGGACGCGTCACCAGCGCACGCGCCAACGCGACCCGCTGCCGTTCTCCCGCAGAAATTTCGTTGGGACGCCGCTGCAACAGCGAAGAAATGCGGAACGATTCCAACACCTCGCCGCTGCGCGCGTCGCGATCTCGCTGGTTGAGCGCGGCCAGCCCATACTGCACATTCTGCTCGACCGTCATGTGCGGAAATAGCGCCAGCGATTGCAGCAAGTAGGCGGCGGCACGGCGGCGCGGCGGCAGATTCACGCGCGACTCAGAGTCGAAGAGGACGACCTCGCCGATCGCGATCGTTCCCTCGTCGGGCGTTTGCAGCCCGGCAATGCAATCGAGCAGAGTGGTCTTCCCTGCCCCAGACGCCCCGAAGAGAATGGTGAAGCCGGCCGCGACCGCCAGGTCGACGTTGAGCGCAAACGGAGAGCCGCTGTCGCCGCGAAAGCTCTTCTTAAGGCGAACCGTCAGTTGCTCAGCAGGTGGCGAGGTGGTCGCGCCGCTCATCTCCACTCCCACACATTCCATGTGCCGCGGCGCCGCAGTCCGTAAAGAATCGCCAGCATGGTGAAGCAGAGCACGAGAAGAATGAGCGCGGTGCGGTTGGCGGTCGCGTAATCGAGCGCTTGCACCTGGTCGTAAATCAGAATTGAGACGGTCTGGGTTGCGCCGGGAATGTTGCCGCCGATCATGAGCACCACGCCGAACTCGCCCAAGGTGTGCGCGAAGCTCAGCACCAGGCCCGTCAGCACGCCCGGCAGTCCCAGCGGCAGCACGATGCGCCAGAAGGTGCGCCACCCTGACGCGCCGAGGAGCGCGGAGGCATCCAGCAATGTCCGGTCAACGGCGGCAAAGGAAGTAGCCATGGGCTGCACCGCAAAGGGCAGGCTGTACAAAACCGATCCGATGACGAGGCCCTCAAAGGTGAATGCAAGAGTGTGGCCGGTGAGCGCCTGATACCAGCGCCCTACCGGGCTGAGAGGGCCGACCGCAACCAGAACGTAAAAACCCAAAACCGTGGGCGGCAGCACGATGGGCAGCGAGACCACCGCTTCCACCAGAAACTTCCATCGCCGGCGCGAGAACGCCAGCCAGTACGCCAGCGGAACGCCGATGACCAGCAGGATGGCCGAGACCATGACGGCCAAGCGCAGCGTCAGCGTGAGTGCCTGAACGATCATTTGCTTTGAGGTACGCGGAAGCCGTATTGCTCAAGCACCGCCGTGCCTTCCGCGGAAAGAACGTACTCCACGAATGCCTTTGCGGCTGGCTTGTACTTCGAAGCCGAGAGCAGCGCGACTCCCTGTTGCAACTCGGGATACGAATCGGCTGGCAACTCCCAGTATCGCCCCGAGTCCTTCATCGCCGGAGACACGGCCAGCGATAAAGGAATCAGTCCAGCCTGGGCGTTACCCGACTGCACAAACTGCGCCGCCTGGCTTACATTCTCACCGAAGACCAGTTTGCCGGCCACTTTGTCCTTGAGCGCGAAATGTTCGAGCGCCCCTATCGCAGTCCGGCCGTACGGTGCATGTGCGGGATTAGCGATGGCAATGCGTTGCACCGCAGGCTGCAAAAGCAAATCCATCTTAAGCTTTTGCGGATCGAAGCTGGAACCGCTGGGGACCCACAGCACCAGATGGCCGATGGCGTAGGTGCGCAGCGAAGAACTCTCGACCAGTCCAGCGGCGGCGAGCTTTTGCGGATAGGCGATGTCGGCGGAGAAAAACAAATCGTAAGGAGCGCCGCCCTGAATCTGCGAATATAAGTTTCCCGAGGAGCCGAACGACAACGTTATCTTGTCGCCGGTCTTCTTCTCGAAGCGCGAGGCCAGGTCTTTCAGCGCGTAATTCAGGTCGGAGGCCGCCGCGACCGTGATGTCCTGGCCATGCGCGACGGAGCACAAGATCGTCGTGAGCAGAAGCAGTGGCAGTATCGTCCGCATTCGTCGATTAGCTTACATGAAATCGGTAATTATGTGCGATTCTGGGCGATTAAAGCAAACAGGCGGCGATCACCACTGTGTCCAGCACCCCTGTGTTGTCAACACGAATGGCCTTTAGGCCATGAGGGATCTGCTGTCTCCCGGCTCTCGTTCCAGCCGCAAATCAAAGCAGATTCCTCGCTTCGCTCGTAATGACAATTCCAGGGAAGCGGCGACAACCTCAATATCATCGAGACTCGGGAGGGACTTCGCCTTCCGCCACGAACATGCCGGGGTTATGTTACAGTTCCGTGGTTTCTTGCTGTTCGTAGCAAGTCAAAATGTCCGCTTTTTGTAGCAAGTGAAATGTCCGGTTTTGATTCTTGGGTTTACTCATATAGCCGTCGTGGTCGCTGTGGGAAAGTGGGAATTCCGCGCACTTTGCGGG
>JBEKPR010000054.1:0-14741 GCA_049520555.1 Candidatus Korobacteraceae bacterium
CCACCGCGGATGGTAATCACACCCTACAATAAGCATGGAAGGCTCCTTCCTTCCCCAGCGTCTTAGTCCTCTAACCAAGACTACCGGGTTCGAAGCGAGCCTTCTCTCTTATCCAATCAACTCATTCCTGCCTTTGGAATGAGTGGGAAGTATCGTTATAACATCTCATTGCCTTCGATTCGAACTCTCACTCTCCCACACATTCGAAACCCGCGAATGTGTGGGGCACCCGCCCTTCCACTTGCGGAGGTTGCAGCTTACGCTGAGCGCGTCTAAATTAGGTGCGAGAGTTTGGAGCTGCACATGAAAAAATCCGTCCCGGTCAGCCACCCCACGAAGCCAACACCGGGCTTCGCGGGGACCCCGGTGGAATCTGCCTCTGCATTCATCGACGAGAGAATCAAGCAACTTGGCGACTGGCGCGGGAAGATGCTGGCGAAAGTGCGCGCTATCATACACGCGGCCGACCCTGAGATCGTCGAAGAACGGAAGTGGGTCAGGGCGACATCGCCGGGGACTCCCGTCTTTTCCCACGGCGGCATCGTCTGCACGGGAGAGACCTACAAGGACGTCGTCAAGATAACATTTGCCAAGGGAGCTGCGTTGCAGGACCCTTCCGGTCTATTCAACTCCAGCCTCGAGGGGAATGTCAGGCGCGCCATCGACATCCACGAAGGCGACAAGGTCAATGAGGCGGCCTTGAAGGACCTCATCCGCGCTGCCGTGGCGCTGAACCTTAAGGGCAAGAGTAAGAGCAAGCCGAAGCGAACATCCCCACCCTAAATTTCGCAAAAAACGCGAAATTTAGAATGGGGCACCCAGCAGTTGCAGGAAGGGGACGAATTTGCCGGAGCGATCAGAAACCCGCGCTGACGATCCGTTCGGTGGCCGGCGACCAACCAGTCACGAACGGATGACAGGACTGCCTTGGGATGCGTCATACCGCGACGGCCCTGCGCCTTGGGATATTGGCCGGCCGCAGCCAGCAATAGTGCGCTTGGCGTCCGCAGGCGGATTCGCCGGAGCGGTGCTCGATGCGGGTTGCGGGACCGGCGAGAACGCGCTTCACGTCGCCTCGCTGGGATTGCCGGTCCTGGGCGTTGACGTGGCGGAGACCGCACTGGCCATTGCCCGCGAGAAGGCCGCCGACCGTGGGATCGAGGTCGAGTTCGCCGCGGCTGACGCGTTCCACCTGGAGCGTTTGGGGCGCAGGTTTAAGACGGTGCTGGACTGCGGACTGTTCCACACCTTCGACGACGACGACGAGCGAACACGATACGCGACGAGTCTAGCGTCAGTCACCGAACACGATGGAACCCTGTATGTGTTGTGCTTCAGTGACGATGGTCCCGATACTGGCCCGCACCCCATCAGTCAGGAAGAGCTGAGAGCGGCGTTCAACCCCAGCAATGGATGGAATGTCGCCGCCATCGAACCAGACCGGATTCAGACGAGAATCCACGGAGAGGGCGGCGCACCGGCTTGGTTCGCGACAATCAAACGGATCTAGACAGCGGAACTGGGAACTGGCGCGCGCCGCGATCTTTCCTGCGCGTTGTGGAACGTGCGCGGCAGAAATATCGATTTGTAGTGATCGGCTACATCCGGCGGCTATAGGGGTCCTTCGACTCCTCGCTATGCTCGTCGCTCAGGATGACACCACCGGGATACCCGTTCGGCTAGCGCCGGCCGAGAAACGTTTCCAGCTTGCTGATCTCCGCGTTGGCCTGGTCCAGATAACGCCGGGCCCGGTCAAGGTCGGAGCCTTCCAGCGCCTGCTTGGCTTTCTGCATGTCGCTGCGCATGCTGGCGCGGGCGGAGACCATGTCGCCACGCAATCCCAAACCGCTCTGATGCATCTGTTGCTCCAGGGCACCCAGACTGCTCTCGACCGCGGCCGCCCGGCTTTCCAGGTGATCGTCTTCAATCTCCATTTCATCCAACAGCTTTTTCTGCTGTTCCAGGGCGGCTTGCGCCGCCAGCTCTTCCGCACTCGGTCCAGGCGGAGAATTCAGACGCGCTTGCGTTGTCTTCTTTGCGTTCGGGGTCGTTGATGTGTCCGGTGCCGCCGTACCAGACATGCTTTGGTCAGGAGCCACTGGAACGTTCGCAGCCGACTGGTCGGGCGCTTGATTGCCCGCTGATGCGGCGGTGGACGACGCACTGCCGCCAGACGCCATGGCGGCGGTGGCTGCATTCTGCTTATAGCTGCGATAGGCGCGAGCGCCCGCCAAGGTCGCCAGCAAAAGTATGACTGCAACTGCCAGAATCACGTACGGCTGCCGCGATCCGGACTTGGGTGGGAGCGGAGTGCCCGTCGGACTGGGCGTAGGCGTCGCAGCCGCATAGACCGGACTGGCCACAGGTTGGCTTACCGGAGTCGGCGGCCTGACATCGGAAGTACGGGTTGGCGGAAGTTGCTCCGGCCCTGGCGTCGCAGCAGCGACGATGGGTTTGGGCAAGCCAGGCGCGCCGCACGACTCTCTGATCTGCGACAAGGCGTTGCGGAACGCGTCCGCCGTCTGAAAACGTTCCGCCGGATTCTTGGCCACTGACATGACGATCAGGTCGCTCAGCGGCTTGGGCAACGAGGGCTGCACTTCGATGGGCGGACGCGGAGTCTCCTTGACCTGCGCCTCCATAATGGAAAAGCTGCTGGTGGCGTTGAACATCCGCTGGCCGGTCACCATTTCGTAGAGCGACACGCCGACCGAGTACAAATCCGAGCGCGCATCCGTCGGCTGGGCTTGCACCTGCTCGGGCGACATGTAGTCCAGCGAGCCCAGGGTGGTGCCGGTCACGGTGAGGCCGAGATCGTTGCCCGAGCGCGCAATGCCGAAGTCCATCAGCTTGAGGACGCCGCTCGGCGGCAGCATCATGTTGGCCGGCTTGATGTCGCGATGAATGATGCCCTTGGCATGGGCATAGCTCAATGCGGCCAGCGCCTGGTCGATGTAATCCAAGGCCTCGGCCGGCGGAAACGGTCCCCCCTCCAGACGATGGGCCAAGGTATCGCCTTCGACGTACTCCATGATCATGATGAGCTGATTGTCGGCCGAAAAAGCCGTCCGCAGCGCGGCAATGTTGGGATGATCGAGGCTGGCCAGCAGCTTGATCTCGCGGATGAAGCGAGCGCCCAGGTCGCCCTGGTTGGCCAAGTCGGGCAGCAGGATCTTCATGGCCTCGATGCGGTCGGAAATGAGGTTGCGCACCAGGAAGACCTGGCCCATACCGCCGTGGCCGAGTTCCCGGATGATCTCGTAGTCACCAATTTTCTTGCGTTCTGGATCTGTCATATCAAAACCTCGAAAGGGGACGGGCCGCCAACTCAGGAGCGATGCGCGGCGAATTCGAAATGGGCCGGCGGAGCAGATGTCGGCAAGACGCCCGGGCGCAAGGTTCGTCACGGGAGAGCGCCGTAATTATACGTCCCAGCCACCAGGGTGTAGATATTGCCCCTGGCAAACGAATCTTCCTCTGCCCAGGCCGGCATCCAAAAGACGGACGCGAACCTTGGGGCACCCGGCCTAGCCCCCGTAGGGGTTTAGGCGTGTGAACGTAAATAGCCTCTCTTGTTTGGAACCTCGGAAATACCAAATGGTAGACGGCCCGAGATGTTCGGTAATTCTATTTACGAATTGTCGTACTGTAGTATGTTCAAACGAGGCCGTCCACGGCTTACTATAGGTGTTGTCTCCTCCCGCCTGGATATAACCGAGCTGCTCCTTTGGGGGCGGGAGCTGCTTGTCGATAGCAAAAAGTGCTTGGTTGGGATCAGGCATGCTTTGCAGACTAACCTGAGGAATATCGCGATTTAACAAATAAGAGGGATCGCCAACAGTAGAGGTCGGGTATACATTTACCGAACGGGCATCGCTAGACCATGAATATCTTCGATCATAACGGCACAAGGTGTCAAGCACGTTCGTGACGGTGGTATTAGCCAGATGAATCGAAAACTGTGGATTTGCGACAGGTGGATCAGTGAACTTGTCGCGCAGAATCTCTTCGATTCCAAAGTTCCCCATCCGCTCTCGGGCCAGCTTTTTAATACCCTGCTCTAGGGTTCCATTTACCAAGTCGAATTGAGGAACTACCTGGTCTACGAGAGCCTGCTGGCTTTTGACTGGTTCTTGATCCTGTGCGGCACTACAACAGGTCAATACGGATACCACAACAACTACTGATATGCATATGGTTTTCATTGGAAAGGACCATTATTCGTGACACTAATCCCGGTAGTTGACCATATTAACGTATTCGTTCTCACGGAAAAGCCTCCAACAGAGAGAGTCTGGCTCACTTGGCCACTACAGAGGAGTGGCGAACCCGTGGAGCAGTACGCGACGTTATCGATGAGCTGGCCATTGCTATTCAGCGCACCGTCCCCATGCTCAGTCCCACAGGGAAGGGGAGGAGGAGGGTTGAAAGTCTCCGGCGCGAGTGTACCGTTGAGACCATCACCACTGCCTATGGCCACCCTATCCGGATGTGTATAAACAGTGTAGGTGAACGTGTAGTTTGTCCCAGTTCCAGTGCACGCGTTCGGCGGACTGGGATTTGTCAAATATGCAAATTGGCGGGCCGTCACGTGCATAACTTGCGTCGCATTTTCGCCATTTACGGTATAAGTGAACGTGAGCGTCCTATCTCCATTCGTAGTGCTCTGGTCAGGGCTGGTAACGGTGACCCACGGAATACCGCTGGTGAAACCTGAGGTAAAAGTATCGTGGCTGTCGCTTGAGCTTACAGTAAATGTCCCCCCCGTTGGTTGCGCGGTGGTCGCGAAGTACTTGTTAGCCGAAAGTAGCTGGGGGTCACTTCCGACGAAAATGAAAGCGTTGCCCGAAACCGTCAGTATGGGTTTAGAGTGGATCGGCGCCGCCGGATGGGTCCGAACCTGTGGGCAGTGCAGTCGCTGCCCCCAGGGTAGGGCAACATAACTGCTGCCGTTGGCTGTGCCAGGACTGACGAGATTAGTGTAGGCATTGGCGACAGTGGCGACAGGCTGATTATCACTTGCCCAGTCTGTGGCGTAATACGTCACATCATCCTGCCCATCGTCACACGCGTCCTGCGCTAGAATCGTGTCCCATGTGCCGTACCCAAACTGGTCGGTATACGGGTCAGGATTAAAGTAAGTAGCGGTGTAGCCGCAGCAGTCGGCGCAACCGTAGGCGAGATGCCCATAGGTCTCGTCCACAATAATCTTGCCCTCAAGGAGACTGGGATTGCCTGCTCCGTGGGGCTGGCGAACATCGTACGTTCCAAAGGTCAGGTCCGCCGGGAAAGTTCCGCCTTTTCTATCGGGGACCGCACCGTGAATAAGGTTCCCCATGTTCAGCCATACCTGATCTCCAGGCGCGATCGTTTTCTGGAGTTCGTACTCGCTCTGCCCGTGGTTATAGTGGAACGTGACCAAGGCATCAACCGGCATGGTCCCGCCGTTGGTTACGGTAATCAGCGAGTTGTGGGTGGCATCCACCTGCCACTGACCGGCAGCCCAGTGGTTTGACAGCTCCTCAATGAACGGAGTTTGGGCGCCGAAACGTCCAGTGCGGTCGTAGCTGGAGGCGATGGCCATGAGATCATCCGGCTTCGCCGTGGGGCTGCTGATTTCGACCAGCGCCCAGTGCGCATCGAGCGGAACCTGTTCTTTTAGTTGCAAGGCTTGCACGTCAATCAGCCGAGTTTCAAAGGACTGCAACTGAAGAGGGTCGAGCGTTACAACGCCGGTTTTCGCATCCCCGCGCCAAGTCAATTTCACGATGGCTGTCTGCTGGTGTGGAGTGGCGTTGCGAATCAGGACTTGAGGCTGCAACTGAATTCCAGGCGGAAGCGCCAACGCAGGGTCCGGATTCTGCAGCGCCAGCATCGGCGCTCGGGTCGTCCATACCGTATTGCTGCCGTACAGTCGCTCTTGCAGGCCGGCAGCAGGATCGTGGTCGAACATCTTCATCAACGCGGAAAATCCGCTGGTTTCATCATAAAGGAAGTGGACCGCATCAACGGAGCCAGCACGCTCGGCCACCTCGAACCTGATTCCGCCGTACTTGCCTATCAAACCCGCAGTTTTCACCAGGTTGCCGACAACGAACCGCACACTCTGCCTGGGGCCGAGGGGTACATCCTGCTGCCAAGCTTTGCCTGCCGCGTCGTAGAGAAACAACCGGCCGCGATTTGCCTTGTCGCTGCCATTGGCGATGATGAGATTGTCCTTGATGCCCGGCCTTGGAAGCCACCAGATACCTTCGCGGCTCCAGGCATTCGCGCCATCATCCATTCCAAACGCATCAATGTGGTATCCGATGGGCTGGCCAATTTCGTGGACCATGACGGCAGCGTAGAGATTGCGGAATGCGGGTGAGACAAATCGGAAGAGTACGGAGCCATACGTGCCCGCTTGCTCAGTAAGCGCCGGAGCAAGTTTCTGCAACTCGTCGGAGACATCCACGGTAACAACATCCGACGGCGGAATGGTGACAGCCCTCAGCGAATACTCCTGCCCATTCGCCAGGCGCAACAAGGGAGTAACGACCAGAGGCGCAGAGCTCTGGCTGTTGCGCAATTGGAATTCGCTGTGCCAACCCGGCTCAGCTGTCCAATACGGAGCGAAGACTTGCTGCGGTAGGGGCTTGGGTTTGTGGTCAGTGGCGAAGGTGAAGGTGGCGAAAACTACCACGAGCCAGCAGAGAGGTCTTGGGCGCATAGGAGACTCCGTATTCCAAGGGGCGTTTCTTAGTCCCGGGTCCCGATGTGAGGGCGTAACAATATCATGGTTCTGAGACTTTGCAAGAACTATTTGCATCATTCACGTTGAGGTCTGAGCCGCGGCGCCGATTTGGGCAAAATCCGCGGCTCCGCTAGAATGAGTCATCAGCCCTGGGGAGGAATGTCCCATGAGAAGATTCGCACTGCTGGCTCTGACTTCGGTGTTGGCTGTGGTCTGCTTGGCGCAGGGCGATCGCGTGCCCGCCTACCACGATCATGCACTGCAGCCCGGCGATGCCATGCCCATCCTGCCCAAAGACCAGCTATGGGGTGAGTCCTTCCAGTATCCATACCAGGTGAAAAGCTATGAGCTGGCGGCCAAGATTCCCAGTGTGTTGTACCAGGTGCCGTGTTACTGCTATTGCGACCGCATGGGACACGGAAGCTTGCATAGCTGCTTCGAGACTACGCACGGGGCGCATTGCGGAATCTGCATGAAGGAAGTTTTCTACGCCTACCGGCAGATGCAGCTGAAGAAAACGCCAGCCGAGATTCGCGCCGGAATTATCAAGGGCGAATGGAAGTCCATCGATCTGGAATCGGCGGCCAAAAGCGACTAAGTTCAGCCAGAGTTTCGCGCGCCCAATTGTCGTGAGTTGACGGCCATCCCAAATTGCGGGTATAACTCAGCACAATCATTCTGCGTGAGACAGGGTTTTGCACCTCTCCGAGCAATTCCCTTGTCACGGCCAACCCAAGGACGTCATCGGATGAAGAAAAAAGCCGCCGAAAAGGACAAGCAAACGACCGCTAAGCCTAATAGTAATAGCGGCTTCGGTTCGTCCGCGGTAGGCTCGGAGGCGCGATCCAGGGGAAGTAGACCGATGAAGTTAACCGACGATCCTCGTTTTACCCAGGCGGTGCAAAACTATGAAGCCGGCCTGAAGGCCCTGCAAGCCCACAAGTACGATCGCGCCAAGGCGTGTTTCGAGAAAGTAGTGGGCGGTCCCAGCCCCGAACTCGCCGATCGCGCCTCGGTCCACTTGAATAGCTGCAACCAGCAAATGAGCCGGGTGGTCAACACCTTCAAGACTCCCGAAGAACAATTTGACTACGCCGTGTCGCTGATGAACATGGGCGATTACGTCGGCGCCCGCGAGAATTTTGAAGCGCTGACCAGGAGTTGCCCCAAGCTGGACTTCGTGTGGTACGGAATGGCGACGTTGAACTGCCTGACTGGCCACTTTCCCGAGGCCATCACCAGCTTGCAGCAGGCGATTCGCTTGAACCCGGCCAATCGCTACCAGGCGCGCAACGATGGCGACTTCAAGAACCTGGCCGACGATCCCCGGTTCACCGAACTGCTTTATCCCGATACCAGCGCCGGAACTCCGTCTCCGCCAGACCAGTGGCGTTATTAGCTGGGTATATTCTTACCAATAGCCATGCAGAACTCGTTCAACTCCGCGGTGCCGCGGGCGGTAAAAGTTGTTGCCATGGGCGGGGGCACCGGACTGTCCACGCTGCTGCACGGTTTGAAGCAATATGTCAGCGCAGTGGGAGAGACTCCACTTCCAGGCCTGCTGCCGCGCATCGATGACCTCTCGGCCATCGTCACGGTGAGTGACGACGGCGGTTCCAGCGGGCGGCTGCGCAAAGAGCTGAACGTGCCTGCTCCCGGCGATGTGCGCAACTGTATTGTGGCGCTCTCCGAAGACGAGGCCCTGCTTTCGCGCCTGTTCCAATACCGCTTCCCGGCCGGCGAGGGCGTGGGAGGACACAACTTCGGCAATCTTTTTCTTTCGGCCATGACGGCCATCGCCGGCGACTTCAGCCAGGCGGTGAAACATTCGTCGGAGATTCTGGCCACCCGCGGGCATATCTATCCCGCAACCACCAGCAACGCGCAACTGTACGCCATCATGGACGACGGCTCCTTCGTGCGCGGAGAAACCAACATCACCGCCAGTCAGCGGCGCATTGTCGAGCTGCGTATGGCGCCGGCGAACGCGAAGCCCCTGCCGGTGGCGCTGCAAGCCATCGAGAGCGCCGACCTGATCACCATCGGCCCGGGATCGCTGTTCACCAGCCTGGCGCCTAACTTGCTGGTGCGCGACGTTTCCAAGGCGATTGCCACCAGCCGCGCGGTCAAGGTGTTCATCTGCAACTTGATGACGCAGGCCAACGAGAGCCTGGGGCTGACCGCTTCCGATCACATTCGCGCGCTCTACAAACATGCGCGTCATCAATTCTTCGATTACGCGTTGGTCAATCGCACGCCCGCGTCTCCCGCGCTGGCGCTGAAATACGCTGAGCAGCAGCAGGCGCAGATCGAGACCGATGTGGACGCCATCGAGGCGCTGGGAGTGAAGCCGATCCTGGGCGAATATCTGCTGGAAAAAATGGATTCCCGCGAAGGCCTGGTCGCCCGTCACGACACCCACCGCGTCGCCCACGATCTGCTGCAGCTTATGATGGAGTTAAGCGAATCGCCGGTGCCGGCGCTCCAACGGGAACTGTAAGAGACTTTCGGGTAGGGCCGGCCTTCACCTGCATTATCATGACCACTTCGCGATTTGAAGGGGCACCGCTTCAGCCGTGCCGTAAGCTGCTGTCCTTGTGATGGCTTTAGCCACTGAGGGACTTCGCGTTTGAGACGGACTGCGAGTTCCCTCAGGGGCTGAAGCCTGACTCTCATGCATACGTAACGGCGCGGCTGAGGCCGTGCCCCTTCACCGCGACATCGACTTTTTCCGCAGCCCTGAAGGCTCTCCTGCTATTCTCTGAAGCGAAATGGCAAAGCCGACCTCCAAACCCGCCAAGTCTGGCAAGAACAAACCCGGCCAGTTCGCCATCGCGATCCTGGCTGCGGGCAAAGGCACGCGGCTGAAGTCGCGCCGCCCCAAGGTCCTGCACGAGATTGCCGGAAAGCCCCTGCTGGCGCACGTGGTGGCCGCCGCCAGCGAGGTAGTCCCTGCACAGAGCATCTTCGCGATTGTCGGATACGAGGCCGAGCGGGTGCGCGAAGCGTTGGCCCCAACAGGGATCAACTTTGTTCTGCAACGCGAACAACGCGGCACCGGGCATGCCCTGATGGAAGCGCGCGATGCGCTGAAGAATTTCAAAACGGTGTTAGTGCTCTCGGGCGACGTGCCGCTGATCAGGGCAAAGACGATCGCGCGGGTCCGCGATTTTCACAACGCGCATCGTGCCGCCATGACCATACTCACCGCTGAGCCGACGGATCCCACGGGCTACGGCCGAATTTTCCGCAAGCAGGTCAAAGGCAAGGCGAGCGACGAAGTCGAGCGCATCGTCGAACAGAAATCGCTGCGTGGTAGGGAAGCGGAGCAACGCGAGGTCAACGCCGGCATGTACGCGTTCGCGACCAAAGCGCTCTACGCGCACATCGGCAAGCTCAAGACGGACAATGTCCATCACGAGTACTACCTGACCGACATGGTAGCGCTGCTGGGCAAGGCCGGCGAAAAAGTGCTGGCGCTGCCCGCCTCCGACTCCGATGAAGTGTTCGGGGTCAACACGCGGATCGAACTGGCAGAACTGGATGCCCAGCTTCGCGATCAGAAGGCCCGCGAGCTGATGCTGGCCGGCACGACGATCTTCCGTCCCCAGACCTGCGACATCGATGCCGACGTCGAGGTCGGTTCGGACACCGTGATCGAGCCTTTTGTGCAACTCATTGGCAAGACGAAGATCGGCGCCGACTGCCGCATTCGCTCGTATTCCGTCATCACCAACTGCGAAATCGGCGACGGCGTTCTGATTCGGCCGGGCTGCATCCTGGAGGATTCCGTGGTCCGCAACGGCGCGCAGCTTGGACCGTACTCGCATCTGCGGCCCGGCAGCGACATCGGCGAAGGCGCGCACGTCGGCAACTTCGTGGAGACCAAGAAGGCACGGCTGGGCAAAGGGTCCAAGGCCAACCACCTCACCTATCTTGGAGACGCCGAGATTGGCGAAGGCGTGAATGTCGGGGCGGGCACCATCACCTGCAATTACGATGGCGTGAACAAGCACGGCACGACGATTGAAGACGGCGCGTTCATTGGAAGCGATACCACGCTGGTGGCTCCGATTCGAATCGGAAAGGGCGCCTACGTCGGTGCGGGATCGTGCATCACCGAAGATGTTCCCGCCGATGCGCTGGCCCTGGGGCGCGGCCGCCAGGTCACCAAAGAGGGCTGGGCGGCCGAGCGCCGTGCCAAGCTAGACAAGGCCGGCAAATAGTACAGGAACCTGAAGCTGGATTCACTCCCAAGAACAAAAATTTACGTTGTCATCCCGAGCGAGGCCGCGCTGCGCGGGCCGAGTCGAGGGACCTGCTGTTCCCTAGTGTCGTGACGCTTTCGAACAAAAGCAGGTCCTTGGACTCCGCGCCTGCACTACCTGTGCAAACCGGACACATCTATTGCAGAACTGGTTTAGGTGGCCGGTTCAGTGTGATGGAACGTGACAGCTTGAAGGTGACCGCCGACTCCGCCGGAATCTCCAGCTCCTTGTTGCCGGTTAACCCCGCGCCCGCGGTGCCGGCGCCAGCGCCCACCAAACCGCCGATGAGCGCGCCTTTGCCGCCGCCCGCCAGGCCACCGATCAAGAGACCGGCGCCGGTTCCGCCTCCCGCCATCGCTGCCGTGCGCTTGCCCTTACCCTTTACGACCTGGGTATAGGTAGAAGTCTTGATCGCCACCGGCGCTCCGCCGATGTTGACGGCGGTCAAGGCGATCGACAATATACCCTCGCCTTTGAATCTGCCCGGCGACTTGGCATCGACGACCGTTCCGCTCACGCCCGCGCCCGCTGGAATCGCGACCACTCCGCCAACCGTAACCGGGCGCGCCAGAGAACCGGTGAACGTGTCGCCCGGATTCGCGGTTTTCGAGGTGATGCTGTTGCCCATGCGGATCACAATGTGGGTCCCAACCGGGACCACCAGCGGCGGAGGCGGGGGCGGCGGGGGTGGCGGGGGTGGCGGCTGCGTCGCTTGCGCGCTCTCCGGCGCGGGCGCCGTGGGTTGCCCCTGCGGGTTCTGCTGCGCAGGCGCCATCTGGCTGGTCACAGGCTGGCTGGCCGGCGGTTGACTTGTGGCCGCAGATTGAGACTGGTCCGCCGTGGAAGCGTTGCCCGCCGGCGCTGCTGTGTTCCGGGTCTGATTTTTCTTGCTACAGGCCGCGAAGCTCATGGTGAGAACTGCTATGAACATCAGCGTGAGTAATCGAGAACGCACAATAGTTTCCTTTCGTTGCTCCGCAGGATGAGAATGCATGTCAGCCGCCTGCGGGCGTGAAACGATTTGATCCTGCGCTGCCGGAAGCCGGCTACAAAGATTAGCCTAACGCAGATTATTCATGAACGTGAGGTGTCATCCTGAGCGCAGCGGCCGCAAGACTTTCCGACCCGCTGCTTTTGCGGGTCGGGCGGGCGCGGAGCCGAAGGACCCCTATGGCTGCGAAAAATCACAGTGTGGCCGCGAGGCGCAGCAACAAGTTTGAGATTGCCGGCGGCCAAAGGGGTCCTTCGACTCCTCGCTGCGCTCGTCGCTCAGGATGACAACCCAAAAACTACCAGCGCTCATGAATAATCCAGACTAACGCGGTCAAGAATCACGCAAATTGTATCGTGTTTCCCGAAACTTAAGTCTCACTAACGTCAGTGCCCGTCAATGTATTGGATTGCCGGCTTAACGTCCGCGATCACGCATGGCGATATACCCCAGTACTCCTGCCAGCAGGGAAGCCGTCAGCACCGCGGTCTTCGCTTGCAAAAGATGAGCCGGGTCATCGAACGCCAGCGAGCTGATAAAAATGGAGACCGTGAAACCGATGCCCGCTAGAATTCCGACCGCGCTCAATTGGCGCCAGGTGACGCCGTTGGGGAGCTGGGCCAGGCCCGTGCGGACCGCCAGCTTGGCGAATCCTATGATTCCCAGCGGCTTTCCCAGGACAAGTCCGAGCAGAATGCCCCAGGCGATCCGGCTGGTCAGCAGCTCGCGCCACGTGCCTCCGGAAAACGTTACTCCGGCGTTGGCGAGCGCGAACAAGGGTAATACCAGGAACGAAACCCAGTCATTTAGCTTGCGAGTCAAAAGCTCGGATGGCGATTCCGTCCCTTGCACCAACTGTTCGATGGATCCGAGTAAATTCTTGGCCGTTTTCTCGTCGCCCTCAGCCAGCGCTCTGCGGAACCGTTCCACGACCCCAATACCGATCTCCTGAAACTCGTGCAGCGACAAGGTTGCGGTGGTGGGGACCATAAACCCCAGCACCACGCCGGCGAAGGTGGCGTGAATGCCGGAGCGCAGAATCACCACCCAGAAGCCTACTCCCAGCATGAAATACAACACGGGCTGCGAGATGCCGACTTTGCGCAGAAGGAAAATGACCGCCAGCAGAAGCAGGCCTATGACCAGGGATTCCACATGCAACGAGTCGCTATAGAAAATCGCAATCACCGCAATGGCGCCGATGTCGTCGGCAATGGCCAGCGTCAGCAGGAAAATTTTCAGGTCCTGGGGAACTCCTTTGACCATGGCCAGCACGCCCAGCGAAAACGCGATGTCGGTGGCCATGGGCACGCCCCAGCCGTGCTGGCCGGCATGTCCAACGTTCAGGACCATGTAGAGAAGCGCAGGAACAATCATGCCGCCCAAGGCGCCGAAAATCGGCAGCGCGGCGCGGCGCATGTCGGCGAGCTCACCGTGCACGATCTCGTGCTTGATCTCCATGCCGACCAGGAAAAAGAAGATGGCCATCAAGGCATCGTTGATCCAGGCATGTACGGGCAAGCGCAGCCGGGAGAGGGTCAGCTCCATCTCCCAAACGTGGTGGTAGGAATCCTGCCATGGCGAATTCGCCCAGACCAGAGCGGTTATCGCCGCGCCGAGCAGCAGGATGCTGCTGATGCCTTGGATGTGGATAAACCGTTGGACGGGCAGGACCAGGGCGCGTGTCACCAGCGATTCGCGCAGCCTGATTTGAAGCTCACCGTATGTGCGGGGCGGGATTCCCATAAGCTGTGACCGCACGCGCACGTCGCGCGCGCTTTAACATTCAAGCTCGAAAACGCAATGCGGTCAATGCTGGAAGGGGAGAGGGGTGTTTTAAATTTTTGGGTAGTGGGCTGTCTTGAAATCAAGAAAGCCAATAACCGATCACTGCGCCCACCCAGCCGGCGGCAATCTTTTTGGTACTTTCATCAAAATGCGGCAGCCACGCGGGGTCAAGAAGAACGAGGATGCCGGTAATCAAGAGAACAACGCTCACGATTACTTGCATCCACGCACGTATCTTTTGTTCGTTGGTTACAACAATGGTTCCAGAAGCGTCGGTTCTGGTTTCAATCTTCTTAGGCACCACGCGTCGTGCCCTTTAGAACACGAACTGTGGATTCCAACTTGTGCCCAAAAAATGGGGCCAACGTCTCGGAAAGGTGAATCCGCAGTCTCAGCTTCGCTTCAATATCGGCAATTAACGAACGCGTCAGGAACCCGAATATGACTCCAAGTGCTCCGATAAGCGTGGCAGTTGAAAGGAAGGTCTTAGTCTGCACATCTGGGAAGATGTGCTCGATTTTGCCCGCCACATATCCGAGACCAATGGCGAAAACAGTAAGCTCGATGCCCTTGGAGATTTTACTAGAGAATTTGGTGGGCTTTACCGATTCAGAATCTCCGTCAACGACAACTGCATCAGGACCGAAATTCGGCTCGCGATGAGTCAGGATGCGGTACGCTTCTTTTGCTCTTGAAAACACAGGGCGGCCTCCTTTCGGGGAAGTGGTCTCTACGCAGCGATTGTCCCACTCTCTTAGACGAAAATGCTACGGAAAAGTTGCTAGGCGAGGCATTTTACGCCCAAATGGGGAATAAGCGCAACCAGGTCGTTAAGGCTTGTCAGTAGCACATGATATGTCCGGTTGCGATAGCACGTGATCTGTCCGCTTTTCCGGCGGCGAGAGTAGGAGACCATGCGAAGCATGGATTTCTACTCGAAGGCCGCGATGGAGCGGGCAAT
>JBEKPR010000055.1:0-14002 GCA_049520555.1 Candidatus Korobacteraceae bacterium
TACGCTCACGCGGAAGGTATTGATAAGGAAGAAATTCGCAATTGGAAATGGACCAAGTAAGCCTCGTGGCAGAGCTAACCAACAAGGACGATCTGATTCTCGTACTGAACAGCGGCTCGTCGTCGCTGAAGTTCGGAATCTATTACCGCGGATCGAGCGATGAAGAGCCGCTGCTGACCGGAGCCGCCGATGGTATCGGGCATAACAATGGCACTCTACATATTCGTTCTGCCGACGGAACTTCGCTGGCACAGCGCGAGTGTATTCACGAATCGCAAAGCCATGCACTCAGACTTCTTGCTACGGCAATTCGGGAGCATATTCATACAAGTCCAATAGCTGTAGGCCACCGCGTCGTCCACGGGGGCCCGAAGCTGTGCAAGCACCAACTCATCACGCCGCAAGTCTTGGATGAACTGCGCTCGGCAACCCACTTCGCTCCCTTGCACATTCCGCAGGCGCTAACGCTGATTGCGTCCGCCCAGTCGATCTTCCCCGCGGCCGCCCACTTCGCATGCTTCGACGACGCTTTTCACCAGACCATCCCAGAGGTCGCATCGCGATTCCCTCTTCCACGCCGATACTTCGACGCGGGAATTCGGCGCTATGGCTTCCACGGTATTTCCTATGAATCGCTGGTGCATCACTTCGGCACAAAGGTTCCCCAGCGCGCCATCTTTGCGCACCTGGGGAACGGATCGAGTCTCTGTGCGCTGCGAAACGGGGTATCGATCGACACGACGATGGGTCTCACTCCCACTGGCGGCATTCCTATGGGTACGCGGTCGGGTGATCTCGACCCGGGCGTGATCATTTATCTTCTGCGCAATGAAAAGCTCGACGCCGACAGACTAGAAGCTCTGCTTAATCATCAGAGTGGCCTTTTCGGTCTCTCGTCCGGCGAGAGCGACGTCAAGACCCTGGAAGAGCGCGCCCGCTCCGGCGACCCGGAATCCGCTCAGGCGCTGGACGTCTTTGCTGTCTCGGTGCGCAAGATGATCGGCGCATACATGGCCCTGCTGGGCGGTGTAGATGTTGTCGTCTTCACCGGCGGCATCGGAGAGCACAGCAACCACATTCGGTCGGCGGCCACGGAACGACTTGAACCTTTGGGGCTCACCGCAGACAAAATTCAGATTGTTCCCACTCAGGAAGAACAACAGATCGCGCGCCATTGCCGCAGCTTGATGACGCAACAGGGATAGCAATCGTTTGGCTCAGACTGACGCTCCCGATCGTACTGGAGCCTTACAATTACCCTGACATTGCTTCTCTCCCCAGATCACTCCCAGGGAGTGGAGTATTAGCGAGTCCCCGATCGTCAGCTTGCTCGGGTCCGCCACAATCTGATAGGCGTAATAAACCAGCGGAGCGCGCGTGATGCACCAACGCTCATGCCGAATGACCCCTCGCAGTGTTCGCACACGGCCTGCGCACTATAGCGGTTACAGTGGTACTGAAAAGTTGGGCCGCTCTCGGACATTGACGATACCAAGCCTTTTATCAACGGAGTCGCCGCGCTTACCAGGAAACCCTCGACAGTCGCTTTCTGATCGCATCCTACTTGCGTACGGAAACTCCTAAGAACGGCTGTCGTCACGTGTCTTTGTGACGTGGATCACGCCCATATTTCCGGAAGGGGTAGAGAGGAACCGGAAGTGCGCATCGGGATACGGAAACTTCACAATCAGCAAAACCTAATGGCTCTCTTCGCAAAACAAAAGGCGCGCGTCCATGAAGGACACGCACCTTAAATCGACACGCGGGAAACTAATGGCCAGCGGCTGGGCTATCGCCCGAAATACTTTGCGTTCAGCTCGGTAAACGAGTTCCACTTTTCCGGCAGGTCATCGAGGGCGAAGATGGCCGAGACCGGGCAGACCGGAACGCACGCGCCGCAGTCGATACACTCCACCGGATCGATGTAGAGCAACTGCTCCGTGGCGTACTTGGGATCATCTTTCTTGGGATGAATGCAATCCACCGGACACGCGTCCACGCACGCTGTGTCTTTGGTGTTGATGCAAGGCTCTGCGATTACATAGGTCATAGCGGTGTCGGTCTCCTAAACTGGATGTGGATATTTTACTACGGCGGTCTCTGCGAAAGCGGACATTCTAGCAAGAAATGGCGAAGCTCCGCAAAAAAGAAACGGCCAGCAGCGCCCGCTGCCAGCCGTTCTTTTGTTCTCTCTTCTCTAACCGATCAGGCGATTCGGAACCAGGTGATGATTACCGGTGTCCGCCGCCACCACCACCGTGACCACCTCCACCACCGTGGAATCCGCCGCCGCCGCCACCGTGGAATCCGCCCGCGGAGCCGTGGAACCCGCCCGCGGAGCCGTGGAACCCGCTACCGCCTCGGAACCCATTTCCTCGGAAGCCGCCACCTGCGTATCCTCGTCCAGCATAGCCTCGTCCACCATAACCCGCGTGTCCGTAGTAGCCTCTCCCGTATCCCCAGCCGCCACGACCGTAGCCCCAACCGCCGCGTCCCCAACCACCGCCCCAGCCATACCACGGGCCAGCGCCGATAAACAGCCCGCCCGCGAACCAATCAGGCCCGTAGTAGCCGTAAGGCGCACAAGCATAAGGGTAGTATCCGTAGTAGCCGTAGGCGCACGCTGGCGGGCCCGCGGCGTAACCGTAACCCGGCCCCCACCCCACGCCGACGCTCACCTGGGCCTGCGAGTAGGCCAGCGGCAGCATCAAAACACTCACCAAAGCCAAATATTTGATATACCTCATGGTGAATCCCCCTTGTCCCAGATCCGCCATTCTAGCCACAAACCTATCGGATCTGCAGGTCTTCAAGATCTTGCTTCTATCCGAAGCGCCTACATATTTGAACTCGGAACCCCAAAAAAAGTTGCAGTTCTCCAGTGGCTGATTTCGGCCACCTCGCCTGAATTCAACCATTTACGGCCTCTGAGGACGGTTCATACGCCCACCAGTTCCTGGCTCAGCTCATACTCCACGATGTACCCCGCCACCGCGCTCGCCGCGACCGTTAGCGGCGAAGCCAGATACATCTGTCCGGGACCGCTGCGCCCTGGGAAGTTGCGGTTCTGGGCGCTGATCACCACCTGATCGGGACGGGTCGAAACCCCTGGCCCGGCATTGATGCAAGCTCCGCAACTGGGCTCTATCACGCGTGCGCCAGCCTTCTGAAACACGTCCAAATAGCCTTTGCGCAGGCAGTACTCGCGTGTTTCCTGCGATCCAAACTGGATGTAGAACTGCACCGAGTCGGCCACACGCTTGCCTCGTCGGAGCGCATCGGCCAGCACCAGGGCATACATATCCATGTCTTCATTCTTGCCAGCGGTGCAGGTGCCACCATATGCGATCTCGACCGGCACGGGTGTGTTCAGATCGCGCACATATTTTCCGTTGCCGGGATCGCCCGGAGTCGCAACCATCGGCGTAATCTCGGTCGCATCGAGCTCGATCACATGCGCGTATTGTGCGTCTTTATCGCTGAACAAGCCTTCAATCATGGCCTGCGCTTTCTTCCGATCCATGCCGCGACGCTCCACGAGGAACTCGACCGCCTTCTTGTCCGGCGCGACAATGCCGGTGAATCCGCCAATCTCGGCCGCCATGTTTGTCATGGTGGCGCGCTCGTCCACGCCGAGTTCTTCGATGGCTTCGCCCGCGTACTCCATCACCTTGGCTAGTGCTTTGCCGCTGCGCACGTAGTCAAGGCTCAGAATCTTCAAAATGAAGTCCTTCGCCGTGACATTCGCATGGCGCTTGCCGCGAATCACAATCTTCACCGACTCCGGCACCTTGACGCGCACGTCCTTCGTGATCCAGCCGTTGAACACGTCCGTGGTTCCAATCCCAAAGGCCACGCAGCCAATCGCTCCTACGTGCGGCGTATGTGAATCCGAGCCAATGTTTAACTGCCCGGGAAGCGCGTAGCTTTCCAGCACGATCGAGTGGCAGATACCCTCCGATCCCTTGCGATCTTTCAATTCTCCATGCAACCTGATTCCCTGCTTCGCCGCGAAGTCTTGCTGTTTGAACTTGAGTTGTGTTGCCAGATCGAGCAGGCCAAGCTTCTTTTTCTCCTCCGAAATGACTTCATCGAGAAACGTCAGATGGTCGCGGAAAAAGATAATGCTTGAGGCATCGTTGACCCTCGCATCCTTGCCGACATAGCGTTCAAAAAAAATGGCTGCCATCGGCGTAACGTATTCATGGCTGAAGCGCAGATCGGCCTGGGCAAATCCGGTATCGCCCGGCTTCACAGTGGCAACGCCAATGCCGCCTTTTTCATTCACCATGTGCCGCGCGAAGATTTTCTCTGCCACCGTCATTGGGCGCTGGTCGGTCTTTAGCGGGGGCAGGAATACTTTCTTCTGCATGCGCGCTACGTTGAAGGGGAACAACCCGCCGTACTCAATTACTTGGCGAGTAATCTCATCCTCGCCCGCCGTGAACTCGCTCAACGGGATATCTTCTCCGCCGCGAATCTTATCGATCAGCGAAAAGTTGGTCGAAGTCAGAACCCCCAAATTTTGACAGTTTTGCTTGTAGATCCGCTCGATGTTTTCCGCGATCACTACGCGAATGCCGGCACACATTTCCGCATAAGGCGACTGCTCGCGGCTCGATCCTTTACCACGCCGCTTCCCGCTTACCGCGCACACAAACCCGCCGCGCTTCACGTCGCCGCGCCCAATCGGCGTCACGCTGCCGCACTTTAGCCCCAAGTAAGGAATCTCGCCGAGAGTCTCATCAAAATAAAAACAGTAATGAGCGGGTGTGATCTCGTCGGTCGAGATATCGTCGCGCAGCTTGGGATTATTTGCGGGATTCTTCGTATCCCAGGGCAGATCTTCACCCGCGAGCTGCCGCTTGATCAGTTCGGGATCTTCGGTGAGGAAAAGAATGCGTCCCCGTAGCCGGACTTTGTCGGGCCGCTTTTCGATTTTGCGTTCCAGAAGAGAGTTGATCACGTTGAGCCTGCGGAAATTAAAGCACTAGAGACAGGCAGGAGCGGCTACCCGGTCCTCCATCATTGTAACGCGGGATAAGAAAACTGATTCGTTGGCCTTTGGCTTTAACGGTGCCCATGCGTCGACTTGTCGAACTTCTCTCCGGCGGCGATCGCAACGCCAAGCCGGTTCTCTTTCGGCGCTAACGGACACGTCGCATACGGAGTTACCGCACAAGGAGGGTTGTGGGCCCGGTTGAAGTCGAGTACCACACTCCCATTGACAACCGGACCAGTCTCGAGAAAGCGCCCGCCCGGATATGTATCGCTCTTCGCGGTCAGGTCGCTAAAAACAAAAAACAGCCCCTTCGCAGGATTACCGCCGAGGTCGGTCAGCCGCACTTCCTGACCCTTGAGCTTGAACACTGCCGTGCCCGCCACCGGCAAAGGAGTCACGTCGCCCAAAAGAGTCGGCACATCGATCGTCTTCTTTCCATCGGACGGCACCCAGGTCGCGGTGACTCGGTAATTCATGTCCTACGGATGGTAAATTAGCCCCTGAAAGTTGCGCACCGCGGCGATGTCCGTATCTTTCAGACGAATGCCGATGCGTTGGCCGCGCACGACCACGTGAAACTGCAAACTTCCCATTTCGATTGTCGACGCGTGTCCGGAAATATCAGGATCCAACTTGACGGCACTCGTCGTGAGAGGCCTACCCGCTGATATAGCGTGTGCCTCCGGAAGCAATTTAAGAGTCACCTCCGTACCCGCAAGATCGAATTCTCCTGCGTGCGCTGGTCCTTTGGGAAAGACAATCGCATTCTGCGCTGCTGACCCGAAACTGTTAGCACCGGGTTTCAGCCAGTACAGGCCAGCCAACGGCAACCAGTTCTGCTTCACATCGTCGATCTCTTCGGCCTTCCATTTCGCAAACGACTGCACGTACGCCGCATCGGGCACAGAAGCAGATGACGACGCAGCCTGGCCTGCTTCCCTCGAAAGCGAGAGGAACGACGCGAAACAGAAAACCACAACGGCAATACGCTTCAGCAGATTCATGTTCTCAAGTCCCGTGTCTCCCAATTGCCTCCGTGGTAAAGAACAACCTGAACCGCTGAAGCGCTGCAAGAATCCTATCTCTTATACTCGCGCGGATCCGGCAGCGGCTCCACGCCTCGTCCGGCGAAGATTTCTCTGAACTCCGCGAGCAACTCTTGATGCAGCAGGCCATTCGAGGCCACCGTTTCGCGGCTGTTGAGTTCAAATGGAGATCCATCGAAACGAGTCACTTTGCCGCCAGCCTCTTCCACGATCAGCACGCCCGCTGCCGTGTCCCAGGGATTGAGATTAAACTCCCAGAAGCCGTCGAAGCGCCCGGAAGCTACGTTGCACAGATCGAGCGCAGCAGAGCCCGCCCGGCGCACTCCGTGCGTGTGCAGCGTGATCTGGTGATAGAAGTAAATATTCGGATTCTTGTGCCGCTTGTGACTAGGGAAACCCGTGGCCAGGAGGCTTTCCTTGAGCGTAGCGGTTTTCGAGACGTGAACGCTTTCTCCATTCAGCCGCGCGCCTCTTCCCTGCTCCGCGGTAAATAACTCGTTGCGCGTGGGATCGTAGATCACTGCTGCAATGCGGCTGGTCCTTTGACCTGAAGACCGGTGTGCCGGCGCCTGATATTCCAGTCCCATGGACACGCAGAAGACCGGATATCCGTGTGCAAAGTTCGTAGTGCCATCCAGCGGATCGACGTACCAGCGATAATCGCTGCCCTGATCGCTGAGTCCCTGCTCTTCGCCGAGAACGTCGTGGGTTGGCCACTTCTGGCGGATGCGATCACGAATCAGTGCCTCGGCGGCGCGATCGGCCGCCGTCACCAAATCGGCGTCGCCTTTGTACTCAATCTTCAGCTGCTGATGAAAGTAATCCATCAGCAGCGCGCCCGCTTCGCGAGCGATCTCTGACATAGCGGGAATAAAGCTGTCGTGATTGGAGGACATAATCAGGCTTCGGCTTTCGGCCTTCAGACTTCGGCCTTTCGCGAAGGCCTAATCCGCAGGGTTTTAGAACCGAGGGAAAGTTTTTGCTTGGCCAAAGCCCGAAAGCCGCAGCCCGCCTCACTTCTTCGCGCCGCCATCTTCGGCAATGTACATAATCTCGTGCTTAAAGATGAACAGGTTAGGCTCGCCTTCGCGCGTCAAGCGCACCATGTACTTATCGTAATACTCGATCCATCCGCGCACGGTCTGGCCATCCATCAACTTGACGCTAACCGGCTTCTGCTTCTCGCCCAGAGCCTTGAGGAAGCTGGCTTCTTCGAAGGTCTCTTCCGGAGGCGGCGTCCGCCCACGCTTGACGGCATTAGGACTTCCCTGCGCGCGGAAAGGCATGCTGGCATTGTACACAAAGAGCGGGAGTGAATCGGCTCATTATAGGAGCAGGTGGATAAAGGAAACACAGGTCGTGTTCGCGGAGATACAATATGGGGAAAATTGTCTTCTCGGCTAGGAGGCCTGCCGTGAAACATCTCACTTACGTTCTCCTGTTTGGGTTGTTTGCAGCGTCCTTAACCCGAGCGCAAATGAGGCCCAGACCACCCGGACTGCAACAAGCTGCTCAAGCTGAGGAACAGGCGGACAAGAGCATGCCGCCACCGACGACGCAGCGAACGCAGCTTGACCTTGCCAAGCTCCGCCAGGATGCCGACGAACTGGCCAGGATTGCACAAACCATCCCTCCCGATGTCACCAGCATCCAGAGAGGCCTGTTGCCCAAAGACATGGTCGAAAAGCTGAAACAGATCGAAAAACTCTCCAAGCATCTGCGAAGCCAGATCAGTCAATAAAAACTGCAAACCTTCGGAGTCAACGTCCCGAGCCCTTTGCAACCGAACGGATCATGGGCAAAAAAAAACACCAGCCCCTAGTGGCACTGGTGTTGAGTACTGGCTCAAGGATTCGGCTAGAAGTTTAGCTTCAGGCCAAATTCGACTTGTCGTGGCGAACCCAGCGTGTACACGCCGGTACCTGCACCAACGCGGTTCGCGAAATGCGCTGCATAATTGGTGCCGTTGATGCTGCCCGCCTGGCCGGTAAGCAGGCCCGACATCTCGCTCGTCGGCAGATCGAAATTCACGAAGTTGAATATGTTAAAGGCGCTGACGGACGGTGAGAGCGTGAACCTTTCCTTGATTTTCAAGTTGTAGGTGAAGGTGCTATCGAAGGTCCGCAACCACGACATGTTGACCTGGCCGGGAGGCGCCAGAGGCACAGTCGGAGCCACGCCACCCAAAGCGGACAAATCAGCTGCCGTCATCAGACCATTTGCGATCAACACATTGCCTGCGGGCGTCGGCTGTCCGGCATAAACATTGTTGTAGTTGGTGATGGCCGTATTGATGTTGCTGGCGTTGATGCCCCGATCAAAGCTGCCAACCTTGGTTCCCGGGAGTGGATTCTGCGTTACACCGCTGCCCGTGAAATCGGTGCGGAATATTTCGCCGGCGCCCGTGCCCGTATTAGGAACCGTCAGAGTATTGGGAAATGGACTGTCGAAATGTGCGATCACTCCCCACTGGAAGCCGCCACGAAAGCTCACAAACCCACCGAACGAGAGCTGATGGGTGCGGTCTAGGGTGGAAGGCCCGAAGTAGCGGTTCACGTTCTGATTGTCCAGAGCGGGAATAATGAAGTCCTGGTCGCCGCTAGCGGCAGTTACCACGGAATCTGCAGCAACGCCCCCGCCTGTGTTCTGGAACTTCGAGAGAGAATAAGAAATCGTGTAGTTCAAGGCCTTCGCGCCTCGGAAGGGGTCATTAACGTTTTCCGACAGCTTCATCTGCAGGCCGTTATAGAGGGATCGGCCCACGGGTGACAGAAAACTGAGTGGTGGCGCCAGGGGATTGATTCCCCCAAAAGCGCAGTTGTAACCCAGCGCCGCAAGGCAACTGCTGCCGCCTTGGTCGAGCGAAGAGCCCAGGCCCAGACCGGCAAAGTCAGACATGGAGAGGGGGCGCGGGTTTCCGTTCCCGTCCAGCACTGTGCCACTCGGGCACGGCGCAGAATAACTCGCCGCAACCGACGTCACGCCGCACTCGGCCTCAGCCGCGGCAACCGCAGCCTGTGCACCGGGCAGGTTGAAGTAGCGGATGTCGCCAGCATGATTCTGGTCTACGCCCAGGAGGTAATGGGTCTGGACGTTACGCACGAAATCGGCACTCAGCACCATACCTTTACGTAGTTCCCGCTGAATGCCAATGTTCATCTGCACGGAACGAGGCGATTTATAAGCGGGGTTATACATGTCACCTTGCGCCGCGAAGGAACAATTGGTACCACCCGCGCAATCCGTGAGGTATTGTCCCACGTAGGCTGGATTTTTCGCCTGCAGATTAAATGGCGTCCCCGCCACAAAGGCCTGTTGCAGCGCGATCCACGCACCAACATCGTTGCCGATCAATGGAAAAGAGGTGGCGCCTGCGGGGCCGCAGACAGCGATCGCGGACGCGCTCCCAGGCGTGTTGATTGGCCCATTCACTGTCTGCAAGGTGTTGGGCGATCCCGGTGCGGCGCATGGCGCAAAGTATTGCAGGAACGCGCCCGTTGTTTCGCGTTCTGGGCCGTCGAAGAGCACGTTGTTCCAGATCGCGTTCTCGAAGAACAATCCTATACCGCCGCGAATCGATGTTTTGCCATCTTTCCAGGGATCCCAGGCAAAACCCACCTGCGGAGCAAAGTTCAAATTGGGTTGGTTCACCGAGTTGCCCAGACCGGGAATCAACGCGCTGAGCTCAGGAATCGGAGCGAACTGGCTGTCGGTGCGGCCGGTGTCCCGGTCATAACGCAGCCCATAAGTCAGGGAAAAATTCCCTTTGATCTTCCACGTGTCACCAAGGTAGAGAAGGATGCGGTTGTCTGGCCCCAGCCCGCCAGCAGGGAAACCTAACGACGGGTCTGTAAACGAAAAACCCAAGCCGTTAGCTACGGTGCCGAAATCCGAGGGATAGTTGAATGGGTTGGAAGCCCCGCCAGCGAAAGGACCACTCGCTGCCGCTGCGACTTCGGACGTCGAAACCGCCGTGCCTATCTGGGGTCCGTTCTTGAAGAACGAAGCAAAACCGCCGCCCCGAAGATGATTGAAGGCAACTCCGAATCGGATCGCGTGTGAACCCAGCACCTTGCTGCCATCGTACTTTATTTGGTGGTCGCTTTGCGGGGTGCTTTGCGGTGCCAACAGATTGGGACCGGCCACCAGGTTCGCCGCGAAGAGTTCCGCATGCAGATCGTCAAAAGGCAGAGCGCTGTTTCCCGTGGTCGCATCAATGATCTGGTTCTGGAATTTCAAGTACGAGAAGCGGATGGAGTGGCTGAAGCTCCCCGTATTGAAATCCACTCCCACCATTTCGTTGCGCGTAATGTCAACGTTGTCGTACAGCGAATAACCGTAGCCAAACGTGGCGCCAAGATCATTCTTGAAGTACGAAAAGCGACCGAAGATGCGTGCGCTCTTGGTGAGTGCGTAGTCCAGCCGGCCCAGCAGGTTAGCCTCATGGAAGGGATCGGCGAAAGTACCTGAGTACTGGCTAAAAGGAGCCGAGACGGGCACCGGGACTTGGGTTTGCTGAATCGTACGCTCACCGTCCGCGAAGAAGAACAACTTGTCCTTGATGACTGGCCCACCCAAGTCACCGCCGTACTGGCTGCGCTGGTATGGTGACTTGAATCCCACAGGCGTGGGCAGTTGCGAGGAGAACGCGCTGTCGCGGAACGTGCCAAAAGCCTCGCCATGGACCGAATTAGTTCCGGATTTCGTGGTCACGTTTACCGAACCAGACGAAGTCAGCTCGCTCGACATGTCCAGGCTGGACTGGCTGATCTGGAATTCCTGAATGGCGCTGGCCGGGATATCGGTCGTGGTCGTGCCCACGGTTTCGTCTGATACGTCCACGCCGTCAACCTCGATGCGAGCGGTCCGGCCGAAACGGCCACCGAATGAAATGGACGAGAAGCCTGCCTTGGTGGGATCGAAGTTCTGACCATCCTGAATTTGGACGCCAGGTTCGAGCTGCGCGAGGTCCAGGAAGTTACGCCCATTTACCGGCAAGTTTTCGATCTGAGTGGCTGTCAGAACCCCCTGAACGGTTGCCTGCTCGGTGTTGACTTGAAGCTCATTCGCCTGGACCTCAACCACAGTGCTCTCTTGGCCGATTTCCAGTTTGACGGTCCCGTTGGCCGCATTGTCGACCTTAACTTCCAAGGATAACTGTGCCGTCTTAAAGCCTTTGACCTCGACGCGCACCGAGTAAGCACCTGGGATCAACCCGCCGAAAGAATACTCCCCCGACGCGTTGGTGGTGGAGTGAAGCGTCTGCCCGGTAGGGCCCGTGACGGTGACCTTGGCGTTTGGCAAAAGGGCGCCGGTTGCGTCCGCTACGTTGCCCACGATACTGCCCGTCGAAACCGAGGTTTGGGCAAATCCAACAGAGGAGACAAGCAATGCGGATAGGGCAACCAGGGCCAGCACCATAAATCGTGCGCTGGGGTGGGAGAAATTTATTTTCAACATCGTCGACCTTCCTTTCGGAAATGTTCTTACCGTGATTTGTTCTCGCCAAACCGCTTCAGGAATCTGTTTTTCCAGAAGCCGTACCAGAATTTCAAGAGGCTCGATCAAGGGATCCGGCGGGATGCAGATCCGACCTTCGCGCCATTGAACCGTGCAAAGTAGTCCCTTGGCAATTCGAAAATGACTCCAGCAGACTTAAAGCAATTTTCCAGCCAGCCGCACGCAAAAACGGGAATGTGTCGGCATCACTATATTTGTCATATACTTACAACGATCTGAGCCATAGGGAAAGGAGGAGGGTCGACTCTTCGCGCCCCTTCAAAATACTGAAAACTGTATATTCAATCTGTAAAAGGAAATTATGTTATGTTTTGTTCCTGTTTAACTAAGGATGGTCGCTTTGTTGGTTGGAAGCCGCCCGATGGGGCATCTGGGTACCATCGCAGAGAGAATAATCAGAAGTCGGACTTAGACGTGTAATAGCCAGCTCGATGACGCACGCGGTAGATGGCGGTATCGGGAGGGCCGGAAACGCTGACCTGGATGCGCCGGAACTGCGAGTTCGACGTGCGCTCCGAGGGATAGTAAGCCAAAAGATACTGAGTGCGGAGTTCGTCGCTGATCTGGCGGAAGGCCTCGTCCAGTTGCGACATCGAGGTAGCATAGTAATACTTGCCCCCTGTGTCTTCCGAGAGCTGGATCAGAGCATGCTCACCTCCGGTCTCGCGCCCGGCGCTGTTCTCGATCGGCACCACTATGATGCTGTAAACAATCCCTTCTGCCTCTTCGGCGGCGCGCACGGCCTCTTTGTAATCCACTTTGCTGACCGTGTCGCCTCCGTCGGTAATCAGCACCAGGACTTTTCGTCCTTGACGGCGGTCGAGCGACCGCGAGGCCAGAAAGACGGCGTCGAACAGCGCCGTGGCCGCGCCCAGCCGGATGTGGTCAATGCCATCGTCGATCCGCTTCAAGTCGGACGTGTAAGGCGTCGACTGCAGCACCGTCTCACTAAATCCAAACACGGATAACGCATCCACCGGCCGCATGATCGCGCGCGCAAAGCGCTTGGCGGAGGCCTGCTCCAATGGCAGATCGTGCCGCGTGCTCAGGCTGGTGTCGATCGCGAGCGCGATCGAAAGCGGCACCGCGGATTCTTTATCGAACACGGAGATGGTCTGATCGCGTCCATCTTCCTGCAGCGTGAAATTCTCTTTCTTAAGCCCGGAAACCGGACCCCCATGAGCGTCCGTGACGGTGACGTAGACGTTCACCAGCTTCACGTCGACTTTAAGCGTGGGCGGTGCTTCCGTTGGTTTGCTTCGAGCTGGCGGCTGTTGAGCCTGGGATGCAGCGCAGGCCAGCAACAGAAGAATCAACGTTGCAGATTTTCTCATTCGCGATTTTTCGTTCGATGAAAGGAAGTATACTTCGCGGTCCGTCGGCTGCACGTCCCGAGGCGGTCCCGACTCAAATCGCCCCGCTACTCACTTAGATGCGGAGTCCGGCGCCGGGCTGCCCCGGTCGCGGGAATTTACGTGGCGAATTTCCGCGGGAAACGGTTCCCCATCCGCCCATACCGCGCCATCCTCAAAGTATTCCTTCTTCCAGATGGGAACCGTGCGCTTGAGCGTATCAATCAACCAGCGGCACGCGTCGAACCCGGCGGCCCGGTGGGCCGAAGCAACCACGATCAGCACACTGGTCTCCCCAATATTGAGCCGCCCAAGCCGGTGCACCAAGGCCACATCTCGGATCTGAAATTGTTTCAGCGCCTGCGCAGCCAACGCATCCATATTCTGTAGCGCCATCTCCTCATAGGCCTCATAGTCCAGATAGAGCGTCCGCCGACCGCGCGTCTGGTTACGGACCACTCCTTCAAACACCACGGCCGCCCCGTCCTCGCAGCGCTTAATATGAGCCACTATCTGCGACGCATCAATCGGCTCGCGGATGATCGAGGCGTAGCGCACGTGCTCCCGTTCTCCTGACCCGCCGCTGACCGGCGGCAGCAACGCGACCTCGTCATTAGATTCCAGCGCTGTCTCCGCCCCCGCATACTGCTGATTCACTGCGACGGCTAGCGAAGGCAGAGCATCTTTCAGCCGGGGAATCTGCTTCGCACAATGCGCCAGCACATCGCCGACCGTCGCGCCCTCGCCCAGATCCAGCGTGTCGCTGGATTTACCCGCGAGGTCTTTCAACATGCCGAAAAAAAGAACGCGTACGCGCATAGGAACTATTTTGTCAGGTTGACAGTTTAGCGCGAGCCACTCCGTCACGCGCGAAGGATTTCAAACCTTTTGGAAGATCAGAGGAGGAACATTTGCAAAAAATTGCCAGCCCGCTAGGACTGGCAATTGGACACCCGGAACTCTTCTGCGTCACACCCGCGCGAAAGCTTTGTCGTGAACCGCCTCGGGCTGCGTGGTCAGCAGCTTTGCAGCTGTTGACTCCGCCACTGCCGGCAGCGACACGCGTAGCGCCTCATCGATCG
>JBEKPR010000056.1:0-13701 GCA_049520555.1 Candidatus Korobacteraceae bacterium
CGCAAAGTGCGCGGAATTCCCACTTTCCCACAGCGACCACGACGGCTATATGAGTAAACCCAAGAATCAAAACCGGACATTTCACTTGCTACAAAAAGCGGACATTTTGACTTGCTACGAACACCAGGTCGTTAAGGCTCCAAACGTGATCTGTAAGTCCCGCGTCCATTGCAGGTCACGACCCAGCAGCAGTGGCTCTGGTCCGTGATAAGGATGCAAATTCAAAAACCGCCCACTACTCCAGGAAACACCGGCAAGCGGCAAACTCGGCTGTTGGGTTATGCTGTGGGTCTCGCATGAACGCCATCGTACGAAACGTGCTGCTGGTTTTTGCCGCGTTGCTGCCCATCGTGAACCCGCTCGGCATGGCGCCCATCTTTGCGGAAATGACCCGGGGCTACGACACCAGCGTTCGCCGCATCGTGGCCATGCGGGTCGCGGTCAACGGCGTGGTGCTGCTGGTCGCGTCGCTGTTCATCGGTTCCTACATTCTGCAGTTTTTCGACATCAGCCTGGCGGCGGTCCAAATGGGCGGTGGACTGGTCGTGACGGTGGCCGGCTGGCAGATTCTGAACCGCCCGGGTGAGCAGAGGGACGGCAAGCTGCAAGGACCGCCCAGCCGCGAACGAATCCTGTCGCAAGCTTTTTATCCGCTTACCATGCCGCTGACGGTCGGACCGGGATCGATAGCCGTGGCCCTCACGCTGGGCAGCAACATACATGAGGAGAGGCACCTGCAACTGATCGTCAGCGGACTGGCCGCAGTGATCGGAATCCTGCTGATCGGGATAACGATTTTCTTGTGCTACCGCTTCTCCGACAAATTGCAACGCTGGTTCGGCCCCTTGGGCAGCAATATCGTTATTCGGTTATCGGCGTTCATCCTGGTCTGCATCGGCATACAAATCATGTTCAACGGGCTGCATGACTTCTACGACATGCTTCATGAGGTGGCGAAGTAGCGGGCCTTCCGTACAATGAAGGCGGAATGAATTTTTTTGCAAGCTCCCGTCATGTCGTTTACGGCAGCAGCCTATTCGCTCTACTCTTCCTGTTTTCCCAGACCGCCTGTTCCAATGCTCCTGCGGCCAAGCGCTATGAGTTGGAAGGCCGCGTGGTTGCGGTCGATCCCGCGGCCCGCCAGTTGACCGTCGCTCACCAGGACATTCCCGGCCTGATGAAAGGCATGACCATGCCGTTCACGGTGGGCAAATCAGGCAACTGGATATTCCAGGCAATTGCGCCCGGCGATCACATCCACGCGACCCTGGTGCTCAGCGATCATGCCGAACTGCAGGACATCAGCTTCACCCGGCCCAGCGACACCGAGACCGACGGAACCTCAGCGCTGCGCATCCCGCAACCCGGCGACGAGGTGCCCGACTTCACGCTGGTCAACCAGAGTGGCAAGACCATCCACTTCCATCAGTTTCGCGGCAAACCGCTGTTGCTCACCTTCATCTACACGCGTTGTCCCTTCCCGGAGTATTGCGTGCGCACGAGCAACAACTTCAGCCAGGTCATGCAGCAACTGCAGAAAGATCCGAAGGCGTTCAGCCGGGCGCAATTGCTCAGCATCAGCATCGATCCGGAGAACGACAAGCCCGCGGTCCTGCGTAGCTACGGCGAGCATTATGTAGGAGGTATCGATCCCAACTTCGCCCATTGGGAGTTCGCCTCCGGTTCGCCGCAACAAGTGCGCCAGGCCGCTGATTTTTTTGGACTGGCTTATAACCAGAAGGACGGTCAGATTGTTCACGGGCTGCGCACGGTGCTGATCGGCAAGGATGGAAAAGTAGCCAAGGTATATTCTGGAAACGATTGGAAGCCCGACGACGTGGCCGCCGACTTCATCGCTGCCACGGGCGAGCAGCGATAATCACTTAAGAGTTGTCATTACGAGCGTCCTGGGTTTGGACGCGAGGAATCTGCTGTTTGGTGAAGCTGGCAAAAAGCAGATCCCTCGCTCCTCCACCCCATCGAGGGCAAAAGCGGCCCTCGCTGGGGACCCCGGCTACGCTCGTGATGACAAATGTCAATAAAGGAGCTTACATGGCGCAGACCTACGACCCAGTGGCCAAGCTAAACGAGTTGATCAAGGGCATCGATTTTGCCATGCTCACCACCATCCGCAGCGACGGCAGTTTGCATAGCTGCCCCATGGCGACCCAGGCCATGGATGCCGATGGCGTAATTTGGTTTTTCAGCGACAGCAATACCGAGAAGGTGGAAGCTGTACGCACCGACCAGCGCGTCAATCTCGCCTATTCCGATGCCGGCAGCCAACGCTATGTCTCCGTCGCCGGCCGCTGTGAACTGCTGCGCGATCATGCCAAGGCCAAGCAGCTATGGAGTCCTCTCTACCGCACGTGGTTTCCCCAAGGGCTCAAGGACCCCAATCTCATCCTGCTCAAGATACACGTGCAGGCGGCGGAGTACTGGCATGCGCCGGAAGGCCGCATGGTGCAGCTACCCGGTTTCGCTAAGGCAGGCATTGGTTAGCCCGACGGAACACGAAAGCAAGGAGACCGAACTAGGGATATGGCCACCGCGGTGCGAACCCTACTTCTCATCACCGCCTCCGCACCGGAAATTCAGAGAGTACGGCGTCGTCGCGTCCTGAACTTCCAGCAGATCACCATGCCGTATCTGGCCGCCTTCGTACCGCCGCGGTGGACGGTGATCCATATCGATGAGGTGGTGAGGCCGGTAGATTTCGGGTTGCGCGTGGATCTGGTCGCCATCACCTTTCATACCCCGAGTGCGCCGCACGCCTATGCCATAGCAGATCAGTTCCGGCAACAGGGGACCCCGGTGGTCTTGGGTGGACCTCACGTAACTCTGATGCCCGATGAGGCGCAAGCGCACGCGGACGTGATCTTCGTGGGCGAGGCTGAATCCCATTGGCCACAATTCTTCAGCGAATTTGAAGCGGGGCGCCATCGCCACAGGTACTGTTCCACTGAAGCCCCGACCCTGGAAAACATCCCGATGGCGCGGAAAGACCTGTTTCACCGGCGAGACCATACTGCCGGAGTTCTATTTGCCACCCGTGGCTGTCCGCACCATTGCGATTTCTGCACGCTTCCGGTCATGTATCAAAGTCGTGTGCGCAAGCGGCCCGTGGAAGCGGTCGCAGAAGAGTACGGCTCTTTTCCTGGCAAGGTGATCATTCTGTGGGATGACAATATCGCCAGCGACATGGAATACGCTAAGAGCCTGTTCCGGGCCCTCGCTTGCGCATCGTAAATGGTGGAGCAGCCAGGCAAGTATCCATGCTGCTCAGGACGACGAGTTCCTTGAGTTGGCCGCCAGAAGCGGCTGCAAGCAACTTTTCATTGGGCTGGAGTCAATCTCGCAAGCCAGCCTGAACGAAGTGCAAAAGCCATTCAACCGCGTCCCCGACTATGCCCGCGCAATTGAACGCATCCATTCCCATGGCATTGCGGTGCAGGCGGGCGTCGTTTTCGGTTTCGATAACGACGAGCCGGCGATTTTCGCCAAAACGTTGGACTTCCTCGAGGCGACGGGAGTGCAGAATGCAACCTTCAACATCCTGACCCCCTTTCCTGGGACCAGGCTGTACCACCGTTTTGAGGCCGAGGGCCGGATTCTGACCCGCGACTGGAGTAAATACAACAGCCGGGCCCACGTGGTCTTCCGGCCCCGACGGATGAGTTCGGAGGAGCTTCTGGCGGGATACGAGTATGCGAACCACCGTTTCTACTCGTGGCGAAGCGTGTGCAAGCGTCTATCACGCTCTCCGGTGGGACTACCTTGGACTTTGCCATTGAACCTGGCGTACGGATTCGCTTCGTCCATAGCGCGATTCCAGACGTAATCTGGCGATAAGTAATGGCGCGCGGAACCTTTCCGGCTTGCCCGCATCCAACCAAATCTGTATTGCTTCGTCCGCACTGCTTCCCCGGATCCTCATGAACCAGATGCTCGAATTCGTGGTTCATTACGGTTATGCCCTGCTGTTCGTATGGGTCTTGATCGAGCAGGCTGGACTGCCTATTCCGGCGACGCCGCTGTTGCTGGCCGCCGGAGCTCTGGCCGGGCAGGGCCGCATGCATCTCGCGCTGGCCATGCTGGTTCCGGCATTGGCTTCACTGTGCAGCGATACCTTCTGGTACTTCTTTGGCAAGCGACGCGGCGCGGTGGTGCTGAACCTGCTCTGCCGCATCGCGCTTGAGCCCGACTCCTGCGTCCGCAAGACGGAAACCACGTTCACCCGATATGGCGCGCGGACCCTGCTGATTTGCAAGTTCGTTCCTGGCCTTAATACCGCGGCGCCGGCACTTTCTGGAATGGTGGGCGTGGATTTTCCGCGCTTCGTGCTCTTCGACTTCCTGGGAGCGATGCTGTGGACCGGCGTGTTTGCCGGGCTTGGCTTTCTGTTCAGCAAGCAACTTGACCTCATCGCCGCCGATGCCTCGCGCTTCGGGGGATCGCTGCTCCTGCTGTTCGTCGCAGGTGTGATTGCTTACGTCTTCTACCGGTGGAATGAGCGGCGGCGCTTCATCGAACAGGTCAAAGGCGACCGCATCACTCCCGACGAATTGAAGCACAAGCTGGAATCGGGCGAGCCGCTGACCATCATTGACTTGCGGCATCCGCTCGATCGGCTCACCGATCCCAGGACCTTGCCTCATGCTTTGCAGATCTCGCCGGAAGAACTGGAGGCGCGGCAGGGAGAGATCGCGCGCGATGGCGAGATCGTGCTGTTCTGCACTTGACCCAACGAAGCGACCAGCGCCCGGGTGGCGCTGCAATTACGCAAGCACGGCATCCGCCCGGTGCGTCCGCTGCTGGGGGGATTCTATGAGTGGAAACGCCTGGGTTTCCCGCTGACCGCCATGCCGGACGACGACGAAGAACCGGTCCGCAAAGCAGATCCTTCGTGGGCGTAATAGGCTACATGACAATTTCGGGAGGGGAGCGTCAATTGCAATTGCCATTGGGTGCCCCATCCTTTCGCCGTTTTTGCGAAAGGGTGGGAACGCGCGGCCAAGACTATACTGATAGTGAGCCTTCTAAACGATTAAGATGAAGTCTGTGCCTCACGAAGATAATTCTGTCTTGCCTCCCTCATCCGATGCCGCGGCGTCACCCGTCGCCCCGCCTGCCGGGCCGAAGCGGATGAAGCCGGTAATTTCGGGCTGGCTGCGCGACATGCTGGTCTCGCTCGCAGTCTCGGCCTTCTTCATTATCTTCCTCTATCAGCCGGTCAAAGTGGAAGGCACCAGCATGATGCCCACGCTTGCCGATCAGGAACGCGTCTTCATCAACAAGTTTGTTTACAAGCTGGAGCCGATCGAACCTGGCGATGTAGTCGTGTTTCACTATCCTCGCGATACCGCGAAGAGCTACATCAAGCGCGTGGTGGCCGTCGCCGGCGACCGGGTGAAGATCGAAGACGGCGTGGTGTTCGTGAACGGGCATCTTTTGCGCGAGCCGTACGTCCCTGACGTCTACGAAGATGTGCGCTCGTATCCGGAGACCACAGTGCCGGCGCATTGCTATTTCGTGCTGGGCGACCATCGCAATCTCTCCAACGACAGCCGCGACTTCGGTCCGGTCGACGAAAGCTTCATCTACGGCAAAGCCGTCTTTGGATATTGGCCGGTAGCCAAGCTGGGTAAACTGCGGTAATGCCTCACGCCCGGTGCAGAACAAATTTCGCGGCCTGCCCTCTTATGCTGCCGCGCATTCCCTGATAAAATCAATAAAATCCAAACCCCGGAGATGCAATGCAGGCAATCCTTGCGTTGGAAGATGGACGGATCTTCCACGGCAAAGGCTACGGCGCAAAAGGCGAATGCTACGGGGAAGTTGTTTTTAACACCTCCATCACCGGCTACCAGGAGATCTTTACCGATCCCTCCTACGCCGGGCAGATTGTAGTTCTCACCAACCCCGAAATCGGCAACTACGGTACCAACTCCGACGATAACGAGGCCACGCGTCCGTACATCGAGGGACTGATCGTGCGCGAGTTCTCGCGCGTCAGCTCCAACTGGCGGTCGCAGGAGGTTGCGGAGGACTATCTCGAGCGCTACAAGATTCCCGTGTTAGGCGAGATCGATACCCGCGCGCTCGTTCGCCACCTGCGCACCCACGGCGTGATGCGCGGTGTCATCTCCACGCTGGAGGCCGATACCGACAAGCTCGTCGCCAAGGCGCGCTCCATTCCGAAGATGGATGGCACTGATCTCGCGAAAGAGGTCACCACTCGCCACGTTTACCAGTGGGACGAAGGCGTACGCTCGCATGAGCCGACGGAAGTGGTCGGCGTGAAGAACGGGCCGCCGAGGCATCACGTCGTCGCCTACGATTATGGAATCAAGCACAACATCATGCGACGCCTGGTGGGCGAGTGCTGCCGCGTGACCGTGGTTCCCGCCACCACCAGCGCCGAGGACGTACTCGCGCTCAAGCCCGACGGCGTATTTCTGTCGAACGGCCCCGGCGACCCGGAGCCCGTGACCTACGCGCAGGAGAGCATTCGCAGGATGATGGGGCGCGTGCCCATCTTCGGCATTTGTCTTGGGCATCAGTTGATCGGCATCGCGCTGGGCGGCAAAACTTACAAGCTGCGCTTTGGGCACCACGGCGGCAACCATCCGGTGAAGCAGATGAAGACGGGCAAGATCGAGATCACAGCGCACAATCACAACTTCGCCGTCGATCCCGATTCGCTGAAACAGAGCGAAGTGGACCTGACCCACATCGACCTGAACGACAACACCCTGGAGGGCCTGCGCCATCGCTCGTTGCCGCTGTTCAGCGTGCAGTACCATCCCGAAGCCTCGCCCGGCCCCCACGATTCGCACTACCTGTTCAAGGATTTTGTGAAGATGATGGAGGAGTGGAAAAAGTGACGGTACATCGGTGGTGGATGTTTCTGATGTTTGATCTACACTCGTCTCGTGCCCTATGGCGACCCTAACGCTGCAAAAATCGCTTGGTGCGTTTTACACCGAAGAACCGGCTGCAACTCGGCTCGTGAGATGGGCCATTTGTGACGGCTCAGAGGTCGTTCTTGATCCGAGCTGCGGCGATGGTGTTTTTCTTTCAGCGGCGCATTCTCGGCTCTTACAGCTCGGTTGTGAGTCGCCTCGAGTCTATGGTGTCGATATATCAGCGGATGCGCTCAGACTCGCGCACGAACGTGTTCAGCAAGCTCATTTGATTCACAATGACTTTTTCGACATGACGCCTCAGTCATCGCCTGTTTTCGACTGCGTAGTGGGCAATCCTCCATTCATTCGTTATCAGACGTTTAATGGAGACAAAGAGTCCAAAGGGCATAAGCGAGCGAGCGAGGCGGGAGTCAGCCTCCCGCGACTTGCGTCTTCGTGGGCCCCCTTCCTGGTACACGCTTCGCGATTCCTGCGTGCCGGCGGCCGCCTGGCCATGGTAATGCCGGCGGAACTTGGACACGCCATGTATGCGCGTGAGGTACTGCGGTTCCTTGTTTCCAATTTTCGCCACGTCGCTGTCGAAATGTTTCGCGATAAATTATTTGACGAGCTGAGTCAGAGTACGGTCTTGCTATTTTGTGATGGCTACGGCGAGCCCTGTCGCACATTTCTTGTGGCATCGTCGGATGATTTGAAGGGCAATGGCCGCCAAGCAGTGAAGGCTGACATTGCTGCCATTAAGGACGGTCGATTCAGGTTTACGCACTACCTAATACCTGAGGCAGTACGCCAGTTATATCAGGAACTCGCGGGAGATCGTCGAGTTCAAAGACTCGGAGAAGTCGCTGATGTGGGCATCGGGTATGTGACTGGCGCTAACGATTTTTTTCATATGTCTGTCGCAGAATGCGAACGCTGGGATATTCCTAAGCGGTTCCTGCGCCCCTGTGTATTGAACCTTCGCGGCATCAAGGACGTTGAGTACACTCGACAATACTGGAAGGCTATGCGGGAGCGCGGAGAGAAGGTCTATCTCCTGGCACTTCCGGCGGCAGCCAGGGATGTCTTACCCCCGTTGGTGCAGCATTACCTGCGTTATGGAGAGGCTAATGGGCTCGCGTCTCGGTACAAGTGTCGGATTCGGCAGTTTTGGTACGCTGTGCCCCACGTTCGGATAACTGATGCTTTTCTGTCCTACATGTCGGGTGAACAGCCGTTGCTTGTGACCAACGCGGCGAACCTTGTCGCTCCGAACACGGTTCATGTTCTGCGATTTGTTCCCAATTGTGAGCCGTTGCCATATGCGGCATCATGGAGAAGTTCACTGACACGACTCAGTTGCGAGCTCGAGGGCCATGCTCTGGGGGGTGGACTTTTTAAACTGGAGCCATCCGAGGCGGAGAATGTACTGGTTGTTCGCCCTCCCGCGATGCAGGTTCAAACTCTTGTTACACAGATCAAGCAATCCCTTGCGCAGCCTACCGAACGCGCTACCGAAATTACCGATCGCTACGTCTTGAAAAGGAAACTCGGACTTAGCAATGCAGATTGCTGCTTGTTACTTGACGCAGCCTTAAAGATTGAATCATGGCGAAAACACAAATAGATCCGATTCCTGTGTGCACGTTGGAGTACGCGCTGACTGCGTTCTGTGGTTCGCTGAAGACCCAGTCTGGCCAGCACATCAAGCCACTCCACGCCCACTTGTCAAACCGCTTAGTCATCGAGGGTGGATTCCTTCCTGAATGGTTACGCCCATGCCCACCTATGAAGAGCTTGCGGGCCAGTAAGGATCAATGCACTCTGATGTACTCGAAAGAAGCCGAGAACCCGTCGGAGCAGGCTGTCCTCGGCGGCATGAAGTATAAGAATCTTGATGTGACAGTGATGATTCCGGGAATAGGGCCAGCGCTTGGGATATCAGCCAAGAGCACGGGCAATGCTTTTCGAAATCTTACGAACCGCATGGAGGAGGCCCCAGGCGACTGCGCAAATATTCACATGATGTATCCGGGATTTGTTTTCGGATTTCTTCACCTGATTAAGTTTGCGAAAGCGAGTGAGGTAGCGAACCCGAACGATGCCTCATTCGACACCCACGACCGTCCCCTCGACAGTATTGTTCGGTACCACAATGCGCTTAGTGCACTCACAGGGAGGACGACGATCATGGATCCGCCGATGCGTTACGAATCGATTGGACTGGTAGTCTACCGATGCTTGGGCAGCAAGTCCGAAATATGGCGGAGTTACCCGCCTTCTGACAGTCCGATTCATTATTCGAAGTTTTTCCAGCGCCTTTACGATACCTACGACCTCCGCTATGGGTATCCGGACTCAAGCGGACGGAATCATCGGAAGGCGTGGACTGCTCCGGCCGGGACATTGGCAGAAACTTATGACGGCCCCACCGGACACTCGTGGTCTCCCCGCTTTCATGTTTCTGAGGCGGAACAAGGAATTGACTCAAACCCTCGGGGCAACACCTAGGACAAGGCCGAGTTCAAGAGCCAATAGAATTCATCACATGCCACGCCGCAACGACATCGCGAAAGTGCTCATCATCGGGTCGGGGCCCATCGTCATTGGTCAGTCGGCGGAGTTCGACTACTCCGGCGCACAGGCCTGCAAGGCGCTCAAGTCCGAAGGCTATGAGGTGGTGCTGGCCAATTCCAATCCGGCCACCATCATGACCGACCCGGAGATGGCCGACCGCACCTACATCGAACCGCTCACGCGCACCTATCTCGAAGAGATCATCCGGATTGAAGCTGAAATGCTGACGGCCAGCGGAAAGTCTGGCATCTTTGCACTTCTGCCGACGGTTGGTGGACAGACCGCTCTGAACCTCGCAGTCGAGCTCGCGGACGGCGGCGTGCTCGAAAGGTACAACGTGCAGCTCATCGGCGCGCAGCTTGGCGCCATCAAGAAGGCCGAAGACCGGCTGCTGTTCAAGGATGCGATGACCGCCATCGGCCTCGACGTGCCCAAGTCATCGCTGGTCAACAATCTAAAAGATGGAATCGACTTCAGCAGCAAAATCGGTTTTCCGGTCATTCTGCGACCCTCGTTCACGCTGGGCGGCACCGGCGGCGGCATCGCCTACAACCGTGAAGAGCTGCTGGAACTTCTCGCGCGCGGTCTCGATTTGTCGCCGGTCCACGAGGTGCTCATCGAGGAGTCGGTGCTCGGCTGGAAGGAATACGAACTGGAGGTGATGCGCGATCTGGCTGACAACGTGATCATCATCTGCTCCATCGAGAACTTCGATCCCATGGGCACGCACACCGGCGACTCCATCACCGTCGCTCCGGCGCAAACGCTGACCGACCGCGAATATCAGGCCATGCGCGACGCCGCCATTGCCGTCATTCGCGAGATCGGCGTCGAGACCGGGGGATCGAACATCCAGTTTGCCGTCGATCCGCATAACGGGCGCATGGTCGTGATCGAGATGAACCCGCGCGTCTCGCGCTCGTCGGCGCTGGCGTCGAAGGCCACCGGCTTTCCCATCGCGAAGATTGCCGCCAAGCTCGCAGTCGGCTACACCCTCGACGAAATCACCAACGACATCACGCGCAAAACGCCCGCCTGCTTTGAGCCCACGCTCGACTATGTCGTGGTCAAAATTCCCAAGTGGCAGTTCGAGAAATTCCCCGGCGCCGACGAGTCGCTCGGCCCGCAGATGAAGTCGGTGGGCGAAGTCATGGCCATCGGCCGCACCTTCAAGCAGGCGCTGCTGAAGGCGGTGCGCTCGCTGGAAACGGGACGCAGGGCGACGGCGGAGGACATCGAGCCACGCATTCTGACCAAGCGCCTGGTCACGCCGCACCCGGAGCGGCTGCAGTACATTCGCTACGCCCTCGCGCAAGGCATGAGCGTGCGCGAGATCGCACAAATGACCAACATCGATCCCTGGTTCCTGCACCAGCTAAAAGAAATCTCCGACGTGCAGGCGAAGCTGGGCACCGAGCCCATCGACGCTGAACGCCTGCGCGAGATCAAGCGCATGGGATTTTCCGACGCCCGCCTGGGCGAGTCCCTGCAGTTGAAGAACGGCCGGACCGCCAGCGAGAAAATTTATCAGTTGCGCAAGCAGCACAACGTCCGCCCGGTGTTCAAGCGGGTGGACACCTGCGCCGCTGAATTCGAGAGCTACACGCCTTATCTGTACTCGACCTACGAGGAAGAGGACGAAGCCGCGCCCACCGATCGCAAGAAAGTCATCATTCTCGGGAGCGGGCCCAATCGCATCGGGCAGGGAATTGAGTTCGACTACTGTTGCTGCCACGCTGCATTCGCGCTGCGCGATGACGGGTTCGAGACGATCATGATCAACTGCAATCCTGAGACCGTCTCCACCGACTACGACACCAGCGATCGCCTCTACTTCGAGCCCCTGACCTACGAAGACGTTATGGCGGTGTATGAGCACGAGGCAGAAGGCGGCGCGTCGGTCGGCGTGATCGTGCAGTTCGGCGGACAGACCCCGCTCAACCTCGCGCTGCCACTGAAGGACGCGGGTGTGCCCATCATTGGGACCTCGCCCGAAAGCATCGATCTCGCGGAAGATCGGCGGCGCTTTAGCAAGCTGCTGGAGGAGCTCTCGATTCCACAACCGCGTGGCGCAACCGCCGCCAGCGTTGAGGAAGCCATCGCCAACGCTAATCGCATCGGCTATCCGGTACTGGTGCGACCGTCCTACGTGCTGGGCGGGCGCGCCATGGTTCTGGCCTACGATGACGAGTCGCTCATCGGCTACATGAAAGAAGCGGTCGAATATTCGCAGGAGCGGCCCGTGCTGATCGACCACTTTCTGGAGTCGGCCACCGAGATTGACGTGGATGCGCTCTCCGATGGCGACGACGTTGTGATCGGCGGCATCATGCAGCACATCGAAGAGGCCGGGATTCACTCCGGCGACTCGTCGTGCGTGCTGCCGGCGGTAGATATATCCGGGCCGCTGCTGAACACGATTCGCGATTACACCTTCCGCCTGGCGCGTGCGTTGAAGGTCGTCGGCCTGATGAACGTGCAGTACGCCATCCAACGCGACAAGGTGTTTGTGATTGAGGTGAACCCGCGCGCTTCGCGCACTGTGCCTTACGTTTCCAAGGCGACGGGTGTGCCGCTGGCCAAGATTGCAGCGCGCTTGATGACCGGGCGCAAGTTGAGGGAGTTTCTGCCGGAGAATATCGAGCGCGTCGCCGACCTCGACACCGGCAACTTTTATTTTGTGAAGTCGCCCGTCTTCCCTTGGGGCAAATTCCCGGGCGTTGACACCGTGCTGGGACCGGAGATGAAGTCCACCGGAGAAGTCATGGGCGTGGCCGATAACTTCGGCGAGGCCTTTGCCAAAGCGCAAATCGCCGCCGGACAACTGCTGCCGATCAGCGGCACGGTGTTCATCAGCGCCAACGACCGCGACAAGCCCTTCATGGCCGACCTGGGAAAGCGCTTCGTCGAACTGGGCTTCAGCCTGGTTGCCACCCACGGGACTGCGCGCGTGCTGGAACATGCGGGCCTGCGCGTCGAACGCGTGTACAAGGTCAAGGAAGGCCGGCCCAACGTTGTTGACTTAATCAAGGGCGACCGTATTCAGTTGATCATCAACACGCCGCATGGCGTCGAGCCCTGGTTCGACGAGAAAGCCATTCGCCGCGCCGCCGTGACTGCCCGAATTCCCACCATCACGACGCTTTCGGCCGCGCGCGCCGCCTGCGAGGGAATCGCCGCCCTGCAACGCGGCGAAGCCAAGGTGTACGCGCTGCAACATCTGCACGCCGAGCGCGTGGCGGCAGGGAAGTGAGAAAAGCAGAGTGCCCCACTCATTCGCAAAGTCGGCGAATGAGTGCGGCACCCGGCTGGATTTCAGACAACCTTCTCCTTGGCACCGAGCGTGAAACCGTTCTTCTTTCGACATCCCTTTATCACCGAGCGGGAGCCCAAGCATCACAGAGATTATCTTGCCATAAGGACTACAATTCACCCGCATCCAAATCAATCAATGGGGGCGTAAATGAAAAACGCAAGACTAGGCCTAATGGTGTTTATACTGACGATCCTCACCTCAGCATTAGGGGCAGCCCAACAAACGAGCACGTTATGCCATTTTGAGAAGGGTCCGCGAGCGGGGCAGACTCAGGACTACGCGCCGCAGGCTCCGCTCCCGGTGGGTACGCCGTGTCAGGATGGACAACAGCCTCTAAGTACCGGCCACGTTGTTGCGGACGGTGGGCAAACTAGCACGTTATGTCATTTTGAGAAGGGTCCGCGAGCGGGGCAGACCCAGGACTACGCGCCGCAGGCTCCGCTGCCGGTAGGTACGCCGTGTCAGGATGGACAACAGCCGCTGAGCAGCGGCCACGTTGTTGCTTCAGGTAACGGCGGTGGAGGAAACGCGGGCGGGGGAGGTGGGCAAACCAGCACCCTATGTCATTTTGAGAAGGGTCCGCGAGCGGGGCAGACTCAGGATTACGCGCCGCAGGCTCCGCTGCCGGTAGGTACGCCGTGTCAGGATGGACAACAGCCTCTGAGCAGCGGCCACGTTGTTGCTCACAAGTGACGGCTTTAAGGACGCGGGCGGAAGGGTCGGTTAGCCGGCCCTTCGCCGACGATGTGAGGCCCGATTTGCGTTGGGGGGGTGCCGGGTGCCCCTCGATAAGAGAGAAGGCGTTGTCAAGCGAAAGCTCTCCTGAGCGGTGCGCGAGCATCGCTGGTTTGGTCCGAGGTTCGCACGGCTGAGGACTAAACACCGGAGAATCTCGCGATT
>JBEKPR010000057.1:0-13197 GCA_049520555.1 Candidatus Korobacteraceae bacterium
GGCGTGTTTGGCTGTCCAGCGGCCGAGCTGCCAGTCCGCGCGACGCTTGGCGAAGCGCATGGCGCTCAGTTGGACCCGTTCTTTCGCGCCGAGCCATTCCGACTCGGGTCTCGTGGCAGGGCCATCCTGGGCATGACCGTCCACGGGCGGGACGCCCGTGCCACCATTGGGCAAATCGGCTTCGGTTTGTTCCAACCAGTATACTTTCATCGAGAAACTACAGCTAAGCCTGCCGCGTTTTCAGAGAACTGGCTTGACAGGCCGCGCAAGGGTTGCGGCGGGGTCGGATTTGCGGACCGCGGCGGCGCCTTTAAGCCAGTAGGGTACTTTCTCCAGATGGCGTTCCCCCACCGTCACTTTGACGTCGCCTTTGTCGCCGCTCGCCGCTGCGTACCGCACGGCAGGCAAAGCTGCATCGGGCTGCGTCACTCTTTCCATCCCGCGTTCAACCGCACGAATAAGGTAGGGGCGAAGATCTCGAGGTGGAAGGATGTGGTTGAGCGCACCCACCCGGAGTGCTCGCTCGACGCAGTGCACGTGATCAAATTCGGCAGCAACTTCACCCAGCTTTTCCGAATGGACTCGTTTGAAGAGGTCATTCCACTCGACGCGCAGGCGGCCCTTTTGTGCACCTTCTGCTTTTGCCAGTTTCTGGCTCAACTCGGCCACGCGTAGGTCTTTCTTAGTCCTGTTCTCCACCTCCCGGGCAAACACCACGGCTGCCGCGGGCGCTCCACCGATCACCGACGCATACGATCCTTCGAGTGCCACGACCTCGAGGTTTTCGTTGAGTGCGCGAGAAAAGACCACATAAGCACCGCCGTGGTAACGGGAGATCACGCAAAACACCATGGGCCCCTTAAAGTTCACGACTGCCCGACCGATTTCAGCGCCGTACTCGAGCTGAAGTTTGCGCATTGACTCCGGCGAGCCATCGAATCCTGAGAGGTTGGCCAGGACCACGACCGGCCGGTTGTTATTTGCGGCGTTGATGGCGCGCGCCACTTTCTTCGAAGAGCGAGGGAACAGCGTCCCGGCACACCACTGATCGGGGCCATCGGCCGGGACAATTCCCAAACGGGGCACCGGGTGGGATTCGAAGCCGATTAGACAGACCGGGTAACCTCCAAGATGGACATCCCAGACCACGGCAGTCTCAGCATCCCGCATGCCCGCCCAACGCTCGAGAGGAACATGGTCCTGGTCCGAGACCGCCATCATCACTCTGCGAATATCAAAAGACTTCTTGCGTCCGGCATTCGTCTCATCCGAGAAAATCTCCCCTATCTCGGCGAACCCCTCCCCGCGACCGTTCCCGTTGCCGTGCGGGTAGGGCTGAACGTCACGAGTAACAGGATCAATCGTAACGGCTCGCCGGGGGAATCGTTCGCCAGGAGCAACATAGGTATGGTCGTAGTGACGCATGAGAATATGACAGGCTTCATCAATGTCTCGCGCCCAATACTGCGCCTGGCCGTTGAGGCCCATGATGCGGTCATACCCGCCAATCCCTTGATTGTCCTCTGCCGAGACGCTGCCGGAGTAGTCCAAGGCCTGTTTGCCGGTGAGCACCATGGCGGCATTCGGCGTCATCACCAGAATGCCCCGGGTGTGCATCAGCATGGTGGCCTCGGCGTTCCAGTAGGGCTGCGCTCCTACGTTGATCCCGTTAATCAACAGGTTCACTTCGCCGCCCGCTTGCGTGAACTCGACCAAGCGACGGAGGACGCGGGCAATCCAATCCATATTCTCGACGCCACTGTCCATGGAGATCTTTGCACCCGCAGAAATGGGAAACCATTCCAGCGGCACGCCCATCTCTTGCGCCAGGTTCAGCGCGGCGATTATGCGGCGACACTCGGGTTCTGCGAGGGCGCCCAAATCTTTGCTGGGATCTCCCAGCAGCAAGACCCGCGTCATCCCCTCGGGGTACTTGGTGGTGAAATTGCGAATGATGCCGGCAATGATGTTAGCCTTGTTTTGGCCGTGGGGACGATCGACGGGAACCAGGCGCCCGTCGGGCCCAAGATCGTGCTCGACAAATTCCCCGGGAGGGAATTCCGCTCGCGTGCCTCGGCGGGCAGGGGTGAGCATATTGATGATTTCGTAAGGGTAGATCAGCCCGCGCTGGCGCATGCGCACAACTTTCTGGTCGTACTCGCTCAGCGGCTTGAGCGGCTGGAGTTTGGTGGCAGGCCGGAACGTCATCAACACACCCTTGCCGCACGGGTTCGTAATGCGCACCAGCATATCGCGCAACTCGCCGGTCTGCGGGTTGGGAATGCGCCCTCGCACAACCACCTGCTCCAAGCCCAAGCCGTCAGCCTGCGGAGCCAGCTTATTCACGATATCACGCAACTCCTCTGAGGTAAGATTGAGGGGCGGCCACACGTAAAGGAGAATGCGGTTCCAGTAGAGGCGTTCCGAAAGCGAGCGCCGCGATTGATAGAGACGGATGCCCGCCAGCGCCTCAGCCAGCATGCGCTCCAGGTGCGGCAATTGGACGATGCGGCCACTCTCATTTCGGACCGGCGTCATGTCGCGCACTTCTGCAAAGGCGAACAGTCGCTCGTCCTTGGGGTTCTCTTGCGCGATGGCGTGAAACAGGTAGACATCTTCTACCGACGGCAGCCGTTCAATTCGAAAATTGTTAAGCCTCCACAGACTCAGCCGTTTGCCCATCATGGGGTGGAGCCCACGGTAGAGTTTCTCCTCTTCATAAGCATCCCCACTTGGGCGGTAGGTGAAATGCTGCGTCCCAGCCATGCCCTGACCGTCGCCGGGTCCCGCCACGACTGCTACGATGCGGCGCAGAGAGCGGGGGAAGCCGGTTTGGTTGAGCACGGAATGAATTTGCTGTTGGGTTGTCTCGGCATCGCGATGCAACCCGGCGTGCCAGAGATAGTAATCGAGTACGACGTCATGGTCCGGTGGCACGTTGTCTATCCACGGAGACATCACTCCCGCCGCCTCCGACAGGCCGGATATCTCCGAGTAAGCTGCGAAGAGGTGCACGCGTTTACCTCTCTCATCGTACTCAGCCGACACGTAGCCCTGTCCGTTGTGCTCGAGAGAATTAAAATTCTCGAGCTTTGTAATGCGATAGTATCGCCGAGTCACCACCTCCAGCATTAGCCCTCGAAGGGCTGCATCGGCGGCCGCAAACCGGCTGCAAAGCAGGCTCACCAAGGGCTGCGGACACGCCACCAATTCGTCCAGCTTGTCCTGGCGGTCGGCAGCTTGGGGATGGGCGGCGAGATAGGCCAGGTGCTCTTCCGCTTTCGCGTAGATCTGCTTCCGTGCCTGGTCAAATTGTGGCTTATCGAAGCAACGGTAACGCACCTCGCGGGCCAAGTCGCTGACCGCGGGAAACTGCTCGCGAGTTACGGAGATCACGCGATCCAGAAGCTCTCGAAAGCATTCATCTGAGCCCGTCTGAGGGACCGCAGATTCGAGGCGCGCCAAACGGCGTTCCAGCACGGCGAGAATAGAGGGTACGTGCTGTCCAACGCGTTGGTGCGATTTGTAGATCCAGAGCAGACTTTCTTCGAGCTCAGTCGAGCGGTCCAGGGTTTCGACGCCGTAATGAGCTAAAGCGCGCCGCAACGCTTCCACAAATCCACGTGGAAGCCGCTCGCCCCGGGTGTCGAGCATGCGCAGGTAGGAGAAGAGGTAGGCTTCGGAGCTCGGCGCCTCACCCCCGGCCGAACCATCCACCCCCGGCTGTCGCTGGTAGAGAGAGCATACATCGACGAAGATGGTGAGAATCTCGTCCTCGAGCTTTCTTGTTTCATCGATCTCGTGAGGCGTCTCGCAGTACTGACTCCACTCGGCGAGTAGCTTCGCGGTCTGCTTGGGATCGACATCAAATCCCAGCATGAGCTGGCGGAGCTCATCCAGATTCTTGTAGCAGGGAGAACGGAGATCTTTGTCCTCCCCTTCCAGCACGAACGAGCTGCCGAAAGCCACCCGCTCCGTCGCTACCTTGGTGTCATCTTCGCTGGCGGGTTCGATTTGTAGCAGCGGGGCGCCCACCGGCACCTGCACGTTGGGTATCGTCATCACTTGTCGAACGCGTCCTGAAAATGGAGCCACCACTTGCATCTCCATTTTCATCGCCTCGAGGACGGCAAGGCGATCTCCCGCGGTGACGGTGTCGCCTGGCTTTACTAAGATCGAAATGACGACCGCCGGCGCCGGGGCATGCACCATGCCGCCATCGTCGCGCTCGACCCGATGCGAAACGCCATCCACTTCGATTCGATAATTCAGTCCCTGAGCTACGGAGACAACGTGGAAGCGTCTCTGATGGCCGGTGAGCCAATATTCAAACGCTCCCAAGTGATCGATATGGAGGTCGGCCCGCGACCCATCACACTCTAAGCGGTATTGCCGAGGGCCGAGCCGGCAAACGCTGAGAGAGTAGGACTGCCCCTTGTAGCGGAGGTCTACCGTGCGACCCACCTCGCACCGCAGTTGCGGGCGTCCGCGCACCGCCGACGCGTAGAACTGTGCCTTCTCCACCGACAGTTCGCCATCATACGCTTCGATGGCAGCCTGGGCCAGAGCTACGTCAGCATAAGACCGGGAAAGATGATTGCCGTTGGCCGCCAGACGATCCAGCCATCCGATATCGACTTGTCCACTCTTTACTTCGGGGCGGGCCATCAATTCCAGCAGAAACGCTTTGTTACTGGCGCCGCCTCTGATAACGACAACACTTTCGCGCAGCGCTCGCTGAAGCCGGGAAAGCGCCTCCTGCCGGTTCTGTCCGAACGCGATAATCTTGGCGATCATGGAGTCGAATTCCGCCGGAACGGCATCGCCTACCGCCACTCCGGTGTCAATACGCACCCCCGGTCCGGTCGGAGTCTTGAAGCGCTCGATGGCGCCCGGCGCAGGGGCAAAACCGTTATCCGGATCTTCAGCATTAAGACGCACCTCGATGGCGTGGCCCGTGGTGAGGGGCGGTTCGCCCTCCAAACGCCCGCCCCGCGCGATGTGGATTTGCAGCTTAACCAGATCGAGGCCGGTGGTGCATTCGGTTACCGGGTGCTCGACCTGCAACCGGGTGTTCATTTCCATGAATGAAAAGCGTTGGCTTTCCGCTTCATAGAGGAACTCCACCGTGCCGGCGTTATGGTAGCCCGCCGCCTGACTCAAACGGACTGCGGCCTGGCGCAACTCGCGATCCTGCTCTGGGGTGAGAGCCGGCGAGGGAGCCTCCTCGACGATTTTCTGGTGGCGGCGTTGTATGGTGCAGTCGCGCACCCCGGCGGCCCAGGTTGTCCCGAAGTGGTCGGCGATGATTTGGACTTCGATGTGACGCGCGCCCTCGACGAGTTGCTCCATGAAGACGGTTGCGTCTCCGAAGGCCTTAAATGCCTCACAGCGGGCGCTCTCGAAAGCTTGCGCAAGTTCATCCCCTGACATCACTCGGCGGATTCCACGACCACCGCCCCCTGCCGTAGCTTTGATGAGAAGCGGGTAGCCCAGCCGCTCCGCATGACGGCATGCGTCAGCAAGCGTTTCCACCGGCCCTCCGCTCCAGGGCGTGACCGGAACCTCCGCCTTTTCAGCCAACCGTTTCGAGGAGATCTTGTCGCCCAACCGGCGCATGACGGCGCCATCCGGGCCGATGAACACGATGCCCCGGTCGCGACAACGGTCGGCGAATTGAGCGTGCTCGGCTACAAAGCCCCACCCCACCCAGACCGCGTCGGCACGCGCTGCAGCCAGGGCGGTTTCCAGCCGGGGGTAATCGACGTAACTGCTTTTGGGTTGGTGAGTGCTTGCGTCGATAGTCTGGGCAGGACCGAGAAACACTGCTTCGTCCGCTTCCCGGACGAACATGGCATGGCGATCGGGCTCGGTGAAAAGCCCGATCGTGCGTATTGAGGTGCCGTGCTCTTGATTGAACTCGCGCGCCGCGTGGATGAAACGCATCGCAGCTTCGCCGCGATTTACGATCGCCACACGTTGGAATTCGTGTTGCACAATTCTCCTCCGCTAGTCCATCGTCAGGACAAACAGGAAGTGTCCTCATTTGACTGGTAGCGCCCACCTTCAGAGCCTGCCCTGAGCAGAGCGAAGGGTCGGCAGATGCTGGCCTAAAGGCCAGCGCTACGCCGAAACTAGGACACTACCGACAAACACGTCAGCTTGCCGAACCAACCCTGCCCCTTCCAAGTAAGGAGAGGAAGCCGAGGTGTCAATTCCAAGCTCCTTAAAGGACGGAGCCTGTCCAACTCCCCCTGCCTTTAAGCAGGGAGCTTGGGAGTACGAATGGAGCGCCCTGCTGCGCGTCCATCAGGACATTTAACGGTTTCGTGTCAATGCTGTCAGGAAGAGCCACGGTGCGATAGCCACGAAGACTGACGTACCGGTTCCCTTGCGCGTCTACGACCTCGGCATCATAACTCCCGTGATCCGGGTCAGGCGTGACCACCGCGATCAGCGGCTCGTCGGCCGGCCCCGGCGTGCGCCACACGCAGACCCGGTCCACGTGCATGGGCAAACCCAACTGGTTGTGCAGGTCCATCTCCAAAAGTCCTGCGGTTTGAAAACAAAGTTCGATCAAGCGCGGCGCCATAAGCGTCGGGCGGTCTGGTGGTTGATGATGGTTGGGCAAGCTCTTGGCCATCTGGCCCACCATTCGGTGGCCATCTCGCCAGGTCCGCTCCAAGACCTGGTACGCGGGCCCGTGGAAGTAAACTTTATAGATCGCCTCAGCTCCCGTGATGGGGCCGTGCTGTGAAGCCGCCGCCTCTTCGAACAAGTGTCCAGCCGGTGAAACTTCTTGACCGGGACCGCTGTCCGAGGGAGTGGGTGGCTGCTTTGCCAGGCGGACACGCGCCGTGAAGTGGGTTGTCACTTGCGGTTCCAGTTGGTTCGGAAGCTGCCGCTCGCTCGTCAAGCGACATTCCGCCACCAAGTCATCACCGTGGGGGGAGATGAGCGCTTGGGTTGTCAGGGTGCGCGGATCGTTCCGGTAGAACTTAAGTGGCGCAAGGAAGTTCACATCTTCAACGGCTTCGATGTGCCAGCCGGGAAGCATCCAGAGGGCGGCTTCAGCGAAGGCTTCAATGCCCATCACGCCCGGCAGAACGGGCTTGCCGTTGATCTGATGATCGTACAAGAACGGCTGGACCTTCGGGTCGAGCGTCGTCTCGATCGTGAGACCGTGCTCGAGCCCCATGCTCACGACTCTACCGATCATAACTCCCGGCGTCTCTTGTGGGGGCGCTCCGGGTGGGCGCACCTGGGCGGCCACATCGGCCGCACTTCCCTCCATCTGCGTCGCATCCAACCCGCCGGTGGAATCCCATTCATTCATAAGAATTCCGAGACGCTGTGCGACGACGATTTCGCCCCGCGTCCCTCCTGCCGTCAGTTCGCGACGGATCAAAGGAATTCCCGCCTCCGGCGGCAGCATATCGATACCCGCAAGTTCCATCATCTTGGGGATTGAGCCGCGGGCGGCCATGCCGATACCGCCCCACGCTGTCCAGTCGATGGCAATAGCACGCGTCGCCGGGCGTGTGGTGCGGAAGTTTGAGGCTATCTTGCACAGCAAGTCGTTGGCGGCACTGTAGTCCGCCTGTCCTCGATTACCGAATCGGCCGGCAATCGAGCTGAACGCCACCGTTGCCCCAAGCGGCATCTCGCCGATGGCGTGCAGCAGATTGAACCAGCCGTCGCACTTGACGTCAAAGACCAGATCGAATTCAGCCGGGGCCTTGTCGGGCAGCGTATGGCTGCGCTCCATGCCGGCGGCATGCAGCAGCACGTCGATGCGCCCGCTGTGTTCGCGCACCTGCTCGATAACTTTGGCCACGGCGTCTGCGTCCGTAAGATCGACACAGAAATAGCGGGCGATCCCGCCGGCTGCTCGCACGGTGTCGATCACACTCCGGGCAGCCTGGGCTCGCTCCAGGGCTGCTAGCTGCTTTTCGACCAGCGCGGGCGTGGCTCGTTCACCACGCGCTTGGAGGCGTGCGAACAGATCGCGCTTGAGGCCTTCTTTGTCGCTCACCAAGCGTTTCAGGTCGAGATTATCTTGCTCGGGTTCCGGCACAAGGTCGAGCAGATAGAAAGTGCCGCCGGAAGCGGCTGCCAAATCTGCGGTGATGGCCGAGACGATGCTACCCGCCGCACCCGTGACCAGGAAAACCGTCTCCTTGTCTAGAGTAAGCCCGGGCTGGCCGTCGGCGGCCGAGCGCTCCTCGAGCCCCACCGTCCACCGCTGCCCGCCTTTGTAACCAATTTCCAACGCACCAGGATCGCGCAGGGTTTCCTCGATGAGGAGTTCGGCAACTTCTGACCCCTGGCGCGCCGGCTCGAAATCCACGGCTTTAACCAGAGCGTCCGGGCACTCCCGCTTATAAGTCTTTGTGAATCCCACCACCGCGCCGCCTAGCGGGGCCGCTGCTCCGGCTTCATCGTATCCGTGCTGACCACCCAGGTGCGTGGCCGATATAAGGAAGGTGCCCGGCGACGCAATCTGGTCGTATAAGGCGCGCATGGTTATATAGAATGATTTCACACACAGCCGCAGGGCTTCACGCCAAGCGCCCAAGTCCATAATGCTGAGGCTTTGCTCACTATCGAGCGCGGGTAACCAGTAGACCCCCTCTATGGGCCCAGAGGACAGCCAGTTCTTAAGGCGATCAGCGAGTGTGCTCGCATCCGCGGTGTCGTCTATTTGGAGGACTTCGACACCCATCAGTTGAAGCCGTTGCGCCAACTCCTCGCCTACTCCCGCTTTGTCCGGCTTAATGACCACTCGCCGGCCAGGGCCTAACGTTATACCCGTGGGCTTGCACATCGTGAGCGGCGGGCGCAAGTTGGGGACGGGCACCCGGCGAGGGATGCTGTTAGCGGCATCGAAATTTGCGGGGATTGGGCGGGGCAACGCCACACCCTCGGCCCCTTTCTCCCCCTGGGGAGAGAGGAGGTTCGTTCCACTAGCCGTGCTCCCTTCTCCCGCTTGCGGGGGACTGGTGGGGTCCGCGGGGCTCTCTTGCGCCGCTGTGGTCGCGGCTGCCTCCGCCGAGCCCACCTGTCTGCCCTGAGCGAATTTGATTACGTGAGCCAAAGTCGGAAAGTCTCGCAACTTGAGATTCTCATCACGCGGAATATCGAACGCGGCGCGCACTGAGGAAAACATCTCCGCCTGTTTAACCGTGTCAATGCCCAGGTCCGCTTCGAGGTCCAGGTCCAAATCCAGCATTTCTACGGGGTAGCCAGTCTTTTCTGCCGCGATGGCCAATACCCGTTCCCTCACCGCATCGCCGGCGTCACTCTTGGCAGCCGTCGGCGCTTCGAGTGGCTCAGGCCTGGTCCCCAGCGTCTGCGGCTTTGCGGATGGCGTGGCCGCCCCGGCCGTTGGCGCGGCGGCGGGCTGAACGGCGCTCGACCCTGAAAGATCGGGCCGCCGATCGTACACGAAACGGATGATGTGAGCCAAGGTGGGGAAATCGCGGAGCTTGAGATTCTCGTCGCGAGGAATGTTGTAAGTCTCGCGGATGGCTGCGAACATTTCTGCCTGCTTAACAGTGTCCACGCCCAGATCCGCTTCGAGATCCAGGTCAAGATCCAGCATGTCTTTCGGATAGCCGGTCTTTTCCACCACCAGCTCGAGAATTCGTTGCTTCACCGGATCGCTACCGCCGCTAGTAGGCGCGAGCGGTGCCGGCACGGCCTCAACATTCCCCGCAGAAAACGGGGTTTCCGGTAGCGCAGAACTGCTCTCCAAGGTCTGCGGCTTTTCGGAGGGCGCCGCGACTCCACTCAGTTGAGCTCCCGTGGGCTGAGCGGCGGTCGGCCCGGCAATATCAGGACGTCGTTCGTGCACAAACCGGATCACGTGGGAGAGCGTGGGGAAGTCGCGCAATTTGAGCTGGTCATCGCGTGCAATCCCATAAGCCTCGCGAACCGTCGCAAACATTTCCGCCTGCTTCACCGTGTCCACACCCAGATCCGCTTCGAGGTCCAAATCCAGATCGAGCATGTCGACCGGGTAGCCCGTTATTTTGGCCACCAGGGTCAGTACCTTGTCTTTTACCGGATCGGCGCCCGCGGCGGCTTGCGAGGGCAACCCCGGCGAAGGTGCGGGCGGGGCGACTTGAACCTCAACCCTCGACTGACGCGAAGGTGCGGGCGGGGCGAAGTGAACCTCCACGCTCGACTGGCTCACCTCACCAACCGGCGCGGGTGTGGGCGGTCTTGTTTCAGATATCGCCGCCGGCAGTGGCGGCTGCGGTCCGCGCATCGATACCGGGGCAGACCGGAAATCCTGGGTGGTTTCGGCGACCACTGTCGCCGGCCCTTGATCTCGAATCCGCAGCGTGCGATGAACCACTTCCAGTTCCGCAGCCGGGTAGCCTGTGACCCGGCTTAACCAAGCCTTCCAGGCGGCTGGATCGACAATGCGATTCGCGTAGCCCAGAGCGTTCGGGCTGGGGCGCGTGCCGTCGTTCGTCCTTACCCAACGCAACAGCGTCATGCTGATCTGTGAGCCAAACCCGGCGCCCAACCGCAGTGCATAATCGACGGGGTAGATACCGCCTTTCGATAAATTCAGCGCGCCCAACTCAGGATCAACTTCCTTGAAGTTGGCTACCGGCGGCACGCAACCGGTTTCCAGCGCTTTCACGGCCACCACATCTTCCACGCCCGCACCCATCGCGTGGCCGGTGAAGCCCTTGGTGTTGGCGATCACGATGCTGTCGGCCGCGGCGCCGAACACCCGGCGCAAGGCGTTGACCTCGGCGGCGGCGCTGCCGCCCCGCGCCGGCGTGTAGGTTTCGTGGGAAACGAATACCATCCGGGGCGCGATCTCGTGACGCGCAATGCCCCGCGTTGCTTCCGCGCCCGCCACCAGATCCTCCATCACCTGGCTGATGTGCTGGACGTCAAGACGCGTGCGGTGGAAGGCGCTATTCAATGTCTTTGTGCCCAAAATCTCACAAATGGGCCGGATGCCCCGCTCCCGCGCGGCGTCCTCGCTCTCCACCACCAGGCCTGCGGCGCCCATGCCGATAATCATGCCGTTCCGGCGGCGGTCAAAGGGGATCGCCGTATCTTCCACGATCTCGCCCGTCGCTGCTGCGCCCGTGGAGAGAAAGGCGGCGCCGAACCATTCCAGGTTATTGTCGGAAGTGATGTCGTCCGCGGAGATGACGATCACGCGACGGCACCGGCCCAGGCGGATCCAGTCCTCGGCCAGCGCGATGCCTTGTGTCGTGCTCGCGCAGGCGGCGTTAACTTGCGTGTTGGGGCCGCGGGCTCCGATGAGTTCCGCGAATTGGGCGTGTCCCATCGAGATGATTTTGAACAGGAAGCGCCGGTCGAAAAGAAACGGCTCCTTCTCGAGGGCCGCGCGCAACTCACTCATGCGCCGGTCCATTTCCTGTCCTAGAAGAGCTTGGCCATTGGCGCTATTCACCCGGGCGCGCAAGCTTTCCAGCATCGCCAACTGCTCGCGGCGGGCACGATCCGCGTAGTAGCTCGACAACTCTTTTGTGTAAGAGTCGATGCCCGGGTAGACGGAGGCAAAGATCACGCCGGTATCGTCGCGTAGGGCGTCGGGTAATCCCCACCGATCGGGTAACTTCGTACCGATGCTCGTGTTCTTGTAGCGCATGACCAGCGGGATTCCGGCATCACGCAAGGCGTCGATGCCCACGGCGATCGCCAGGCCCGCGGCACGGTCGAAGCAGGCCGCGCGGTCGGCGGGTATGCCGAACTCCTTTTCCAGATCGAAGGCCCCGCCGCGCCCCGCCAGCTTAACCACATCTCCCAGCTCATGGATGGACTCAAAGGCAGGCCCGCCTTCCCCATTCTTTACCAGTCGCGTGATGCGTTTGTCCAGGATGGCGCGACGGAAACGCATGGGGATCGCATCGATGAATTGGTCGCCCCGCAGGATGCGGGCAACATTCGTATCATCGAAGATACGCTCGGTTCCAGGCAAGCCTAAGGCCGCTCCGGTGATGGTTACCGGGAGGTTGGGCGCGGAGCCGTTTTCGCCATGGTAAACCTTCCAGCCGCGGTCGAGAACCTCCGCGAAGAGATGGCCGAGCGCCGCATAGCGGGCGCCATTGATCGGACCAGGGAGTGCGGGGCTGTTGCTTTCGCGAGACATGGGCTCAATCATTGTTGAGCGTCCTCCTTCATTAACACGAACTGTGAGCTGTGGTTGGCCGGGAGCCTGGCTCCCGTATCCACCACCCTTCAACCCCTCCGCCGTAAGGGAGGGGATTTGCGGTGTCGCTTGCGAGATGTCGGCCGGCGCAGGGGCAGGCGCCGAATCCACCACGCTGACGGGCGCAGCGAGAGAGGTTTCCTTGCCTCCCCATCCCAGTCCCGCGGCATAGAGGCCGCACAGCGCTTGGTTGAAGGCCGCAATATCGCCGACCTTCGGATGGTTGCAGAAAAGCGCTACCACATCCTCGCGGTCGCCCAGCACATCCTCCGCAAAGCCCTGCAGCGCCTTCTTCGGCCCCACCTCCACAAAAATGCGCGCTCCCGCCTCGTAAAGCGTGCGCAGGCCCTTGACGAACTGCACGGGAGACGCTACTTGCCGGGCGAGAATGTCGACCATCTGCGGCACGACGCCCGGACCGGTGGGATAAAACTCACCGTTTACATTTGCGACGATGGGGATGCGAGGCGATTCAAGATGCAGGCGCTCGAGCACTCGCCGTAGCGGTTCGCTGGCCGGCGCTACGATCGAGGTGTGGAAGGCGTGGCTGACAGGCAAGGGGACCGCGTTATGGCCGGCCTTCAGAAAAGCTTCCATAGCTTGCTCGACGGCTTGGCTCGCGCCCCCGATGACCGCTTGGATTTTGCTGTTCACGTTGGCCACGACCGCATAGCCGGGGATCGTCTTCAGGATTCGTTCAATGTCCTCGAGCGGCGCGAAGACCGCCGCCATCCGCCCCTTGTCCTCGACCGCCACCTGAGTCATTCCACGGCCGCGGGCGCTGACGGCCTCGAGCGCCTCCGCAAAGGGAAGCGCCCCCGAAGCAACCAACGCTCCATACTCGCCCAGGCTGTGTCCCATGGTCATATCGGGCTTGATGCCGTACGCGGCGAAGAGCCTGGTTATCGCCATATCGATCGTCAACACGACCGGCTGTGTAATTTCAGTCTGGCGCAAATCCTCTTCGCATTTAGCGATCGCGTTGGCAT
>JBEKPR010000058.1:0-12779 GCA_049520555.1 Candidatus Korobacteraceae bacterium
TTGCCCGCTCCATCGCGGCCTTCGAGTAGAAATCCATGCTTCGCATGGTCTCCTACTCTCGCCGCCGGAAAAGCGGACAGATCACGTGCTATCGCAACCGGACATATCATGTGCTACTGACACAGTCGGTGCTGCTGGTTGAACGTTAACCTGATAATTGGTACCCTGCCACTCGGCCTGTTGCCGCCAGAAAAAAGTGAACTGCAGCGGCATCGTTTGCGAGGGCGCAACCTCGATGTCCGCGTACTCTACTCCCACCGCAGTCGGCGTGGAAGCTGTTTCCTGCACCGTCTTCCATTCGTCGTTACTCCAATGCAGCATAAATGGAGAAGAGGCCTGCACCCGCAGCAAACCTCCGGCGGGAACTGCCCGGACTTGCCGATTCATCTTCCATACTTCGATTACCCGGCGTGGCATATCGTTGCGATATCGCTCCGCCACCGGGTCGATCAAGTCGAACAGCCGATTGTCCACGACCGAGCGCAACAATTTTACATACTCCGAGTGCGCCCACATCAAAGGAATGGCCGCCCCGGTCGCGCCCCCGCGGGTCAGGAACTTGTCGGGCATGTCCGGACCGTCCCAAATCTGTTCCGGAATAAGCCCGATGCCGGTGGTGAAATTCTCGATGGCCCGCAAGTACAGGTCAACATTGCGTCCCGCTGCCAATTCGTAGGTGGCACGCTCGCCCGTCAGCAGAGGCCACGGGCGTCCCACGCCCCATCCGTCAAACGACTCGCCATCATCGCGCTGCCCATACCCATCATGGTTGTAGCGCTTCCAGCAAGGTCCCTTCGGGGTATCTACCTTCAACACCGCGTCCACGACTTTCAAGGAGGCCTCGATGAGCGGATCGCCAGCCTTACGGATGCCCAAGCGCACCAATTCGAGGAAGCCTGCGTCGACGATTTGGTTGGCTGGATACTGGTAGCGATTTCCGGGACGCTGATTGGCCAGCACCAGCTCGCCACCGTCGGGATCCTCATCGCCGCGATCGCCTTGCGAGCTGTTGGCTGGATTGATGCGAATATAGTGCCGCGCGATGCCGGGCACCAACGTTCCTTGATTGGTGACGGTCCACTTCTCCACGTGCGACTCAAGGAAGTCGGCGTAGGTGCGTACGAATTCAGCGCCATCCTTGTCGCCGTGCGCCTCGATGAACTCCGCCGCACAGATCAGGGCTGCAATGTTGCTGGCCAGGGTAGAAGGAGAATAGCCTGCGGCTTCCTCCCAGCGTTCCTGGGGCGTCGCCGGTCCTTCGCGAATCAGATACCCGCAAGCGCGCACCACGGTTACGTAGGGATCGAAGTTGCCGAGCGCGGTGGCTTTCCATAGTCGCCACGCCAGCATGATGGGGAAAGAAACTTCGTCGAGCTGTACGCCGATCCAGAAAGGACGCCCATCGATCCAGAAATTCTGATAGAAGCCGCCGTCCTCGCGTTGCGTGATGGCCAGATAAATCAGAGCGCGCAGCGGAGTCGCGGTGTCGCCCACAGCGAGCAGTGCGGTCGCGGCGTTTACCAGGTCACGCGTCCATACCAGGTGATAGCCGCCCAGATCGTCGTCGCCTCGGTCTTCTCCCCAGGGTATGCTCAAGCTGGCGATCATGGCCCCGGGATAGACCTTGTCCTCGTGGGCCAGCAGCAGGTTGACGCTGCGGGCGAACAGCGACGACTCGCGCTGGTCAAGTTTGTCCATCAAGGCCAGCCGCTTGTTGGTCCGTTGCCACTGCTCGAGAAAGTTCTTTAGAGCCACATCGAACGGAATGCTCAGTGACTGAAACAGGGTGGCGCCCGCATGGTGGCCGGTATGGCCGAAACCGACGCCGAGGGTGAACTCCGTCCCGCGGGAAAGATCGATTTCCGCGGTGAGCGCGATATTGCCATCCAACGCGGCGTCGTATTCCCAATTCATTTCGAAGTTATTGGACAAGTCCGTCCAGCCATCGTTCACGCCTACGTATCCGCATGACGCTTTGCAGAAATGCGCAGTGGCGGCAATCGCCAGGAAGGCATCGTCGCGATAGGCCATCAGGAACCTTCGCCCTCGCTCTTTCATCACCAGTCCATTGTTGTGATAACCGCCAATCTGCATGTGAGGGGCGCAGAGAACGAAGAGATGCAGCCGTCCTTGCCACTCGGGTGCGACATTGAATTTCGTGTGCACCAGCAGGCAGCTCAGGTGCGGATCGCCGATGATCACCTTCTCGATGGAGTAGCGTCCGTCCGGGTCCGTGTTGGTGACTTTGAAGCCCAGGCCGAAGGTGCCGAAGCAGTCGAGGTGGGTTGCCATGTGCCGGCGCTCATCGTGGAAGAACGACTCGCCATCGGTGACCAGAAATTGCAGGTCGCGGATTTGCGGCGTGTCAATGGTGGGGTAATAGACTTCGGTGATCACCCCGCTGGCCATGGTGTACCAGACACGACTGGAAACGGCGTACGCGGTCCCGACCGCGTCTTTGGCTCCTCGCGTCCAGCGAGGCACAATGCCCGGCCCGCCGGGTGCTGGATTCTTGCCGATCTTCTGACTAGGGTTTGCCATTCTCGGATTGCCAGACGTTGTCCTAACTTACCGTTTCCGCAGTGTATCGCGAGCGGCGACTCTTCGCGTTAGAAGCTACGGATTGTAAATAATTGTAAATATGAAGGGAATGGCGGCAGCCGGTGGCGGCGTGTACTTGATATCATTATGCACATCAGGGCGCTTCCCCAAGTGCCACGTCGGGGTGGAACCATTAACCGTACGTGTTCGCAAAATGTTGTGTCGCGCGACGGGTGTGCTGTTGCTGGCGCATCCAACAATCAAGGTGACCGTGTAATCGGTCGATGTTGGGTTATGACCACCGCAGCCTATAGAACGGCATGGGCAACCGCGAAGTTCGCCTGTGTACGCCGCGAGATCCCGCCACATTGTCGGAACCATGGAAGGCGTTTGCAGGAATGTTTATTGGAACAACACACGGGTGCGACCGGCCAGCGCTCCCTGTTTCCCGTGCCCAGCACAGCGAATCAAAAACAGTCTGACAAAATGGAGGAGAGCAAACGTGCGCATCGCAATCGGATCCGATCAAGCAGGCCATGCCGCTAAAGAGCAAATCGCGGCAAAGCTAGTCGAGGCGGGACATGAAGTGACGGATGCAACCTTGGCGGTGCAGCCGCCCAGCAGTGCCGACTACGCCGAGCAGGTGGCCATGTTGGTGCTGCGCCACCATGCGGAACGCGGCATTATCGTTACCAGTCGAGTGGTGGGAGCTTCCGTGGCCGCCAACCGGGTGCCGGGTATTCGGGCCGCGGCGTGCCATGACGCCCATTCGGCGGCCGTCGGCGCCAAAGCGGAAGGCATGAACGTGCTGGTGCTGGCTCTGCATTCGTTGCAGCAGGACCACGCACAGGAGGTGGTGGATGCCTACCTGGGCGCAAGCCTGGCGCCGGTCGAGGTGGTCGGCGGTTTACCGCCTCGCCGTTTGCAGCGCGTGTTTTCCCACGTACGCGAGAACATTGCCCAGGAACTGGTGGTGGCGGAGTTGGCGCAGGTGGTGGGCATGAGTCAGTATTACTTTTCTAAGCTGTTCAAGTTGAGCACCGGCACCACCCCGCACCAATACGTTATGCGGCAAAGGGTGGAGCGCGCCCAGGAAATATTGCGTGCGGGCCTGACCCCACTGGCCGAGGTGGCCACCCACGTGGGTTTCGAAACCCAGAGCCACTTTACCAGCGTGTTTCGCCGGCTCTCGGGGGTCACCCCCAAGCACTATCGCGAGATCCACCAGGCCGCCGCACCGATGGACACGTCGGCACAGGAGCTGAACCAGCAGCAGAAGTCAGCGCGAGCGGCATAGCTGGACCGCAAGTTTCACCAGTCAACACCGAAAGGCCATCATAGCGGTGGTGGGAGTCTCCGAATGCAAAGCTTGTTGCTGCTGCGCGCCCTCCTCGATCGGTTGCCCGCCCGCCTGACCAATCTGCCCTCCGATCAAGTCCCACGCAAGCCCTCCTCCTCGACGTGGTCGCTCAAAGAGGAGCTTGGGCATCTGCTGGACTCCGCAGCCAACAATCACCAGAGAATTGTGCGGACGCAACTGGAGGACACTCCAGCCATGCCGGGATACGACGGCGATCGCTGGGTAGCATTGCATCGCTATCAGCAGCGGGACTGGTCTTCGTTGATTGCGATCTGGGTGGGTCTCAATCGCCAACTACTGGCCGCTGCCGAAGCTGTGCCGGACGCGGCCTGGTCGCGAACTTGCACCATCGCCGACTCGGCGCCGCTGACGCTGCAGTTCGTTTTCGATGATTATGTGGGCCACATGCTGCACCATCTGCGCCACATGGGCGTCGAGATGGACGACTTGGTGTCAGCAGCTGCAGGTGCGCCTTAGAAGCGAAGCAGGCCTTCTTCCTAAGACCTTCCCTACTTCGCCGCGCCGACGGCCTTCACCCGCTTGCTGAGGCGGGACTTGTAGCGGCTGGCGGTGTTCTTGTGCAGAATGCCCTTCTGCACGCCCTTGTCCACCACGGAAACCGTCTCGCGATAGGCGGCCTGGGCGGCTTCCTTCTCGCCCTTGGCAATGGCCTCGCGCAGGGAACGCAAGGCGCTGCGCAGACGTGACTTGTTGGCGCGATTGCGCGTAGTTTTGGTCTCGGTTTGACGCGCACGCTTGAGCGCCGAAAAATGGTCTGCCATATTCTGCTGTGGTCCTTGTAGGAAATCTCGACGTGAGCCGGATAGTTGATTCTACCGGATGCTGTCCCTTCCGAGCAAACGGGAGCAGCTTGCGGGGGTGGGTCAGTTTGAATTTCCGCAGGCTCGCTTCAGCGTCCCTTCTGTGGCATAGTAGACGCGATCTTGCGAGGTGCTTCCATGATCGATCACGAAAAGCTCCAAAAAGGGCGAGCCTGGGCTTACGCAGTCGGAATAGTTATTTTTGTCGTCGCTGTGGCATGGAAATACCTGGCTCGGTGAGAGCGAGATTTCTACGACAATTTCCGTCAGGCTGTGAACCCTGCGCGTCAAGCATTCGCGGCACAAGAAAAAGGAGGGCGCGTTCGCCCTCCTGGAGATTGGTTTTACTGCTGTTTCGATCACTTCTGAGCGGGTTGGGGGATGCCGGGCAGAGCCACGATCGATCCAAACAGCCCGTGAGCTTCCCCGAAAACTCCCGCGGTAAAGAACAGAGTATTGGTCGGACCGGCAGAGCCACCGTTGCCGAATCCCAAGCCCCATATCCCGTTAATCTGCGAATACAGGAGATTAGGATCAAACATCAGCCCGCCGAACCTACCCGTACTCGGATCGAACACCAGGATTGCACCACTGCCGAATTGCCCCACCAGAATCTTCCCGCTGAATCCGCCGAAGCCGGTCGCGGGAGCGACCACCACGGCCCAGGGAGAGTTCAGGTAGAAGGTGTGGTCAAAGCGCATAAGCAGATTGCCTGAGGTGTCAAAGATGTCAACGTAGCCATTTCCCGGACCCGCCACGTCATCATGCTTGGCGGCATCTTGTTTGGCGAAGGTCACGGCCAGCTTGCCACCCCCGATATTGGCGACATTGAAAGGAGCAAAGCCAGTCGGAACCCTGTTGTCCGTGAATGCGCTTCCCCCAAACGAGTGCGGAGCGAAGTTCGCGTCAAACACGTCCACCGAGCCGTTGTGGAAGTTGGCCACATAAAGGTAGTTGGCGCCGCCCGCCGAAGCCAAAGCAATTCCTTTATAGACGGCATTTCCACTACCGCTGTTGTTGACCACCAGCTGTGCAGTCGTGCCGGAGTACCATCCCGAGATGGTTCCGTCCTCGGTGGCAAAGAGGAAGTGCGCGGGAGTGCCGGCGATCTTGAAGTCTGTCGTGCTGTTATAAACCTGTCCCGACGGGGTCCCCGTGTCCACCCCGTTTCCCGAAGGAATAGTAACAACCAGACCCTGGGGCGTTCCGGCTGCGTTGTACAGGGTGGAAAGTCCGGTCCCATTGTCGGAGACCCACCAGGGCCCCGTGGGGTTGAAAGACATGCCCCAAGGATTGACCAGGTTGGCATCGGTATTGACGCTGATATTAACGATATCGGAAGTGAGAATCGTCGTCTGGGCCTTCTGGGCCGCTGCCGGCAGGCTAAACAACGCAGCCGCTACCAGCAACGCGGCGGCATTCCAGAGCCGCCGAGAAGCGGTTTGGGATTGGTTGAACGTGTGGGTGCTCAGCATGGTTCCTCCATCAATTTCAGAATTGAGAATTCACTTAGGCAACGCAGGGTCCCGGTGGAACTTTGTTGCCATGAGTCTTCTGCAATCTATCGAGGACAGAAGTGGGAGTTGTCGTGGCCACGTCAACACCTTGTCAAAGTTTGTAGACATACCTTGAGGAGAGCAATTCAATCGGGTGCGAAGGATGTCACAGAATTGTCAACAACCCGTTGACTGCCGTTGCGAGGTGTTGTTAGCTGTAACTCAGACGCTGTGGGGAACTGACGCATGGAAAAAATTCTGCTCATTGAAGATGATTTGGCAGTGCAGCGCGCTTTGCGGCGGACCTTTGAATCCGCCGGTTTCGAGGTGACGGTAGCGGCCGATGGAGCGGTTGCCATGGACACCTTCCGCGCCACCCTGCCGCGGATCGTCATCCTTGATTTGCGTTTGCCGGGAAAGTCGGGCCAGGATCTCTGTCGTGAGATCAAGCATGAATTTTCCAGCGTTCCCATCCTGGTGTTGAGCGCCGCCAGCGATGTGCTGGACAAAGTGCTGCTGTTGGAAATCGGCGCCGACGACTATGTCACCAAGCCCTTCAGTCCCCGCGAACTGCTGGCGCGGGTGCGCGCCGCCATGCGCCGCTTGAACCAGGCTTCGGACAAGTCCGACATTTTTAGCTTCGATGATGTGGAAGTGAACTTCTCCAAGATGGAGTTGCGCCGTGATGGCCAGTCGGTGGCCCTGACTCCGCAAGAGTTCAAGATGCTGCGCTTCTTCCTCAACCACCAGGAGCGGGTAGTCTCGCGCACCGAACTGCTCAACGAAGTGTGGGGCTACACCAATTACCCGACCACGCGCACGGTCGATACCCACATTCTGCGCTTGCGCCAAAAATTGGAAAAAGACCCCACCGATCCAGTACATTTCCGTACTGTCCACGGCACGGGCTACAAGTTCGTCCGCTAAGCGGAGTGGGGAGGAGATGGGCGATGGGTCGGGTGCGGTTGCGGACCAAGTTCCTGATCGCCATGCTGCTGACTTCGGCGGGATTGACTGCGGTCTCCCTGCTGATTGTGCAACGCACCGTGGAAAATCAAGTCCGGCGCGACCTCAGCAACGACCTGGCCAACTCCGTCGAGACCTTCCGCAATGCCCAGAAGGAGCGCGAGGCGGCCCTGGCGCGTTCCGCCAAGCTGATGGCCGATCTTCCCAGCCTGAAGGCGCTGATGACATCCCATCACCCGCCCACCATCCAGGATGCCTCGGATGAGATGTTCCGCCTTTCCGGCGGCGACCTGTTCGCTCTACTCGATCCGTCCGCCCAGTTTGTGGGATTTCACACCAAGGCGCCAGGCATCACCCGCGAGCAAGCGCAACAACTGCTGGAACATCGCAACTCGCTCGACCAGCCGTTGCAGTGGTGGTTTGCCGGCGGCCATCTCTATGAAGTTGTCCTGGCTCCAATCTACTTCGGGCCCAGCACCGACAATTCGCTGCTCGGCGTGGTTGCGGTCGGCGATGAGATGAACGCCGCCGTTGCCCGCCAGGTGAGCCAGATCGCGGCCAGCCAGGTGACCATTGTTTGCGGGACTGACGTCGTGGTCAGCACGCTCAGTGCCGGCCAGAGAAGCGAAGTCGGCGCCTACCTGAAGGGCCAAGCCATTCCGCAAGGCCCCATCGATTGGAAGCTGGGCGGCGAAAGCTTCGTGGTTTCGTCGCTCGCCTTGGATCCCGGCGAGGCGCCGACGGTCACCATGCTGGTGATGAAGTCCTACGACGAAGCCACTGCATTCCTCAACCATCTGCGGCGGCTGTTGCTGGCGGTAGGACTGGGCGCGGTGTTCGTGGGGAGCGTGCTGGTGTACGTCACGGCCAGGACCTTCACCCGTCCCCTGGAGGAACTGGTGGACGGAGTGCGGGCCTTGGGCAAAGGCGACTTTCGTTACCCGGTCGAGGCGCGCGGGGCGAGTGAGATCGCCGAGCTTACCAATGCTTTCTCGCTCATGCGCGAGAGCCTGCATCAAGCGCAGCAGCGCCTGCTCGACGCCGAGCGCTTGGCGACCATCGGTCGAATGGCCAGTTCGATTTCGCATGACTTGCGCCATCCCTTGACCGCGGTCCTGGCCAATGCAGAGTTTCTGGCCGATGCCGATCTGACCCGGCAACAGCGCGAAGAGCTTTATCAGGAGATCCGCATTGCGGTGAACCGGCTGACCGATCTGGTGGATTCGCTGCTGGAGCTGTCGCGTCCCGCCGATTCGTTGAACGTGAGCGAAGCCCCCATCGAGCGGACCATCAGCCGTGCCATTGAGCTGGTGCAAGCGCATCCTCAATTCCACAAGATCATGGTCAGCATCGAATCGCCGGGGCTGCACAGCGCGCAATTCGATTCGCGGAAAATGGAGCGTGTCTTCTACAACCTGCTGCTGAATGGCTGCCAGGCTGCCCAGGTTTGCGGCGGCCACGTCGCGGTCCACGTGGCTGAGGTCAACGGCAACCTGGAAATCCGCACCACTGACGATGGTCCCGGAGTAGAATCCTCTCTCCGCGACAAGCTGTTTCAGCCATTCGTCAGCCATGGCAAGGAGAACGGCACCGGACTGGGTCTTACGATCGCGCAGAAGATCGTGCAGGACCATGACGGCACCCTGGAACTGGAAAGCTCGGTACCGGGGCGCACCGTGATGCAGATCGTGCTTCCCCGGGTATGCAAGAAGATCGTCACGTGGAATGGCCGGACCGCGGACGCCTCTCAACCGTTCACTGTCTAAACCCGCGGGCCGAGACCCGCAAGTGTCGGGGCATTCAAAACTCGTTGCGCGAGGTGTGACATGAAATTCACCAGGTGTTTGCAGGTTTCGCGTCCGGCGCTGCTGGTCGCGCTTGCCTTGGCGGCAGCTGTGCCGGGTCTGACGCAGAGTGCTCAATCCAACACCACGGCCGCAGACAACGCCAGCGTGAACGCGTCCTTGGGAGAACTTCAATCCCAGGTCCACGAACTGAAGGAGATGGTTCTGCAACTGCAACAGCAGACCATGGCCGGCCGCGCGGAGATCTCCCACCTGCGAGAGGAACTCGAAGCCCAACGCAGCGCAGGCGGCACGGTAACCGGCGCGGAGGCGGCGGCCGACGAAGCCTCGCCGGCAATTCCGTCGTCGAGCACGGCCCAATTGCAGCATCGCGTGGACCAGATGGCCGAAGACCAGCAATTGCTCTCCGACAAGGTGGACGAACAGTATCAGACCAAGCTGGAGAGCGCCTCGAAATACCGGGTGCGCTTTTCCGGCATCGTGCTCTTCAACTTGTTCGGCAACAGCGGCTATCCGGATAACGCGGACGTCCCCACGTGGGTGCTCAGACCTGATCCCATGGACTCGCCGGGCTCGGTGGGCGCAACGCTGCGGCAATCGATTCTTGGTTTCGAGATCTTTGGGCCGGACGTCTTCGGGGCGCACTCCAGCGGCAACGTGAACCTCGACTTCGGCGGCGGATTTCCCGCCACCTACAACGGCGTGAACTCCGGTGTGGTGCGATTGCGCACTGCCGCCGTTCGCCTGGATTGGAAAGACACCTCCGTGATCGCCGGGCAGGAAGGCTTGTTCCTTTCGCCGCAGTCTCCAACTTCGTTCGCGTCGCTGATCGTTCCGGCGCTCACCTACTCGGGCAATCTCTGGTCGTGGACCCCGCAATTGCGGGTTGAACACCGCTTCGAATTTTCCAATCATTCCACTGTGAGTCTGCAAGGGGCTGTGCTTGATCCAGTGACCGGCGAAACACCCAACAATTTCAGCTACGTTTGGTACCGCGCTCCCGACGCCGGAGAAGAATCGCGCCAGCCGGCCTTCGCGGCACGAGTCGCTTACTCGCATCCGTTGTTGGGCCGGACCTTCACGCTGGGGACCGGAGGCTATTACAGCCGCGAGTACTGGGGCTTCAACCGAAACGTGAATGGATACGCCGCGACCGCAGACTTGAACCTGCCGCTTAACCGTTGGTTCACGCTAAGCGGCTTCTTCTACCGCGGACAAGCCATCGGCGGCCTCGGCGCTGCCCTCAGTCGCAGTGTCGTCTATAACGGGCCGCTCACCGATCCCGCCACCAGCGTGCTGCCGCTGAATTCCGTCGGAGGCTGGGCCCAGTTGAAGTATCAGCCGCTGCCGAAGCTTGAGTTCAATGCCGCGTTTGGGCAGGACAATCCATTTGCGGCCGACATTCGCTTCTTCGGCGAGCAGGCTCAGAGCTATGCCAATCCTTTCTTGACCCGCAACCGCGCCGGGTTTGGCAACGTCATCTACCGGCCGCGTTCCGATTTGCTGTTGTCGCTGGAATACCGCCGGTTGCAAACCTTCTCGATCTACGATCACAGCTATGAGGCTGGGCAGTTGAACATGGCGATGGGGATACTGTTCTGAGCCGAACTATGCCGATCGCCAGAAAATTCGCGCTGTCATTGAGTGTCGCGTTAGCGTTGTGCGCGACGCCAGCCTTGTGGTCGCAAGACATCAGCGTATCCGGTCGCGTGGTGGCCGAGGCAGGCGGCAACCTGTCTCCTGCCAGCGCCACGGTCGTCTGGCTGGCCCCGATCGCCGCTGCGCCGGGCGACCCGGCCATCGCCCCTCCCATGCACGCCGTGCTGCAACAGAAGAACAAGACGTTCGAGCCGCACCTGCTGGTCGTCGCCAAGGGCTCGACCGTAGATTTTCCCAATCGCGATCCCTGGTTTCACAATGTGTTTTCCTTGTTTAACGGCAAGCGTTTCGATCTCGGGCTCTACGAGGCGGGAACCAGCCGCACCGTCCACTTCGACCGCGAAGGAGTGTCGTACATCTTCTGCAACATTCACCCGGAGATGAGCGCGGTGGTGGTGGTTCTGTCCAGCCCACACTTCGCCGTTCCCAACAAACAGGGCGAGTTCTCAATCGCCTCCGTACCGGCAGGCCGCTACCGGCTGCACGTTTGGAATGAGAATGCACTGCCCGCCACGCTCCGGGCGCTTTCGCGCGAGGTGATGGTGAGCCAGGATTCCCACGCGCTGGGCTTCATTCACGTGCGGGTGACGATGGCCGCTTCCGCGCCGCACAAGAACAAGTACGGCCAGGATTACCAGCCGCCGTCTCCCAACAATCCGATCTATGTCCAGCCGTGATCACGGCGGGATTGGGTACCCCCCCCCGGCCTCACAGCATCTTTGTTTTCAATACTTTGCCCGCAAAGTATTCATAGCAGGCGATTTACGGGCAGCCGTAAGTCCTTGCTGCTGAATACTTTGCGCGATTCCCGGCAAAGTATTCTATCTAAAGCAGATACTCGCAAAGTATTCCGAACAAAGCGCTTATCTGGTGCCCAAGTGCCCAAGGGGTGCCCCATCCTAGCCTTCTTTTGGCTAGGGTGGGAATTTGTTGAGTCGCTGGTTTTCAGAGATCGCTGCCGCCCGCAAGCCGTTCACCGTAACGGCAACAGCGCAGGGCACTCACGGCGCCGGAGACTGACTCCAGCGCTTCTCATTGTATTTTGCGGGTAGGAGCGGGACTGAGAAGAAAACGCATTCCCCAGAACGAAGGTAACCACAATTCCCAGGAGCCGCTAAAAGTCGCTCAAAGCTTCAGCACCAGGTCCAAATCCGCAGCCTCTGCGAAGGCGCGAAAGTCCCGGTCACGGGTGAGAAGGGGAGCGCCCCTATCAATGCAGCTTTGGGCAATCAAGGCGTCTCCGAGTCGCGCTTTTCGGTGCTTGGCAATTGCTTTTGCGCGCAGTACTCCCGCCCGTTGCCAATACCCTGGCTCTACCTCCAGCATCGGCACTTGCGACAGCGTTGCGGACACGCTGGCCGGAAGTTTAGGGTCGCTTAGGAGTTCCGTAAGCACGACCGGCACCATGAGTACCTGGTGGTCGCTCAGTGCCTGGTCCAACAAAAGCGTGTCCGCGCCGCCGCTGCCCTCCAGAAACGCGATCCACGTGCTGGTATCGGCGGCAATCATCGATCAGCTTTCAGCTCCGCCAAGGTGCGGCTAAAGCGGACCTTTCCTCGCATCTGGCGCAGCCGGGCATAGGCCTGGGATGCCGCCAGCAACTGCAGTCCGGTACGGACCGTCTGGGTGATGCCGGTTCCGCTGGCCTTTTGTGCTTTCTCCAGAAGTTCAGCAGGTATCTCGACAGTGATCTTTCGCGCGGCTGGCATAGCGGTTCTCAACATACCATACTCAATACCAGCATTCAATATGGTAACGCCAGCCACTCTCCGCCTCGACCGGTAAAAGGACGAAAGTCAAAAACCCCATCCAACCAAAGGAAGGTTGGATGGGGCACCCTATTGTTCATTCACTCATCAGAGTACTTGCCTGGGCCACCCGCCCAACTTTGGCTCGGTGACGAATTGCATGGGCTCCCCTTAAGTCAGCTAGTAAATCTGGATGTTTGTCCAGCAGCCGAAACAGATTTAATACCGCGGGCATCGGAGTGTTCGTAGCAAGTCAAAATGTCCGGTTTTGATTCTTGGGTTTACTCATATAGCCGTCGTGGTCGCTGTGGGAAAGTGGGAATTCCGCGCACTTTGCGGGATTTCCAAGCGCGGTGGAAAAGCCTGCTTTTGGGCTTTTCCAC
>JBEKPR010000059.1:0-11897 GCA_049520555.1 Candidatus Korobacteraceae bacterium
CCCGCAAAGTGCGCGGAATTCCCACTTTCCCACAGCGACCACGACGGCTATATGAGTAAACCCAAGAATCAAAACCGGACATTTCACTTGCTACAAAAAGCGGACATTTTGACTTGCTACGAACACGGCACGCTCCCCATTCTGTTGTCCCTTAGCCGTGAAAGGGAAGTTGGAGTGTCATCAATCACAATTGCAAAAGGAGAGGTAGGAGAGAAATCATGACTCGTTGCAAAACGCTAAGGACCCATTCCGTCGCGATCGCATCGCTCATGTTAGTCGCACTGCTAAGCACAATGGTCTCCGCCCAAACCAAGATCGAAGGAGTGATCAAAGGGCGAAGCGGATCGAAAATCATTTTACAAACGGCGGATTCGCCGAATGTCATCGTCCTACTGACGGACAGCACGGATGTGGCCCAGGTAGTGGGCGTACTCAAGGCCCGCAAAAAGGAAATGTCAATGGCCGCCCTCATTCCCGGGCTTCCCATTCAGGTCGAGGGGACTTACGACGAGCAAAACCAGCTCGTCGCGAAGAAGATAAGGTTCAAGGGCAACGATCTGGAGCATGCCCAGGCCATCCAGGCTGGTTTGGCCGAAACCACTCAGCAAGTCCAGCAGAGTAAAGAGGAGCTAGAAAGGCAGAACGCAGCGCTGAAAGAACAGCAGGAGGCGTTGACCGAACAGGAGAAGAAGCTCGCCGCCAATAAGGCGGCCATTGCCGCTGCGAGTGCGCGATTTGGCCAGCTCAATGATTACTACATCCTCGACGAAGTGACCGTGTATTTCGGCAACGCCAAGGTGAAAGTGGACCCCAAGTACATCCCTCAACTTGTGGCGTTGGCGGAAAAGGCCAAGACCATCAACGGCTACATGATCCAGGTCAAAGGGTATGCTTCATCGTCCGGCAGTGTTTCCTTAAACCAGAAGCTAAGCGAAGGACGCGCCAACAATGTCACCCACATCCTGCTCCAGCAGGGCAGTGTCCCGCTTACCAACATGCTGGCCCCGGGCGCGATGGGTGAGAGTCGCCAGGTAGGCACCGACAAAACCGCCGAGGGTGAGGCGCAGAACCGTCGCGTCGTGGTCCGGGTACTCCAGAATAAGGGCATCGCGGGACTATAGGCATTCGCACTCTTGCTTACCACCCTGCGCCGCGACGGCAATGCCGTCCAGCGCAGGATGATGCGAATTATCGGCGATAGAAGCAACATCCTGAATCAAGAGGAGGCGATCGCGATGAAACCGCGGTTTGCACAATTGTTTGCGATGCTCATCTGGCTTCTGGCGTCGCTCGCGGGAGCGCAGGACCACGACTCCTTGCCATCCTGGAATGACCGAGCGGCCAAGCAGGCCATCCTCAAATTCGTTCGCACGACGACGGACCCATCCAGCCCCAACTTTGTGCCACCCGAACAACGGATCGCGACCTTCGACCAAGACGGCACCACCTGGGTCGAGCAGCCCATGTACACGCAGTTCATTTTTGCGCTCGAGCGTGTCGCCGCCATGGCCCCGCAGCATCCGGAGTGGAAAACCACGCAGCCTTTCCAATCGCTAATTGCGGGCGACAAGGCGGCGATAGCGAATTTCACCGACAAGGATGTCGAAGCCATCATGCTCGTCACCCATACCGGCATGACGGTTGATCAATTCCATGGCATCGTCAAGGACTGGCTGGCACAGGCGCGCGACAAACGCTGGAACCGGCCTTATACCGAGCTTATCTATCAGCCGATGCTGGAGTTGATGCAATATCTGCGCGCCAATGGCTACCGGACTTACATCGTGACGGGCGGCGGCCAGGAATTCGTTCGTGTGTATGCCGAGCAAGTCTATGGGATCCCGCCGGAACAGGTCATCGGCACGGCGCTCGCCACGCAATACACTCATGACGACGCTGGCCAACTGGTGCTGATGCGAACTCCGAAACTGCTGCTGAACGACAACTCTTCCGGCAAGGCAGAAGACATCTACCTGTTCACTGGACGCCACTCCAAGGCGGCCTTCGGCAACACGGCCGGCGACCAGCAGATGCTGCAATATACGCAGACCGCAGGTGGCGCTCCCCTGATGATGCTGGTGCTGCACGATGATGCGCAGCGGGAGTATGCCTACGGCCCGGCACAAGGGCTGCCCGATTCCAAAGTCGGCACTTTCACCCAGGCACTTTATGATCAAGCCAAGGCGAAGGGTTGGATCGTCATCAGCATGAAGGATGACTGGAAGCATATCTTCGCTTGGGAGAAGTGAAGCCTTCGGCTACGGGGCTGAAACGGAAATTGTCCGAGGAGCGGGGCGACTCAGTCCGCTTTGTAGACGCCGGCCTGGCATTGCAAAAGCTATGCGCGCTACGCCTCGAATCTCGCAAGAACCATAGTGAGTCGTCCAGCCTTGCGTTCCCTCCATTCCTAAAATCGGTGTAACTTTGTTCGATCTGCAGCGTACTGCTTTATGGACGCCAAGAGAAACAATGCGGAAGGATCGCAGCTCCCGCGAGGGCAAAGCCACGCAAATAGAGGGGCCTGATCTGGAGAGCGTAATCGCGCGCGCACAAGGCCACGATGCCGAGGCGCTGGGGGAGATCTATCGCCTCTATGTCCGGCGCGTATTCGGCTTGTGCCGTTACATGCTGGAGTCACGGGAGAGCGCAGAAGATGCCACCAGCGAAGTCTTCGTCAAGCTGCAGCGCGCCATCGAGAGCTACGACGGGTCAATACCGTTCCCGCGGTGGCTGCTGCGGGTGGCGGGCAACCAGTGCATTGACGCATTGCGGCGCCGCAAGCGGGGACAGCAGGTGATTGTGGAAGCTGCGGAAGAAGTCGCGGTCATCGAGGCAGCCAGCTTGGAGCCGTCGCCGCTGGGCGCCGTCCTCAGCCGGGAAGAGAGGGGGCAGGTGCGGGAGGCCATTGCGCGTCTGCCGGAGAACTATCGCCTGCCGCTGGTCATGCGCTATTACGGCGAATTGAGCTATGACGAAATCGCACAGCAGTTGGGCCTGCAGAGGAACTACGTGGCGGCATTGCTATTTCGGGCCAAGCAGGAACTGCGCCGGAAACTGGCCCACAGGAGCAAGTGATCATGGAATGTTATTCGGAACAGACCATCTCGATCTTCGTGGACGGTGAACTGGCGGGGGAGGAGGCGCAGCGCCTGCGAGACCACCTGGCCACGTGCCGGCGCTGCCGGCAACTGCTGGACGCATTGCGCGTGGAGAACCGTGTTCTCAGCGAAAGCCTGCAAGAGCTTCCGGAAGAAGCCGCCAGCCCGGCGGGCTCCCCCCATGTGCCGTGGTCTTTTGGGTGGGGAGACGTAGCGGTCGTGGCCGCGGTGCTGGCTCCAGGCTCAATCGTTGTCGGCTGGATCGATAAGCTGAGCATTCCGGAAGCGCTGCAATGGTTAAATCCCTTCAGCTTAAACGGCCGCACCAACCTGTTCTTCAACCTTTCTTACTACTTTGCAAACGGAGGTACTGCCATGTTGGGTGATTATGCTGCTGTCATCGGAATGATCTTCTTGCTTTTGCTGTTAGGCGGCAGCGCACTGCTGCTCGCACGCCGCTGGCGGCCACAGCAATCTGGCCTGCGCCTGCTGATCGTGATGCTTGCGTTGTCGTTGCCGGGCTTTGCCCTGGAGCGGCGTCACAGTGAGTTCGTCGTCACGGTTGCGGCGAACGAAACTGTGGACGACACCCTTTTGGCCACCGGCAACATTGTGCGCGTCGAAGGCGTCGTCAATGGCGACTTGCTGGCTTTTGGCCAGTCGGTGGAAGTGCGCGGCACCGTCAAGGGAGACTTGGTGAGTTTTGCCAAGAGAACTGTGGTAAGCGGGACCGTGGAAGGCAACATCTACAACTTTTCGAATTCCCTCGACTTGGACGGGCAATTGGGCCACAGCATCTACGGGGGAATGCAATCTTTGCGGGTGAATGACCGGGGCCGCGTGGGCGGCGGTATCCTGGTTGGCGCCGGCGACGTCAGCCTGGAGGGCGAGGTGACTCGCAGCGCGACCGTGTACGCGGGCAATGCCGATGTGAGCGGCAGCATCGGCCGCGAACTGACCATGGCCGGGGACAGCCTTACCCTGACTAACACGGCCCGAATCGGCGGCAACCTGAGCGTTCGCGTGCGCCAACTGAAAAACGTGCACATCGCCGCCGGCGCGACCATTACGGGCGCACGTGACATCCAGGTGCGCGTGCGGCAGAGCCGCTTCGCGCGCCCCAGATTCTACTTCTACCGAGCTGTCTGGCTCGCTGCCGCCATGCTGGTGGGATGGTTGGGCCTGCTTCTGTTTCCCGGCTTCTTCCAGGCCAGCACTCAGGCGGTGGGCTCAGGCTGGCGCAGCCTCGGGCTTGGGGTTGCGGTCCTGGCGGGCGTGCCTGTGGCCATAATCTTGATAGCCATCACGCTGGTTGGCCTTCCGCTCTCGTTAATGTTGTTGGCGGCGTATCTGGCGGCGATCTACCTGGCAAAGATTTGGGTCGGAGCATTCCTGGGCCAGATGCTTCTGAAGTCCACGACGGCGACGAAGGGCGATTGGCTGCTGGCACTGCTGGTGGGCCTGCTGGTCCTCACCGTCGTCGGGTTCATCCCGTATCTGGGCGGGCTGGTCCGCTTGGGTGTGGGTTGCCTGGGGTTGGGAGCCTTTGCCTGGCAGCTTTATCGGGCTTCACGACGGGCAATAACGATCTGAAAAAGCCTCGTGTGGTTGGTCAAGGCAACTCGGTGCGCACTCCGGCGTCCCGGTAGGCCGAAGCTTAAAAGCATGAAAAGTGTGCACAAACGGAGGGGATCGGGTGTATGTTGCTTGGAGCCTCTGGGGACAAAACGGGAAATCTTGAAGAAGTTAAGGGAGCAGAAGGTTTAAGTTCTTGACTTCAATCAGAATTGAACGAATCATAGTTGCCCTATGAAAACCCCTCTCTTAGTTCTCCTCTTGGGAACATCCCTGTTTGTCTTCGGATTCACGGGCCTAGGCGGCGCTCAAGTATCCATGGGTACGCCTGGCGATCAGCTAAGTCCTAAACAGGAGGAAGTGGCGGAACTGAAGGCGTGTGCACAGAGCTTGGCGGGCGGTTTCCTCAAGGTCCCAGCCACGCGCGATCTGCGTTTCCAGGGCAAGGTGACGACGCCCACCGCGCGTTGCCGCGGCGGGCAGAGGGCCGTTGAATTCCAAACGACTCCATGGGTGGACTGGGCGAGATACTGGGGAACAGGCGACTCCTCTTCTCTGCCCGTGGGTTTCCTCTCGGTGAAGGGGCCGCAGTTGCGCGGCGTAGCGGGCGCGCTCACCGATCTCGAGTACCAGCGCCTTGAGCTGATCAAATTCAACTTGTTCGACAACTCCGGGACGTACCAGACCTACGTCAGCGGGCGAGGCGGCGTCGGCGGGCTGGCCCTGAAGACCTGGCCGGAGATGCGCTTGCCGAGCGACAGTCCCTATTACCAGGCGGTGGGCGGCGATGGCGAGCAACTGTGCCGGGGCGATCTGATTCGCGCTCGCACCCTAACCGGGATCTGCAATGACATACGCAACCCGCGCATGGGTTCGACGGGCATGCCATTTATGCGCAACGCGGAATTTGAAACCACGTTTCCCGATCTCGAGCAGACTACCCTCACCAAGAACCGTCACGGTGGCCGCATCAGTCTGCTGACTCCGAACCCGCAGCTCATCAGCCGCAAGCTGTTCACGCGCGTGCAATCAAATCCGACCTCCTGCAATGCGGGTTTTGGACTTTCCAACAATTCCGCCGATGCCAATTGCGACTACCAGAAGGCGCCGTTCTTCAACGTTCTCGCCGCCTACTGGATCCAGTTCATGACGCACGACTGGTTCTCGCACATGGACGAGGGGCACAACGCTCCCGGAGCCACGATGGACGTCGGCTGCAAGAGCAAGTTGGTAAACAACGTCCCGACGCCGCTGACCCCGGAAGAAATCCAGAAGCTGGGATGCCGGCCCGGCGATCAAATCGACAGATCGTACGTCCTGAACGATTCGCCTCCGGACCAATTCACGATGGGCGGGCGCACCTATTTGACGCGCGCGCCTAAGACATACGCCAATAACAACACGGCGTGGTGGGATGCGTCGCAGATTTATGGCTACGACGAGACTTCGCTGCAGCGCGTGAAGCGCGATCCTAAAGATCCCGCGAAGCTGCTGCTGGAGCCAGTCCCGGGGATGTCGGGCAGCTATCTACCCGTACTGTTGCCGAGTGATCCCGCGCCGCCCCAGTGGAAGGGACAAGAGTCGGTGGCGTTCCCCGATAATTGGTCGATCGGTTTGAGCTTCTATCACAACCTTTTTGCCCGGGAGCACAATTCTTTTGTGGATGAATTCCGCCGGCAGGCGGCGCAACACCCGCAAGCCGACAGCGGTCTGCGCAATCCTTCCGATCCTGCACGTGTGGTCCGCAACCAGGACGTCACCGCGGATGAACTTTTCAATGTAGCCAGGCTGGTCGTCTCGGCTGAAATCGCCAAGATCCACACCATCGAGTGGACGCCGCAACTGCTTTACGATGAACCGTTCTACAAGGGCATGAACGCCAATTGGAACGGCTTGCTCGGCACGGGCGATCCCGAGGTTTCAACCGCCCTATCCGACATTGTGGTACACAATTTTGGTCGATCGGAGGATGTCAAGAAAGCAACCCAGTGGTACTCCGTCTTCGCCTCCGGCCCGGGTATCGTGGGGCTGGGAAGCGCAGTTGCGCACTACGACATCACCAATCCCAATGACGTGAATGGCGGCGTGAATCACTTCGGGGCGCCGTTCAACTTTCCCGAAGAGTTCGTCACGGTTTATCGTCTTCACCCGTTGGTTCCGGACCTCATCGAGTACCGGGACGTCGGCAAAGATCCCAACCAGATTGTCCAGAAAGTCGCAGTCATTGAGACCTTCGAAGGCAAGGCCACGGAAGCCATGCGCTCGCGGGGCCTTGCCAACTGGGGATTGAGTCTGGGACGGCAGCGGCTGGGGCTGCTCACGCTGCACAATCATCCGCAATTCCTGCAGAACATTCGTCTGCCGCGGCTGGACACGCCGACCCAGCAGGTCGATATCGCAGCGCTCGATCTGATTCGTGACCGCGAGCATGGCGTGCCGCGATTTAACGAGTTCCGCCGCCAGTATGGCCTGCGGCAGTTGACCAGCTATGACGATTTCGTGGACCAGACGCTGCCCGCTGATTCGCCCGCGCGCCAGCAGCAGATGGAGACCATAGCTCAGTTGCGCGAGATCTACGGCACGCACGTGTGCGACTCGTCGAAGATCATCACCGACGCGCAGTTGAACCCGGACGGAACTGCGATCAACGACTGTCTGGGGCACCCGAACGGGTCAGTGGTGGACAACGTCGAAGATGTGGATACGGTGGTGGGCTGGCTGGCTGAATACACCCGGCCGCATGGATTCGCCATCTCCGAGACGCAGTTTGTCGTGTTCATTCTCAACGCGTCGCGAAGGTTGTACAGCGACCGTTTCTTCACCTCCAGCTTTCGGCCTGAGTTCTATAGCCAGCTCGGCATCGACTGGGTGAATCACAACGGGCCGGGAGCGGAGATGATGGAAGCGGGAGCGCCCAACGGACATAGGCAGCCCGTCGCTCCACTCAAGCGTGTGCTGATGCGAAATATCCCGGAACTGACTCCGGAGCTGCAGCACGTAACCAACGCTTTCGATCCCTGGGGACGCGATCGGGGCCAATACTACTCGCTGGAGTGGAGAGCGCGGCCCGATGCCGTATCCGATCCCGCCTTCAAGCAATAGAGCGTAATAGCGGCAATGGTCCGAGCCCATGAACAGTTTCAGGAGTAGTAAGCCCGGCGTGGCTGCGAGTTCCATCCCCGCAGCCCACCCCCTCGACCTGGCTGTGGCCTGGCTGTCGCGGCGGTCCAAGCTGTTCTCCCATGGCTGGGGCGATGAGGCGCTTTTCGCCCGGCTGTCCGACAGGGTCTCGTACCTTGACCCGCCATCGCGCATCGCGCTCCACTGGAGCACCGGCCGCGAGCATCGCGGCATAACGCGGCGCGACGGCACCTTCCTCTCGCCCTTGGAATTGCTGCCGGAGCACACGCGGACCGTCCACGTGCGCGCGTGGACGCGCGCGGAACACACCGCCGCCTGCGTAATTCTAGCTGGCTCGCGCGACGAAGGCTTTCGCGCGCGCGAGCATATCTTCGGAGGCCTGATAGCGCGCGGACTCGATCTTCATTTCCTGGAGAACCCGTTCTACGGTAGCCGCCGCACCCCGCCAGGACCTTCGCGCATGACCATCAGCGACCACGGACTGATGGTGCTGGGCATGGTGCTGGAGGCGCGCGCGCTGCTGGAGCACCTGCGCCCCCGCTATCGGAAGCTGGTGGTGGCGGGATACAGCATGGGCGGGCATATGGCAGCCATCACCGCCGCGGTTACGCCGCTGGCAGTGGGATGCGCGGCGCTCGCCACCGGCGCCTCCGCCAGTAGCATCTACACCCGCGGACTGCTCTCCTGGTCGGTGGACCTCGACGCGCTGGGCGGTGCGCCCGATCTGCGCGCGACTGCGCGCGAACGCCTGCATCAACTCTTCGAAGTGGCGGATGTCACTCGATATCCGCTGCCGGTGCGTTCCGACGCCGCCGTGATTGTGGGCTGCAAGCGCGATGGGTACGTATTCAACAGCGAGACCGAACGCCTGCATCGGCACTGGAAGGGAAGTGCGCTGCGCTGGATTCCCGCCGGCCATTTCTCCGCCCTCGTGACCCGCCGTCGCGCGCTGTGCGATTGTGTCGCCGAAGCCGCGGACAAACTCTAAGAATCGGTCGAACCCTCAGCCACCCGCCTTATGGCCTGGATTTGTCCAGTAATACAGAGAATAGGGTCGCCGCTGACCGCAAAGATGATGCAGGGATCGTCACTTCTTCTTGCGGACTTTCGTTCCCGTCTTTCGGGCGGCGCGTGACTTTCTCTGAGCTGCTGCGGCAGGTTTCCTCGCTTTAGCTGCGGCAGGCTTTCTCGTTTTGACTGCGGCAGGTTTTCTCGCTTTGGCCACGGCTTCAACCGGGGCCGACAACTCCGGCCGGGGCGGTTTCGGAGTGCGATGGTGGCCATGCTGCAGCGGCTGGATGCGCGCGGCTTCTTCTTCCGTCCGCAGCTGAGTGTCTTCACGGTTTCGGCGCTCGTCCTCAAGGTATTCCGGAATCGTTTTTGTTGGCATGGCTGTAGTGTGGCAGAACTATCGTCGTCCGAGATGTCCAATTTTGGCCACTCGCTGACAATTCATGGGCCGCCACGAGGAGACTGGACAGAAACGTACTACCGGCAGCCATCGACACTTGAAATACCAGCGGGGGAGGTACCATGCCTCAACGCCGCACGGTTAGGAGTAATCTTTATTCATGGACAAGAAGGAGATTAATTCCCCAAAACTGACCGCGCATTTTGTCATTTGGATGTGCGTAGGATGCTTGCTGCTGCTGCTTTTTCTAGCTCATTACGTCTGGAAGATTTTTTGAGGCAGCGAATCCACGCAATCACGCTGCTCTCCTGTAGAAGCATTCTCGATAAGCGGGGGCGTATCAGGACTGCAGTCCGCCGCTGGAACCGGAACAACACAGTCCAAAGGAGGTAGCATGAGGAAAATCATAGCAACTGCACGTGTTTCGCTCGATGGCGTCATGCAGGGTCCCAGCGGCGCTCAAGAGGACGCAAGCGGTGGATTCGATCTTGGCGGATGGACCACCAACTACTCCAGCAAAGAGTCTGGGGCTGCGGTACTGGACCTGGTGGGTACCCTTGCCAAGCCCTACGACCTGCTGCTGGGCCGCAAGACCTACGACATTTTTGCAGGCTATTGGCCCTATGTTCCGGCAGACAACCCAATCGGTCCGGTCTTCACCAAAGCCAACAAATATGTGCTGACGGGCGGTTCCGCCAAACTGGAATGGGCCAACAGCCACCAGCTGCGCAACCTTGACGAGTTGAAGAAGGTGAAAGCAGAGGAAGGTTCGGATATTGTCCTCTGGGGAAGCTCAACGCTCTATCCGCAACTGCTGGATGCCAATCTTATCGACCGCCTTCTGTTGCTGACCGTTCCGATCGTTCTCGGAAAGGGCAAAAGAATCTTCGGCAACACCAGCCACCAAGTCGCCCTGAAACTAATGAAATGCGAGGCTACGCCGACGGGCGTCATCATTGCAACGTATGAAAAAACACCGTGACGGCCGGGCGGCCCGGGCTTTTGTTCTTGCGGGCATTACCAACACGGTGGGTGCCCCCGTTCCTCTGCAATAAACGAAAGGATGGGACACCCTCTGTGTGAATGGTGCACGCAAAGATCGTTAAAGGTGGGTTACCGGCCCCGCTTCGTTTGCTGCAGTATCTCCGTGCGTGATGTCAACAGCCTCCTCGTTTCCAACGTCAGCATCGGGCTCTTGCCAGCTCTGAACACGCTGCGGAACGAGCCAATCGCTATCGGGTCGGCACACCAACCGAGCATTCATGTACGCCCAGTCAAGCGGCAGTATTGTCCGCCCTTGGTACGACCCTGAGGGGTTCTTCGTGACGACTAGTGCGATGTCCACGACCTCGTCGTTTATCAGCGCGAGCGGTAGCAAAAGGCTCATCAAGTTGAAGCGTGGATAGTATTGCGGGATCGCGGTCTTGAAGTTCCAGCGAATCCGCTTCTCTGCCAACCACTTCCCGTCCTCCAGCCGTCGCTTGATAGCCCGCATGCATCGATTGTCTGCTTCGATGCCGTCACTCAATCTGTCGAGGAACGCCAGCCATTCCGGTTCGATTAAACCCACAGGATCTTGCCAGTCGACGCCTTCTGGAAGATGTTCGCGGAGAAACTGGACAGGGAACCGGTTCCGACGTACACCGTCGAGGATGACATGCTCGTAGTCGATGTGGATGTCCTTCGATGTATCGAAGAGCATGTCAACGGTGCTATTGAAGTACTTCGCCGGTTCGGGCAACGGGTCGAACGCAGCGGTGAGCTCTCTGCCGGAATTGCGCTTCCCAGGTACGCAGAAGTCGACGAACGCCCACGGTTGCGGAGCACGGCGATTGCGTTCGAACAGGGCATGAATTGGGTCGTACAACTTATCGACCAGTCCTGTGTTGAACGCAGCCCACCTTCCATCAGCCGATTCGAAGACTTTGTTTTCATGGCGCAGCCGAACAAAGGTGTATGTCAGATACTTTTGGAGAATGGGGAACGAGTCCCCGGGAGGGTCGTCGCCAAAGTGCCAGCGCTCAGGCAGGGCTTGGGAAGCGAGCAGCGCTAACGCAGACGGGTAGCTCTTGTGGTCTCTTGCTGTGAACGGAACAAACGGAATCCAAGCCCAAGTTCTCAGGTCGTTACTTGTAGTAGGTGCGGCGGGAATCACGTGCACTGGTGGCGCGAGAAGCTTGATCCGCTTGGCTTCTCGGCTTGTACCCTGCTCAAGCAGCTCGAAAGTCACCGGTGCGTCTGCATCAGCGACCGACGGTGTCGCGCTAACGAAATCTCTGACGTCAAAATGCACATCGCGCGACTTGTCTGCGGGGACTATGAAGCCCCACTTTTCCGTTTTTGGGTCTACGAACTTGATCCGTCCTTCCATAATGATCTCCTCTTACCGGACAATGCCGGGGAATGAAAAGCTAAGTTGAGAATACGATAACGCTCAGCTCCAGTCAATTGGCCGGTGGCTGAGTCACGCCTGTAATGTCGGCCAATCGACGGGTTGCGCCACCACGGGACCCACCCACCCCCGCGCGAAGGGGGGATCGCCGGGTGCCCCATCGATAAGAACGAAGACGTTGTCAAGCGCGAGGTTTTCCTGGGCGGTGCGCAAGCACCGCCGGGTTTGGGCACCAGAGTTGGGTTGTGAGGACCAAGACTCTGGAACATTACTCGCTGCT
>JBEKPR010000060.1:0-9968 GCA_049520555.1 Candidatus Korobacteraceae bacterium
ATCGCTCGCCGAGCGATCATCACTTCTTCCTTGGTTCGGGCTGATCAGGCACTACGCGGCTTAGCTTGAGGGAGACTGGCTTAGCAGGACACGAACTCACTTCAAGGCTTTCTGATTCAGCCGTCGAGCCGTCTTCGCGTTGCTTCTCAGCCCTCAGGAATACGGGGCCGGGGAACACTGCGTAAACGGTTTCTCTGCCATTCTCGTCGGTCCGCTCGCGCGGCTGGATATAGAAATGAGGGTAATCACGATAGGCAAGCGCGACCGCCGTGGACGGGGACGGCTTGCTAAGACTGTCGATCACTAACACCGGAATCTCACATTCTTGGCCCTTCTTAATTCGCATTTCCGACAGAACCTTGTGCTCTCCGGCGCTTAGCGTTATCACCTGCGCCTCGGACCGAGCGCCAACGCCAGGGAAGTAGATGGGAGGATAACGAGGGGTACTGCGACTCACCGGAAGGTAGGTGTTTAGGCCGAGAATGTATTGGCCGGGTAAAAGGTTGTCGGCTTTCAAATTGCTCTTCTCATCAGGCCACACAGATTGCACAAACTGTTGGTCCCCGGCAGTTTCGAGAGTTAGTTGAACACTGGACATTGGCCCAAGTGGGTCCCCGTCCACATCCACAATATGGGCGGTGATTGACGCGGTGGGATGAGGGCACACTGTAAGCTGGGTACAGCGATGCTCAGCTGCCGTGATCGCGGAAGGGGCACAAATATCCCCTTCGTAGCCGGTGGGAAACTCGGCAGTGATCGAATATTTTCCCGGGTTAAGCGTGCCGTGAAATATTCCATCCTCATCGCTGACGAAGTCGAGCTGTTGACTTGGTCCGACTAGATGAATCCTTGTCTTAGGCAGCGGAACTCTCTTCCACGGATATCCGCGCGTCTCGACCGTGGCTTCACCCGAAACTTCCGTGGGGGCATCCCCCCTTTTTGAACTCCGTAGGTATTCGAGTACCGCACTTGCTTTGTCCGCAGGACGTATATGTTCGCAGTCCTCGATCTGGTATACGGACTGCGCAGAGCCTATGGGCAAACTGTGCGTCAGAACTAGGTATGTTCCTCCGACAGTGAGAGCCGCTCCGGAGTCGTGGCATAGATCATTGCGCATCAGCAGACTGACCACAGCCGACGTTTGTCCCTGTAAGAGCTCGGTGACATGGAATGTCGCCGAGTTCCAGCTGGGGGAAGGCGTTGGCGCGGGTGTCAAGTCCGTCAATGTACCGATAAAACTCAGCGCAGAGGAAGCATCATAGTTGCACACCGCGCCGCGGGTGTCGGCACCTTCAAGCGGATTCGACAAGCACAGCGACAACAGAATTGAGAGAAGGCTGGCAGATCGGATGAACCGCATACGCAAGCATCATATCTGTGCATACGACCACCCAGGAATGACTTTTGTAATGAAGGCACGGCGCGGCGGATCAGACATGAATAGCGGATTTCGCCTGCCTAACTGTCGAGAACAGGGATAGCGCTCAAAACCCCCGGCCAAGGTCTGTCCGACAATAGCGACCCCATCCGACAGCATGGTGCGCAAGGTCAGGTCTTGGCTCTCGTAGATAAAGATTGAGTCGCAGACGGCGCTGCTGCCGAGCTGCGCTCGGCTTGGACGGGGCGAAGCCCCGTCCCCACACGACCTTATTTTCTTGCGGGGCCGTGATGCTTCTTCCAGTCGGCTCCATCGCGTCCACCGTGGAGCGCGATCTCGGTGAGGATGAGTTCGGCGGTAAGCCGGCGCTTGGTGAGGTGAGCGGCGATTCTCTGTTTCGCCTTCTTTGGTGAAACCTTCGGGTCGAGGAACACCAGCACCGACGGGCCCGCTCCGCTGAGGGCGGCGCCGAGTATGCCGGAATCTCCTGTGAGTTCCTTGAGCGCGGGCAGCAACGGACAGAGCGGCGCGCGATAAGGCTGGTGGATGCGGTCTTCAAGAGCCGAGGAGAGCAGGTCAGGACGGTTTTGCGTGAACGCCGCCAGCAGCAGCATCGAGTTCTGAATGTTGGTGACGGCGTCGGCCGGCGAGTACTGGAAGGGCAGCACACGGCGGGCTTGCTCGGTCGAGAGCGGCGCGTCCGGGACAGCCAGCAGCAGCGGCCACTTCCCTTTCGGCTTCACTTCCACCACCTGCGCCTGCACCTGATTGGCCATGCGCGCCACCGTGAGCGCGCCCATCCAGCAGGCAGCGGCGTTGTCGGGATGATGCTCGCGCATGGAAGCTTCGCCGACGATGCGGTCATTTTTCCAGCGCAGATGTCCGAAATGCACCGCCAGCGCGATCCCAGCCAGGCGGGCGGCCGCGGACGATCCGCATCCTCTGCCGATAGGAATCTCGTTTGCAATGTGGATGCGCAAGGGCGCAATCTTGCGGTTCTCCGATTCGAGCACCTCGCAATAGGTTGTGACGATGAGGTGGTTTTCCATCCGGGCGCAGATCTGCGCGTCGCGGCCTTCGGCGGTGACGAAGAAATCGGGGGCGCGCTCGGCGCGCAGGCGGAGGTGAAAATCGAGGGCAAGCGCAGCGGCGTCAAAAGCTGGGCCCAGATTGGCGGAGGTCGCCGGCAGCGCCAGGCGCAGCGAGCGGTCGGCAGATGTGGGACGTGAAGGCATAGGTTAGAGAGCAAACTCCTCGGCGGCCTAAACTGGACGAAACGATAGAAATGGAAGGCTTTAGCCCGGTCCGGCCTAAGCAGAATGCCTTGCCATCGGCACTGACGCTGAACTGTGTTTTATACACGAGTTCGCGGCGAACTGCTACGAATTTCTCTCGGCCGCATCGAGAGCGCCAATGACGGCCCGCAGGTCGGCTTCGAGCACAACCGGGGCACGCTGCAAACATTTTGCCTGGGCGGCCTCGGCCTCGTCGGGCGTGCCAGCGCCGGGCGTTCCAGCGTCGGACGTTCCATCAAACAAATCGCCGCGATGAAACTTGATGGTGAAGTCGGGATCTTTGAGAGCATGGCCGGTCAGGATCAGGACGACGGACTCGCCGGGCTTGACGAATCCGCTCCGTCGCAGCTTCTTCAATCCAGCCAGCGTGACCGCGGAGGCCGGTTCGCAACCGATGCCATCGGCGCCGATTTCGGCTTTGGCAACTGCAATTTCGAGTTCCGTGACCTGTTCGACCTCACCGCCAGTTGCCTTTAGCACGCGCAGCGCTTTCTTCCATGATGCCGGATTTCCGATGCGTATGGCGGTGGCGAGCGTGTCGGCAGTCATGGGATCAAGCTTTTTCCCGCCAAACTCGCGCACGCAGCGGTAGAACGGATTCGCGCCCTGCGCCTGGATGATGGAAAGCTTCGGCAGGCGCGAAATCAGTTTGAGCTCACGCATTTCGACGAGCGCCTTGCCGATCGCGGAACTGTTTCCCAGATTACCTCCGGGGACGATGATGTGGTCCGGCGGCTCCCATGCGAGTTGTTCGAGAAGTTCGATAGCGGCCGTCTTCTGGCCCTCGATGCGATAAGGATTCACCGAATTCAAAAGACAGACCGGCTTCTGGCGAACGAGGTCGCTGAGGATGCGGACGCATCCGTCGAAATCGGTGCGGAGTTGGCAGGTGAGGGCTCCGTAGTCGAGCGCTTGCGAGAGCTTGCCCCAGGAAATTTTGCCTTCCGGGATCAGCACCAGGCTGTGCATGTTGCCGCGCGCGGCATAGGCGGCCATGGAGGCTGAAGTGTTGCCGGTGGAGGCGCAGGCAACCCACCTGAATTTGCCCTGGTGCGCGGACGAAGCGGCGAACGTCATGCCCGTGTCTTTGAACGATGCGGTCGGGTTCATGCCCTGATGCTTGGCGTGAAGATTCTCGACCCCGGCCGCGCGTGCGCACCGTGGCAGGCGGTACAGCGGCGTGTTGCCTTCGCGCAGCGTGATGGCATGTTCTTCGAGATTGGGAATGTGCGGAAGAAGTTCGCGGAAGCGCCAGACTCCGCTTTGGTCGAGCGCATCGCGTGAGGTGCGGCGCTTGAGCCAAAGAGCCTTCAGCGCCGCCGGTTCGAAAACCGGTGAGTCGGCGGTCCATCCGGGGAAAAAGAACTCCAGCAAATCGCCGCAAGCAGCGCAGCGGAAGTTCTGCCCGGCGGAATCAGGGGTGGCGCCGCAGGCGATGCAGCGGAGCTTCGCAGCGGTTTCCGTGTTTTGAGCGATCGACACTTTGCCTTATCACCAGACCAGCGCAGAAAGATAAATACATCATACGGGCTGACCGCAGAGATCGCAGATGCTTTTCGAATTCCTCTGCGATCTCTGCGTACTCTGCGGTTAAATCCCCTCTCACCGCAAGTAGGCGTCGGTTTTATTGATCCAGTCGGCGCGAGGCGGGTTAAAAATGTCGAGATCGACGGTATCCGCGAGCGCCTCGGCCCGGTGCGGCATGTTGGGCGGAATGGTCAGAACTTCGCCCGCATTCACCACAATCTCTTTGCCATCGATCCAGAATTTCAACGCGCCTTCCAGGATGTAGGTGATCTGCTCGTTGTGGTGGCTGTGCTCGGGCACAATGCATCCCTTCTTGAGCAGGACGCGAGCGAGCATGACGTTCTGCCCGACCACGAAGTGGCGGCCAAGCAAGGGGTTCAGAACTTCGACTTCGACGGAACTCCAGGGGATGTGACGCAGTTCGGCCGGGAGTGGCTTGTTTCTTGGAACAGTGCCTTTGAGGGCGACTTTGCTCGCCGGGCGCGCGGCGCTCGTCGCTTTTCTGGCGGCGGATGTTTTTCGGGCAGTCGTTTTCAGCTTTTTCTTTTTCATGGGAGTGGCCAAGTAAAAGATATAACAAACGCCAACCACTGTCTTGCGCCTTGCGGCAGCTGGATGGCGCGGGTAATCTTGAGAGATTCCAGGTTTATGAACGGGGGCCCTCATATGAAAAAGCATCAGTTCCGTCGGGAAACCGAGGCGGTACGCGGCGGCACGAGCCTCGCCAAAAAGAACGGTCCGCTCTCCCCGCCCATCTATCAGACTTCGACCTTCGAGGTCACCGACCTGCAGGAGCAGGTGCGCGCCATTCCTACCGACAGCTTCTACACGCGCTACGGCAATCCCACGCATACGGTCGCCGAGAAGGCCATCGCCGAATTGGAAGGCACGGATGCGGCGCTGCTGTTCTCTTCGGGCATGGCCGCGATCACCACTTCGATTCTGGCGCTGGTGAAGGCGGGCGACCATATCGTGGCACAGCGCGATATCTACGGAGGCGTGATCAAGTTCTTGTCGCAGTGGCTGCCGAAACTGGGGATCGAAACCACGTTCGTCGATACCAACGACATGGAACAGCACGAACGCGCTATCCGCCCCAACACCAAGATCCTGCACATCGAATCGCCGACAAATCCAAACGTGCGGGTCGTCGATCTGGAAAAGATCGCGGCGCTGGCGCGTAAACGCGGCCTCATCACGACCATTGATTCGACCTTTGCCACGCCGATCAATTGCCGTCCGGCGGAGTGGGGCATCGACCTGGTGCTGCATTCGGGGACGAAATATTTTGGCGGACATTCCGACCTGATCGCTGGCATCGCAACCGGAAGACGCGATTTGATCGAGCAAATCCATCACACGCGCACCACGCTCGGCTGCTGCATGGATCCGCACGCGGCCTTTCTGCTGCTGAGGGGGATCAGGACGCTGGCCGTCCGGGTCGAGCGCCAGAACGAAAGCGCGCTGCGAATTGCCGAGTTCCTGAGCCATCATCCCAAAGTGAAGCGGGTGCACTACCCCCTGCTAAAGGATCATCCAGACCACGCCCTCGCGAAGAAACAAATGGCGGGCGCGGGCGGCGTCCTGAGCTTCGAGGTGGAAGGCAGCGGCGCCGACGCGTGCCGCGTGGCCGAGGCGCTGAATCTATTTACTCTGGCGCCGAGTCTCGGCGGAGTGGATTCGCTGGTGACCATTCCGGTGCTGACCTCGCACACGATGATCGCTCCGGAGTTGCGGAAAAAGATGGACGTGACCGAGCAGATGATCCGCCTGTCCGTGGGCCTGGAGCACGTCGAAGACCTGATCGCCGATCTGGAGAAGGGCCTGGCGGTGCTGACCCGCGCGCGGAAAGAGGCGGTAGTGGCGGATTAAACTAGTCGTGTGGGGACGGGCTCTGCCCCGTCCAAGCGGGGCAAAGCCCGCTTCCGCACAATCAACGTGCTGCTTGCACGCACTCCAGGATTTCACCTTCGCTGAGGGTGTGGTCGCTCGACTTGGCGCACTTGAAGATGCGCTCGACCACCTCATCGTTCACGGGAAGGCCCCGGTGTTCCAGCCAGAAAAGAACATTTGATTTCCCGCTCATCGGGCCGATGTCGATGATCTGTTCCAGGCCGAAGTAGTGCGAGGGCACTCCGGAGTACACGGTGTTCGCGAGCTCGACGTCTTTTTTCTTGTAGGCCTTGATGACGGCGGCGGCGTGAACGCCGGTCGCGGTGCGGAACGCGTCCTCTCCAACCACCGGATAGTTCGCCGGAATCGGAACGCCGGTGGCGGCGGATACGGCCTCGCAATAGCGCTTGAGTTTGGTCAAATCCTGCCGGTCCCACGGCGCAATGCCCATAAGCTTCAGGTTGACCAGCATCTGGTCCATCTGCGTGTTGCCGACACGTTCTCCGAGGCCGAGCGCGGTCGCATGCACGCAATCCGCGCCCGCCACCAAAGCCGCCATGGCGTTGGCGGTCGCCAATCCCCGGTCGCAATGTCCGTGCCAGTCAACGCGAATTTTTTCACCGGAAGGCTTGACCACTTGTTCAAGCACGAACTTGACTAGCGCGACCGCGCCCATGGGCGTAGCGTGTCCGGCGGTGTCGCAGAGCACCAGAGCGTGCGCGCCGCAGTTGATGGCCGCCGAGTTGAGCTGCTTCACCGTTTCCGGATCGCAGCGCGTGGTGTCTTCAGTGACGTACATGACTTCGAGGCCAAGCGAAACCGCGTATTGGACGGCCTTTTCGGTGGTTTGAAGAAGGAAGTCGCCGTTCCAGCCCTCGGTGTAGCGCCGGATGGGGCTGGTTCCAAGAAACGCAGCCACCTCGATGGGGAGGCCGGTTTTCTGGACAATCTCGGCGATGGGGCGAATGTCGTTCACGTGGGTGCGCGCCGCGCAATACGCCGTGATCTTCATCTTGTGGGCGACGATTTCGCGCGCTAGCGCCGTCACGTGCTCGACCGCGCGCGGGCCCGCTCCGGGAAGGCCGAGGTCGAGCGAGTTAATGCCGAGCGCTTCCATCAGGTGCAGGATTTCGATCTTCTGTTCGATGGAAGGATCGCGGACGGAAGGCGATTGCAGGCCGTCGCGCAGCGTTTCATCCGTCAGGAGCACCGGTCCCGGCGGATGCAGCGACTTGGGATACAGAGCATTCCAGTCGTAAATGAGTTCAGAAATGTTCACAGGCAGCGCCGGCACCCCTCCGGCTGTCACACCCCACTAAGCTCCAAGTGACGCTACGCCTTTTTCTCTTCCTTGGGCGGAACCGTCAGCCCGAACACCGAAAGCTGGCCTCGACCCGCAACGTTCATCCCACGCGGATCTTCGGGACTGGGCAGGTAGAGCGTCTGACAATTTTCGCAGCGATACACTTCGGCGTTCGGTCCCCAGGCTTTCTCCACGCAGCCGCACTCCTGTTCAAGCACGTCGACGGTGTAAAACCAGCGCTTCAGGTGTCCGCCGCAGAACTTGCCCTTGTCGTTTTTCTCGTTGCAAGCACGCTGGCCCGTCTTCTTGATCTTGACTTTGTGGTTAGGAAGGTGCGGAATCGTGCTGGTGACCGCGGTTGCCGTTTCGCCGGAAGCCATTGAGTCTCCTGTGCGCCTTTGCAAAGGCCGCTTTCCCGCTATTTTACTCAGTCCCGGTCCTCAGACCAAGGACAACGCGTCCACATCAGGCTGGTCTCGAACACCGATCGTAGTTATACGGGTTCGTATCAGGGCATGCCTTCAGGCATGCCGCACGTGCTGCGTCATGAAGGCGCCTTCAGGCGGTGAGACCGGGGAGGGAAGGCGTGTCAAGGTAACTGCAAAACGAACAAGAGCTAATAGCAGTGTCCGTCTCCGCACCACCAGTTAGCGATCAAGCCAATCCTGAACCAGACGCTTCTAGTCAAAATTCCTTGCGCGGGGCCGCCTGATCCGCGCCGACGCGCCCCACGGTGATTTCGGCTACGTAATAGTTCTCGCCCTTTATGGGGACGCCGGCCATCCGCCGCAGCATCGCGATCTGGCCGATGTGGGTGAGCGCGTCGGCGATCGCGCTCTGAAACAATTTTTCGGCGGAGACTTCGAGCGGCTTTTGCGACGCCAGGTAGTCGTCAAACTTTTTCAAGGCGGTGAAGAAGCGCTCGCATTCTTTTTCCCACGCCAGCGGAACGGAATCGTGCCATTCGCGGCGGCCTTCGGACATGGCGAGGCCCCAGTCCATCAGGTCGCCGACATGCGCGAGAATTTTCGCCGGCGTGCGCGAAGTTTCGGCAGGCTGGTAGTCGGCAAAGCTCGGCCCAGCATTGCGGATCGCTTTGCCCCCGCGGTAGGCGATGGTAGCGAGGGTGTGGCGCAAGAACCCGCGAGAGTCGGTCATCAGTCCACTTTCTTATCACTCAAATCTGGGATGGCTGCGAGCTGCGAGCTTCGAGCTACGAGCTACGAGCTTCGAGCGAGCAACCCACACTCTCAGACCTGCTCGCAGCACGTAGCTCGTAGCCCGCAGCCAGTCAAATCTACAATTTTCTCCGCCACAGCGTTCCGCCGCAGCGCACGCCGGCTTTGAGCTTTTCCCACAGCGGTTGGGCGTACAGCAGGTCGAGGAAGCCTTCCATCTCGCCCGCGAATGCACCCCCATAGCCGAACCACCAGATTTTTTTCATGCGCGGCAGCAAGTCTGTGTCGACGTGTTTCACGCTTACCATTTCCTCCAATCCCCAGCGCCCATGCGTGCGGCCCAAGCCGCCCTTCACGCCTCCATGCGGAGCTTCGCTGATGCTGAAACACGACACGGCGTCGTTCACCATCACTGTGCCAGCATGGATCTGGCGAGCCAGTCGCTCGCCGCGGGCGCGGTCGCAAGTCCAAACGCTGGCGGCCAGTCCGTAGTCGGAATCGTTGGCCAGGCGCACGGCCTCGGTATCTTCGCCGAAAGGCGCAATCGGCAGCACCGGGCCGAAGGTTTCTTCCTGCATCACCCGCATGTCGTGATCCACGTCCGCCAGCACTGTCGGCGCAAAGAACGTTGGGCCGAGCTCGCGCAGCCGCGTGCCTCCGGCCAGCACGCGGGCGCCGCGCTGCCGCGCATCCTCCACCTGCAACTCCACCACCCGCACTTGCCGCTCGTGGATCATGGGGCCGATTTCAGTAGCCGGATCCATGCCATTGCCGACGCGTAGCTTGCCCGCCTTCGCGCAGCAAGCCTCGACGAAGGCCGGATACAAACTCTGATGCACGTAGCAGCGTTCGACCGACAAGCAGGTCTGCCCCGCGTTCACGAAAGCTCCCCAGACGGCGCCGCTCGAGGCCACATCCACATCGGCATCTTCGAGCACCAGCATGGCGTCCTTGCCTCCCAGTTCCAGCACCACCGGAAGCAGGCGTTCGGCGGCAATCTGCGCGATTCGCCGGCCCGTCGTGACGCTTCCCGTGAAGACCAGTTTGTCGATTTCGCTTCCGACCAGCGCCGCCCCGGTGGCGCCTTCACCGGGAAGAACCTGGAAAATGTCGTCGGGAACTCCAGCCTCGCGCAGCAGCGTCTGTAGTTCGAGCGCAACCAGCGGCGTCAACTCGGAGGGCTTGAGCACGACGGCATTTCCCGCAACCAGGGCCGCCAGGGACTCAGTCGCCGGAATCGAGAAAGGATAATTCCATGGGGAGATAATCCCGACCACGCCATAGGGCTCGTGCAGAATGCGCCCCGACTTGGTTTTGACCGCAAGATTTCCGTGCGGCAGCTTTTCTTCGCGCAGGATCGTGAAGGCGTTGTCGATCAGGAATCGCGCCGCGTC
>JBEKPR010000061.1:0-6447 GCA_049520555.1 Candidatus Korobacteraceae bacterium
CCCGCAAAGTGCGCGGAATTCCCACTTTCCCACAGCGACCACGACGGCTATATGAGTAAACCCAAGAATCAAAACCGGACATTTCACTTGCTACAAAAAGCGGACATTTTGACTTGCTACGAACATCCCTCTGCGAAAGCCGCTCTAAAAGAGGGGTTTACCGCTTATTTGCAACGAGAAGCTCAGAATTCGGCGGATGGGAGGCGCTACTTGCAAACCCGATGGTAGGCAGGACGATATCCCTTTTGCTGGGCCTCGGTTTGTTTCATGTAGACGCCAGACTTCGTCGCTCCGTACCAGCGTGTGTTGGGACAGTGATAGACGCCGGAGTTCGTGTTAACCCAGACTTGGACATCGGGATTGCCCTGGATCGAGGAGGATTCTTGCGGCGCCGGCGATTTTGCTGGCGACGTTTGCGGGGCCGGCGCCGGAGCCGATGGCGTCTGCTGCGCTCGCATCGTCGCGGGTGCGAACAGCGCGAACCATAGAACCAGGAGCGCAATCAGCCTTCTCATTCGCGGGTCTCTGGATAGAGAGAACATTGGAGCGTCACTGTATTTTCTCAATGCCGAACCAGAAAGGCTAGCACTGGATGGACGACGTGCGCAGTGATGCACTGCACGGAATCATGTGTCCGGCGTGGAATACGAGGCGCGCGAAACGCTGATAAACGCTGGCGATTTGTTATAATGCAGAAGCCTTTTCGAGGGGCGCTATCGTCTAGGGGTTAGGACGGAAGATTCTCAATCTTCAAACCCGGGTTCGATTCCCGGTAGCGCTACCAGCTATTATCCGCTAAAGCCCGCTAAATCAGCGGGTTTCGTTTTTGCTCAAAATGCCTATTACTATCCTCTAGCGGCCCTTGGCGCGTTTCGTGGTACACAAAATGGTACACAGCTCACGGACAGGCAATCGCACGTTTGCCACCCTGCCAGAGTACGATGTGGTGACAGTGAGGATTTGATGTTTGCGAGAGACCGACAGACCCTTCCATGGGTCGAACAATGGAAAAGAGTTGACCGCTGGCGGAACAAGCTTCAAGCAGCCCGCGCGAGGGATTACATACCCGCTGACGAAATGATGGACCTGTTTTACGCGTTTTTCCAAAATGTGTTCTTCATGCGAGACTGGCTCGTGAGTTCTGGCGTCAATAAAAACAAAGTCAGGGCTCTCTTTTCCTCCTACCATCTCTCCGTTTGCCGCGACATTGTGAACGGTTCGAAGCACTGCATAATCACGCGGGCATCAGTAGATTCGAAGTTCTTGACAGTGCGTGAATACGATCCGGACTTGCGAGCTGAAGTTTTCAGAGTGCTCGCTAGTGGGCAAAAGATCGACTTATACGGTCTCGCGATGATCTGCTTTGCTCAACTTCAAAGCTTTGTCATCAGAGAAGAATTATGGGACAAAACGTCGTCTGCCACGTGCAAGGAGCATTGTTTTGGTCCCGAATAAAAGAGCGGTGTTCGCTCGTATGCCTGGCCGGAGACCGTTTCATGTGAAGTGGCCAAGCAGAAGAAAGGCCGATACCAGCCCCACAATCGCAGTCTGTTTGAGAATGTTGCCCCATTGAGTGCTGCCGCGAATAGCTCTTAGCTCAAGCCAAGCAGCCATCCCGTTGGGGGTCTCCTATTCTCCTGATGGCAATGCGCGCCGTGAGGTATGCGCCAATTGCTTAGTAATCGGAATGTCGGGATTCCCAACTTCCCAAACCTCGCTGTACACTTTGTTATTTTCCACCGCCTCACGCACGCTCCGCTGGACCGGCGTTAGGCGGCTGCGCCCGCACTTGACCTCAATAAAAGTAATCTGTCTAACTCGCCGTTCTACCGTTAGTCCATCAAATAGAACGTAGTCCATTGGGTCGCAGATGCAGCGCATATCGCGTGGATCGTAGGCAAAGGTCCGAAAACACGGAGCAAGACGCTCCAGCAGTTTGCCTAACAGCGTTGCGCTTGACCGCTGAACAGATGCTTTATTGGCCTCCCGAATGAGAGCCTGCACTTCCGTCTTGCTTCTTAAAATTTCGCGTACGCGATTGTGTGCGTCTCGCTCAAGCCGATCCTCGCGGAATTGAAGGTCAAGCTCGTTGTCCCTTAATTCCGCTTCCCGTTGCTCAACCTCAGCTTCTCGGAAGGCAATTTTCTCCTCCTGTTTTATCAATCCCGCTTGCTGCCGCTCCAGACGGCGGAGCCAATCCCTCGGCGGCTCTGGACTGGAGGAGATCGCGGCATCCGACAGGCGAAACACCGATCCGCAACTTGGGCAGCGGCCCCATAGATGGCGTGCCATCTTGAAAAATGCAACGAGGTCTTTAACAATTCCGTTGGAAGTCATCGTGAGACTCCTACATGAGTCGGGGTGAATTATTCTAGCCAAGCCGCCAGCCCGCAAGGACGTAGATCACAGGGCAGACTCACACGCCACTTGGCGGCACCCCCTCCGATTTGAAACAATCACTGGGAAAGCCCCGACAACATCAAATGCTGCCCCTCTCGCTACCTGAGTTCGTAGAACGCTGGAAAGCTAGCACAATGGTACGCAGCCTTTTCGGGTCTTCCTTCGGCGTATTCTTGCTGGTACTCCTATGGCAAAGCGAAAGCATTGGCTCACCATGAGACAGTCGGCAGCATGGCGGCTGTACTCGGGTTTGTTGTGTCTATTCGCGGCGGCTTGGCTGTTTGAGCAGCCCAAGTCGCCATCGGCCCTGAATCACCCCTTAACGGCGGCTCTGCTCCTGATTGTCGGGCTGGCACTGATTCGGGGATGGTGGACAATCAAACGCCGCCTGGAGCGGATCATTGAAGAGGCTGTAGCCAAGAGCAGAGCAGCGAAGGGACAGTCTCCGTAAACTGAAGGCCGCCCATTCCATCAGTGGCGGCCGTGCAGTGGGAGAGGCGTCCGGGAGCGAACCCGCCGCTTATTGCGCCCCCGACATCTCCATGAACTTCACCACATCGCTCTTCATTTTCTTCAGACCATCCATGGGCAGGTACACCATGTGTCCCGCGTCGTAAGTGGCGAAGGAAATGTTCTGGTGATATTTCGGGCCAATATCGAGATGTTCCATGGTGTAATTGGCGGCGGCGAATGGCGTGGCCAAATCGTAATAGCCCTCCATCACGAACACCTTCAGGTAAGGATTTTTCACCAGGGCTTGGCGCAGCGCGGTGGCCGTATCGGGAAAGCCCTGAATACTCGATCCCCAATCCCACTTCTCAAACCCCGCCGTCGGGGCGCTAACGTAGTACGGCATGTCGGTTTTGTAACCCAACTCGGTCCGCACATAGTTGTTGAACGCCGAAGTGAAGGGCGGAGTCGTGGCTGATCCGGTCGGATCGTAGTACGGGGTATCCAGCAGACCATTGGGATCGGGGCCGGTATAGCGCCCATCCAGGCGGCCCACGCGCAGTTTCTGGTCGATCAGCAGGTAATGAGTAAACTTGCGCACATCAATGCGCAGATTCGCTTGATCGACCACATCCGTGCTTAAACCTGTATAGCGCGCCAACTGGGAGATAACCTTCTGCCGCTCTTCCGGCGTCAGAGCGTCTCCTTTGTCGAGCGCCTGCGCATACTCGGTGGAGGCCCAGCGCTGCGATTCCTCGCGCGTCTTGTTCATGTCCTGGGCAAGGTCGGGCGCCAGCTTGTGATGGTATCCCGCAATCATGGTGAACGACGGCACCAGGAACACATAGGCCTGGTCGTTGGTCTTGTTGCTGATCAGGGTCTCGAAGTTCAGCACCATCGATAGCAGCGTAATTCCGTTGAAGGAAATGCCATGGTCGGCAAGGTATCCCGCGATTCCCGCCGAGCGCGTCGTGCCATAGCTTTCACCCAGCAGGTAGAGGGGCGAAGTCCAGCGCTCATTGCGCGTGATGTAGAGACGAATGAATTCACTGAATGCTTCAATGTCGCCTGTCACTCCCCAGAACTTCTTGAACATCTCGGCGTCGCCGGCGCGACTGAACCCGGTGCCAATCGCATCCACCAGCACCAGATCGGTCTTGTCGAGCAGCGTGTAGGGGTTGTCTTCCAGGCGGTAAGGCGCGGGGGGCATGAAGCCGTCCGGTTGCAGGACTACCCGCTTGGGCCCGAGCGCTCCCATGTGCAACCAAATCGACGACGAGCCCGGCCCGCCGTTGAAGGCAAAGGTCAGCGGACGCTTGCCGGTCTCCTGCCCATCCAGGGTGTAAGCAACGAAGAACATCTCGGCTTCGATTTTGCCGTCCGCGCGCTTAATAGGAAGGCGTCCGGCGGTGGCCGTGTAGTGCAGCAGCTTGCCGTTCACCGTGATCTGGTGATGGGTCACAATCGGCGCCACCTCGGTCATGTCGAAGTGTTCTTCCTTGTCCTTCGCCTTGTCGCCGGATTCCCTGGCGGCCTCGGGCTTTTGTTCTTCCGTCGCCGCGGGGGCTTCGGGGGACTTCGCCGGCGGGGACTGCGCCTTCTTCGATGCTGGGTTCGTCTTGGCCTGAGTTTCGGCCTTGGGCTCGCTCTGGGGCGAATCTGGTTGTTGCGCGAACGCTGGAATCAGTAAGACTGGTAACAATGCCAGGTTCAAGAAAAGAGAACGCATTTGAGCTCCTGCAAATCGATCGGATTGCGACATTCTAAAACAGTTTGGGAACGGGTGCGTCCAGCGGAACGGGGAGCTACTCGCGACTCTTCAACTCCCGCTCCATCGCCTTACGATTTTTCACTGGCAGATTCTTTACGGCGGCGTTCGCCAACGCGATGTAAACGGCGCGCGCCTCAGGAACTGCCTTCAACTCCTCCAGATGCCGGCGAACCGTGGCGACATCTCCGCGCACCAGAGGGCCGCTGAAAGCTGACGCGGCGTCGTGCTGCAAGTAATTTCGCAGCGTCTGCACCAGCAGCGGAACCATCAGGGTCTTGACGTCGTCAGACCTGATCCCGGCGGCGTGCGCCACGCGCTCCAGCGATGCCATCAAGGCGATCACCAGCGGCGAGGCAAAACTGCCGAACGCGTGATACAGCACCTTATTGCGCTTCTTGATCGCGTACGTTGTACCGCCCAGATCCTCCACGATTCGTTTAGCCACGCGAACGGCTGCGGGATCGCCCTCGACCGCAAATGCCACCCCCAACATCAGGGGCGCCGGACCGCGCACAAAGGTCATGCTGGGATGCACCGATGCGACCTTGGCTCCTCGCTTACGCAGCGGAGCCAGATCCTCGCTGGTCAGCGCGCCACTGGAGTGGAAGACGATCTTCCCCGACCAGTCCTGGGTTGGCGCAAGTCGCAGGGCCGTTGTAGCAACGGCGTCATCGGGTACAGTGATCCAGACCAAATCGCTGTCGAGTGGCTCTTGGCCCAGCGCGACCAAGCGCGCCTTCAGCCTTCGCGCCAGGCCTTTCGTCTCCCGGCGGGCGATGCTCTTGGGGCGAGCGGCAATGAACTTCAGCACGTAGCCTGCGGACGGCAACGTCAGCGCCAACGCCGTTCCCAAATTCCCCGGACCCACGATGCTGACGGTCAGGGGACCCGAGGAATGCGATTGTTGAGGCACGGCGGGCAGAATAGCAGATTTCGCGCGGATCAACGCGGCCGGTTACGAAAACTCGCCGCAACTATTTATAGTGGTGAGACCATGCCATCAAGAAAGCACGCGTCGGAAAAGCCAGCCAGCAGCCGCAAATCGAGAGAAATATCCAGTGGGGCGAAGAAGGCCGCGGTCCTCTCGTCGAAGACCGTCTTCCAAGGACCCGCCTTCAGCGTCAGTTCCGACCGCGTGCGCGAGCCCGGCGGAATTGTTGCGCGCCGCGACGTGGTGCGGCATTCCGGCTCGGCCGTAATTCTCGCGGTGGACGACAGCGGTCCGGAGCCGCGCGTTCTGCTGGAACGCCAGTACCGTTATGCGGCGGAGAATTATCTTTGGGAACTTCCCGCGGGCCGCGTCGATCCCGGGGAAAAAGCCCTTGCCGGGGCCAAGCGCGAACTGCTGGAGGAAACTGGATATCGCGCGGCCAAGTGGAAGCAGGCCCTGTTCTTCTATCCCAGCCCCGGCTTTCTGGACGAGACCATGACGGTTTACCTCGCTTGCGGGCTGACGGCGGGCGATGCACAGCCCGAAGAGGATGAATCCATCGAGTGCCAACTGACGCCTTTGTCTCAGGCGCTGGCGATGGTCCGCTCGGGCGAGATTTGCGATGGCAAGACGATCGCCTCCGTTCTGTGGCTGGCGGAAAGTCGACGGAGTGGGTCATCGCTGGAGTGAGATACTCGTCAAGGCATTGGCTGGGCCGGAGCCCGGACGCCCAAACCCGCTCGCAATGGGGCTTCAGTCTGTATACTCTGTGTTCGTAGCAAGTCAAAATGTCCGCTTTTTGTAGCAAGTGAAATGTCCGGTTTTGATTCTTGGGTTTACTCATATAGCCGTCGTGGTCGCTGTGGGAAAGTGGGAATTCCGCGCACTTTGCGGG
>JBEKPR010000062.1:0-6343 GCA_049520555.1 Candidatus Korobacteraceae bacterium
CCGCTCGCGCAGCGGAGCGCCATCCGGTTCGAGTTTGTCTAGTTGAATCGACCGTCGCCTGAACCGAGACTCCCTCTCGCGTCTGGTTGCGTAGCCAAACTTCCCGAATCAACCACCAAAGCACGGATACATTGGCGAAGGTTTCGACGGCTGGGGCAAGCTCATGCTCCGGCGGCTCTGCGCGTCTATCGACAGCAACCTCAGCTTCTTTCGCAATGCCTCGTCTGCGAATCTCCTCGCGTAGGGCTTCCTTTGCTTCGCCCCCTAGTTGAGACCGTTCTACCCAGAGCTGCAATAGCTCATCGTTGTCGAGCTGGCGATAATCGGTCGCGAACTGGTTCATGGGAGGGGTTTCACCGATTGCTCAATGTAGCAGACCGCGTTAGGTGTTGATAACAGGCAATCACACAACTTACCGAGGGCGTGCCGTCCCTACGGGACTCGGGTCCTTTTAGCACGTGTACCCAGTGCTTTACGCGCTGGGCTATCATTTGTTCCGCTCTCCGGGCTTCGTCTTTGCGACTTCATCCCCCGAAGTGTTCCCATCCGGCAGCCTTCAGAGGCTGCGTTTTGCCATCGGCAGTGGCGAGCATCGTCTGTTTGCCGCTCAGGATCTCGCCAATGCGCGTGACCGGCACGCCGGCGATCTGCTTCGGAATATGGCGCTCAGGACGAGCGCTGAACAGCAACTCATATTCGTCGCCGCCATGCAGTGCCCGCGTCAGCCCATCCTTGCCACCGGCGGCGGGAAGAGCTGCGGCGTAAACGACTGCGCCAGTGCCACTCTCTTCACAGATATGGCCGAGGTCGGTGGAGAGTCCGTCGCTGATATCGATCATCGCGGAGGCCAGCTTCTTCTCGCGCAGGAACTGCCCGACCGCGACGCGCGGCTCAGGATAGAAGTGCTTCGGGTGCGATCTCGGCCGCAATTTCTTCCCGTCGCGAAGTTGGTCGAGCGCAGCGGCGGCTGCGCCGAGCGTACCGGTGACGTAGAGGAAATCGCCCGGTCGCGCGCCCGAACGCAAAACGGCTTGTCCCGCCGGAACGCTGCCGAGCACCACGATGTCGGCCAGGATGCCGGCGGGCGACTGCGCCGTGTCGCCTCCGGCCAGAGGAACCGAAAACTGCGCTGCGAGCTTTAATAGTCCTGCAACGAATTTGTCAACCCAGCTCTGCGGCAGCTCCGGCGGAAGCGCCAGCGAAAGAAATGCCGCGCGCGGAATGCCTCCCATGGCGGCAATGTCGCTGAGCCCGCGCGCCAGGCAGCGATGGCCTACCGAATCGGGCGGATGCCACTCGCGCCGGAAGTGTACGTCCTCGAGGCTGAAATCGGTGGTGACCAGCGCTTCGTGTCCGCGAGGAAGCGGCAGCACTGCGCAGTCGTCGCCGATACCTCGGCCGGCGCGTTGACCGCGCTTTGCTGCTGCGCGACGGATCCGTTCGATCAGCGACTTTTCGTTCAACGGCACAGCTCTCCTTCGTACGACAGCCAACCCAATATACCCGAGGCCACGCGATGCGCCTATATGACATCTAACACTTTAGTATCAAGCCACTTGTCCCTTATTCATTGACATGCTTACGACCGCTCTGTTACGGTTTGGTGTCATTTACACCAGCCATGCGCCCAGGTCGTTAGCCAATCGGCTGACGGTTGGGAGGAGAACCGTTAACCCACGGTTGTCCAGGTACCAGCAAGTGGACAGTTCGGACCGGCAAAGGCCCAGTTCCGGATTTTCATAATTTGGTTTTTCGCGTTCCGGAACCATTTCTTAATAGAGGGTTATAGTTTTGCGAAAACGCTTTTATATTCTTTTCGTAGCGCGCGATGCAGAAGGCCAGCTCCGAAAGATCCCCATCCCCATTCATTACCTATATGTCTTCATGGCTGGCGCCTTGATCGGCATGTTCAGCATTACGGGCATGGCTGGCTCTTACACGCGCATGTTGTGGAAGGTGGCCAGCTTCAACCAGTTGCGCTCCGAGAAGAATTCGCTACAGACCCGCTACAAGCAGTTGGAGCAGGTCAATCACGAGAAAGACATCCAGGTGGCTTCGCTGGGCACGCTGGCCAACGAAGTGTCCATGATCTACGGCCTAAAGCCGAATCCCAAATTGTTGAACCAGCACGATGAGGCATTGCGGCCCGAGCAGGTGACTTCTTCCCTGGACCAGCTTTACGCCTTGCGCAACTCAGCCCTGACGGGCGCAGCGACGGCTGGATTGGGATTGGGCTTGACGCACGAAGCCTCTCTCACCGATTGGGTCAGGGCGACCACTGCGCCCGCTTTGTGGCCGGTGATGGGCCCGATTACGGGCGCCTTCGGCGTACGCATTGACCCGTTCAACGGCGAAGGCGCGTTCCACTCCGGTATCGACATTTCCTGCCATTACGGGCAGCCCGTCCTGGCGCCCTCTGATGGCTTGGTAACCTTCGCTGGCCCCTACAACGGCTATGGCCGCATGATTCAGATGGACCACGGCAATGGCATCACCACTCGCTACGGACACTTGTCAGGCTTCGCGGTGGCCGGCGGCCAAACGGTGCGCCGGGGACAGGTCATCGGCTACGTCGGTCTCAGCGGACGCAGCACCGGTCCCCATTTGCACTATGAAGTTCGCATCCACGACACGCCGGTGAATCCTCACAAATTCCTGCGCAGCACCACCATCAGACCGGGAGGGATTCCCGCCGGTTAGCCGGATCACTTGTAAGGTTTTTTGGCCGCCGGAGCGTTCTGCTCAGGCGGCTTTTGTGTTTCTGGTCCCAGTTCCCCGGGTGGCTCGCTGAGTACCTTCTTGAAGAAAGCATACGGAACCCTGGCGGTCAGCACAGCCTGATCTTTGTCCTGGTGGATCTCCAGGCTGTCGAAGGCGGCCTTCACGTCCGGGTCGGGACCTCCTGCGTCCATCGAGATATTGAGCGACTTGAAGAGCGCGATGAAGGTGTCCACGCGATCGGTGAAACTACGCGCCTGGGCTTCGCTGTGGGTGAGGACTTGCGCCCGCAGGTGAACTTCGTTGAGCGGCCGCGCCGACGCAATCACCGTGCTGTCCGGCGGCAGCAGTCCGCTCCAGCCTCCGGGCAAGAGCAGCTCAGCATGATCTTCCGAGGAACTGGCGGCGGGCGGGCGGGCAATCGTCCAGATGATGCTGCCCAGCGGCACCAGTCGGTAATATTCGCTTACCAGTGGCGGACCGCCGAAGGGCAGGGCGGCTTGCCGGTAGCGATCGATCATGCCGTGGATAGCGTCGGGGCCTTCGGTATTCGACGCGGCGGCCACGTCCACTCCAAGCAGCGCCACGCGCACGGTCCGGCCTTCCAGGGGGATGATGTAGATATCGAAATTGCCGTAGTGCTCCACGGTGGCTGACAACTTGCGCAGGTACTCTTCCACCCGTCCGCTGTCGAAGCGTCCCTGCAGAATTTCGCTGTAACGGGTCTCGGTCGATTTGCCGCGGATCGAAGTGCCGTAGTGAATGGCCAGGGCGGCTTTGTCCAGATCACGTTCGAACTCAAAGCCGGTCTGGCGAACGAAGTCTTCGTATTGCGGATCGCGGTCTTTGACAGGATGCTTGCCGAGATCGGTGAACAGGCGAATGGGCTCGAAGTTGACGTAGAGGACGGCATCGGAATCAGGCAGCAGGCGGACGGCGTCCGGGGCGGCGCGTTTTCGCAGCAGAACGGCGGTAACGATGCCACCGGCGATGACGAGGACAACCGCTAAAGCAACCCACAACTGCTTTCGTCGTGTTCGCATGGACTAGGACATGATGATACGAGAAAAGGCGGCGCAGTGGGTCAGTCTGCAAAATAGTACTATTCGCGCGTGCGCGGGCTTGCGCGCGCTCTCTCTCTGTGTCATAATTTAGACATGAGCAAGGATCAACTTAGAAACCGTTTAAGAAACCATCCAATTGTTCAGCGGCTCCTGGCGAATCCAAGTTGGGCCGTGCCCGCTCAGCGAGCCATGGATTTCTATTTGGATAACAAGCCGTGCGACATCCCGACCTGGGTAAAGTCCTCTACTTGGAAACAGGTGAAGATGGCCTATGACGAGATCAGTGGCCAACCTGAATAAAAGCCAGCCGACAAACTCGAACGCGGAGAATCGAAAACATGAAACACATAACTCGACAGATTGTAGCCGATATTATCAACAGTCGTCCTACGGCAAATTTTGACACGCACTGGGTTGAACGACGTGTTCTTCGCCTTCACCCGGTCGCATTTGCAGAAGAGCTACTGGAGTTCCGCACCGCCGCCGATCCATTGATGTCTTTCAGTGCTGAATTTTCGAAGTGGATCGGAAGGACGTTCACTAACGGGATCAACAAGTCCACAAACGGCAAGGTTTTAAGCGTGCATCTTGGCGGCGAGGAGTGCGGAAATCAGGAATGGACAAAATTGAACCCTGGAACTCCCATCAGTTAACGAGTTTTGGATAAGGTGTGCGCGCCCGTGCCGCTCCAACATTTGTTAAATTGACCCACTACCGAAAACTCGGCACGGTGGCCAACCTCGCCGAAATTGGTTACAATGAATTGACCGCATTTCAGCGTTGGGGAATGCCAACGCGCTCCGCAGAATCCCCAGCCGCAAGGCCCGCGGGAGTGGCGAGTTGTGGGTCTCTGATTAGTTCGACAAATCGACGAAGTTGCAGCGGGCAAACCATTTGCACGCGGGTTGCCGTTGTGGTAAGTTTATTGTTTGTCCCGGCTGGCAGGAAGAATCATGCTTGGTTCGGCGCCTACGTGTCGAGCCACGCTGCAGTGCTGGCGTAGCTCAGCTGGTAGAGCATCTGATTTGTAATCAGAGGGTCGGGGGTTCAAATCCCTTCGCCAGCTCCAGGATCGTAACCGTGAGCGCGCCGCAAGGCGTAGGAGCAAGCCAAACGAGACGCGCAGCTCTCCCAGAGAACTGATTCCAGCAGCAGCTTCCTAAATCGCAGAACGCGCGCGGAAGTAGGGCCGCGCGACTGATGCGGAGTTTTGCCGGGATTGCAGAGCGACGCTTGGCACGCGGTGTTCTTTGACAGCAGAGACTGGCGATTCCGGGCCAACGGCGACGCCGGGCTCTCAGCAAGTCGATGAGAGTGGGATGCTCGGTCGAACGTGCACAGGTGGCCGAGTGGTTAATGGCAGCAGACTGTAAATCTGCCGCTCCTTGCGAGCTACGGAGGTTCGAATCCTCCCCTGTGCACCAGGTTTTTGCGGGGGCCCCGGCACGCGCCGCGGTGGCGTGCGTTGGGGTGCTTGAGATGAAGCGGTTATGGACGGCGTTGGGTTTGTTCGCGGTGCTGGCGGTGCTGGCTTGGACCACCATCGGCGATCAGAGATTCAAGCTGGCGGCGGTGGCAGTGCTGGCGATGTTTGCCGTTCGCACCTGGACGTGGAGCCGCAAGCAAGAGCGCGAGCAGCGTGATCGCCGCGACGAATAACGGCCAGTTTGATTGGATGCGCGGGAGTAACTCAGTGGTAGAGTCACAGCCTTCCAAGCTGTTGGTCGCGGGTTCGATTCCCGTCTCCCGCTCCAGAAGTTTGGTTGCATGGTGTGCAGTCGAGGGCTGATGTAGCTCAGTTGGTAGAGCACTCCCTTGGTAAGCGTTGCGGCAGCGAGCGGTTTTTGCGAGCGTTGCCGCGGCTAAAAAAAGTCGTCATCTTCGATGACCGGCGATGGAGAGTGAAAGAGTTTGAAGGGCTGATGTAGCTCAGTTGGTAGAGCACTCCCTTGGTAAGGGAGAGGTCATCGGTTCAATCCCGATCATCAGCTCCATGAGTTTGAGTCAGGCAAGACCCGCGATAAGGGCAGGATGGATGTCCAGTCAGTGAATTCTTCGATGGAACAGTCGGAACCGCGAGTACCGTTTCGACAGGCTGCTCTTCGCATCGAGAAGTTGGATGAATTTGAGCAGTTTCGTTCCGCCCTGGCGAGGATTTTTGCGGCGAACGCGGTGGAAGATTTTCTTCGGCTGCTGCAGCGCAAGGGAGTTCCAATCCGCGATTTCGATCGCGTATTGCGCGAGAAGTTGCTGGAGCGTGCGGACCAGAGGCTGGCGCAAGACGGCAAATCGGCGCGGCAGTTGTATGACGCGCTGCCGGTGAGCGATCAGGCGCAGGTGCGGGAATTTTATTTGACGGCGCTGGAGGCGGTGGACTTGCCTCTGCGCGAGAAGTTCAACAAACTTTACCGGTACTACTAGGGCACAGAAAAAAAATGGCGAAAGAGAAATTTGACCGCAGCAAGCCGCACGTGAACGTGGGCACGATCGGGCACATCGATCATGGCAAGACCACGTTGACGGCGGCCATCACCAAGGTATTGCAGAAGCACAATCCCAAG
>JBEKPR010000063.1:0-5889 GCA_049520555.1 Candidatus Korobacteraceae bacterium
GCCGTCTTCCTGAGTTGCCGTTCCGCCGGCAGGTAGAACCACACCGCCTGGCCGTCGCTGATGAACAGCTTCTCATTCGGAGAACGGTATTCCCACCGCATCTTGCGCGGCTTTTTCAGCCACAAGGTGCCCGATTCCACACGCTCCGGACCATCGCCCCGATAGATCTCAGTGAAGTCCGATTCGAGACTGCGCAGGTGGTTGTAGTGGGCGTCGACCGCCCGGGCGAGCTGATGGATGTCCTCGGCTTGCGCGGGGAGGGCGGCCGCCACGAATAGTAGCCAACAAAAAGAGAACCTGAGATTCAACGTTGGTTTTTCCCCTACCCCATTCTACTTCGGTGCCTTCTTGCCTGCTGTTAATCACAGATGAATGTTCACCGAGTTTGTTGCGGCTGTCCTAGCGCTGGCCTGTCGTCCGGTACACCGAATACTGCAGCGTCCCACCCGCTTTCTGCAAAAAGCCCGACGCGTCGAGCGCTCCTTCCAGCAAAGGATTGTGATAGACGACCCACACTGGGCGCGGCGCTCCTGTCAGCGACTTCTCCAACCGATGCAAAACTTCGGATAATGCGCACTCCGGCAGCGGGTTGAAAAGGTAAACCACCAGCGGCCCCTCAGGGAATTCGAACTCGCGTGCGTCCGCGAGCACGGATTCAATCTGCCGGCAGCGCTGGGTCGGGCTCCCATATTCGCGAATATTTCCCTCCGCAGCGCGATGCAACTCCGCAATCAACTCCACGCCCACAATCTTCCGAAACGGATACTCCGAAGCCATTAGCAGCGCCCGTCCCTTGCCGGAACCAAGATCGACGAAGGTGAATTGATCGAACTCGATGGGCAGGCTCGCCATCATCTCCCGAAAAAGAGCCGGGTCGGTCGGCTGGTACGGGGAATGAAGCAATCCCAGCAGGCGGGCCGACCCGCCCACCGTGCCGCTGGTGGTGTTGACGCGATGCTCCCAGTCGTACTCCATGTCGCCATAGCGCCGCCGCCGACGTTCGGGCGTCGAGTCGCGCACAAAGGCCCACAGATTCCGCATCAGCAGGGAAGCCGCGCTCAAGGTTCCGTTCTCGCGCGCCTGCTCGCGCCACCAACTTCGGAGAGCGCTCCAGAATTGAATCATTGAAACATTGAATCATTTGAGACATTGAATCATTGAACCAAGATGACTAAATGATCCGCTGACCAAATGATTCAATGATTCAATGACTCTGGACCTGGTGCAGCGGTTGGGGCGGCGTTGCGCCCGGCGGAAGGCCCTTGGTGATAAAGAAAATGCTCTCCGGATCCTGCACTTCGATCCGCCCATTGGGCATCAACTTGTACGGTCGTCCTTTCGGATCGGCAGGCGTTCCATGGATAAAGCCCGCGCGCTCCAGATCGACCATGCTGGCCGGCAATCGTCCAGTTTGTTCACGGTACTTTTCGACCACCTGTTCCAGCCGGGTCACGTCCTCATCCACCCGTAGGGCGAGCAAATGCAGGACCGCATTGTCCCGGATCTGTGCGTCTTTCGTGCTCTCGTAGGTCGTGGACCACAACATGCGCGCCGTGTCGAATTCGCCCGCATGCTGCGCCATCCGTGCTGCCAGAATGGGCATGAAAGGGTTGGTCGCCGGAAGCTTCGCTCCCTGGGCAAACGCATCCGCTGCCTTGGCGTAGTCCTTTAACTCGGTGTAGTACAGGAATCCCAGGTTGTAGTAGAGCCGCCACTGGTTGGGATTGTGCTCGATTCCGTACTTCATTAGGAGGAGCGCGGCCCCCGGCAATCCCGCGCCGTTGGGTGGTTTTGGAGCCAGAAAGTTGGCCCCAAACTGGTACGCCGGCAACAACTTCGGATCCAGCTCCGTGGTGACTTCGAGCAGCGGCGCCAGCAAGCGGAAATCGCTGGAACCACTGTGATGCTGTTCCCCGAAATACTGCACCGCGCGCGTCCAGTAAATGTCGGCGAGCAGGCCGGTGTAGCCCAGGCTCATGCGCCGCAGCAACGTGGAAGAGCGTACATAAAGCGCTTCCTGCGTTACCGCTCCCCGCCGTGTGTGGTCGATGGCATAGAGCGTCGCGATTACGCCCGCCATGGAAAGCGCAAGCACAACAGTCGCCACCAGGTTTGCCTGTCGCGTGGCTGTCATTTCAGATCCCGGCGCTGGAAGATCAACACCGCTCCCGAGATGGCCATCGCCGAATAGAGCAGCGCGTAAACGCTGTTGTAGAAAATCAGTCGCCCGGGTACAGCGTCACCGTGCGCCACCTGGTTGATCACGTTCAAGGCGGAAAAATTCGGTACCAGATAGGCGACGGCGGTCGCGATCCATCCCCCGACCCCGTGCGCGATTCGGGCAAAGCCGCGCAGATCCTCAGCCAGACTTCCGATTACGAACAACGCGAAGGTGAAGACCGCCGACATAAGTGGCGTCGAAAAGGACGAGAAAAACAGCGCCAGTGCGCACACGATCAGAAACTGCAGAACGATGAAATACAGCGCCACCAATACCCACGCGTCCATCTTCTCGAATCTGTGCGCGACATAGAGCAGCGCCAGAAACACGCCGACCGCCATGAGGAGCGTGTTCACCACCAGCGTTCCCGTGAGCCCAAAGAACTTGCCTACCACGAACTCCCAGCGGCGAACCGGGCGCGACAGCACGGTGTAAAGCGTGCGTTTGTCGATCTCCTTCGAAACCAGGCCGATCCCGATGAAGATGGCGATCACCACTCCGAACAGCGAGACCGCCGTCAGCCCCAGGTTAACCACCACCAGGCGCTCGATGTCGATCGAAATTTCTCCCACCAGAATCGCCGCCCCGGAAAGCAGCAGCGCAAATGCGATCAGGTTGTACAGAACCCGGTCGCGCACCGCCTCGCGAAAGGTGTTGAAGGCGATATAACCGATCCTGGATTTCATACCCCCGGAGTTCATACCCCCGGAGTTCATACGCCCACCCCTTTCCGGTCTTCCGCAGGCTGCAGTTTCTGGATGTAATATTCCTCCAGCGAATTGCGCACCGGCGTCAGCGAAATCAGTTTGAGGCCGTCGCGCCGCAGCACTTCCAAGGCTGCATCCTGCTGCTCTTCCGGCAATACAGCGTTCACCATATCGCCGCTGAGACGCGCCTCGGCCCCGAGGATGGTCAATCCCGCCGGCACTTTTTGTGCCTGTGCGTAAAAAATAATCTCGATTTTGCCTCCCGTCTGGGCAGTCAATTCCGCTACCGCCCCCACCCCGCGCAACTCACCTTGGTGGATAATGCCCACCCGGTCGCAAAGCGCCTCCGCATCCGAGAGAATGTGCGTCGAAAAGAAAACCGTCTTACCTTCCGACCGCAGTTGCTGGATCATATCCCGAACCTCGCGCCGCCCCATCGGGTCCAGTCCCGACATCGGCTCATCCAGAAACACCAGCTTTGGATCGTGCAAGATCGCCTGCGCCAGCCCCACCCGCTGCAACATGCCCTTGGAGAACTTCCGCAACTGCACCCCTGCCGAATCGCTCAATCCCACCCGCGCCAGCATCTGCTCCACCCGCGCCGAGCGCCCTTTTGCCGGAACTCCAGAAAGCTGCCCATAATAGTTGAGCAGTTCTCTGGCGGTGAGATGGTCGTAGAAATAGGGCTGTTCGGGCAGAAATCCAATCTGCGATTTCACCCGCGGATCGTCCATATCCGACCCCAGAATGCGCGCGCTTCCAGCCGTCGGGAATACCAGCCCCATCAGGAGTTTGAGGGTGGTGGTCTTGCCCGCGCCATTGGGACCGAGGAAGCCGAACACCTCTCCCTCTTCGATGGTCAGGCGGAGCGGCCGCAGCGCCAGTTTCGGGCGCTTGCGCCAGAATCCAACGAGGTAGCTTTTTTCCAGGTCGAGAATCTCAATCGCAGCCATGGCTATGCGCGCAATGCCCAGCCCCTTGCGTGAAATTTGATATGGAATCTAATTCTTAATTCTAATGGAGAGAATTATATGCAATGCCGGCGCGATTGGGGATGTCTGGCTGTCTGGGCGATTACGAAGGTAAACTACCCCTGCCACCAAGGCTGGCACTCAAGATCTGCCGCCGCCCTCGGTGCTACTGTTGCTCAGGGACCGTGTTATCGCAGGTCGTGATCGTCGTCGGGCTGACGCGTACCACCGCATCTTCGAACGAGCAGAAGTAGCGCACGCCCGTCAGGTTCGAAGTCACCGGCGATGCGATGAATTGATAGGAGGGCGCCGGAGCGCCGCTTACGCCCTGCAGAGTGAACATATAGCCGCTCTTGGTACCCGATTCCAGAACCGAATCGATCAAGCAAGCGCCACTCGATGAAGGTACATTGCCGCTGGTGCAGTCGCCCGACAGAGCGGTCAGGTTGGCCGCAAAGCCCACCGTCGCATAGGTGGTGTTGTATGAAATCTGTGCTGTGTTCAGCGAGCGAAGCGCCCCCACTGCGGCTGACTCATTCGCCGCCATGCGCGAATTCAGAAAACTGGGTACCGCAATCACCGTAATGATGAGAATGATGGCCACTACAATCAACAGTTCAATAAGAGAAAATCCCTCGGCCCTTCGCATCGCATCTCCCTGATCCCGGATGAGCGCAACCGATCAAGTTCCAATGAAACGTTTGCATTTTTCATGCCGGACTTGGTCCAACCGCACTAACCGTAAGTCCTTGGGAATGCGATGCAATTCGCAGCCCCGTCCCCTCGTTCGCCGCTTTCGTCATTCCCCTGCATCGGAAATGACAGTTTGTGTCAGTGGATTTTGTGGCCCTGGGAACGAGTAATTATCGAAGACCACACCAGGAAAACGCCCCACAATAAAAAAGCAGAGGATTTCTCCTCTGCTTCTCTCCGGCTGGTACCCTCCCCCAGGTACTTTGCCAAATCCAAACTTACTGCAGCGGGGTCTCGGTTCCGGCGCAGGTGCTGACCGCCCCAGAGGCGACGTAGCGTACCACAGCATCCGCGATCGAGCAGAAGGAGCGCACGCCCGTACTGTTCAGACCTTGCGGGGTTCCCCACGCAGCATAGTTGCCGGTGGTGCCCGTCGCACCGAAGCTATAGCCGCTCTTGGTGCCCGACGCCAGCTGGCCGTCGATCAAGCAGGCTTGAGCCGAAGTGGGAGGATTGGGGCAGGCCGTGCCGACCCCGCCCGGCCCCAGAGTAACCAGGTTGGCCGCAAAGCCCACCGTCGGGTAGCTGGAGTTGTATGAAATCATTGCCGTGTTGATAGTGCGAACCGACGCCACTGCGGACGACTCGTTCGCCGCAATACGCGCACGCAGAAGGTTCGGGATAGCAATCGCGGCGATGATCAAAATGATCGCGACCACGATCAGCAGTTCGATCAGTGAGAAGCCCTTTTGTTTCCGCATTTAAATTGTCCTCGTCTCCGTTTGACTGTTTTGGTTGGATGACCAACTCGTTCGTACTATCGCACTCTGAGGGCCAGAGGGCTAGGTGACGGAAGTTAGATGTCCCTCTGGACGAAACTTCAGTGTTTTCAGCACCCTTCTGCGAGGCAGTCACCGCCTCAGTCACCCTCGATTCTTCCAGTATGACACTTTCGGGACCCAGATTGACAAATTTTGCCAGTCGCCCCTCGTCTCCATCTTCACCTTTCAAGCCGCCGTCAGATGCCGCAACTACCATTCTGAGAACGCTCACCCCGGCTTTTTTTGCGTTTGCTTTCGCTTGCACTTTTCCGACGGCCTGGCAGCCTGTGGTGTGCAAGCGCGATTCTTATCAGGGCACGCCTTCAAAGGCTGCGGAAAACATCGAATTTGGCTTTCTCAGCGGCCTGTAAAGCCGTCCTTTTCCGCAGCCATTTGATAGCCGCGCTTTACTTCCCGGAGAGGAGCGACTCCGCCGTTTTCTGCGCCTTGGGAAGATCCGGCGAGGAGCGCGCCAC
>JBEKPR010000064.1:0-5700 GCA_049520555.1 Candidatus Korobacteraceae bacterium
CCTCAACGAAACTGCCGCCGGCATTGATATTGTTATTGGCGAGCTGCTGCTCCACCTGGCCAATGCTCAATCCGTAGGAGACGAGCTTGTTGGGGTCGACGCGCACCTGGTACTCGCGTACCGTGCCTCCAAAATCGGAAACGTCCACGACATTCGGAACGGACTTGAATTGCTTGAGCAGAACCCAGTCTTCGATCGACCTGAGTTCCATCAGGTCATAACGGGGATTCGTACTTCTCAGCGTGTACCAATAGATTTGGCCGGTGGTGCTCCAGTCCGTGCCGATTTGCGGTTGAAGGTTTTGTCCGGGAGGGAGATTGACCTGGGTAAGCCTTTCCAGCACCTTCTGGCGGTTCCAGTCGTTGACGGAGCTGTCGTCGAAAATCATGATCACGAATGACAGGCCGAAAATCGATTCGGAACGCAGAAAGGTCATGTGCGGCATGCCGGACATTTGAATCTCGATGGGGATCGTGACTTGCTGTTCCACCTCCTCCGCGGAGCGGCCCGGCCATTGCGTAATGACCGTCACGTAGTTGTCGGCGATATCGGGATAGGCTTCGACTGGCAGGTTGTGGAACGAGATGGCCCCCCAACCGGCCAGCAGGACGGCAATGGCCAGCACCACAAATTTGTTGTTCAGCGCAAAATCTACGAGGGCCCGAATCATTCCTTGTCCTGTCTTCTTTGCCGATGCCCATGCTCAACCGCCCCAGACGGCCGCTGATCTGGAATGTCCGCCATGAGCCGTACTCGCGAGGCCGGATATGTTGTCGCCATCCGCTATTGAGCGAGCACGTGGTCCAAAACCAGCGCGTTCGTAACCACTTGCTGCCCTGGCTTGAGCCCTGACTTGATTTCCTGCAAATTCGTGTTCTCGGTCAGCACGTCTCCGCTGACGACTTCCACACGGCGAAACTTTTTGTCGGGCGAGGGAACGAAAACAAAGTCCCGATCGTGCATACGCAGCACGGCGGATGCCGGGACAATGGTGTGCATCTCCGTGGCTTGACCGCGGAATGTCGCCCTCGCGAACATGCCCAGCCGCATCATTCCGGGATTCTGCACTTCGATGCGCACCTTGGTCGTGCGAATACTGGGATCGAGGACGGCGCCAATGTTGCTGACGTTCCCCTTGAACGGTCGGCCGGGATACGCGTTCAGGGTGATCTCCGCCGTATCTCCGAGCCGGACAGTAGGTAGGTCATTCTCATACACGTCGCAGACAATCCAGACCGACGAGATATCCGAAATCGTAAACGGGCTGGGCGATGAGTAGGCCTGCACGGTCGCCGCGTTTGTCACTTCCTGATCGGTGATCACGCCCGTGGTGGGCGCAACGATGTCCACCATGCCCATGGGCTTGTCGGGATCGTTGCCCAGAAGACGAAGATGTTCGGTCGCGGTCTCAAGGGTGACTTTGGCATCATCTGCGGTGTCTTGCGCGACCTCCAGATCTTGCTGAGCGATGCCGCCGTGGGCGTACAGGTCCACGGCTCGATTTAACTGCTTTCGTGCAAGAAGCTCATCAGCGACGGCCTTGCGATAGGCATCGAACCCGCCGGCCACATCGTCGCTACGAATGGTCAGCAACAACTGGCCTTTTTGCACGGTATCGCCGAGTCGCGCGTGAATCGCCACGACACGCCCAGAGGCGAGCGAGACCACCGGGACATTGCGAGCCACGTCAGGCGTGACTGTCCCCGTGACCACCAACTCGGAGGTCGAGGGACGCTCAACGGCGGCCGCGAGCGGGAATTGCTCGGGATGATCCACCGTGAACAGGCTGGGGTCCGCTCCAGGCACGATGTTTGCGGGCGGCGGCGCCTCCGCTGCCGGGTCTGCATGCGCGCTACAGCCCACCAGCCCCAGTAGCGCCGACAGGCCGAGCACACAAAGAAATATTCCCAACGCTCTTCTTCTCTTCATTACGGTATTACGGTTCAATCCGCCTCAGCGCTAGCATCGACAGCTGCGAAACTTCAGCACACCCAATCTGCCGATGCACGATGTCCATGGGCGGTACGCCGACTGGGCGCGCAACCGAAGCACTCGCTCGGCGTATCCGCACTACTCTTATCGCGCAAGTCGCGGGATGCTTTGAGGTCACTTGCCGACAAATGGACGCACTCGCACCCGTGACTGCGTTAATTCTTTAACGTCCAGCTGTCCCTTATGGTCCGCGTCCAGCCTGTCGAACTCTGCATCCATAAACTTCATCCATTCTTCCTTGGAGACCTTGCCGCTCTTGTCCGTGTCCATCACGAGCAACAGTTGCTTAGCCGCATCGGTTGCGACGGCAAGCTTCCTTTCTTTCTCAGTTTTTTCAGCCGCCGGTGTTGGAGTAACTACCGTCGATTTCCCACCCTGGGCTTCTGCGGCGTTCACTACCATAGCTTCGGCTAAGAATACTGTTGCGACGATGGCGAGAAGAATCGGCCAGAGTCTAAACATGGTTCCGCCCCCATTTGAAATCGCTCGACCACGAGCAGCAGGCTTCCGCTTGAGGAATCCTGAATTCGACGCTAGAACTTGACCATGATCGCCATTCTGATGCTGGGCTCATCCTTTCGAAGGTCCGGAGTCCAAAGACCGCCGTGCGAATTCGCATTGCAGGTCGATTGCGCGAGGCCGAGGTTGGCGCCGTTTGGGTCGGTGGGGTTGGAGGCGTTTGGCGCCCACCCAAACCCGGTCGAACTTCCGTCCATGCAGACATAGTCCGCAGGAGAACCATTGTTGCCGTTCGGAGGAGTAATTCCACCTCGACCAGTGAAATACGGCTGGTTCGCGTGGCGGTAGCCGTACTCCCAGACGAAACTAATGTACTGTTTGGGCATGTAATAGAAGCTGGCGGTAGTGTCCCAGGCTTTGTACAGTGACCCGGGAAACGTTGGGAAGTAGGGCGATCCGGAGACCGCGTCCGCTCCATTGATGGGTTGGAGCAGCGTCAGATAGCGGCCCGGATTGTCCAGCACACCACCTCCTAGCGTTATTGCGTATTTGTCCTTTTTGAACCAAGTGCGGTCGTACAACATCCACCCCGCGAAGACTTGCTTGTACGCAGTGATCTGGCCCGCCGACTTCTTATTTCCAAGGCAACTTACTCCTCCACCGTATTCGCATCCCAGATCGCCTGTGAGGGAGAACGCCATCTTGTCGAGGGTCTTCTCCGGATGGTCGTAGTATTTGAGCTCGACGCTGTTGTCGGTGTGTAAACGTGAGCGGGCTCCGTTAAGGCCCAGCGTATCTTCGCCCATGCCGTAGTTGTTGAAGACGAACGAAAGCTTCGAATTCGGACGGTACAGAATCTGTCCTCCCAGACCGGGCACGTTGCCGTACCTGGCATAGGATTGCCATCCATTGATGATCCAAGGCTCAATCTTCAACTTGTCGGTCGGGAACCACTGGATGCGCACGCCATTGAAAAACCACGGTGTGTTGGACGATACGTACGAAGGCTGATAAGCCCAGTTATCGAAGTTCCAGTAGCTGAAGAGGCCGATGTAGGAAACGAAGATTCCAGCGTCGACGTTGAGCCCGTGATTCACGTTGAAGTGGTACCCGCCGTAGGCCTCGCCAAAGTACTTGTACGCGCCACGCAGGTCCCATTGGCCGCGGCCGACGCTGGCGTCGTTCCGCGGTGTTGTGACCCCAAACATTCCTCCCAGAGTCAAGATCCGGCCGCGAACGTTCTGCCAGTGGAAGTCGCCGCCGAAGCTGATTTGCTCAATTTGGACTTCGTTCGAGCGGAAGATCTCAGTCGATCCGCCCAGCGAGTCGTCCTTGGGATGGTTGAAACTGCTAACGTAATCAGTGTCCAATCTGATTTCCGGAGTGAAGAACTTCGAATCCCACACCGCTTCTTTGTTGTGGGGGCTGCCGTTCATCCAGCTCCAGTCGGCAAAGGCAAAAGGCTCGCTCGGCGGTTGTTTTGCAGGCTTGGCGGCCGGGGATTCGCTCGGCGCTTGCGCAGCCGATACAGCCGGACCCGCGCTTGTTGTGGTCGGGGCCGGCTCAGGTTTTGCCGGTACTGCGGCCGGGGCAGATGTCGCCGATCCTCCGGGAGATGGCGACGCTCGTTCAGTCGCGCTACGGCCTTTCAGTTCCGCTTTGAGTTGCTCGATCTCCGCCTGCATGGCCGCGAACTGTTTCGCGACCGCCGGAGATATTTCCGGGTCGGGCGCGGCTGCGGATCGGGCGTTCGCAGGTGCCGTGCTGTTCGTGGTACTTGTGTCACTGGGCAACGGTTCGTGCAGGGCAGCCACTTTCGGCTGATCGTTCGGTTGGGTCTGAGTCTGTGCGTAACAGCGCGCACCCTGACTAACACCGAGACTCAAAACAAGCATGGGAAGGCAGGGGGGAACCGCAACAGTCTTACGTAATAGAGTTCTCATGATTTTCAAGTTAGAATCCTTTCCGGTCTGAAATCCGGTTCCTTTCAGTGAATGACAGTCGTCTAATCTGGCTAGGGGCCAAAGGCGTTGGCCCGCCGCTTTTCTTGGGACGCAACCCTTGATTACATTCGAAAACTCATAAAGAACAGGTAAAAAGTTCATAAAGAGCACATAAAGCCTTTTTCAAGATGGAACGGCCCGGGGCAAACGGGCGCTAAGCAGTTGATCTTGGTGTGGAGCCAAAGCCTAAGGGGAAAAGAAGTAGCAATCCAATCGATAATTTTTCTACCGATGATCACGACGTAGTGGACAAGCGCAAGGAATGTGCGCAAGAACTCAACTCCGCTCGCTGCCACGATAGAAAACCGCGCATAAAGAATCCGTAAAGAACACCATGAAAGATTTGTTTGGGTTGCATAAATTTCTTGATTGGCGCGGTCGGACTCTATCTTCTCGGTGGCAGGCAAACACAGAATCAACGCTGAGGCTTCGAATTCCGCCGTCTGAAAAAGCTAATCACTCAAACCCAGATCATTCCGGTCGAAAGCCCGTTAAGATTCGAATCATTTCCGCGCGGGCTCAGTTCGAGATGTCCTTCTTGTTGTCTTTACGAACATTTTATGAATCCTTTATTCGATCTTTCCGTGATTGCGTGTCCAATAGTCATGAGACTGAAGAAAAGCCGCGGACAAAAAGCGGGGCTAGGGAGATCAAGGGTATGTGGATTCACGAAGTAGCACCAGAGCGGTTGGCAGAAATTTTCCACCACTATCACCAGGCGCTGACGCCGGAGATTTCAGGGAAAGGCAGCGAAGCGCGCGGTGCGTGGCAAGAAGTTCCCCAACAGGAGAAAAGCCGCCTGGTGGCGGCGGCACGTCTTGCGCTACTCGAACTGGAGTCGATGAACCGCGACCGCGCACAGTCGCGACAGTATTTTGCCCAGCCCGGCGAAGCAGAATGGGGCTGCTAGGCGCGGCCAGTCCGGTAACTGGCCACCGGCGATGCTTTACCAAGGAGTCAAGCTCGTCTCCACCTTTATGACTTCTTTAGGAATTTCTTAGACCACCCTTACATATGAAGTGGTTCACTGGAGTGTTTAAGCGGGACATCCGCGCAAAAGCGCAGGAGGCAGGGGTATGTGGGCGACCTGGATAGTTGCAGCCATCGCATTGGCAGCGGCCGCGTTTATGCTCACGTTTCTGATCGCCCTGCTGCGTGAGGGTGCGCCGTCGGTTTGCTACTGGGTCGTTCCAGTCCGCCGGGAACCAAAGAGAGAACTGGTCGAGATCCTGAGCAGCAACTGCAT
>JBEKPR010000065.1:0-5436 GCA_049520555.1 Candidatus Korobacteraceae bacterium
GCATCGTGTTCATCGGCCCGGATGGTGAGGCGATGCGGCGCGCGGGCGACAAGATCGCCTCGAAACGCCTGGCTGAGCAAAACCAGGTCCCGGTAGCGAAGTGGAGCGGCGGTCCGGTGGAAACGCTTGCCGATGCCGAACGCCACGCTGAGCGCCTGGGCTATCCACTCCTTATTAAAGCTACCGCTGGGGGCGGCGGTCAGGGGATTCGCCGGGTACTTTCGCCCAGCCAGCTTTCAGAAAGTTTTCGGAGCGCCAGCGCCCAAGCGTTCAAGGCCTTTGGAGACCCAACTGTTTTCATGGAGCAACTGGTTCAGGGAGCACGCCACGTCGAAGTCCAAGTAATCGCAGACCTCCATGGCAAGACGTGGGCGGTCGGCGTGCGCGACTGCACCATTCAACGCCGCCACCAGAAAATTCTCGAGGAAGCGCCATCGCCGGCGCTCTCTCTGGAACAAGATCAGGAGTTGCGCGAAGCGGCAGTGCGCCTCAGCGAGGCCGCGGGCTACAGCAATGCAGGCACCGTTGAATTCTTGTACCAACCGGAAAGCCGGCAATTCTTTTTCATGGAGATGAACACGCGGTTGCAGGTCGAGCATCCGGTGACAGAGTGCACCACCGGGCTCGATCTGGTCAAACTGCAGATTCACGTGGCGCGGGGCGGTCACCTGGAAGGCGAGCCGCCGCGCACCACCGGTCATGCCATCGAGGTGCGGCTGAATGCGGAGGATCCGGACAATGGATTTGCTCCCGCCCCAGGCGCAATTGGGCGGTTCAGGATTCTGACGGGGCCGGGAGTGCGGGTTGACACCGGCGTATTGGAAGGCGATGTCGTCGCCTCAGAGTTCGACTCGATGATCGCCAAGATCATCGCCTACGGGCAGAACCGGAAGGAAGCGCTTTCCCGGCTGCAGCGAGCATTGCGCGGCAGCGTTGTTGTCATCAAGGGCGGCGCCAGTAACAAGGCATTCTTGCTGGAATTGCTGAGTCACCCTGATGTGCAGCGTGGAGAAGTCCATATCGGGTGGCTGGACCAGTTGGCAGCGACCGGAGCCCACATCTCCAGAGGCTACGCCGACGTGGCTCTGGTGCAGGCCGCGATCGAGGCCTACGACACCCAGTTGGCGGTCGAGCAGACCCAGTTCTATGCCTCCGCCGTGCGCGGACGGCCGCAGGTGCGGAGTGAGGTAGGCGGGACTACGGAACTGCGCTATCGCGGACATTCCTATTCGGCCAAGGCGTACCGCCTGGGTCCGCAACAGTACCGCGTCGACGTCAACGGATCGCGCATCCATGCCCACCTCGACCGTCTGCGTCAGTTTGAATATTGGCTCACCGTCTTGGGGCGGCGTTTCCACGTTGTATCCGTGCCCCAAGGGCTGAGTTACCGCATCGAGGTGGACGGCGTATCGCACCAGATCGACCGCGACGACGGAGGTGTCGTCCGCGCGCCGGCGCCGGCGGTGGTAGTCTCCATTGCGGTCAAGGCGGGTGACACAGTTTCGGCCGGAGACCGCCTGGCGGTGCTGGAAGCGATGAAAATGGAGATGCCAGTCGTCGCGCCATTGTCCGGAAAAGTCCGGCAAGTGATGACCATGCGCAACGTGCAAGTGGATACGGGAGCGCCACTCTTGCAGATCGAACCCGATGCCGGCGGCGATGCGGTGGCCGCAGGGGAGCGGGTAGTTTTTGGTGCGTCACGCGGCTCGGATGGAAACGAGGAAGCCATCCAACCCAGTTGCTGCCAGAGCCTGGAAGAACTCCGCCAGTTCATGCTGGGCTTTGACGTGGACCCCAAGCACAGCACTCGGTTGCTTACCGAATGGGAACAGGGCTGCCCCGAGGGCAGCGACGAAATAAGGCAGGCAGAAGACGAGATCCTCAACATCTTTGTGGACATCTGCTCGCTGTTCCAGCGCGACCCGGAGGTAAACCACCGGGCCAGCGGTGAAGAGCCGAGCGCTGAGGCTCATCTGTTTTCGTACTTGCGCATGCTGGAGACGGGCGGCGAAGGACTCCCACCAGCCTTTGTCAGCACCCTTCGCCGCGCTCTGTCACATTACGGCGTTGAAAGTCTGGATCGCTCACCGGCACTGGAAGAGAGCCTGCTCTGGATATACAAATCGCACCAGCGCGTGGAGCAGAAAATCGCCCCGGTCATGGGAGTGCTGGAACGGCGTCTGCGGTACGTTCAGAGTCTGGCTCCGCACGCGGAGGAATCGCTGCGGACGCTTCTCGACCGGATCATAGTTATGAGTAACGGGCGTTTCCCGGCGGTCAGCGACCTGGCCCGGGAGGTACGCTATCGCTACTTTGATCAGCCGCTGTTTGAGCAGGCGCGCAAGCAGGTCTATGAGCAGGTGGAGGAGCAACTTGCTTACCTGGCTGCCAATCCCGATGCCGCCGACCGCCACGAGCGAATCCGTGCGTTGTTGGAATGTCCGCAACCTCTCGTGGCATTGCTTTCCGCCCGGTTCGCGGCTGCCGACCCCGCCATGCGCAGGCTGATGTTGGAGGTGATCACGCGGCGCTACTATCGAATCCGGACGCTTGAAAACCTCCGCTCTCTGGAGGTGGATGGGCAGTGCTTCGCATCGGCCGAATACGATCATGAGGGTAAGCGTATTCATGCCTTTACCACGCACGCGGAGTATTCGCGGCTCTCTGAGGCAATGCGCGCGATGTTTCCTTTGATCGCGCAGGTGCCGGCCGACCATGACATCGTCATCGACTTCTACGCTTGGCATTCGGGACGGCTGGGCGATCCCGAAGTCACGCAGCAGGAAGTTCAGTCAGCGCTTAACCAAGCTGGCTTCCCCCGTTCCATCCGGCGCATCGTGGTGGAAGTCGCTGGCCCCGTCCATGCCCAAGGCGCGGGCGGAATGCAGCATTTCACCTATCGCCTCAGCGGGAATACATATGAAGAGGAGAAACTCTATCGCGGGTTGCATCCGATGATGGCCAAGCGGCTGCATCTGTCGCGGCTCAGCAACTTCAACATTGAGCGGCTGCCTTCGGTGGAAGATGTTTACCTGCTCCATGCGGTCGCCCGCGATAACCCGAAGGATGAGCGGCTCATCGCGTGCGCGGAAGTACGCGATGTAACGCCCTGGCGGGATGAGACGGGGCGTATCGTGAAATTGCCGCATTTGGAGCGCATGCTGACGGAAGCGATTGCCGGCATGCGGCTGTTTCAGTCACGGCGGCCAGCCAATCAGCGCCTCTATTGGAACCGGATCCTGCTATACGTGTGGCCGCCGCTCAGTCTTCAGCGCGACGAATTGCGCGACATGGTGCGCAGACTGGCGCCCTCGATCGAAGGCCTGGGGTTGGAACAAGTAGTAGTGCGTGCCCGTATTCCCAGTCCGGCGACCGGCGAATTGCGCGACATGGTGGTGCGCATTGCGAGTCCGGCGGGCATCGGGATGCTCATTACCTTCCGGCCCGCAGACAAATTACCGCCAATCAAACCGCTGGCCGAATACGAGCAAAAAGTTGTGCGCATGCGCCAGCGTGGACTCATCTATCCGTACGAAATCGTCAACTTGCTTACACCGGCCCAGAAACACACGCGGGCCGAATTTCCTCCGGGCGATTTTGTGGAGTACGATCTCGACGCCGACGGCGCTCTGGTTCGTGTCGAGCGTCCCTATGGTAAAAACAAAGCGAACATCATTGTTGGCGTCATCCGCAACTTTACCGTCAAGTATCCCGAGGGCATAACGCGGGTCATGTTGCTGGGAGATCCGAGCAAGGATCTCGGCGCGCTTGCCGAGCCGGAATGCCAGCGCATCATCGCAGCCATTGATCTAGCCCGAGAAATGGGCGTGCCGCTGGAATGGTTCGCCATCTCGGCCGGCGCCAAGATTTCCATGGACAGCGGTGTGGAGAACATGGACTGGATTGCCCTTGTACTGCGCCGCCTGGTGGAGTTCACCCAGGCAGGCGGGGAGGTGAATATCATTGTTAATGGGATCAACGTAGGTGCGCAGCCCTACTGGAACGCCGAGGCAACCATGCTCATGCACACCCGGGGCATTCTGGTCATGACGCCGAAGGCAGCGATGGTACTGACCGGCAAGCGCGCTCTTGATTATTCAGGAGGCGTCTCGGCCGAAGACAATCAGGGCATTGGCGGGTACGACCGCATCATGGGCCTCAACGGCCAGGCGCAGTATTGGGCGCGGGACATTGATGAAGCCTGCCACCTCCTGTTCCGCCATTACGATCACACCTACGTAGCGCCGGGTGAGCGGTTCCCACGGCGGGCGGAGACGACCGATCCCATCGCCCGTGACGTACGAACCTATCCTCACGGCGGCGAGGAAGGTTTTACATGTGTGGGCGACATACTGTCGGACGTGACCAACCACGGGCACAAGAAATCTTTCGATGTTCGTACAGTGATGATGGCGGCCATCGACCAGGACCATGCTCCTCTGGAGCGCTGGGCTGGCATGCGCGCAGCGGAGACGGCGGTGGTTTGGGATGCACATCTCGGCGGCTATCCCGTTTGTCTGATCGGCATCGAATCTCGACCGGTGCCACGGCTAGGATTTGTCCCAGCCGACGGCCCGGATCAGTGGTGCGCTGGAACGCTCTTTCCGCTATCGTCCAAGAAAGTGGCGCGCGCCATCAACGCGGCCAGTAATAACCGGCCGGTTGTGCTTCTGGCGAATCTGTCGGGGTTTGATGGCTCGCCTGAATCGATGCGCAGGCTGCAGCTTGAATACGGCGCTGAGATCGGCCGGGCGGTAGTGAACTTCAAAGGCCCCATCGTGTTTTGCGTGATCTCCCGTTATCACGGCGGTGCTTATGTGGTTTTCTCACGGGCGCTGAACGAGAATCTCGAAGTAGCTGCTTTGGAGGGCACGTACGCCTCCGTCATCGGCGGCGCGCCGGCGGCGGCCGTTGTTTTCGCCAGTGAAGTCGACGCCCGAGCCCGCAAAGACCCGCGTCTCCAAGAACTGACTGGGGCGATGGCCAAAGCCGAGGGCGCGGAAAAAGGGCGGTTGCGCGCCCAGTGGGAAGAACTCTTTAAAGTCGTACATTCCGAGAAGCTGGGTGAGATGGCCGCCGAGTTTGACCGTGTGCACAGCGTGCAACGGGCCCTCGCCGTAGGCGCGCTGAATTACATTATCCCGCCTGCGAACTTGCGGCCTTATCTTATCGATGCAGTGGAACGGGGAATGGGACGGGAAGAGGAAGCGAAATCCCAGAAGCCACGAGTTCAGGCTGAAGAATTGGAGAAGGCAAGAGTTCATGCTGAAGCAGCGGCCTAGGTGGATTTGATGGAGGTACACTGGCTCGAACAGACCGAAGCAGATGTGCCGGCTGAGAATGCCTGGTTCAGCGCTAACGAGATAGCGCTACTAAACGGCATGCGCTTTGCCAAACGGCGCGACAGTTGGCGGTTGGGACGTTGGACGGCGAAAC
>JBEKPR010000066.1:0-5198 GCA_049520555.1 Candidatus Korobacteraceae bacterium
CGTGACGGACCATGAAGCTGTCGAGCAGGGACGAGTCCAGGCGATGCAAGTTCGTGATGGCGTCCGAGATGGTGAATGTAGGCTTGAGATTAAGATGCAAGGCGCAGTGACCGAGTGGTGCCAGGTCTATCAGTGCCGTGCTGTGGTGAAGCGACTCCAATGCCAGAGCCAGATTGACAGCGACGGTGGTGGCGCCGCTGCCGCCTTTGCCGTTCACGACCGTGAACACCTTTCCCCGCGAACTTTCGCGTCCAGGCTTGCGACGAGCTGCCGTCAGGCGGACGAAAGCTTCCAGCAAATCGGTGGTGGTGGTGGGGCGCTCAATGTATTCGCGCACACCCGCCCGCATGGCACTGACAATCAGCTGGGGTTGAGTCATGGGACCGACGACGAAGATGGCGGAATCGGGAAGTTCCTGGTGCAGCAACTCCACGGCCCGTAGCGCCGAGGTGACGCCATCGGTGGCGATATCGACCAGAACCACGTCGGGCGCAAAGGTTTGAGTTCTGCGGATGACCGGGTCGGTGGCGGCCAGAGGCAGAGTAGGGCTGCTGCAGACAATGCGGGCTACGCTGGTGCCATCCACCAGAACCTGAAGCACCGCGCGCTGGTCATTGTCCGTGGCGAACACGGCTACTGACAATTCCGGCATGACTCGTTCTCCACCTCTAAAAACATTGAATCATTGGATCATTGAGGTATTGAATCATTAAAACCCCAAGGCGATTTTCAATGACTCAATGTCCCAATGATTCAATGTCTCAATGATTCAATGTCTCAATGCGTCACTTCGCTTTTTTGCCATCGAACTTGCTCTTATCCAGGTTCGGCACCGGCATCGCCGGACCCTTCGGGGCTTCGACACTGGGCGAAATCCGGTGCACGGTGCACAAAACCATCAATTCCGAGTTGCTCTTTTGGGCGCTCTTGCTTTTGAAGAAATTGCCGAGGATCGGGATATCGCCCAGCCCCGGAATCTTGTTCGCAATATTTGTGACCCGGTTATCCATCAAGCCGGCGATGATGAAGCTCTGGCCATCTTGCAGTTCGAATTCCGTATCCGCCTTGCGCGTGCTGATGGCGGGTATGGTGGTTCCGGCAACCGTGACGGCTTCCGCGAAGTCTAGCGTACTTACCTCGGGAATCACGTGCAGGTGGATGTTGCCGTTCGGCTGAATCACCGGGGTGAACTTCAACCGCACGCCAAATTCACGAAACTGAATCGTGACGGTGGCGATTCCGCTGGCGTTTTGCTGCGCGACCGGAAAGGGAAATTCTCCGCCTGCCAAAAAACTGGCTTCCTTGCCATTGATCGCGATCAGGTTGGGCTCGGCCAGAATCTGCAAAAGATTCTGTGTCTTAAGGGCTTCGATGACTGCGCCCAGGTGGACCTGAGGGTTAAAGAAGAACAGGTTGAGTAAATTCGAGACCGTCCCCGTACTGGGAAATGGGCTGTTTGATCCGGTATCGCTGATGCTCCCGAGGCCGGAGACCCCGCCGAACTGGCCGGTGGTGGTGCTGCCGAGGGTGTTTCCAGCGCCGGTGGAAAACAGATTGATGCCCATCTGGGTCGTGGCCGACCGATCCACTTCAGCAAACTTGACTTCCAGAAGCACTTCCTCCGCCCCGACTGGGCCAAATGTCAGCACGTTCACGACATTCTTGGAATACGCCGAGGCCAGCGCGCCCGCATGCTTGAAGACGTCCTCGGTAGTCACGTGACCGGAGAGAACAATCGCGTTACGCGAGGGCGTCACGTTGATCTGCTCATTCGGGAACAGGCGATGCATCTCTTCCGAAGCCGCCGTGATGTCGACATCCACACGAAGGTCGAAGCTGCGAGAGCGCTCCAGTTCGTCCCAGATCAGCAGTGAAACCTCGCCCGGAGCGAGTCCATTGACCAGGACCTGGGTTGGCGTGACGACCAGCGCATCCGCCACTGCGGGGTCGGTTACCGAGACGCGCTTCAGTCTTTCGGTCGTGTTAATCAGGAGGGACTTACCCACCATCACGCGCAGCGGAGCTGCACCCGCAGTAACGCTCTGGCCGGCTGTGTTAGCTGTGGTGGAAGATTGCGCGGCAGGCGCATTGGCCTGGTTCTGAGAATCCTGGTTCGGAGAAGAAGCCGAAGCCATTGCCGGAGCGGCTGGTGGATTACCGTCGGGAGCAACGGTACGCGCGAGCGCTCTGATTGGGAACATGGTTGCCGCACCGAGAAGGATCACGGCTGCGACGAGCGTAGGAGCTTTCATGAATTCGCACCTCTGCGAGGATGCACGAGCCAGTCCATCGAGAGCAGGTCTATCGAAGGCAGACTCATCGAGAGAAGACTCATCAAGGGATGAGCGGACGCGAATCGTTGCGGTATTGTGAGCTCAAAACTTGCTGGTTTCATCCCGTTTGCTGCCGCGGATCATTTCTACCGTGTAGGGCGCTGGTGGTGGAGGCGTCGAGCCTTTCGCTACTACTTTGTGAGCTTTGGGTTTGGGCTCGGTCGTCGCCACCGGTTTCTCGCCCAGGTACAGCGAACTTGTCCGCGTCGCGCCGATGCCTCCTTTTTTGGTGTCCAGCGGATTCCGCAAAGAGAGCTGAATCCGTCCTTCCTGCGAAACCAGCGCCAGCTTCTGCGCGTCATCCGGAGAAACCAGGAGCGTAATCACCGGGGCGGTTTGCGCATCTGTGGAAGAACTCCGGTCCAGGGTCTTGCCCACGGCGATGACTGCAACGTTTTCGAGGACGGTGGTGGTTTGACGTTCGTTGCCGCTGCTACCTGTAGCCAGCACATCCACGCGCGTGCCCGGTTGCACAAAGCCCGCCACCGAAACTACATCGTTGACACGTACTGAAACCGCGCGCATTCCCTGCGGGATCAGCGAGGGCAGACCGGCTCCGGCGTTTAGCGCCGCCAGCTTGCCGGGCAGAATAAATTCTCCCTTGCTTACCGGCATAACTGCCCCGCGGCCCAGGACCTTCGAGGTTGCGGAGAACGCCCCGGGAGGAACCGCCGCGGGCGGGATAGTGACGACGAGTACATCTTGAGCTTGCACCTTGGCTCCGACCTGAATATCGTCGGCAGCGACCACGACCGGCACTCCGCCCATGTTGTTGCTTGCGCCCGCAAAGGTCCGGAGTCGGTTATAGACGGTGAAGGCGACGAGCAGGCCGACCGCGAGCGCCAGGCCTCCGATCATCAACAAACGGCTTCGATTCATTCCACTCCTTACGGACAACTCCGGACTTATTTGCCGCTACGGTGGACTTACATTTCCGCTATTTCCGCGAGTGCGACGTACTCCCAAAAGGTTGCGGCCTACCCGGTGCCGACTGCGCTGGCTACCTGCGAAAATACGTTGTTGGCATTACTGCCAATCAGACGGACGGTACCGATCACGATCACCAGAATTACCGCCAGCATCACGGCGTATTCTGCGATGTCTTGCCCTTCTTCATCGCGCCACAAGAGCTTAGCCAAATCTGTCATTTTAGACTCCTTTTAGACTCCTTCGAGCTTTACGCTGGGACCTCCCAATCTGGGACAATCGCGAGGACCAGTTCCTATGCGCTAGTTTCGCAGATTCGGGACGGCTCTGGGAAACATTTTTTCACTTTCGTAACTCCCTGATGCTGGGTGTTTTGCTGGGTCCCTGGACAAGGTTAGCATTTTCGACGGCGGGGCGGGTTCGGACCATGATGATCGCCTTGGAGTCGCTGAAGGCAGCATGCCAATTGGGGTCGAGAAGGAGGGCTTGCGCCACTGCGCAGGAAGGAGGCACAAGTACGGCTTCCATCTTCCAGTTGTCGAGCACGTCTTGCCAGCCGGTTCGGAGCTCCATCACGGTGCGAATCGATTGACGCATGAGGTCGTCGCCATAGAGATCGGCGCGGCCATCCACGAATACGCGATACTTAGGATAGAGATTCCAGATCGCATAGCCTCCCCAGTCGTAAAAAACGAACATTCTCCGGGGATAGTCGCCGGAACGTAGGAACGCGACCGCCTTTTGAGGAAACAGCTCCGCTTCGCGGGCATCCTGGTTGCGGGCAAGACTAACCCACTTCGCCGATGCAAATACCGCCATCAAAACGAGAACGGCCCCGTTGAAAAGTGGCTGGAACCGCGAGGAGATGGGTGCTCCAAGTCTCGCACTTTTCGAGACGTGGGACTTTTCGGCGCGATTGCCTGCAGCGGCCGGGAGAGCTGCGGCAATCACCGGTATCGCCAGCAAAACGAAGACTGGAATGTGGCGGACGGCGTCCAGAGCGGCGCATGCGGTAAGGAGCAAGGGTATGAGCATACGTCCTCTGGGCCGCGAGCGGAAACTCGCGAGTGCGGTCAGAAGCAGCAGCCATACGAGTAGGAGTGGGCGGTAAAGCCCTTCATGGAAATCCGGTGAGCGCCACTCGCCAATGAACGATCGCATCCCGGACGAGAGTAAAGTACGGAGCGGATAAAGATAGAGATGCGCGCCGCTGGGGTTGAGAGGCACGAGCGCCAAACAAACCAGCAGAAGCAGCAGCACCCGCAGAATCATGGGACACACTTCCTGCCAGGACGTGTTGCCGGCAGCCGTCTCCATAAGCAGGCCGACACCATACGCAAGCAACAGGGCGGGGCCGAGCGCGAATCCGGCGTGCAGATTTAGCCATAGGAGAAAAAGAGGTGGTATCCAAAACAGCAGTTTAGGACGATTCTCGCTTTGTTCGAGCAGCCATAGCAGCAGGCTGGCCAGCGTAAAGGTGAACATCTGCGGCCGCACACCCCAGGAGGGAGCGGCCGCCAACGCACCAAGAGCAGTTGCGGCGGCTGCCCAGTGCCGCTTTCCCGGACAGCGCAGATAAAGCAGCAAAAAACCTGCGGTCGTAATCATCGCGGAGTATACGATCAGGGCAGGCGGGCCAGCGTGCTCCCAGAGTTCGTAAAACACGACCTCCGACAGCCACTCATGCGATATCCATGCGTATCCGGCGCGAGTGAAGGAAAAAGGGTCGGAATGCGGAACGTGGCCGGTTTCCACGATCCATTGCCCAGTGCGCAGATGCCACCAGAGATCAGGATCGGTAGCACTGCGGGCGGTCATGGCCAGCAGACCCAAGAAGAGGATCGCGGCGAACAGCAGGCGCTTGTCTGTAAGAAGGATCATGAATGTTGGACCCGGCAATTATAGAATCGGGGACTACTGGAAGACTCCGTATGACGT
>JBEKPR010000067.1:0-4791 GCA_049520555.1 Candidatus Korobacteraceae bacterium
AAGGCAGGTTTGGCTCCATATTAATGCGTCCCTGGCCGCTGTTGTTGCTGGCGGTGGTGGGAGCGCTGTTGTTGTTTTTTGGTGTTACCGGCTCGCGCATCGTGCGCGCGGCCGCCGAAGCGCCCGCGAAGAAAGCGGATGTGATCGCCATTTTCGGAGCTGCCGAGTACGCAGGACGTCCTTCGCCGGTGTACCGGGCGCGGCTGGATCACGGTTATGAACTGTTTCAGAAAGGAATGGCGCCGGTGGTGATCACGACCGGCGGAGCGGCGCTGGATCCGGATTTCAGCGAGGGCAGCGTTGGCAGAGACTATCTTCTGCGGCGCGGCGTCCCGGAGCAGGCTTTAATCGCGGAGACGCAAGGCTCCGATACGGCGCAGTCGGCAGCTCGGGTGGCCAACATCATGCGCGCGAATGGTATGCGCACCTGCATTGCGGTGAGCGATGCGTATCACGTATTTCGCATTCGCGCCCTGCTTGAGCACGAAGGCGTGCAAGTAGAGTTGGCGCCAAGGCCAGAGTCGCGCCCGCACCCTTTGTGGGAGCGGTTCGCGGCGGTGATGCGCGAAGCAGCGAGCTACCTGGTGTGGAAGGCCGGTTTGCCGTAGAAGCGGCTGCGAGCTACGGGCTGCGAGCTTCGAGCGACCAAATTCCTAGCGTAGAGACGAATTGCCACGGTCAACTGAGAACCTGCCTGCTCGTAGCTCGCGACTCGAAGCTCGCAGCAGCTTTCCTACCATCCCATCTTCTCGCGCAAGCTCGTGATATGCGCTACGTGGTGGCGACCGTGCCAGGAGTAGAGTGCGAGAGTTTTTTCGAGCGACATCGGGCCCAGCTCAGGATGGCGGAAGGTACGTTTCCATTCCGCGTCGGTGAGCTCGCGGAGCATCAGCATCCAGCGCTGGTGCAGGGAATCGAGCAAGGCTAGCGACACTTCGATCGGGGCGTGCTTGGCCTCGGGCAACTCGGCCCAGAGATTTTCCATGTACGGCTTAATGGTCGGCGCGTCTTCGGTGAGCGCCAGTTTGAAGCGAATGTAACAGTTCATGTGGCTGTCGGGGACGTGATGGGCCACCTGGCGCAGCGTCCAGCCGCCATCGCGATAAGGAGTATTCAGTTGCTGGTCGGAAAGTCCGTGGAGGGCGGCACGCAAACGGGCGGGAGTCTGCTCGATGTCGGTCAAGCATTGATGTTTTTGTTCTGCCGTAAGCGGGCCTGTGTAGGAAAACTTTCCAATTGGATAGTGGGGGTCAGACATGAAATTCCCTCCGGAGAGGTAGATGATCCCCAACTAACTGTGGTGCAGAAAAAAGCGCGTGAAAAAAAACGACCCGCGAACGACCAACGATAAGGACCGACGACTATCGCACCATGGCGAGGATGCGGACGGGGGCTTCGCCAGGTTCTTTGTTTTTTGCCGGGGCGACGATGATGAGCGAGCCGGTTGCAGGCAGCGCGGTGAGGCGCGCGGTCCTTTCCACCACATAGTTTCCGTGGAGGGCGAGCTGCCGCGCCAGCGTTTTGTCGGAAGTCAAGTTCACGGGCGTCTCGACAGCGAAGGCGATCGTGTAGCGAGCTTCGATGAGGAACATCGCCGCGTCGCGGGCGATAGGAAGCGGCGTGGCTGACAGATCAGCGATCGAAAGATCATCGCGCGCGCCGGAGCGGCGGATGGCCACAACGGCTCCCTGTGGAATCAGGCCGTGACGCGATTCCCACGCGGCAATATCGTCGAGAGAAATCTGCGCGCTGCTATCGACCGCGGCGTTCAAATCCATAACTACCAAGGGAGCCACGAGGCGCTCAGGCGGAATTTGTCCGGCAGCCCAAGTCCCGGGAATGAGCGCACCGGGAGCAATGATGCGCGTTCTGGATACCGCAGCCGCGGCATGTTGCCCGGTCGAGTTTTGCCCATCGGTCAAATCGACCACGTGCGAATAGCGATCCTGCTGCGTGGAACCGGGGCGCCGGTCGGCAAACAGCAAAATGGCCAGCACGAGCGCGTAAGCGATGATGAAACTGCGAATCCGCATTTAATTCCCAGGCTAGAAGTAAGCTAAAACCTAACTTATGCCTGTATTGTTGCCCGAGGAAGTGCCAAGTTCAATCCACGGTTGGACATGACCCCCCGATTGCCCTGAGACGAGGGGCTTGACAGATTGCTGAAAAACTCGGTTTTCGGCGCACAGCCCCTAAAGGGGCATCTCAATTCAAAGAATTTACGGCATCGCTGAAGCGATGCCCTGATACGAAACTTGAGTTTTTCAGCAATCTGTTGAGACGCTCCGCTTTTCAGCGGTTGCCGCGATTTTGCTGAACCAGCAGTATTCGAGCAGAAAACTTTCGTTTCCGGTTCAATATTTCGGGCAGGATGGGCCAGGGGTTAGAATACAGCTAACTACTTCTGTAGTTTCCAGGCCCATCGCTCGCCGATTTCGATCAGGCTGGGCGCCTGTGCCTGCTGGCAAGAACTGAGAATTGCCGGAACTGAGGAATTGATGTTCGGCCGCGAAGAAAAAGTCTCCGCTCTCCGGCTCACCGCCGTACAGTACATCGTGCTGTTCATTTTTTTGCTTCTGGCGTACGGGCTGTGGCGGTTGCAGGTGATGCAAAGCGGCAAGTACGCGCAACTGGCGGAGCAGAATCGCGTCCGCAATGTGCCGATTCTGGCGCCGCGCGGCAAAATCCTGGATCGCGAAGGCCGGATCATTGTCGATAACTACCCGTCGTTCTCTGCGCTCCTGCTGCGCGATTCTTCGCGCGATCTGAACGCGGACGCGGACGCCATTGCCAAAGGGCTGCACTTGAATCCCGACGAAGTGCGGCAGCGCATGCGACGGTCTTCTTGGATGCCGCAGTACCAGCCGATTTTCCTGAAGGAAGACATCACGCCCGACGAACTGGCGTTCATCGAGTCGCACAAGAACGAGCTTCCCGAACTTGAAACGATCATGGCGCACCGGCGCTTGTATCCGCGCAACGGGTTCATGGCGCACCTCATCGGCTACGTGGGCGAAGTGACCGAGGACATGCTCAACCAGCCGCAGTTCGAACTCTATAACCCCGGCGACGTGGTCGGCGTGAGTGGAGTCGAGAAGCAATACAACAGCATCCTGATGGGCAAGAACGGATTCCGGCGCGCGATCGTGAACAGCCGCGGGCGGGAAGTCGGGCGGCTCGATGAAACGCCCGCGGAGCCGGGCAAGCAGCTCAAGCTGACGGTGGATCTGGATTTGCAGATCGCGGCGGAGCAGGCCATCGAAGGGAAGAATGGCGCCATCGTGGCGATGGATCCGCACACCGGCGAAATCCTGGCCATGGTGAGCCGTCCGACGTTCGATCCCAACGATTTCGCGGTGAAGATTTCGCGGGACGAGTGGAGCAAACTGGTCGACGATCCCGACAAGCCACTGCTGAACAAAGCGATTCAGGCCCAGCTTGCGCCGGGCTCGACCTTCAAGGTCATCATGGCGACCGCCGGATGGCAGGAAGGCATCGCCCAGACCCTCCACGTGCACTGCAACGGGGGCGCCACGTTCTATGGCCGGCGCTTCGCATGCTGGGTGAAAAGCGGCCACGGCGAGGTTGAGATAACGAAAGCGATCTACCAGTCGTGCGATGTTTTCTTTTACACGCTGGCGGAAAAGCTCGGCATCGATCGCATCGCAAAATACGCGACCGCATTTGGATTGGGGCAGAAGACTGGTATCGACCTGCCCAACGAAGCGAGTGGCGTGATGCCCTCGGAAGAATGGAAGATCCGCAATTTCAAGCAGAAGTGGTTCGCCGGAGAAACGATTTCGGTTGGCATCGGCCAGGGCGCGGTGGCGATCACTCCGGTGCAACTGATGCGCGCAGTTAGCGCCATCTCGTCGGATGGCCGCATGGTGGTCCCGCACGTGATCAATCCCACGAACCTGCCGCCGGGGTTGGTTGAGACCACGCACTACACGGAAGTGAAAAATATTCCGATTGACCCGACGGGATGGAACACCATCACCGATGCGTTGGGCCGGGTTCTGCTGCCGGAAGGCACGGCTCCCTCGGCGCACATTCCCGGAATGGACATCGCCGGCAAGACCGGCAGCTCTCAAACTATCAGCAATGCGGGTAAGGCGAGGCTAGGCGCGGGCGGGAAGAAATTCAAGGACAATGGATGGTTTGTGGGCGTGGAGCCGAGAAGAAACCCGGAAATCATCGTTTGCACGTTGCTCGAAGAAGGGGAGCACGGTTATCTCGCCGCCAGGGTGACGACGCAAGTGATCAAAGCCTACGTCGATAAGCAGCGGCGTCAGCCCACCAAAATGGCGACGGGCTCGGGCAAGGTGGAAGTCGGCGGCTTGTGGACCGATCCGGGCGGCACTAACGAAGACGGTAAGAACACGAGTGAAGACCGTTTGCAGGGCGGCCGCTTTCTCGTCGAAGTTGGGCGCAAGAAAGCTCCGCTGGCCGTTGCCGCGACCGGCATGCACTGACCGACAGACGATAGCCTCTCATGGTACGTTAAATCTGAAAAATGAAGACCGCTGCCCAACTGGCTCTGGACACCGCATCCGTCCGAGGAGTAACTTATGCCGACGCACGCGTGGTGTCGATTCGCAACCGCTCGCTGACCACCAAGAACGGACGAATGGGTCATGCCTCGGAGTCCGAATCCCTCGGCGTCGGCGTGCGCGTGATTGCGGAAGGCGCGTGGGGGTTTGCCGCGTCCGCGGATTTGAGCCGCGGCGCGGTAGAAGCGGCGGCCGCGCGGGCGGTTGAAATTGCGAAAGCCTCGGCGCGTGTGAAGCG
>JBEKPR010000068.1:0-4574 GCA_049520555.1 Candidatus Korobacteraceae bacterium
CAGCAGCAACGCGCCAACCAGTCCACCGACAACGCTCGTCAGCAGCAAGGGAACCAGCAAGCGTCGCGGCACATTCAGCCGTCTTAGGTACGCACCGGCGCTGGCTGCCAACCCAGGCCACAGCGCGACCGTGTTGGTCGCGTTGGCCTCCACCGCTGGCACACCGGTAGCCAACAACGCGGGGAACGAAAGAAAAGTGCCGCCGCCCGCCACCGCGTTTAGCGTCCCGGCAATGACCGCAGCGAAAAACAGGAAAATGGCGTGGCTTAGGTGCAAACCTAAAAGTTACCACGGATGCGGAAAAACTAGTTCCCAAGCAGAAAGGGCACGGCTTCACAGGTTGCGGAAAAAGTCGATTCTCGATGCCCAGACCCCAAAGGGCATCTGATTTCGAAGGACTTACGGCATCGCTAAAGCGATGCCCTGATACGAAACCCAAGATTTTCCACAGCCTGTTAAAGCTCGTCGATGAAAATTCGCCAGTTACCGCAGCCGCAAACCGCTGCGCCACCCAAAGTCTCTGCCCCAACCAAAGCCTGATGTGATCTTGGTCACATCGACACGTGATTAATGTACTTGCGCCATTTGGGGCTCAGGGCTTTAATGATGGTCAGTCATCAGACCAATGCCAATCATGGGCACTGAATCGCCGGCGAAACTCGGGTTCGAGGCAATTCCCAGAAACAAGGTCTACCAAGAGGTCGCCAAGCAACTGGAGCGGCACATCACGGAAGAGTTGAAACCCGGCGATCTGCTGCCCCCAGAGCGTCAGCTTGTGCAAATGCTTGGGGTCAGCCGCAGCTCGGTGCGCGATGCTATCCGGAGCCTGGAACTGAAGGGCCTGCTTGAGCCACGCCAGGGTATCGGCACGGTGGTTTGCAGTCCTCATGCTGCCCCAGGTCCCCTGGCTACCGCGCTTCTGGAGAAGCGGAAGATGATTGCGGAACTGCTGGATGTGCGCAATATGATCGAGCCGCCCTTGGCCGGGCGCGCCGCTCTGCACGTCTCTCGCGATGAGATCGCTGAGATGGAGGAGATTCTGGTACGCCAAGAGGCGAAGGTGCGCGGGGGCGAACTAGGAATCGACGAGGACTCCGAGTTTCACTACAACGTCGCTCTGGCGTCCAACAACAGCGCGGTCTTGAAGATAGTGGACGTGCTGATGGATTTGTTGCGCGAGACCCGGGAACGCACGTTGCAGGTGGAAGGACGGCAAGAAAAGTCGCTCGCCGGTCACCACCGAATTCTTTCCGCTCTGAAGCGGGGCGACGCGGGAGCCGCCGAGGCTGCCATGCGCCGGCACCTGCAGGAAGTCGAAAGCATAGTACTGAAGAAGCTGTAAGAGAAATGAATGGAGGTTGAAAAATGGGCCAGCTATTAGCGGTTGAAGTCATCTACCGAGGGGTCTTCCAAAAGACCCTGGCCAAGAACATAACTCGCGGCATTGTTTTGGCCGCGCACAACGAAGGCAAACTGGGCATTTCCTTTGGCCGTTATGGAGACGCGCCGGAACGCAATGGGATTCCAGCGAAGAGTTTCGCGATCGTCGCCAACGACGAGGAGACGCTCGAAGCGGGAATGGCGCAGTACGAGCCGAAGCAAGTCGACGTAACCGTGGTTCTCGATGACACGCTCTGTAAGGGCGCGGAGTCGTGGGCGTGGTCGGGGCTACAACCCGTACACCATGCTCTGAAACCCGGACACACACTCATCGTAATCTCTCTGGACGACGCACCCGCGCTGCTGAAGAACATTCACCGCCGGGAAGAGCCTTACAAGCTGGGAATCGTGAGAGGCGTTACCAGCTTCTCCGGCATGTGGGTTTATAAGGATGACCACACCGACGTCCGCATCCTGGGCGCCATCGCTAAGGCGCTGCCCGCGGTGATGAGCCTGGAGTCGGTGGAGAAATTCATCAACGAAAAACTCAAGAACACCCTGAAAGTTACGACCGCCCGCAATGCCTTCGAGCGCTTTACCGCGATCGGCGTAAAGGCGGGCGAGGGCAATCCCGATGAGTTAGTCAAGGTCGGGCTGCCCCGCTGGGAGGATATGCGCTGCGGCGTATCCATCAAGGGTCAGGAGGTAGGCGGCCCGTTCGCCGATCCGGTGACCGGGGAAGTCGGGGGCTTCCGGCCCGGCCGCAACGAGCTGTTCAAGAAGTACTCGACGCGCACGCAACGGCCGGTGGTCAACTTCTCCACCTGCACCAAGTGCACGCTGTGCTGGCTGAACTGTCCCGATGCGGCGTTCGATATCACGGCCGCGGGCACCTACGACCCCAACCTCGAAGCCTGCTCCGGTTGCGGCATTTGCGAGGAGATTTGCCCGGTGAAGAACTGCATCACCATGGTGAACGAGTCCGAGTTCCACGATAACAACAGCCCGTGGGCGGCGTTCGAGAAAGACAAGGGCGCATACCTGAAGTGGCTGGAGGCCACAATTAAGAAAGCCGACCCGATCAAGAATCGGTCGCATGGGTTCCGTTATCGCGGTCAATATCAAGAACAGGTCCCCGAAGCCATGGAAATCGCTAACAAAGGCTAGTGGCCCGGCGGCAAACCTGAAGACAAGGAGATTAAGATGGCAACACTGACAATACCGGTTGAAGAAAAAAAGAAAACCCACGAGCAGGAAGCCCTGATTACGGGCGCCGAGGCCATTGCGATTGCCTGCAAACTGGCCAACGTCGACGTAGTCACGGCTTACCCGATCCGGCCTTATGACACGGTGATGCAGTACATCAGCCAGTTGGTAGCAGACGGCGAAATGGACTGTGAGTACATCGTGGCGGAAGGCGAGCATTCCCAATTCGAAATCGTCAAACACGCCTCCGCTTGCGGAGCGCGTGTGTTCTGCGGGTCCAGCGGCGTCGGCTGGATGTATGCCATGGAATGCCTGACGGTAACTCCCGCCCTGCGCATCCCCATGGTTGCCATGGTGGGCAATCGGGCGCTCGACGATCCCGGCGCCTTCGGTGTGGAACACAACGATGCCCTGGCGGTACGCGATCTAGGTTGGATGTTGACCTGGGTCGATAGCGCGCAGGAAGCGTTGGACACCGCTTTGATCGCCTATCGCGTGGCGGAAGATCGCCGCATGTTCGTTCCTTTGGCGATTAGTTGCGATGGCGCGTTCCTCACCCACTCCCAGGCCCTGGTCAAGATCCCGACACTGGAGCAGGTGAAAAAGTTCCTGCCTCCTTACAACCGCGGCGATCTGCTGCTCCACCCCGACAACGTCATTTCGGTGGCCCCACAGGCCAACGAGGACTGGGTGATGGAGATTCGACGGCAGAACTACGCAGTCACCGAGATCGCCTGCGATGTGATTCGCGAAGTCTATAAGGACTTCGAGAAAATCTTCGGACGCAAATACGGCAACCCGTTCTTCGAAGAGTATATGACCGAAGATGCGGACGTCGTGCTGCTGGGCATGGGAACGATGTCGACTCCGGTGAAAGTTGCGGTCCGGAAGCTGCGCGAGGAAGGCAAGAAAGTCGGATTCGTGCGGCTGCGCTGGTTCCGGCCCTTTGCCGGTCCGGAAATTGCCAAATGCCTGGAGCGATTCAAGGCCGTTGGCGTGATCGACCGCGACTTCTCGTTCGGTTCGCCCAATCTTAGCGGCGTCGTGGCCACTGAAGTTCGCTCGGCCATGTACACCGGCGCGGCCACCCGGCCACCCGTACTGGATTTCATCTGCGGGCTGGGTGGACGTGAAGTGACAGTGCCGGACGTCGAGAAGATGACGGAGATCACCTTCGAAGCCGCCAAAGGTAAAGCGCAACCCCTGACGCAATGGATCGGGCTGCGAGGATAAATGTGTGGTGACGGGGCTCTGCCCCGTCCAGGCGGGGCTAAGCCCCGCCTCCACACAGCGTTCCGAGAGCCGGAAAGGATAACAATTATGAGCACTTTTGTAGACGAAAAACCGACGCAAAACCTGGAACCCTTCAAAGGAGTCAAGAAGGTTCCGCACGAGGAGTACTACACATCCGGCCACCGCACCTGCCAGGGCTGCGAGTCTGCGCAAATCATGAAATTGATGGCGAAGGCCGCGGGACCCAGAACCATCGTTCTGGGTAGCACTGGGTGCATGTACGTGGCTAACACCTCTTACTACGCGACCCCCTGGGGCGTCCCCTGGATGCACACGCAACTGGGCAGTTCGGGCTCCAGCGCACTGGGAGCGGCCGCGGCATTCCGCGTCCAGATGCGCAAGGGCGTCATGAAGGATGAGCCCATCAACGTCATCGCCTTCTGCGGCGACGGCGGCGGTGCGGACATGGGCTTGGGCGCCATCTCGGCCACCATGTGCCATCCCGACTACAACCTGCTGATCCTGATGTACGATAACGAGTCCTATGCCAATACCGATATCCAGATTTCCGGGACATCGCCGTATGGCGTCAACACCTCGTTCAGCACGCCAGGAAAAGTGAAGCGCATCATGAATCACCGGTGGAAAAAGAACATGGCGCCGTTGATGATGGTTGGCCATCCCACAGTGAAGTATGTAGGAACCATCTCTACCTCCTACCCGCTGCAGGCGATGAACAACGTTCGCAAGGCGCT
>JBEKPR010000069.1:0-4435 GCA_049520555.1 Candidatus Korobacteraceae bacterium
TAATCTCCGGCCGGCTCGCAACCGCTGACGAAGCCATGCGCAAATTGATGTTGGAGGCGCTGACCTGGCGGTATTACCGGATTCGAAAGCTCACGAACTTTCGCTCCGTGGCTGTGGACGGACAGTGCTGCGCATCGGCGGAGTACGATCATGAGGGAAAGCGTATCCATCTCTTCACCACGCACGCCGAGTACTCCCGGCTCGCGGAGGCGGCGCGGACGCTGTTTCCAATGATCGCGGAAGTCCCGGCAGACCACGACATCGTCATCGATTTTTACGTTTTCCATTCCGCCAGGTTGGGCGACCCGGAGGCTACGCAGCAGGAAGTGCGCGCCGTGCTCAGCCAAGCTGGCTTCCCGCGCTCCATCCGGCGCATTGTAGCGACAGCCTCCGGCACCGGTCACGGCCCGGGTATGGCCGGCATGCATTTCACCTATCGCCCCAGCGGGAATGGGTATGAAGAGGAGAAGCTCTACCGCGGAATCCACCCCATGATGGGAAAACGGTTGCATCTCTGGCGGCTTAGCAATTTCAAGATCGACCGCCTGCCGTCCGTCGAAGATGTATACCTGATCCACGCCGTTGCCCACGATAACCCGAAGGATGAGCGGTTGTTCGCGTGCGCGGAAGTGCGCGACGTAACTCCGGTGCGAGATAAGACGGGTCGCATCGTGCAACTGCCGCATCTGGAGCGCATGTTAGCGGAAGCGCTGGCCGGCATCCGGCTATTCCAGTCGCGGCGGCCGATCCATCAACGCCTCCATTGGAATCGCATACTCCTCAACGTGTGGCCGCCGTTCAATCTTGGGCGGGATGAATTGCGTGATCTTGTGCGCAGACTCGCGCCTGCAACCGAGGGCCTGGGGTTGGAACAAGTAGTGGTGCGCGTCCGCATTCCCCATCCGGCGACCGGCGAGCTGCGCGACATGGTGGTGCGCATCTCAAGCCCGGGCGGCAGCGGTATGCTTATCACCTTCCGGCTCGCCGACAAACTGCAACCAATCAGACCGCTGACCGAATACGACCAGAAAGTAGTTCGGATGCGCCAGCGCGGGTTCATCTACCCTTACGAAATCGTCAAAATGCTCACACCTGCTCCGGAACACACGCGGGCGGAATTTCCAGCCGGCGATTTTGTCGAGCACGACCTTGACTCGGAAGGCCGTTTGGTCGCTGTCGATCGTCCCTATGGTCAAAACAGAGCCAACATCATCGTTGGCATCATCCGCAACTTTACCACCCGGTATCCCGAGGGCATGACACGCGTTCTCATGCTGGGAGATCCGAGCAAGGACCTGGGCGCTATAGCCGAACCAGAATGCCGGCTCATCCTCGCATCTTTGGATCTGGCCCAAGCGAAGGGTGTTCCCCTGGAATGGTTCCCCATCTCGGCCGGCGCCAAGATCTCGATGGACAGCGGAGTGGAAAACATGGATTGGATTGCCCGCGTCCTGCGGGGCTTGGTGGAGTTCACGCAAGCCGGCGGGGAAGTGAATGTAGTAGTGAACGGAATTAACGTCGGCGCGCAGCCGTACTGGAACGCCGAGGCCACCATGCTCATGCACACTCGGGGCATTCTGATCATGACGCCGAAAGCAGCGATGGTGCTGACCGGCAAGCGCGCGTTGGAATTCTCCGGCAGCATCTCGGCCGAGGACAATCAAGGAATCGGCGGTTACGATCGCATCATGGGTATCAACGGCCAGGCGCAGTACTGGGCACGCGATATCGATGAAGCCTGCCACATTCTGTTGCGCCACTATGATCACACTTACGTGGCTCCGGGCGAGCGTTTCCCGCGGCGGGCCGCGACAGCCGATCCCTTTAATCGCGATGTGCAAGTCTATTCTCTCGGCAGGAACACCAATGGCGAAGAGGGATTCGAACTGATCGGCGAGATTTTGTCGGACGAGACTAATCCTGGGCGCAAGAAATCCTTTGATATTCGCAAAGTGATGATGGCCGCCATCGACCAGGACCACGCGCCACTGGAGCGCTGGGCTGGCATGCGCGCGGCGGAGACCGCGGTCGTGTGGGATGCCGATCTCGGTGGCTATCCAGTTTGTCTGATCGGCATCGAATCCCGGCCCCTGCCCCGGTTAGGATTTGTTCCCGCCGACGGGCCGGAGCAATGGACTTCCGGCACGCTCTTCCCGCAATCCTCCAAGAAAATCGCGCGCGCGATCAACGCGGCGAGCAACAATCGACCGGTGGTGGTCCTAGCCAACCTGTCGGGCTTTGATGGTTCCCCGGAGTCGATGCGCAGGCTGCAACTTGAGTACGGTGCCGAGATCGGCAGGGCCGTAATCAACTTCAAAGGCCCCATCGTCTTTTGCGTAATCTCGCGCTATCACGGAGGCGCCTACGTGGTTTTCTCGCGGGCGCTGAATGAAAGCGTCGAAGTGGCAGCCTTGGAGGGAACGTATGCCTCGGTGATCGGCGGTGCTCCGGCGGCAGCCGTGGTTTTCGCCGGTGAGGTTGAAGCGAGGGCCCGCAAAGATGCCCGCCTGCAGCGGCTGAGCCAGGCGATGGCCCAGGCCGAGGGCGCGGAGGAAGGCCGGTTGCGCGCCCAGTGGGACGAACTCTTCAAACTCGTACACTCCGAGAAGCTGGGTGAGTTGGCCGCCGAGTTTGACCGTGTGCACACTGTGCAGCGGGCTCTCGACGTGGGTGCTCTCAATTACATTATTCCGCCCGCCAACCTGCGGCCGTATCTCATCGATGCGGTCGAACGCGGTATCGGAAGAGAGGAGAAATCCGCAAAGTCGGGAACCAGGATGAGGGAAGCGGCCTAGTCTCCTCCAGGGTGAATTGGATGAACGTCTATTGGTTGGAACAATCCGAAGCAGATGTACCAGCGGAGAATGATTGGCTGAGCGCAAACGAAGCGGTCTGCCTGAACAGCATGCGCTTTGCGAAGCGTCGCAACGACTGGCGGCTGGGGCGCTGGACGGCGAAATGCGCCCTGTCCCTTACCCTGGATGTGCCTGCTCATCTTCAGGCGCTTAAGAAAATAGAAATACGCCCGGCGCCGTCCGGCGCGCCCGAGGTGTTTTTCGACAACCAACCGGCAGCGGTCACTATTTCACTCAGCCACCGCTCCGGTATCGCGGCTTGTGCCGTGGCGATATCCGGCGTGGAGATTGGTTGTGATCTGGAAATCGTCGAGCCGCATAGCGATGCTTTTGTCGCCGACTATTTCACCATCGAAGAGCAAGCGCTGGTTGCGCGCGCGTCTGCGGCGGACCGGGATTGGATCCTGGCGCTGCTTTGGAGCGGGAAAGAGAGCGCCCTCAAAGCGCTGCGTGCAGGGCTTCGACTCGACACCCGGTCTGTGATCGTCATCCCTTGCGCCGCGTTATTCGACCTTAATGGCTGGAACCAACTCCGGGTTCGTTACACCGGTGGTCGTTGTACCGAAGGGCAGGTCTTCCACGGCTTGTGGCAACATGCAGACAATATCGTGCGAACTGTGGTCGCCGCTCCGCCGCCGGATCCGCCGATTCCCTTAAAGATCCGGGCCAACTACTGCGACAGTGCTTCCCGGTTGAAACCTGTTCCGTGCTGAATCAGGGACAGCTTCCTTGTTGGGACTTGTATGGCACACCGCGACAACCAATTCGATTTCGACTTCATCGTCATCGGTTCAGGCTTCGGCGGCAGTGTTTCCGCCCTTCGGCTGGTGGAGAAGGGATATAAAGTCGCGGTCATGGAGATGGGTCGACGCTGGACGCCGGACAATCTGCCGCGCACCAGTTGGTCCGTCCATCGCTGGTTTTGGCGTCCCAACCTGGGCCTGCGTGGCTTCTTCAACATGCGATTCTTCAGGCACGTGACCATTCTGCATGGTTGTGCTGTAGGTGGCGGGTCCATTACCTACGCCTGTACTCTGCTTTCTTCCCCGGAGAAAGTGTGGGAGACGGGCTCGTGGACGGGATTGGCCAATTGGAAGGCGGAGATGCCCCGGCACTATGAAACTGCCGCGCGGATGCTGGGAGTCACGGAAAACACGATCCTCGGACCTGCCGACCATCTCCTGAAGAACGCTGCCGAGGCCGTGGGATGCGGGCACACCTTCTACCGCACGAAAGTGGGCATCTTTCAGCCCAAGCAAGGAGAACCCGGTAACCAGATCATCCCTGATCCATTCTTCGGGGGAGAAGGCCCCGAGCGAACCACCTGCATCGCCTGCGGTGGCTGCATGATGGGCTGTCGCCATGGCGCGAAAAATACCCTGGATCTCACCTACCTGTATCTGGCGGAAAAGCACGGCACGCGGGTGTTTCCTGAAACCCAGGTGGTGAGCGTTAAACCGCTGGGTGCCGTGAGTGATGGCGGCGCCGGATACGAAGTGCGCACCGTGAATTCCACGGCGTGGATTCGCCGACAGCCGCGGCGCTTCACCTGCCGTGGGGTGGTCTTCTCCGCATCTTCG
>JBEKPR010000070.1:0-4275 GCA_049520555.1 Candidatus Korobacteraceae bacterium
GCAGCAGCAGCAGACCACCTCGATGGCGCAGCAGGGCCCACCCCCGGAACTGCCGACGGCCAAGGATCTCGCGTTCTTCCTCGGTAAATGGGACACCAGGATATCGTCCAAGCCGAACGAACTGACGCCGGAGGGGGTCAATGGCAAGGGTACCGCCGAATTTACCCTATTCGGGCAGGCCATCCAGGGTGATTTGATCTCCGAGTCCACCCGCGGACACCATGAGACGCGGGAGTTCATTGTGTACGAACCCGGCTCGAACGCGTACATGATTTTCACTGTCAATGACAGGGGAGTAGCCACGCAGAGAACGCTGAGCCGCTACGTCGACACCTGGGTAGTCGAGTACAACGGCCAGACCCACGACAAGGATTTTACGGTTCGCGGCAGGTACGCTATTGTCTCGGACAACGAACTGCATTATTCATCTGAGATCGACGTGGGGAAAGCTGGCTACAAGCCCTTCATCGAAATAACCCTCACGCGTAAGAGATAATCAAGGAGGCGGATCATGCAGGACGGCAGCAATCTTAAGGCTGTTACAAATACGGTATTGCGCGAGGCCCTCGCCCGGATCGACCGAGACAAACGTTGCGCCTTCCCCTATTGGGGCAACTGGGGCAACTGGGGCAACTGGCACAACTGGGGCAACTGGGGCAACTGGGGCAACTGGGGCAACTGGCACAACGGATGGGGGAACGGTTAAGCCCCACGGCTTCGTCGGCTCCGCGCGACTCATGACCGCAGTGGCGGCAACGGCACAGCGAGCAAAATGCCGGACGAGTGAGCATTGTCAGTCTTGGGGAAGCGCTTGCGAGAACGGCGGCTGACTCCGGAGGCGAGCGACATTGTTGATGTCATTGAGAGCCGTGGCGGAGTCTGTTTTTGTTCCGGTCGTCCCGCAGATACAGGTCACCCTCGGCTGCAACTTCGGTTGCTCGTATTGTTTTCAGGACCATCGCTCCCGCGAGATGATCGATCCGCGGACGGCTGCGCTGATCCTGGCGAAGTGCGCCCGCTACAATGGCGCGGGGATACGGTCTGGCCGGGGGAAGGTCGAGGTTTACTGGCACGGGGGTGAACCGCTCCTGGCTGGGCTGGACTTCTTCCGCGAGATGCTCCGCGTACAGGCCGGGTTTCCGGCTGTCTCCTTCATCAACCACTTGCAGACGAACGGGTCGCTGCTGTCCGATGACATCGCGGGATTCCTGGTGGAGCAAGGGTTTCAGGTGGGCTTCAGCCTCGACGGTCCGCCGGAAATCAACGATCGCCAGCGGCGAACGACGGGGAAGGGTGAATCCGCGTTTGCCGCCACCTGGCGTGGCATCCAGAACTTCAAGCGCCATGTGCCCGATGGGCGAGTGCCCTTCATCGCCGTCATTACGCGAGCGTCCGCTGCACGGGCCAAGGAGTTCTACGCCTTCTTCAAGGAGGTGGGGGCCGAGGTGCAGCTTGACATCTACGACCTGCGTTGCGCCGACTTGCGCTCAAGCCGCGACAATGCACTCTTCCGTCAGGCACCTGCCGAGGACGAGGTACGGGACTTTCTCATCGAGCTGTTCGATCTATGGTTCCACGACCCCGAGCGAAGGGTCGACTTCAAGGAGCTGAAAGACGAACTCGACCGCGTGCTCCAACCGGAGCGCCGCTTTAACAACCCGCTGCACAAGAAGCGCTGCCGCGCCGGACGGACCATATTCGACCCGCGTGGGATCGTCTTTGCCTGCGACCAGTACGTCACCGACTCGGCCACCGCGATCGGCGACATCCGGCGGGACGGAATATCCACCATCATGCGCAGAAAGGCGGCCGCATGGGACAGGGTGAAGCGGGTGGTTCGACGTTCACCAGAGGCGATGGCGTGCTCAACCTGTGAATGGGGCGAATCGTGCATGGGCGGCTGCATCACGTGCCTAAAGTACAATTCCATGCTGCTGGACGCGCGCGCGAAAGGGCTGCCCGACGACAAGTGGCAGGCGGGTTCGGTCGCCGCGCCGCTCCGTCAAATCGCCGGCGAGACATATTACTGCGATGCCCTGCGCGCCCTGCGCGCCCACATCCAAAAAGAGGTCCAGTGCGAGCTGGCAAAAGATCATGGCCGATAACGCCTTCACGGTCACGATCGAGCCAGTAGCGGCTTGCAATCTCGATTGCCGTTACTGCTACTCGACTCTCCAGCCGGCCGCCATTCTAACGGCGGAGGTTGCCTTGCGCGCCCTGCGCTCGATCGCGGCCTATGCTGCCGATCACGGTTTCGACGAGTTGCATTGTATCTGGCACGGCGGGGAACCGCTGCTTGCAGGAATCCAGTTCTTTGAGCGGATATTCTCGGATGTGTCCCGCCTTAAACTTCCGCAGAGGCATTTTGTGCAAACCAACGGCCTCCTGCTCGATCGCGACTTCTGCCGACTATTCCGCGATTCGAACATCAGCGTCGGGGTCAGCATCGATGGGCCACGGGATATTCACGACACGTTCCGAGTTTCGAGCGGCGGCGAACCAACCCACTCCAAAGTCATGGATGCCATCGAACTGCTTCGGAAGTACGACGTATCGTTTGGTTGCGTGGCGGTGGTTTCGAGCGCGATGCTGGGACGCGAGCGGGAAGTCTATGATTTCTTTCGCTCACTCGGATCGGGCTTCCGGATCAATCCTGTAATTCCCGGCAGGGCTGGCTCGGATCCCTCTTGCCAGGTTCAGCCCGCTGCCTACGGGGCTGCTCTGATTCGTTTTTTCGACGCATGGGTCGCGTCCTACCCGGAGCAGGTCGACATTTCCCCGCTCGATAGCTATCTTGCAGCCGTCGCAGGCGGCCAGCCTTCGGAGTGCCAGCACAAGCTCACCTGCGCAGATCGCACAGTCGGCATCAAGTCGGACGGAACTGCGACAATCTGTGCGCGGTTCCAAGACTTTTCACTGGTGCGCCTGGGACCATCGTTTGTGCCCGATCTATTCGCTACAGCGGATGCGACCGCGCTGCAAGCACGAGCTAGTTTGATCGAGGAGTGCCACAGCTGCATCAATTGGGCAATCTGTCACGGCGGTTGCCCGCAGAACGCGGCTGCGTTCGGCCGAACGGCGTCCGGCAAAGACCCCTTTTGCCCGGCTTATAAGGCCATCTTCGCGCACATTCGCGCCGCGCTTGGCGCGGGGGCAACAGCGTGACTCGCAACCTAACACGAATATGGATCGTACATCGCGTCAGGCGTTATTGGTCCATGATTGCAATTGTCCTGGTGGTGCAAGCGGCGAGCGCGGGGCTCGGTTCTCTCCAGCCGTGGTTTTTCCAGCGCATTGTCTCGCTCGTCGTTTCGCGCCACGGCGCATTCCCGGTTGCGGAAGGACTCCGGCTCCTGGAGTGTCTCGCCCTGATCTATCTTGCCGCCGCGCTGCTGCAGGCAGTTGGCGGCTACGCTGCGTCCTGGTTCTCGTCCGGCCTGCTGCGCGAGCTCCAGGTGGATTTCTTCGACAGAATTAGCCGCCTGCCGCTGCAGAAGCTGCAGGAGGAATCCGCCGGCGAGCTGTTCACGCGGTTTAGCGCCGACACGTCGCAGGCGCAGCGGTTTCTCGCGAGCTTCCTGCCGTCAGTTATCCGGGACGTGCTCACGGCCATCGTGGTCACGGTCATTCTGTTCGCCGCTTGTCCGCTCGTCCTAACCGGCGCCACGTTTCTGATCGTCGCGGTCACGGGTGCGCTCACCGCCCGGCTGCACTTCACGATGGAGCGCTTCGCGCGAACGCAGCGGGCTCAGTACGGCGCCATCAACACCCTACTGGATGAGACGATCCAGGGCATCGATACCCTCAAGACCCACGCTTCGGAAGAGCGGCGCGGCCGCCGTTTCGAGGGGTTGGCGCGCGAGTTCCGGGACGTGTCGGTGGAAGCCGGTAAGCTCGGTGCCACGCTCTCCTCCTCGTTGGACGTCCTGTCGAAGCTGGGCGGGCTGCTGCTCATCGTCCTCGCCTACCACTTGCTGGCGGGCGGCCGCCTCGGTACCGACGCCTTCCTGCTGTTCTTCTTCTACGCCGGCATGCTGCAGATGGCCGTCTCGTCCCTTGTCTACGCCGGCGCAACTTTCCAGCCGCAGCTCGTGGGCTTGCAGAACATCGCAAGGTTTTTCAATGAGCCACTGGAGGACGAGGAGCCGCAGGAGCACAGCGTGCCTGCGCCTGCGGAGTCCGTGGCCATCGAACTGGAGGGGCTCACGTTCGGCTATGCGGAAGGACGGCCCCTGTTCCGCGAAGCGGATCTGGTGGTACCGGCCAGGGGGATTA
>JBEKPR010000071.1:0-3523 GCA_049520555.1 Candidatus Korobacteraceae bacterium
CGTGGCGGTCCAAAACGTCGAGTAGGATTCTTCGTTCGTGGTCGCTCAAACTGCCCGCTCCGATTGAACTGAACTTGCTGGGTTGAACGAGGGCGCCGAATGCGAACGCGGCCGTCCTGTGCGAAGCGCTCAAGCAACTGGACGCCTTGTTGCAGCATGCGATCCCAGGTGTCGTTGCCCGAGTAGGTCAGGCTCATGTCCTTGCACACGCCCCACTGCTTTGATCACATGCAATCTAATTTCTCGTTGCCCCTTCGTTTTGGGCACGGCTGTAGAGGGCAAGCTCAGGATTCTGACGGCAGGCAAGAGGGCATTCTGATGTGATTTGCGCGTTGTCTTAGGTGGGATTACTGGGTCACTCCATATCAGGTAAGAGTAGCCGACCAACCGCTCGGAGGGTTGATGAGCGGGCGCTTTCAAGGTTAAAGGTTCTTACAATCCTGTCCTGGCTGCGGGCTTTCCGGGCGCCGATGATGGCCCGCTGGCAATCTCCAGCCCCGCCTTGCGCAAACCGTCAATCAGCTGTTCCACGTACTCGGGAGCAAACCACTTCTCATAATGCTTGCGTACCTTCGCGGCGACGTCGGGCCGCAATTTGAGCAGGTCCTGCAGGGCTTTTCCGGCCGCATCCCGTTCTCCGAGCTGCCCGAAGGCGGCTGCCAGCATCATGTGCGCACCGTAGTGGCCCGGCAGATTGACCTTGAGAGCGAAACCCAGTGCGGCACGGTAGTCCCCCTGGCGGTACGAGTTGTAGAAGTCGGCAAACCAGTACCATCCGGGATGATTGGGATTGAGCTGTTTGGCGCGCCCCGCCAGCGCCAGGCCGCGCTCCCAGTCGCCCGCGTAGTTCAGCAGCGCACCTAACATAGCCATGGAGTTGCCGTCCATGGGGTTAAGAGCAACGGACCGCTCCGCCGCATTGCGGAAGCTTTGGAATTCCTTTTGGAAGAAGAACGCGTGGGCCAGGCTGAAATGGGCCAAATGATTGGATGGCGCTGCCTCGACGGCACGCCGCGCGGCGTTTAACCCGCTCGTCAGGGAATCAGCCTGAAGGTTGAATCCTTGTCCGTACTCCTGTACGCACAGTAACGCCAGCATAGCCCAGGCATCGGCATAAGACGGCGCCTTCCGCACCGCCAATTCCAGGCCAGACCACGCAGCGGCCAGATCTTCGGGGGTGATCCGTTCCAAGTAGCCGAAGCTGCGCAGCACCGCCTCGTAGGGGCTCAACTGCTCGGGAGCGAGGCTGCGCACAGCCTCAATCATGCTCCGGGGCAGAACCCCGTTCATATCGGCAACGGTTGAAACAATCCTCGGAACCAAGTCATCCTGCAGCGCGAAAATGTCCTCCGGGATGAAGGCGCGTTCATAGTTCTCGGCCCAAAGATGAGCGCCGGAGAGTGCGTCGACGAGCTGAACCGCGAGGCGCAGCTTGGTTCCGGCCTGGCGAAGGCTTCCTTCCATGACGTAGCGAGCGCCCAGTTCTTTGCCGGCAGAGCGGACGTCAACTGCATCGTGAGCGTAGCGCGCCGTCGAACTCCGCGCGATCACCCTTAGGTAGGAGAATCGCGACAGGCCTGTAACGATGTCCTCGGTCAGCCCCTCGGCCAGAGCCGTGAGATCAGCGTTGCCGCCGCTGTATTTGAATGGCAGCACAGCGACCCAGAAGCCTTCCTCGGCGCGGGCCGCGCCCGAGTCAGCGGTGGGCACGGCACGCGATGTCGGGGTCGTTGCCGGGGCCACCTTCTGGGATGTCTGTCGCGACAGATCGCGGAACTCATTGCTGACGTCGCGTGCCGTCTGCAGCCGGTGACGCGGATCCTTCTCCAGACAGCGGCGGATGATGCGCGCCAGATCGCTGGGCAGATCGGATCGCACGTCTGTGACAGAGGGTGGATTATCCCGCAGAATCGCGGAGACCAACTCAGCCGAAGAATTCCCCTCAAAGGGACGCCGTCCCGTCGCCATCTCGTGGAGCACGACGCCCAGCGAGAAAATGTCGGTGCGATGGTCGAGCGGGCGGCCCGATGCCTGTTCCGGAGACATGTAGGCTGGTGTCCCCATCACCACGCCCACTTGCGTTTGGCTGGCTGAGGTCATCGTGGCGTCGCCAAGGCTGCCTCCGCGAACATCTTTTGCTAGTCCAAAGTCCAGCACCTTGACGCGGCCTTCGTTCGAGACCATGACATTGGCGGGCTTCAAGTCGCGATGCACGATGCCTTTTTCATGCGCGGCCGCCAGCGCGTCGCCCAGCGCACTGGCAATCTCGACGATCTGCTCGACCGGGAGCCCGCCTGCCGGAATAAGGCGGTCGAGTGGCTGCCCTTCGACGAGTTGCATCGTCAGGAAGTGAACGCCGTCGGATTCCTCCACCGAGTGGATGGTGACGATGTTCGGATGGTCGAGTTGGGCGAGAGCTTTGGCCTCACGGCGAAAGCGCGCGAGCCTCTCCGGATCGTGAGCCATTTCGGCGGGCAACACCTTGAGTGCTACGTCGCGGCCGAGTTTTGTGTCGGTGGCGCGATACACCTCACCCATGCCACCCGCGCCTAACGGTGATTGGATTTCATACGGGCCGAGTTTTGTCCCAGGAGCGAGGGCCATGAGTGGCAGCGATTATAACCTTGGCACCGTTTGCACAGTATCTTTAGGCCTCAGGTGGACGATGATTTGTTGCGCGGACAAGTGAATTCCAACTGGCTATTGTTTCACAATGTCGAGAACGCGAATGGGTGTAAAATATTGCCCGCAAAAAGGAGATTCCGGATGAAGTCACTATTCGGGGCAGTTTTCACGCGCAACTGCCTCTTCGCTTTAACACTTGTCACCCTTGCGATGACCGCAACCCCTTCTGCCTGTGCCCAGAGCGATGGGACCACGACCGGCGGCAATGTACATTCCGTGCAAGTAATGGACGCGGTACACAGGTTCTACCAGGCCTACAACGATCATGACGCCAGCTTGTGGGAGCAGGCGCTGGCGCCCTCCTACGTTGGGCACGTCAACGGTCAGACGATCCCGAGCCGCGAGGTCGGCAAGGGATTCGTCGCGGCGCTGCTGACCGCGTTTCCGGACATCCACTACTCGATCGAGGACGCGCTGCAGGTGGGCGATCGCGCCGCCGTGCGCTGGTCGGCCACCGCGACCCACACTGGAAACCTCTTCGGGTTGGCGCCCACGCAGAAGAAGGTCAGCCTGATCGGCATGACGATCTTCCGCGTCCAGAATGGACAAGTAGCCGAACTCTGGGACGTCTGGGACGAGGCCGGGTTGATGAAGCAGCTCGGGGCGGCCAAGTAACGGAGGCGATGCAGGTCGAGATCGCTTCGCGGAATAGCGGAATCTTTCAAACTGGAGCCACGACAATAGCCGCCGCCTTCGCGCAGCCTGTGCAGCAAAACTCCTTCCCGCGAAATTCGAAGACAAGATCGCGTCAGGATGACCTAGGAACGCTCTTGACTTCTCTTCTTTTTCTGGGACAATAGGCTTCCCCGAACATCGGACTTCTGAGGCTTCGCATGGT
>JBEKPR010000072.1:0-3050 GCA_049520555.1 Candidatus Korobacteraceae bacterium
ACTGGAACGGATGCATTTTCGGTTACATAAGAAATCAATTCCGGGCCGCCGCGAGGAATCACCACATCGATCAGGCCGCGGGCCTTGATGAGTTCATGCACGGAGTCGCGCGTACTCGAATCCAGCAACTCGATCGCACCCTCGGGCACACCCGCCACCTGAGTCAGGATCTCTACCAGGCGCCGATTGCTATGGGCGGCCTCTTTGCCTCCACGCAGCACGACGGCATTGCCGGTTTTGAAGGTCAGCGCGACGGTGTCGACGGTGACGTTGGGCCGCGATTCGTAGATGATGCCCACGACCCCGAGCGGCACCCGGATCTTGCGGATACGAAGTCCATTCGGGCGCACCCATTCCCCCAAGGTCTCGAAAGTTGGATCGGGGAGCTTGGCCACGTCGCGCACGCCGGCGGCCATCAAGCCAATGCGGTCGGCATCCAGCAGAAGACGATCGCGCATGGCACCGGCGAGCCCCGACGATTCCAGATCTTTGCGATTGGCTTCAACAATGTCTTCGACATTCGTTTCCAGGGCGCCAGCCATGTCTATGAGGATGGCGTTCTTCTGAGCCGTGGAAAGCTGTGCCAGCCGCGAGGAAGCCCCGCGTGCGCGCAGAAGCTTGTCGCGAGTGGAAAGAGGAGTAGCCACAATGGTTGTCATCGTTTGAAGAAACTCGCCTTCAATGAGGCTCCACGCTGCGGTGGGAAATAAGTGCCGATCTTACGTTCGAGGGCCCAGGAAATCGCGTGGGCATGGTTCCCATTTACTATGGCAACGTTGACTCCAGCCTGGCTGGCTACCTTGGCGGCGCGTAGTTTCGAGCGCATGCCTCCCGTCCCTAGCTTGCTCTTGCCGTTGCACACCGCCTCCATTTGCGGGGTCAGCTTACGCACGGTGCGCAGCAGGCGTGGACGTTTGCCGCTCGGAACATAAAAACCGTCGACATCGGTCAGAAGGAGCAGCCAGTCGGCTTTGACAGCCCTGGCAAGCAGGGCGCTGAGTTCGTCATTGTCGCCAAACGCACCCGACAATTCACGGACCGACACAGTGTCATTCTCATTGACCACGGGGACGACACCCAGCTTCAGCAATTCGTGGAGCGCGTTCTGCAGGTTCTGGTAGCGGACCGCCGAGGTGAAGTCGTCGCTCGAGAGCAGCAACTGCGACACGATCTTCTTGCCGAAGAAAAGCTGCTGATAGGTATGCATGAGCGCGCTCTGGCCTACGGCAGCACATGCCTGCATCAAGGGCACACTCGTGGGCTTTGTGGTCAGTCCGAGATTGGCCATGCCCGAGGCGATGGCCCCTGAAGTGACGATCAGGTATTCGTGCCGCGAAAGGTCGAGTTGATCGACCAGCGTTCGCATGCCGCAGGTATCGATACGCCCGCCCGGGGCGATCAGGCTGGTGCCGACTTTGACGACGAGCCGCATGGGTACTGTTAATCTAACAAGTCTGGCGGGGTTTGGGGAGTGACGGCAGAGTCCCTGCTCAAGCGCTGACCAGGCTGTTTCGGTTGTGTAGTACGCCGAACCGCCGGGGCCAGCCGCCAAGTTAGCGAGATTGTTTCCCACGACACAACACTGGAAACCAGACGTGTGTTCGGGGGGCGCAGGAGATCCAGCGCCCGTGATACGCCAGCCTCGCTGTTGGGAAGGGTTCGGATCATGGTTGCAACACCGACATCGCGCCGCGCAAAACAGCAGCAAAGACTGCTGGGATATGTACGCCCAAGACCACCAGGCATAGAGCGCAAACGCCCATGACTGTGACCTCCGATGCCAGCAAAGTCGGTGGCACGCGAACATCCTCGGGCCTGCCCATGAGCATGGGCTGGAAATGGTGGAGCAGCGCGCCAAAGACGACGGAAATCGCGGCCAGCATGAGCACGGCGATGAAATAGTGTGCCGTCGAGAAAGCCGCGGTGAGAATCACGAGTTCGCCGACAAACAATCCAAAAGGTGGCATCCCGGTGATGGCGAGGCCGCCCAAGATAAGGGCGCCACCGGTCCAAGGCAGCGAAGAAGCCATGCCGCGAATGCGCTCCATGCGGAGCGTGCCGAATCTTCCCTGAACATTGCCGGCGGTAACGAACGGAAATGACTTATGAGGATATCGCAGCGCAAACCCAGCGCTTCGGTACTTTCTTTCATGTAGTTTGGAAATCTGACAGCGCGAATAGGGATTGGGGTACAATAGCCGCCGTTCTTGGGATCAAAGAGGAAATTCCAGCTTAGGGATAAAGGAGTCAGTCTATGCATTCGGACCGCAGAAGCTTTTTGCAACGAGCAGGCGCGATCGGCGCCGTGGCCACACTGGGCGGGTTGAACACAGTAAGCGCGGAAACCAAGCCGACCAAGCCGGCAGGCCAGGAGAAGAAAGGTTTGGCGCGCGGTCTGACCTTGCTGACCATGCGCCGCAACGGTGAATACCGCCTGGGAGCCAAGACCAGCGAGGGCATTCTCGACGTTAAGGAAGCAGCAGACCTTCTGAAGCTGTATTCTCCCGCCACGCTCGATGACATGCTGCAGCGCGAGGAGGGCGCCAGCGTGCAGGCGGTGGTTGAAGCCGCCATGAAATCGCACGCCGCGCAGAAGCTGTTCCTCAAGGAAGAGAACATCGAGTATGGGCCGCTGGTCACCCGCCCGGAGAAGATCGTGTGTGTGGGTTTGAACTATCGCCGGCACGCGCAGGAAATCAAGATGCCCATCCCCAAGCAACCGGTGCTCTTCAACAAGTACAACAACTCGTTGCTACGGCACGGCGGCACCATCAAGTTGCCCTCGGCCGTTTCTACCAAGTTCGACTATGAGATCGAACTGGTCATCGTGATGGGCAAGGAGGCGCGCGACGTCAGCGAGAAGGCCGCGCTTTCCTACGTCGCCGGATACGCGACAGGCAACGATTTCAGTGCGCGCGACCTTCAGTTCGAAACCGGCGGCCAGTGGATGCAGGGCAAGTCTTCGGACGGCTTTGCCCCCTTGGGCCCTTATTTCGTCACCGCCGAGCAGGTTGATCCCGACAATCTGAACTTGGAATGCCGGGTCAATG